>NZ_QKZN01000003.1:0-629234 GCF_003254285.1 Cupriavidus phytorum
CCGCAGTGTTCCACCGCATCGAGCAGCAGCGGATACCCCGCCGTATCGTCCGGTTGGGGCGGCAGGTGCGGGCAATCCGTGACGGTCAGGCGCGTGCCGCTGCGCAGCGTGCGTACGGAGCCGCTGCCGGTGAAGACCAGCGCGCGAACCTCGATCGCTTCCATCACCTGTTCGGCGACGCGCTGCGCGCTGGTCGTGTCCGGCGCCAGCGACAGGCTCACTGAAAAATAGGGATCCGGACTCACGGCACGGCCGGAAAAGACGCCGTAGCGCGCCGGCGCATGACCACGGATCGCGCGCTTGGCTTCGGGGTCCCAGGCGCTCACCGCCACGCCGCCGACCGCGGCACGCGTCTCACAGATCAACTGCTGGATGGCGTCAGCCGATTCCTGGCTATGCGCACGGTGGTAGCGGATACCACCGCCGGCCGCGGACTCAGGGTCTTCCGGCAATTGCGCGCTGTCGGCAAAGAAGACCACGGCATGACCGAAGGGCGCTTCGTCGTCTTCCGCCACGGTATATCCGAGACCGGCCTCGGCCAGCAGGCGCGACAAGAATTGGTAGTCGGTCTCGCGGAATTGCGCGATGTGGTCGCGTTCACCGAACGCGGCGATGCGGGCTTCGGCACCGGCGGCGTAACGCCAGTGCGCATACGGCGCATAGTCCTGAAGAACGGCTTCGATGATGCTGTCGAGCGTGCGGTTCTGGAACACCTGACTGTGGTGCTGCTGCGTGGTCAGCCACAGCCAAGGGATCACGGTCAGGCGATAGCGCGCGAGGCTGCCGTCGGCACCAAGCTTCTCGGCCTGGCGGATCAGGCCGGTGCGGCGTGACTGGCCACCGCCGGCGAGCGTAGTCAGCAGCGTGGTGCGCTGCCCCATCAGACTGTCCAGCGCGATGTCGGCATTGGCGCTGACCGCCACGATGCGCCATTCGAACAGCGCCGAGATGGCTTCGCGGCCGACCCAGGCTTCGACCGCTAGTTCGCGGATAACACCCTCGCCTTCGAGTGCAAATAAGCGATGGGCCGCGCTGAAGAGCTGCTGGTAAAGGGTGGCTGCATCCATTCGCTTTCCGAACTCCCTGCGTCCATCGCAACAATCGTGCCATCAGAATAAATGGCAAATATGTCAAAAATAGTTCGCAGTATTCTAGAGCCGTGCGTTAATGCCGGGCAGCGGAAAATTCTGCGTATGCAGCAGCCGCGCCTGCCGCATGCAGGACGGCCGTGCGGGCAGCGCGATAGGGAGAAGCGGGAGAGCGGCCCCGGCCACGCTGGCGCCTGGCAGCGCCGGCCGCATCGTTCAGCGGCGAAGTGCCGGACTCAGTGCCCGCCGCACACCGGGCAATCCGGCGTCCGAGCCAGCCGCATGGTGGTCCATTCCATCGACAGCGCATTGACCATCAGCAGCCGGCCGGCGAGGCTGTCGCCCACGTCGGCAAGCAGCTTGAGGGCCTCGGCTGCCTGCACGGTGCCGACCATGCCGACCAGTGGCGCGAACACGCCCATGGTGGCGCAGGCGACTTCCGGCGCGGGTTCGGCCGGCGGGAACAGGCAGGCGTAACACGGCGCGTCGGGCTGGCGGCGGTCGAATACGCTGATCTGGCCGTCGAAGCGCAGCGCGGCGCCGGAGACCAGTGGCACCTTGTGGCGCACGCAGGCGCGGTTGACGGCCTGGCGCGTGGCGAAGTTGTCGCAGCAGTCGAGCACCACGCTGGCCGACGCCACCAGCTTGTCCAGTTCGTCGTCCCCCACGCGCGCCGGCACCGTGACGATGTCCAGGCCGGGATTGATGCGCAGCATGCCTTCGCGGGCGGAGTCGACCTTGGGCCGGCCCACGTTGGCGGTGGTGTGGATGATCTGGCGCTGCAGGTTGGTCAGGTCGACCTCGTCGTTGTCGACCACAGTGATGCGGCCGACGCCGGCCGAGGCCAGGAAGGGCAGGGCGGCGGCGCCGAGGCCACCGGCGCCGATCACCACGGCGTGGCCGGCCAGCAGGCGGCGCTGGCCTTCGATGCCCAGCTCGTCGAGCAGGATATGGCGCGAATAGCGCAGCAGTTGTTCGTCGTCGAGGCCGTCGGACGGGTCGTCCTGCGGGCCTGCGTGGGTCGCGTCGCTCATGCCGGCAGCCTCACTGAAAGGCCTGTGGAATTTACGGTGCCTTGCCAGTCGGCGTGCCCAGCGGCTCGCCGATCGGCGCGCTGGCGGGCGGCTGCTTGCCGGGGGCCGGCGCCGCCGGCTTGGCGGCCGGTGCGCTGACGCCCCTGGCGCCGCTCTTGCCCGTGGGCTTGGCGGCCTTGCCGTTATCGGCCGGCGGGTTGGTCTCGAGCTTCGACTTCGAGCGCTTGACCGGCTGGCCGTTGAGCTGGGCGATCGCCTGCTGCAGCATGAAGTCGTCGGCCGAGCCGAATTCCACCGGCTTCTTACGGCGCTCTTTTTCGCGCTCTTCCGGGGTCTTCTTGGCGTTCTCTTCTTCCAGGCGGCGCAGTTCCTCGACGCGGCGCTGCTCGCGTTCGGTCATTTCCGGTTCTTCCGATTCCTGCTTGTTGTGCAGATGGCGCTCGGTGTCGATCTCGCGCGTGATCAGCGCGTCGTCCGGGTCGCCTTCGGGGTTCTGGTCGACCGGGATATCCGGGCGGATGCCCTTGGCCTGGATCGACTTGCCGCTCGGCGTGTAGTAGTACGCGATGGTGAGCTTGATGCCGGTGTCGTTGGTGAGCGGGCGCACGGTCTGCACCGAGCCCTTGCCAAAGGTGGTCTTGCCCATGATCTGGGCGCGGTGGTGGTCCTGCAGCGCGCCGGCCACGATCTCGGAGGCCGAGGCGGAGTAGGCGTTGGTCAGCACCACCATCGGGATCTTCTTGTACAGCGCGGGCAGGTCCTTGAGCGGATCATCTTCCAGCGACGACAGGCGGTAGTTGTTGTACGTTGCCTTGTACACGCGCTTGGCATCGGGCACCTGGCCGTTGGTCGACACCACCGTGGCGTCTTCCGGCAGGAACGCCGCGGCCACGCCGACCGCGCCCTGCAGCACGCCGCCGCCGTTGTTGCGCAGGTCCAGCACCAGGCCCTTCATGTTGGGGTTCTTCTGCGCCAGCTCGGTGAGCTTGCGCGACAGGTCGGAAATGGTGCGTTCCTGGAAGCTGGTCAGGCGGATCCAGCCGATATTGTTGTCCAGCATCTTGGCCTTGACCGACTGCACGCGGATTTCGGCGCGCGTGATCGAGACCGGGAAGGTGCGTTCCTCGCTCTTGCGGTAGATCGTCAGCGTGACCTTGGTGCCGGGCTCGCCGCGCATGCGCTTGACCGCCTGCTCCAGCGGCAGCCCGCGCACGGGCTTGTCGTCGATACGGGTGATCAGGTCGCCGGGCTGGATGCCGGCGCGAAAGGCGGGCGTGTCCTCGATCGGGTTGATCACCTTGACCAGGCCTTCTTCCTGCGAGATTTCGATGCCCAGGCCGGCAAAGCGCCCGCGCGTGCCTTCCTGCAGTTCCTTGAAGTCCTTCTCGTCCAGGTAGGACGAATGCGGGTCGAGGCTGGCGACCATGCCCTTGATGGCTTCGGTCAGCAGCTTCTTGTCATCGACCGGCTCCACGTACTCGCGCTTGATCTGCCCGAAGATATCGGCCATCAGCCGCAACTGGTCCAGCGGCAGGGGCCCCGATGAATTCTGCGCGGTCGCCGAAATCTGCAGCGTGGCGAGCACGCCGGCGACGAGGCCGACAGAAACTAGGCTGATGTTCTTGAGCGTCTTGCGCATGAGGGCTGCCTGAACTTGTACGCGAAGTACGGGTGTACGGTATGGGGATTATGCCGGCTGCGGCCGCCCGGCGCGGGCGGTTTGTCCGACAGTATAAGTGCGAGTGGAGAAATGGGCCTGTCCCGTCCCGGCTCAGGGTGGGCGGCCGCACATCCTGGCGCGGCCGCCCGGGCGGATCTCAGCGTGCCTTGCCCTGGCTGGCCACGGCCGCCAGCGAGGCGGCGATGGCTTCCTGGTCACCCAGGTAGTAGTGGCGCAGGGGGCGCAGGTCGGCGTCGAGCTCGTAGACGAGGGGGGTGCCGTTGGGAATATTGAGGCCGACGATGTCGTCATCCGAAATCTGGTCCAGGTATTTCACCAGCGCGCGGATGCTGTTGCCGTGGGCGGCAATCACCACGCGCTTGCCGGATTGGATGTCGGGGGCGATGGATTCGTTCCACAGCGGCATCACGCGGGCCACGGTGTCCTTCAGGCACTCGGTCAGTGGGATTTCGTTGCGCGGCACATTGGCGTAGCGCGGATCGTCGTACGAGGCGCGCGGATCGGTCGGCTCCAGCGCCGGCGGCGGCGTGTCGTAGCTGCGGCGCCAGACCAGCACCTGTTCGTCGCCGAACTTGGCCGCGGTCTCGGACTTGTTCAGGCCGGCCAGGGCGCCATAGTGGCGCTCGTTCAGGCGCCATTCGTTGCGCACCGGAATCCACATCAGGTCCATTTCATCCTGCACGTGCCAGAGCGTGCGGATGGCGCGCTTGAGCACCGAGGTGTAGGCCACGTCGAAGCCCATGCCGGCTTCCTTGAGCAGCTTGCCGGCCTGGCGCGCCTGGGCGGCGCCGGTGTCGGTCAGGTCGACGTCGACCCAGCCGGTAAAGCGGTTTTCGAGGTTCCACGTGGATTCGCCGTGGCGGATGAGGACGAGCTTGTACATGCTGCTGCTTCCAGAGAGTAGGTAACCTGCATGCGTCCGCGCCGTCACCTGGAGGGCCGTGAAATGAGGCCAGGACGGGATTCAGTAAGCATCCCATGTCTCGGACAGGCGACAATGGCGGATGGCCGTGCAGCGGCAGGGCCTGGACGCCAAACCGCGTATTTTATAATGCCGCCGACCCAACCTACCGGAAAGCCAACGTGAATTTCTTCGCCGACTATAACAACCTCGCCCTGATCGCCCTCGCCGTGGTGTCGGGCGGCCTGCTGGCCTGGCCCGCGATCTCGCGCAGCGCGGGCGGCAAGTCGGTCAATACGGCCACCGCGACCCAACTGATCAACAAGCGCGGCGCGGTCGTGGTCGACATCCGCGAGCCCGCGGAGTACGCCAAGGGCCACCTGCCGCAGGCCAAGAGCGCGCCGCTGGCCGACCTGCCCTCGCGCGCGGCCGGGCTTGCAAAGGACAAGGCTGCCCCCATCATCGTGGTATGCCAGACCGGCCAGCGCTCGGGCAAGGCCCAGGCAGCGCTGAAGGAAGCCGGTTACAGTGAGATCTACGCGCTCGAGGGCGGCATTGCCGCCTGGCAGCAGGCCGGCCTGCCGCTGGTGAAGTAAGCGCGGCAACCTGTCGTAACCGTCGGCGTGTCCCGGCCAGGCCAGGGCGCGCCCATTGCATTCAAGGAGAACCCACATGGCCCGCGTCGTCATGTACAGCACCGTGGTGTGCCCGTATTGCGTCATGGCTGAACGCCTGCTCAAGTCCCGCGGCGTGGAAACGATCGAGAAAATCCTGATCGACCGCGAACCGGGCAAGCGTGAAGAGATGATGAGCCGCACCGGCCGCCGCACCGTGCCGCAGATCTACATCGACGACACCCACGTGGGCGGCTTCGACGACCTCTCGGCGCTCGACCGCCAGGGCGGACTGCTGCCGCTGCTGGCCGCCTGAGCCACCGCATTGGGACGGCCTCTGCGCAGAATCGTCTGATTTCGCGCGGGCTGGTCCCGCCATCCCCTCCGGCGCGGGTGAATTCGCCACTCGCGTCATGTACCATATGCGTTTTCCAACCGGGAACCGGCCGGCCCTGCACGATGCAGGCGCTGCCGCCGCCGTCCCCGACACGCATCCAGCCCATCCTCCCGGAAGCCTTTCATGAGCGACCAGCAAAACACCCAGCAGGACGATCAACCTTTCTTCAACATCCAGCGCGTCTACCTGAAGGACATGTCGCTGGAGCAGCCCAACTCGCCGGCGATCTTCCTGGAATCGGAAGCCCCGTCGGTGGAAGTGCAGGTCAACGTCGGCGCTTCGCAGCTGCAGGAAGGCATCTTCGAAGTGGTGGTGACCGGCACCGTGACGACCAAGGTGCAGGACAAGGTCGCCTTCCTGGTTGAAGCGCACCAGGCCGGTATCTTCGATATCCGCAACGTGCCGGTCGAGCAGCTGGACCCGCTGCTGGGCATTGCCTGCCCCACCATCCTCTACCCGTACCTGCGCGGCAATATCGCCGACGTGATCACGCGCGCCGGCTTCCAGGCCATCCACCTGTCGGAAATCAACTTCCAGGCGCTGTACGAGCAGCGCCTGCAGGCCGCCATGGAAGAGGCGCAGGGTGGTGCCGAAGGCGGCAACAGCGGCATCGTGATGCCCGACGGCAGCCAGGCTCGCCACTGATCCCGGCGTTCTGCGCCATCCACTGAAACGGGGCTGCGGCCCCGTTTTGCCTTTGGGCTACCATCGTTGGCGCAAGCGGCCAAAGCGCTTGCGCCAACTACTGTTCGAGCTGCCATGAAACTGACCTTCCTGGGTGCCGGGGCGTGGGGCACCGCCCTCGCCAGCCATGCCGCGGCCACCAATGACGTGGTGTTGTGGGGACGCGACCCGGCGCAGCTCGCGGCGCTCGCGGCCACGCGCGAGAACGCTGCCTACCTGCCCGGCGTGACACTGTCCGAACGGCTGGCGGTGCAGGCGGATTTCGAGCAGGCGGTGGCGCACGCCGCCGACGATGCGGACGGCATCGTGGTGGTGGCGACGCCGGTGGCGGGCTTGCGCGAGATGACGCGCCGGCTGGCCGCGCGCGGCGCGAAGCCGGTGTCGATGCTGTGGCTGTGCAAGGGCTTCGAGGCCGGCACCCACCTGCTTCCGCACCAGATGGTGCGGGCCGAGCTCGACGCCGTCGGGCGCACCGAGGGCTTTGCCTATGGCGTGCTGACCGGCCCCAGCTTCGCCCGCGAGGTGGCGCTGGGGCTGCCGTGCGCGCTGACCGTGGCCGGCACCGAGCCCTCGCTGGCGGACCGCGCCCAGGCGGCCTTCCACCATCACGCCATGCGCATCTATGGCAGCGATGACCTGACCGGCGTGGAAGTCGGCGGGGCGGTCAAGAACGTGCTGGCGATCGCCACCGGCGCCAGCGACGGGCTGGGCCTGGGGCTGAACGCGCGCGCGGCGCTGGTGACGCGCGGGCTGGCCGAGATGACGCGGCTTGGCCTGGCGCTGGGCGGCCGGGTCGAGACCTTCATGGGCCTGGCCGGCGTCGGCGACCTGATCCTGACCGCCACCGGCGATCTGTCGCGCAACCGCAAGGTCGGACAGCAACTGGCGGCGGGGCAGAGCCTGGAGCAGATCCTGGCCGGCCTGGGGCATGTTGCCGAAGGCGTGCGCTGCGCGCAGGCGGTGGCCGAACTGGCCGCCACGCATGGCATCGAAATGCCGATCGCGCGCGCCGTCTGCGCGGTGCTGTTCGACGGGCTCAGCGCCGCCGACGCGGTGGCGCAGCTGCTGCAACGCGACGCGCGCGACGAATGACAGGCCGTGTATCCACTGATTCCTGAGCTTCTGCATCGCATGTCAACACGACGCCAGGCGCTGATCGCGCTCGCTGCCGCCTGCGCCGCCGGGGCCTCCGGCAGCGCTATCGCCCAACCCTGGCCGGCGCGGCCGCTGCGCATGGTGGTGCCGTTCCCGCCGGGCTCGTCGCCCGACCTGATCGCGCGCATCCTGACCGAAAAGCTGGCCGCCGCGCTCGGCCAGCCGGTGGTGGTGGAAAACCGCCCGGGCGCCGGCGGCAACATCGGCACCGGCATGGTCGCGCGCGCGGCGCCGGACGGCTACACGCTGCTGTTCACCATCAACGGCCCGCTGGTGACCGCGCCCACACTGTCGCGCAACCTCAACTACGATCCGTTCCGACAGTTGGCCCCGGTCACGCTGGTGGCGACCTCGCCCAATGTGCTGGTGGTCGATGCAAGACTGCCGGTGCACAACCTGCGCGAGTTCGTCGCGCTGGCGCGGTCCCGGGCGGGGGAACTGAACTATGGCTCGCCCGGCAACGGCAGCGCCTCGCACCTGGCGATGGAGCAGCTGAAGGCGATGGCGGGCGTCGACCTGCAGCACGTGCCGTATCCCGGCTTTCCGCAGGTCGCCACGGCGATGGTCGGCGGGCAGGTGCAGGCGGCTTTCATGGTGCCGGCGATCGCGATGCCGCAGGTCAACGCCGGCAAGCTGCGCGTGCTGGCGGTGACCACCACGGGGCGCACCGCGGTGCTGCCGTCGGTCCCTACGGTGGCGGAGTCGGGCTACCCCGGCTTCGAGGCGATTTCCTGGCAGGCCGTGCTGGCGCCCGCGGGCACGCCGCAGGCGGTGATCGACCGGCTCTACCGCGAACTGGTGGCGATCATCGGCAACGCCGACGTGCGCGACAAGATGCGCGCGCAGTATTTCGTGCCGGCCGGCACCGCGCCGGCATCGCTGCGGCAGACCATGGCCAGCGAGAAGGCGCGCTGGGACAAGGTGATCCGCGCAGCCGGCGTGCAGCCGGAGTAAGCCGGACTGGCCCTGGGGGCAGCGTCAGCTGCCGCCCGCGAAGCCGTTCTGCCGCCAGGCTTCGAATACCACCACGGCAACCGTATTGGACAGGTTCAGGCTGCGGTTGTCCGGCCGCATCGGTAGCCGGATGCGCTGCGCGGGAGGGAACCACTCGCGGCGCTCGGGCGACAGTCCGCGCGTCTCGGAGCCGAACACGAACCAGTCGCCCGGCCGGAACGCCACCTGGCCGAACGGCGTGGAGCCGCGCGTGGTCAGGGCAAACATGCGCGTCGGGTCCGGTTGTTCGCTGGCCATCAGCGCATCCCAGCTGTCGTGCACGCGCATGGTGGCGTACTCATGGTAATCCAGCCCCGCGCGGCGCATGCGTGCGTCCTCCAGCGGAAATCCCAGCGGTTTGACCAGGTGCAGCTGCGCGCCGGTGTTGGCACACAGGCGGATCACATTGCCGGTATTGGGCGGGATTTCCGGTTCGACCAGGACGACGTGGAACATGATGCGGGGCGATGGCGGGCGCGCGGGCGCCCTTCGTCAGAACGGTGCGCAGCTTACCGCGCGCCCGTGCCCCTGTCATCCCGCCCGCTACGGCGTGCGCAGCGCGACGATCACGCTGACCCGGGCCGCGCCCCGCGCCTTGAGCACGGCGGCGGCCTCTTGCAGGGTCGCGCCGGAAGTCATCACATCGTCCACCAGCGCCACGTGCAGGCCATCGAGCCGCGTGGCGCGCGTGGGCGCGAACGCGCCGCGCAGGTTCACCTGCCGCGCGGCCAGGTCCAGCGCGCGCTGGCTGCCGGTGTCGCGCTGGCGTTGCAGCAGCACCGGGTCGGCGCGCAGGCCCAGGAGGCGCGCCAGCGGCCGGGCGATTTCCCAGGCCTGATTGAAGCCGCGCGCGGCCAGCCGTTGCGGCGACAGCGGCACCGGCACGATCAGGTCGGGTGCGGCATGCCGGGCCGCGGCCCAGGCCCCGGGCAGGCCCTGCGCCAGCCTGGCGGCGAGCCAGGCCGCCAGCGGCAAGGCGTGGCCGAACTTGAGCGACAGCACCAGCTGGTCCTGCGGCGAAGCGTAGTCGCCCAGCGTATGGGCGTGGTCGAAGGCGCGGGGCGAGGCGCCGCAGGCCGGGCAGTGGAAATGCCGCCCCAGCGCCAGCGCGCATACCGGGCAGCGCCGCACCGGGCGCAGCAGGTCGGCGGCGCAGGGCGCGCACACCACCTGCCGCTGCACCGCCCCGCACAGCGCGCAGGCGCTGGGCAACAACTGTTCGCGCGCACTGGACCAGGCGCGGCCGGCGGCGCCGGCAGCCTGCGCGGCGCGCGCGTATACTTGCCGTCCGGTCGCGGCCCATCGGGCGCGGCGGCCTTGTTCGTCCGGCGCCTTGGGCAGACCCTGCCCGCGCGCCGGTTCCTGTTTTCCTTGCTGCCCTGTCTGCCCGTGTCCCTGCATGCCGCCGATTCTCCCGATGCCTTCCTGCCGCCCGCGCGCCTGACCCGGCTCGCCTTCGACCGGCGCAGCCGCGGCTTCGGCCAGCTCGATTTCCTGCTGGGCGAGATCGGCCGCCGCATGCAGGAGCGCATGGAGGTGATCCGCCTGGCGCCGCAGCGCGCGCTCGATATCGGCTGCGGCCACGGCCAGGGCCTGGCGGGGCTGCGCGCGCGCTTTCCGGATGCGCAGATCGCCGGCCTGGACATCTCCGGCGCGATGCTTGCCGAGGCCGGCCAGCGCGATCCGCAGCGCCGGCCGGGCTGGATCGGCCGCATGCTGGGCAAGCGGCCGCTGTTCGACCTGGTCCAGGGCGATCTTGCCACACTGCCTTTTGCGCCCGCGAGCTTCGACCTGCTGTGGTCCAACCTCGCCCTGCACTGGCATCCGGAGCCGCACCGCGTGTTCCCGGAGTGGCACCGGGTGGCGCGCGACGAGGGACTGGTGCTGTTCTCGCTGTTCGGCCCGGACACGCTGAAGGAGCTGCGCGCGGCCTTCGCCGAGGTCGACGACGCGGCCCATACGTTGCGCTTTGTCGACATGCATGACATCGGCGACATGCTGGTGCACAGCGGCTGGTCGACCCCGGTGATGGACATGGAGACCCTGACCGTGACCTACGAGTCGCCCGTGACGCTGCTGCGCGAGGTGCAGGCCTTCGGCGGCCTGCGCGTGCCGGCCGGGGCGCCGCCGCAGGGTCTGCGCGGCCGCGGCTGGTACCAGGCGCTGATGCAGGCGGTGGAGCGGCGGCGCAACGCCGACGGCGTGATCCCGCTGAGTTTCGAGATCGTCTACGGCCATGCCTGGAAGCTGGCGTCGCGCGGCGCGCAGGCGCGTGACGGCGAAGGCCGCGCGGTGGTGCCGCTGGACCAGATCGGCCGTGCAAAACCGCGTCGCGCAGGTTAAAACTGAGTTAACTTGCGCCGGCTCGCGATTGCCGCAAACATAGAGCCGGCGCGGCGGGCAGGGCGATGGCAGTATTTCGGCCCATGCACAGAATCAGGCGGCGCGCAAGCCTTGCGGTCAAGTCGCGCCCTTGTCCGTGTATGGGAAGCGCCCTATAATGCGCCAGTTTGTCGCAGTGGTCCCCTGGCACAAGAACGTCCTGGTTTGCACGCACTGTGCGGTCCGGACGCCATCGTCCCGGGTGTGCATCCGATGCAGAGTGGTTGGCGATGCAAGACTTGGGTATCGCATTCCAGACGGCAGGTGGTGACTCCGGCGGAAATCTCGACGGACCTTCCTCCTCGCCCCACGACTGGCTGATGAAGCGGAACTGCTCGCTGAGTCCACGCCAGGTCGGCTGGTTTTACCTCTCGATCCTCACGGTTTCGCTTGCCATCGCGTTGTTTTTCGCCTGGCAAGGGTCGTGGCTCGTGCTGCCCTTTGCCAGCATCGAGCTGATCGGGCTGGGCATCGCCCTGCTTGTGTATGCGCGCCATGCGACAGACTATGAGCGCGTCAGCATCACCGACGGCACGCTGGTCGTGGAGACAGCCAGCGCCGGACGGGTGACGCGCCAGGAATTCAATCCGTGCTGGGTGCGGATCGAACTGGGTGAATCGTTCCGCGCGCTGGTGATACTGCGCTCGGGCAGGCGTGCGGTACAGGTGGGGTGTTACGTGGACCCGTACCGGCGACGCAAGTTCGCGCAGGAGCTCGCAGCGGCCTTGCGCCGCCTCTGAGAGGCGGCGGAAGCGGCGGCGGGGACAGATTTGAATCTGTAAATTGGGTAGATAACAAATGAAAATGTGGAAGAAGGCATCCGCAGTTTGTCTGGCCGGCGTGTCCCTGCTTGCCAGCCAGGCGGCGTCCGCGGTCAGCGACATGCCGGGCGGCCCCGCCGTGCGCCAGCTCAACCTGACCGAGCCGGTTACCAAGATCGCCGAACAGATTCACTGGCTGAACTGGATGATGCTGATCATCTGCACGGTGATCTTCATCGCGGTGTTTGCCGTGATGTTCTATTCCATCTTCACGCACCGCAAGGCCAAGGGCGCCAAGCCCGCCTCCTTCCACGAGAGCATCACCGTCGAGGTGGTGTGGACCATCGTCCCGTTCCTGATCGTGATCGCGATGGCCCTGCCGGCCACCAAGACCGTGGTCGCGATGAAGGACACCACCAACTCCGACGTCACCATCAAGGCCACCGGCTACCAGTGGAAGTGGGGCTATGACTACCTGAAGGGCGAAGGCGAGGGCATCTCCTTCGTCTCGACCCTGACCACCCCGCGCGAGCAGATCAACAACGAGCAGGCCAAGTCGAACACCTACCTGATGGAGGTGGACAACGAGCTGGTGGTGCCCGTCAACAAGAAGATCCGCATCGTCACCACCGCCAACGACGTGATCCACGCCTGGATGATCCCGGCCTTCGGCGTCAAGCAGGATGCGATCCCCGGCTTCGTGCGCGACACCTGGTTCAAGGCCGAGAAGATCGGGGTGTACCGCGGCCAGTGCGCCGAGTTGTGCGGCAAGGAACACGCCTTCATGCCGATCGTGGTGCGCGTGGTCTCTGACGCCGACTACACCAAGTGGGTCGACGGCAAGAAGAAGGAGCTGGCGGCCAAGGCCGACGATCCCAACAAGACCTGGACCCTGGACGAAGCCAAGGTGCGCGGCGAGAAGATCTACGCGGCCAACTGCGCGGTCTGCCACCAGCCCAACGGCAAGGGCGGCGGCGCGTTCCCGGCGCTGGACGGCTCCAAGATCGTGAACGGCCCGAAGGCCGGCCAGATGCACATGCTGCTGGAAGGCAAGGGCGGCATGCCGTCGTGGAAGCAGCTGTCGGACACCGAGCTGGCCACGGTCATGACCTATACGCGCAACGCCTGGAGCAACAAGACGGGTGAAGTGATCCAGCCGAGCGAATTCGTGGGTGCCCGCGCGGGCAAGTTCCCCGAAGGCGGTGGCGCGGCCGGCGGCGAAGCGCCGAAGGCCGAAGCCAATCCGGCCGCCCAGGCTGACAAGCAGGCCAGTCTCGCGGGCAACCGCGTCGCCGGCTGACCCGCTGAAGACAGAACAGGATTAGAGGAGCATTTGCGATGAGTACTGCTACCCCGGACGCACTCGCCCATCCGCACGATCACGCGCATGACGACCACGCGCACGATCACCCGCATGGCTGGCGCCGCTGGCTGTTCGCCACCAACCACAAGGACATCGGTACGCTGTACCTGCTGTTCTCGTTCATCATGCTGCTGTCGGGCGGCGTGCTGGCACTGCTGATCCGCCTGGAACTGTTCGAGCCGGGCCTGCAGTTCTTCCGCCCCGAGCTGTTCAACCAGTTCACCACCATGCACGGCCTGGTGATGGTGTTCGGCGCGATCATGCCGGCCTTCGTCGGCTTCGCCAACTGGATGATCCCGCTGCAGATCGGCGCTTCCGACATGGCGTTCGCGCGCATGAACAACTTCAGCTTCTGGCTGATGCCGCCGGCCGCGCTGCTGCTGGCCGGCTCGTTCTTCGTGCCGGGTGGCGCCACCGCCGCGGGCTGGACCCTGTACGCGCCGCTGTCGGTGCAGATGGGCCCGGGCATGGACATGGCCATCTTCGCCATGCACATCATGGGCGCGTCGTCGATCATGGGCTCGATCAACATCATCGTGACCATCCTCAACATGCGCGCCCCCGGCATGACGCTGATGAAGATGCCGATGTTCTGCTGGACCTGGCTGATCACCGCCTACCTGCTGATCGCCGTGATGCCGGTGCTGGCAGGCGCCATCACCATGGTGCTGACCGACCGCCACTTCGGCACCAGCTTCTTCTCGGCCGCCGGCGGCGGCGACCCGGTGATGTACCAGCATATCTTCTGGTTCTTCGGCCATCCCGAGGTCTACATCATGATCCTGCCGGCGTTCGGGATCATCTCGCACGTGGTGCCGGCGTTCGCGCGCAAGCGCCTGTTCGGCTACAGCTCGATGGTGTACGCCACCGCCTCGATCGCCATCCTGTCGTTCATCGTGTGGGCCCACCACATGTTCACGACCGGCATGCCGGTAACCGGCCAGCTGTTCTTCATGTACGCGACCATGCTGATCGCGGTGCCGACCGCGGTGAAGATCTTCAACTGGATCGCCACCATGTGGCGCGGCTCGATGACCTTTGAGACCCCGATGCTGTTCGCGATCGGCTTTATCTTCGTGTTCACCATCGGCGGCTTCACCGGCCTGATGCCGGCCGTGGCCCCGATCGACATCCAGCTGCAGGACACCTACTTCATCGTGGCGCACTTCCACTATGTGCTGGTGGCCGGCTCGCTGTTCGCGCTGTTCGCGGGCTTCTACTACTGGGGTCCGAAGTGGAGCGGGTTCATGTACAACGAGGCTCGCGGCCAGATCCACTTCTGGGGTTCGCTGATCTTCTTCAACGTGACCTTCTTCCCGATGCACTTCCTGGGCCTGGCCGGCATGCCGCGCCGTTATGCCGACTACCCGACCCAGTTCGCCGACTTCAACGCGATTGCGTCGATCGGTGCGCTCGGCTTCGGCCTGATGCAGGTGTATTTCTTCTTCTTCGTGGTGCTGCCGTCGTACCGCGGCGGCCAGCAGGCCTCGGACAAGCCCTGGGATGGCGCCGAAGGCCTGGAGTGGACCGTGCCGTCGCCGGCGCCGTTCCACACCTTTGAAGTTCCGCCGCAGGTCCGCTAAGGCGGCATCCGCGTAACCAGGCCGTGGAGGGGCGGCAGCGTCCGCCCCTCCGCGCCGGCAGGTATCAAGACCGTTATGCAGTCTCCAGACAAAAGCCCGTCACGCCCGGACCACAAGGCCGCCAACCGGCGCCTTGGCCTGATCCTGTTGTCGATCGTGGTGGTTTTCTTTCTGGGGTTCTTCGCCAAGATGAAGTTCCTTGGCTGAGGCGGCAGGGTAGCGAGATGAGCATCGAGCAGCAGTCGCGCAGGGAAGCTGACAAGGAAGCGGACAAGCAAGCGGACAAGCGGTTCAACCGCGGCATGATGCTGCGGCTGGTGGTGATCGTTGCCGTGATGTTCGGCTTTGGCTACGCGCTGGTGCCGCTGTACAAGAAGATCTGCGAAATCACCGGCATCAACGTGATCACCACGCGCGAGCTGCATGGCGCGGTCAAGAACACGCAGATCGACAAGAGCCGCACCATCACGGTGGAGTTCGACTCCAACGCGCGCGGGCCCTTCGCCTTCCGGCCGGTCAAGAACAGCATGGAAGTGCATCCCGGCGAGATGGCGACGATCGTCTACGAGGTGGCCAACGGACAGCCGCGCGATATCTCGGCGCAGGCGATCCCGAGCTACGCGCCCAAGCAGGCGACCCAGTATTTCATGAAGCTGGAGTGCTTCTGCTTCAAGCAGCAGACGCTCAAGGCGAACGAGGCGCGCGAGATGCCGGTGGTGTTCGTGATCGATCCCGCGCTGCCCAAGGATGTAAAGAGCATTACGCTGTCGTACACCTTTTTCGAGGTGGGCACGCCGGTGGCGCAGGCGCCCGAAGGCCAGCTGGCGCCGCAGCCCGCGCCGGCCGGCAAGGGCATCTGAAGCGGACCGCGGCGGAAGCCGGTCGGGCGGAGGACGGGCGATGGACGAGATGAAAGACGCGGTCAAGCGCAAGCTGTCTTTTGCGCAGACCATGCGCGCGGTGCTGTGGTCGTTCATCGGCTTGCGCAAGGGCGCGGAGCACGAACGCGACATGGCGCGGCTGAACCCGGTACATGTGGTGATCGCCGGGTTGATCGCGGCGGCGGTGTTCATCGCGATCCTGGTGGTGATCGTGCGCATGGTGGTGAGCCAGGCGGCGGCGTAGCAGGGCAGGAAGGGTAGACAAAGCAGTCGCAGAACAAAGCAACCGCGGCGGCGGGGCGGCCCAGAGGAGGCGGGCGGCCTGCAGTGCCAAGGCGGGGACAACGAATACTGAATCAAAGACTCTGAGCTGGAGATAAAAGAATGAGTGCGAATCGCGCAAACGCTCCGTACTACTTCGTACCGGGCCCGTCGCGCCACCCCATCACCGCTAGCTTCGGCCTGCTGATGACGGGTGCCGGCGCCGCCGGTTGGGTAAACGGGCAGCCCTGGGCGCCGTACCTGTGCGGCTTCGGCCTGCTGTGGTTCCTGTTCGTGCTCAAGAGCTGGTTTGGCGACGCCATCCGCGAGTCCGAGGGCGGCATGTACGGCAAGAACATCGACCTGTCGTTCCGCTGGTCGATGGGCTGGTTCATCTTCTCCGAAGTGATGTTCTTCGCCGCGTTCTTCGGCGCGCTGTTCTATGCCCGCGCCATCGCCATGCCGTGGCTGGGCGACCTGAACAACAAGATCCTGTGGCCCGACTTTGCCGCGGTATGGCCCAACACCGGCCCGGCCGGCGTGGTGGAAAACTTCCAGACCATGGGCCCGTGGCCGATCCCGACCATCAACACCGCGCTGCTGCTGATGTCGGGCGTGACGCTGACCTGGGCGCACCACGCGCTGCTGGCCGGCAAGCGCAGCCAGCTGATCCAGGGCCTGGCGCTGACCATCCTGCTGGGCGCGATCTTCATGGGCTTCCAGGTGTACGAGTACATGCACGCCTACTCGGACCTGAACCTGAAGCTGAGCTCGGGCATCTACGGCTCGACCTTCTTCCTGCTGACCGGCTTCCACGGTTTCCACGTGACCATGGGCGCGATCATGCTGGCGGTGGTGCTGATCCGCGTGCTGAAGGGCCACTTCACCCCCGAGCACCACTTCGCTTTCGAAGGCGCGGCCTGGTACTGGCACTTCGTTGACGTGGTGTGGCTGTTCCTCTACATCGTGGTGTACTGGCTGTAACCGGCTGCCGTACCGGCCGGCGGGCCCCGCAACCGAGCGGGACCGCCGGCGCCAACGCAAAAGAGAAACGCCGCAGGGGCCTGGCCAGCCTGCGGCGTTTGTCTTTTGCGGGCCGGGACGGGACCCATCGCGGGCCGCCGCGGCGCGCCGGTTCAGGGCGCCATGCGGATGCCGGTGCTGTGGATCCAGCCCATCCAGCTCGAGAACAGGATGAACAGGAACAGCGCCACCGAGAAGCCCACGCGCAGCATCAGCGAACGCATCATGTTGGGCGTCTTGCCGCGGTCGCGCATCATGAAGAACAGGGCCGACGCCAGGCTGGCGATGATCAGGATGAAGGCAATGATGATGACAAAGCGCATGGCGGGGCGGTTTGGGGGCAGGCGCGGCGCGACGTGCGGCGCACAGGCCCATTATCGCACCGGGGCGCGCTTCACAGTGCCGCAGGGACGATGAGCTGGCGCCGCTTCGCCAGCCCGTTGCCGCTGGCGGCCGCACTGGTCGTGGTCGCGGTGACTTGCGCGCTGGGTAACTGGCAGCTCGGTCGCGCGCATGAGAAGGAAGCGCGCGCCGCACGGCTGCAGGCGCTCGCAACGCAGCCGCCGGTGGTGCTGGGCACGGCGCCGCTGTCACAAGTTGTGACCGACCGCGCGGTGCGCGTGACCGGGCGCTTCGACGCATCGCGCACCGTATTGCTGGATAATCGCCCCCACGGCACCGGCGGCCGCAGCGGCGACAGCCGCGCCGGCTTCCTGGTGGTGACGCCGCTGGTGATCGGCGCGGCGCCGGGCGAGGCCGGCGCCATGCGCGCGGTGCTGGTGCTGCGCGGCTGGCTGCCGCGCGATGCCGGGGACCGCACCCGGATCGCGCCGTTCCCGACGCCTGCGGGCGAGGTGACCGTCACGGGCACGGCACTGGCCGGTGTGCCGCGTGTCTATAGCCTGGGCCAGGAGGCAGCCGGCAGCAGTATCCGCCAGAACCTCGAGATCGCGCCGTATGCCGCCGAAACCGGGCTGGCCCTGCACCCGCTGGTGATCGAGCAGCGCAACGACAGCGGTGACGGCCTGGCGCGCGACTGGCCGCCAGCCGACGCCGGCGCCGAGCGCCACTATGGCTATGCCTTCCAGTGGTTCGGGCTGGCCGCGCTGACGGTGGTGCTGGTGGCCGTGCTGGGCTGGCGCCGCGCACGGCGGCTGCCAGCGCCCTGATCGAATGAATTGACCGCCCTTGCGCCGCGTACCGGCGTATCGGTTTGCCGAAGACAAAGGACAGACGTACTCCATGGCACAGCAAGACTCCGCCCCGGCCGCCGCGGCCTCGCCGCGCGACCCCCGCATCGACGCGCGCACGCGCCGTGGCCGCCTGCAGATGCTGATGCTGCTGCTGGTGTGCGCGTCGCCGGTGATTGCCTCCTACTTCACCTATTACGTGATCAAGCCGCGCGGCGGCGCCACCAACTACGGCACGCTGGTCGACCCGCAGCGGCCGATGCCGCCGGTGCGCGTTACCGACGAGCAGGGCCAGGCCGTGCCGCTGGAGCAGTTCCGCGGCAAGTGGCTGCTGCTCAGCGCCGATGCGTCGGCCTGCGACGAGGCCTGCGCCAAAAAGCTGTTCACCATCCGCCAGATCCGCGCCGGGCAGGGCCAGGACCGCCTGCGCATCGTGCCGGTGTGGCTGGTCACCGACGAGGGCAAGATCGACGAGCGGCTGGTCGCCGCGTACAACGAGCCCTACGCGGGCGTGCGTTTTCTGCGCATCGACCGCCAGGCAGCGCAACAGTGGCTGCCGGCCGAGCCGGGCAAGCGCGCCGAGGACACCCTGTTCCTGGTCGACCCGCTGGGCAACCTGATGATGCGTTTCCCGCAGGACCCCGACCCGAAGAAGATGAGCGGCGACCTGAAGAAGCTGCTCAAGGTCTCGCGCATCGGTTGAGGGGACGGCATGCTGCTGCAACTGGCCATCATCGGCGTCCTGATCGCGCTGTTCCCGCTGTCCTACGTGATGGTGAAGGGCGATCGCAACAAGTACCGCAAGCTTGCCTGGATCACGGCGTTCCTGACGCTGGACCTGATCATGTTCGGCAGCTTCACGCGGCTGACCGACTCCGGGCTGGGTTGCCCGGACTGGCCGGGCTGCTACGGGCATTCCAACCCGCACGCGGCGATGGAGCCGATCCGCGCGGCCGAGACCGCGATGCCCAGCGGCCCGGTGACGCTGGCCAAGGCCTGGATCGAGATGATCCACCGCTACTTCGCCATGGCCGTCGGCGTGCTGATCATCACGCTGATGGTGCTGGCGTGGGTCAAGCGGCGCGAGCTGAAGCAGTCGCCGTGGTTCGCCACCGGCGTGCTGCTGCTGGTGTGCGTGCAGGGCGCCTTCGGCGCCTTCACCGTGACGCTGAAGCTGCAGCCGATCATCGTCGTCACGCACCTGATGCTGGGCATGGCGCTGCTGGCGGTGCTGATCCAGCTGGGCTCGCGCAACGACCCGCCGCACCCGGTCGCGCCGCAGGCGGCGCGGCTGCGCTGGCCGGTGCGCATCGGCCTGCTGCTGCTGGTGATCCAGATCTTCCTGGGCGGCTGGGTCAGCACCAACTACGCGGTGCTGGCCTGCACCGACTTCCCGCTGTGCAACGGCCAGCTGGTGCCCGAGATGGACTTCCGCCATGGCTTCACGCTGTGGCGCCAGCTGGGCATGACCGCGGACGGCGACTACATCCCGCACGCGGCGCTGGTGGCGATCCACTGGGTCCATCGCGGCTTTGCCGTGATCGTGCTGGGCTACCTGGCATGGTTCGGCCTGCGTGCGCGCCGGCTCGAAGGGCTCAGCCGCGCCGCTGGCTGGCTGCTTGCGACGCTGGTGCTGCAACTGGCCACCGGGCTGTCGAATATCGTGTTCGACTGGCCGCTGGTGGCGGCGGTCGCGCACAACGGCGGCGCCGCGGTGCTGCTGCTGCTGCTGGTCCGTCTCCACTACAATATCGGGCTGACGACCCGGGCCGCCGGCGCCCCCGCTGCCGTGCCGACTGCCGCCCGCGCCACATGAAAGACAAGACTCCTTCCGTGGTTACCGCTACCCATCCCCATTCCCTGGGCAAGTTGAGCCGCATGCGGCACCTGGCCCGGCAATATGCCGCCCTGACCAAGCCGCGCGTGACGCAGCTGGCCGTGTTCTGCGCCATCATCGGCATGTTCCTGGCCACGCCCGGCATGGTGCCGTGGCCGGTGCTGATCGGCGGCGCGGCCGGCATCTGGCTGCTAGCCGGCGCGGCTTTCGCCATCAATTGCCTGGTCGAGCAGAAGATCGATGCGCTGATGCGCCGCACCGCCTGGCGCCCGTCCGCCACCGGCGAGATCACCACGCGCCAGACGCTGGTGTTCTCCGCCATCCTGGGCGGCGCGGGCATGTGGCTGCTGCACGTCTACGCCAACGACCTGACCATGTGGCTGACCTTTGCCACCTTCCTGGGCTACGCGGTTGTTTACACCATCCTGCTCAAGCCGGCCACGCCGCAGAACATCGTCATCGGCGGCCTGTCCGGCGCGATGCCGCCGGCGCTCGGCTGGGCCGCGGTCGCGGGCGAGGTGCCGGCCGAGGCGTGGTTCCTGGTGCTGATCATCTTCACCTGGACCCCGCCGCACTTCTGGGCGCTGGCGCTGTACCGCCGCGCCGATTACGCCAAGTCCGGGCTGCCGATGCTGCCGGTCACGCACGGCGAGCGCTACACGCTGCTGCATATCCTGCTGTACACGCTGGTGATGATCGCGGCGACGCTGCTGCCCTTCGTCTACGGCATGAGCGGCTACATCTACCTGGCCGCCGCGCTGGCGCTGGGCGCGGGCTTCCTGGCCTATGCCTGGAAGCTGTACCGCAACTATTCGGACGAACTGGCGCAGCGCACCTTCCGCTTCTCGATCCTGTACCTGTCGCTGCTGTTTGCCGCGCTGCTGATCGACCACTACTTCAAGTTCGTGCCGCAGGTCTGACCTGCACCGGGGCATGCCCCGGCCCCGGCTGCGGCATCTTGCCGCGCCGGCGCGAGCCCGGCAGCATGATCGGCGATACTGCATGCTGTTTCCTTCTCATCCCTGACCCGTCCCCCGCATGCCACGCCTCAGCTCCGCTTCCGGCCTGTTCGCCGCCTTCCGCCGCTTTTCCCTGCTGGCCGCGCTGGCCCTGGCCGTTGCCGCCTGCGGACAGCAGAAGGCGTCGTTCCGCAATGTCGATATCACCGGCGCTGCCGACTTCGGCAAGGACTTCTCGCTGACCGACCACACCGGCAAGGTGCGCACCCTGGCCGACTACAAGGGCAAGGCGGTGGTGATGTTCTTCGGCTACACCCACTGCCCGGACGTCTGCCCTACCACCATGGCCGAACTGAAGGCGGTCGTGGAGCAGCTGGGACCGGATGCGGACCGCGTGCAGGTGCTGTTCGTCACGGTCGACCCGGAACGCGATACGCAGGCGCTGCTGGCGCAGTACGTGCCCGCCTTCGATCCGCGCTTCGTCGGGCTGCGCCCGGCCGACGAGGCCGCGCTGCAGAAGCTGGCCAAGGACTTCAAGGTGTTCTACGCCAAGGTGCCGGGCAGCTCACCCAACAACTACACCGTGGATCACTCGGCCGGCAGCTATGTGTTCGATCCGCAGGGCAAGCTGCGGCTGTTCATCCGCCACGGCCAGGGGCCGGAACCCATTGCGCACGACCTGAAACAGCTGTTGTCCTGACGCAGCGGGGGCGAAAGGGTGCGGCATAACGTCGCACCAGCGGTCGCACCAACGCTCCGCGGGCAACAAAAAAGGCCGGTCCATGGACCGGCCTTTTGCATGGTTGCGGTGGGATCAGGCAAAGGCCTGCAGCGCGCCCTTCATCTTCTTCATCGCCGCCGCCTCGATCTGGCGGATGCGCTCGGCCGACACGCCGAACTCGTCGGCCAGCTCATGCAGCGTGGCGCCGCCCGAGCCGTCGTCCTCGACGTTGAGCCAGCGCGCCTCGATGATGCGGCGGCTGCGTTCGTCGAGCTTGCCCAGCGCTTCTTCCAGCCCCTCGACCTGCATGCGGTCGTGGCGCTTGGCTTCCATCACGCGGGTCGGCTCGTTGTGGTTGTCGGCCAGGTAGGCGATGGGGGCGAATTCCTCTTCGCCGTCGTCTACCTGCCCTTCGAGCGCCAGGTCGCCGCCCGACAGGCGGGTTTCCATCTCCATCACTTCTTCGGGCTTGACGTTCAGCTCGCGCGCGACGGCCTCGACCTGTTCCGGCGTGAAGGTGTGGCCGCCCTGCTTGTGGCTGCGCAGGTTGAAGAACAGCTTGCGCTGGGCCTTGGTGGTGGCCACCTTGACCATGCGCCAGTTCTTCAGCACGTATTCATGGATTTCAGCCTTGATCCAGTGCATCGCGTACGACACCAGGCGCACGCCCTGGTCCGGGTCGAAACGCTTCACCGCCTTCATCAGGCCGATATTGCCTTCCTGGATCAGGTCGGCGTGGGGCAGGCCGTAGCCGAGGTACTGGCGGGCGATCGACACCACCAGCCGCAGGTGCGACATCACCAGGCGGCGCGCCGCGTCGACGGAATCGTGGTCGCGCAGTTCGCGCGCAAGGCGTTGCTCTTCCTCTGCGGTCAGCAGCGGAATCCGGTGGACAGCCTGGATATAGCTGTCGAGGTTGCCCACGGTCGCCGGAAAGGTCAGCGCAAAGCTGCCCGTGTTCCGGGGCACCGTCGGCAGACGGTTGTTCGTCAGGGTTTGGTCGGCAGACAAGACTGCGTTCACTCAATGGCTCCTTTCGCGTCCGGCGGTTTGGTTGCCGGTGCGCCGCGGCCCCTCGGGGGATCGGCGGCACTGCAACACATCTTAGCACTCTGGCCGGGTGAGTGCTAATTGGAGTTCCGATGGTTCTGATAGTTCCCGGATATCACCTTTCGTGTTTGGATAGTCGGGAAGATCGTAATGAGACGGCAACGATACCGCTGTCATCGCGCACTGGTAGTTAGAGCGCAGCGTGGCAAGGGGGTTCTGCCTGCCGTTGCAATGCTCTGTTCCACCACCGGCTACACTCGACCGGCGAGCGGCGCACTGGCATGCTTGCGAGCCTCTCTTATCGGATCGGAGGAGTTATGTCTGCTATCGAACACTTGCTCAAGCCGCATGTGCGCGACCTGGGCGATTTCACCGTGCGTCGGCTGCTGCCGGCCGCGGCAACCCAGACCGTGGGACCGTTCATCTTCTTCGACCATATGGGACCGGTGCAGCTGCCGCCGGGCCAGGGCGCCGATGTGCGTCCGCATCCCCATATCGGGCTGGCTACCGTCACCTACCTGTTCGAGGGCGAGATCATCCATCGCGACAGCCTCGGCAGCGACCAGGCGATTCGCCCCGGCGACGTCAACTGGATGACCGCCGGCCACGGCATCGTGCATTCGGAGCGCTCACCCGAGCATGTGCGCCCGGAGGGCGCGCGCCTGCATGGCATCCAGACCTGGGTGGCACTGCCGCAGCAGCATGAGGGCGCCGAGCCGTCGTTCTTCCACCATCCCGCCGCGACGCTGCCGCGTATCGAGCGGCCCGGCCTGCGCATGGTGGTGATTGCCGGCGATGCGTTCGGCCAGACCTCGCCGGTCAAGGTGTTCAGTCGCACGCTGTACGTGGCGATCGAGCTGGACGCGGGCGCCAGCGTGGAGATTCCCGCCGACCACGCCGAGCGCGGCATCTATCCGGTCGACGGCGCGGTCTCGCTCGACGGCGAACCGCTGCCGGCGGAACACATGGTGGTGCTGACGCCGGGCCAGCCGGCGACGCTCACTGCCACGGCGCCGTCGCGGGTGATGCTGCTGGGCGGCGACCCGACCGACGGGCACCGCTTTATCTACTGGAATTTCGTCGCCAGCAGCAAGGTGGCGATCGAGGCCGCGGCCCAGCGCTGGGAGGACGACCAGTTCCCGCACGTGCCGGGCGAGACCGAGCGCATTCCGCTGCCCCCGCGCAAGCCCTGACGGTTGTGCCGGGGCCGGCTCAGACCGGGCTGGCCCAGGTCACGCGCGTGCCCTGGCGCAGGCACTCGCGGATGGCCTCGATCTGGATGGTGATGGGCGCCGGCACCGGCACTGCGCCGTCGAGCACGCGCCGGATCCAGGCCACGGTCAGGCCCGCATCGCTGCCCGGCGGCAGTTCCGGCACCTCGCCGATCGAGCCCCCGGCCTGACCCACCAGCGTCTGCTGGTGGCCTTCATGCAGCCAGTCGATGCGGCCCGTGCGCCGGGCATCGGCCACCACCTCGCCCTCGGTGCCGCGTGCCAGCAGCACGTTGGCGGGCTCGTGCGAGAAGTAGTCGGTCAGCGTCTCGCGGTATTCGGGGTGCGTGTAGCTGTACAGCCGCAGGCCTTCGGCGGGTGTGTGCTCGCCCACCGGCTGCAGCATCTTGGCGACCGTATGCGACGAATTGCGCAGGCCGATCACGGTGCGCCGCTCCAGCAGCCGCGACAGCCCGGGCGACAGCACGTCCACCGGCAGTACCGCCAGCGGGCCATTGGCATCGCCATCCCGCAGCCTTGCCGACGCCTCGTCGGTGCTCGCGCACAGGGGTACGCCCAGCGCCTCGAACAGCGCCATGCTGGTCACGCGCCCCTCGAACTCGCGTGTGCCGTGCACCAGTACGGGGACGCCTTCGCGGGCAAGCAGCAGCGCCAGCAGGGGCACCAGGTTGGGCTGCTTGCGCGCGCCGTTGTAGCTGGGAATCACCACCACCTGCCGGTCCTGCGGCGCCGGCAGCGGCTGGCAGTGCGCATGGGCGGCCTCGAGCATGCCGGCCAGCTCGTGCGGCGCCTCGCCCTTGATGCGATACGCCATCAGGATGGCGCCGAGTTCGAGGTCGGACACGCGCCCGGCCAGCATGGCGTCGAACAGGGCCTGCGCGTCCTCGCGCGGCAGCGCGCGCGCGCCGTTGACGCCGCGGCCGATCTCCTTGATATAGCGGGCGGCGGGAAATGGGGCGGTGGTGGTCATGGCGGCGTGGGGTAGTGTGTTCTGGGTTCATGATAGCGGAGCGCGGCGGCCGCGCCCATGGCCGCCTGGCGCGCCGCTACACCGCTACGCCGCTTCCTGCAGCGCCGGATTGCGCTGCTTGCGGTAGAGGAAGTCCAGCACCGCGGTGCGGCAGCGGTGGTAGGTCGGGTCATCCGCCAGCGCCACGCGGTCGCGCGGGCGCGGCAGGTCCACCGCCAGGATCTCGCCGATGGTGGCGGCCGGGCCGTTGGTCATCATCACGATGCGGTCGGCCAGCAGCACGGCCTCGTCGACATCGTGCGTCACCATCACCACGGTGCTGCGCGTGGCTGCCACGATCTTGATCAGCTCGTCCTGTAGGTGCGCGCGCGTGAGTGCATCGAGCGCGCCGAAGGGCTCGTCCATCAGCAGCACCTTGGGCGCCATCGCCAGCGCGCGGGCAATGCCCACGCGCTGCTTCATGCCGCCGGAGATTTCGTGTGGATACTTGCCTTCGGCGTGGCTCAGGCCCACCAGCGCCAGCGTGTCGTGCGTGCGCGCCCGGAGCTGCGCCTTGTCCTCGCTGGCCGCGAACACACGCTCCACACCCAGGTAGACGTTCTCGAAACAGGTCAGCCAGGGCAGCAGCGAATGGTTCTGGAACACCACCGCGCGCTCCGGCCCGGGTCCGGCGATTTCGCGCCCGGCGCAGATCAGCGCCCCGGTGGTGGGTGTGGCCAGCCCCGCCAGCAGGTTCAGCAGCGTGGACTTGCCGCAGCCGGAGTGGCCGATCAGCGTGATGAACTCGCCCTCGGCGATGTGCAGGTCGATGTCGCGCAGCGCGACGAACGGGCCCTTGCGGGTCTTGAAGGTCTGGCCGACGTTTTCGATGCTGACGAACTTGTCCATGGCGTTTCTCCCGGTCGGATCAATGGGTGCCGTAGCTGAAGCGCCGGGCCAGCGCCAGCAGCGCATGTTCCAGCAGCAGGCCGATCAGGCCGATGACGAAGATCGCGATCACGATGTGCTCGACCTTCAGGTTGTTCCACTCGTCCCACAGCCAGAAGCCGATGCCGGTGCCGCCGGTCAGCATCTCGGCAGCGACGATCACCAGCCAGGCCGTGCCGATCGACAGCCGCACGCCGGTCAGCATGTAGGGCAGCACCGCGGGCAACAGCACGCGCGTGAACACCTTCCACTCGGACAGGTCGAGCACGCGCGCCACGTTCAGGTAGTCCTGCGGCACGCGCGTGACGCCCACCGCGGTGTTGATCACCATCGGCCAGATCGAGCAGATGAAGATCGCCCAGATCGCGGCCGGATTGGCCGCCTTGAACAGCAGCAGCCCGATCGGCAGCCATGCCAGCGGCGACACCGGCCGCAGCAGGCTGATCACCGGCGCGGTCATGGCGTTCAGGAAGGCGAAGCGCCCGATCACGAAACCGGCCGGGATGCCGACCAGCGCGGCCAGGCCGAAGCCCGCCGCCACGCGCGCCAGCGACGCCAGCACGTTCCATCCGATGCCCTGGTCATTGGGCCCGTTGCGGTAGAACGGGTCGGCAAACAGCGGCACCGCCGCGTTCCACGTCGCGCCCGGGGTGGGAATGGCCGGGATCATGGTGGCGATGCCGTGCCAGGCCAGCACGAACAGGGCGAAGCCCAGCAGCGGCGGCACCGCCTTGAGCACCAGCGCGGCGGCGGCGTCGCGGCGTGCCGCGCGCCGGGCCTGCGCGGAGATTTCCTGTTCGCGCCGGCGTGTCCGTTCCTTGGTGTCGGGGTCGGCTGCGGCTTCGGGCGTGGTGGAGGCAATGGCATTCACGTCGGGCTCCTTTGGTCAGGGCACTGCGGTTCAGGCCGCAGGCGTGCCGGCGGCCTTGATCTTGAAACCGTCGGCGTAGGCTTTCGGGTCCTTGCCGTCCCAGATCACGCCGTCGATCAGCTTCGAGCTGCGCATGTCGCTCTTGGGTAGCGGCACCTGCGCGGCAGTGGCGGCCTGCTTGTAGATGTCGATGCGGTTGACCTGCCTGGCCACGGCAAGGTAATCCGGATGGGCCTTGAGCAGGCCCCAGCGCTTGTGCTGCGTCAGGAACCACATGCCGTCGGACAGGTATGGGAAGTTCGCGTTGCCGTCCTGGTAGAACTTCATCGCGTCGGGGTCGTCCCAGGTCTTGCCCAGCCCGTTGGTGTAGCGGCCCAGCATGCGGTCGAGGATGATGTCCATGTCGGTATTGACATAGGACTTGGCGGCGATGGTCTCGGCGGTCTTGCGGCGGTTGGAGGCCGATGCATCGATGAACTTCGACGCCTCCAGCACCGCGGCCACCATCGCGCGCGCCGTGTTGGGATACTTCTGCACGAACTCGGCCGTGGTGCCCAGAGTCTTTTCCGGATGGTTTTTCCAGATCGCCTGCGTGGTCTCGGCGGTGAAGCCGATCTTGTCGGCAATCGCGCGCGCGCCCCACGGCTCGCCCACGCAGAAGCCGTCCATATTGCCCACGCGCATGTTGGCCACCATCTGCGGCGGCGGCACCGTGATGGCCTTGGCGTCCTGCATCGGGTTGATGCCGTTGGCCGCCAGCCAGTAGTACAGCCACATCGCATGCGTGCCGGTCGGGAAGGTCTGGGCGAAGGTGTAGTCGCGCTTTTCCTTCGCCATCAGTGCCTTCAGGCTGGCGCCGTCCCGCACGCCTTTCTCGGCCAGCTTGGACGACAGCGTGATGGCCTGGCCGTTGTGGTTCAGGCTCATCAGCACGGCCATGTCTTTTTTTGGCCCGCCGATGCCGAGCTGCACCCCATAGACCAGGCCGTAGAGCACGTGGGCCGCGTCCAGCTCGCCGTTGACCAGCTTGTCGCGCACGCCCGCCCACGAGGCTTCCTTGGTCGGCGTGATCTTGATGCCGTACTTCTTGTCGAGCCCCAGCGTGGCCGCCATCACCACCGAGGCGCAGTCGGTCAGCGGGATAAAGCCGATGCGCACCTCGGTCTTCTCCGGCGCGTCTGAGCCCGCGGCCCAGGCGCCGGCGCGCACCAGCGGATCGACCAGCGTCATCACGCTGGCACCGGCGATGGTGGCCAGCGCACGGCGCCGGCCGCTGCTGGCCGGGACCGCGTCGGCGGCGGCAGTGGCGTCGGAGTGCTGGACGGCCGGGTGCAGCGGCCTGGCATGGCTGAGGCGAGAGGGCATTGCGTGGCTCCAAGAAAAAAGCGTCCCCTCGCGCGGCCGGCTTCGCCAGAAGACCGGTGCGCTGCAGGGACGCCGTTGTCCGTGGCGTGACGCGGCCCGCGTTGGCCGTGTCCGCCTGAATTGTCGATCGGCCGCCGTTGGCCGATGCCTGCATGACGCAAGGCGTATGCCAGCACTGTGCGGTGCAGCATTTCGGGGAGTGTTGTACCGGAACGGGGCGGAATGGACGAGGTCGGTGCGTAAGTGACGCGGTCTGGACACGTTCACCGCAGTCCCGCGGCAATGGATCAGCGAAGCGGGAATGCGGCGTGGTGCCACGAACGTGCAGCGCACCAGCCGCGTGCGGCGTTGCACCGCAACGGCCGCCGCCGGGCGTTCAGCCCGGACGTCCAGCCCCGACGTTCAGCCCATCACGTCGATCACGCGCTGCGCCGCATCGACCAGCTTCAGCCCGCGTTCCATCGCCATGCTGCGCAGGCGCTTGTAGGCGTCTTCCTCGCTGAGCCCGCGCGCCTGCATCAGCAGGCCCTTGGCGCGCTCCACCACCTTGCGCTCGGCCAGCTTCAGCCGCGTGGCGTCGAGTTCGGCGCGCAGCTGCTGGTCCAGCTCGAAGCGTGCATAGGCGACGTCGAGCACGGTCTTGACGCGCTCCGCGCGCAGGCCGTCGACGATATAGGCGGTAATGCCCGCGCTGAGTGCGGCCTTGATGCGCTGGCTGTCGTCGTTGTCGGTGAACAGCACGATCGGGCGCGGTGCATGCTGGGTCGAGACGCACACATGCTCGATGGTGTCGCGCGCGGCGGACTCGGACGCGATGATCAGCATGTCGGGCTGGCTAGCGGTGATCACATCGGGCAGCCGCAGGTCGGCATCGACGATCTGGATCTCGGTGAAGCCAGCGTTCACCAGCCCGCTGCGGATGGTCTCGACGTTGAGGGGATCGGCGTCGAGCGGGTCGCGTACGAGCAGGATGCGCAGCACCCGGCCGGTGGGGGCCGCGGGCGCCGGCGTGGGCGTGGGGGGCGGATGGCGTCGTGTCATGGCTGGCTCTGTTGCAGTGCGCCATGCAAGATTCGCGCCGGCAGCGCCAGGGAGGACGCCCCAGTCCGGTGCGGCGGCGCTGCGAGCGTGCCTGGATTCATTGTATGCGGCCGTACGCAGGCCCCGGCCCGCGGTGTATCCTGTTGCCCTGCTGCGCCCGGCACCGGGCCCCGTCGCAGCACCGATCAGAACTATCTGGAGAGATGCATGACCGAATTCGTGTTCGCCCCGCCCGCGCCCGTTGGCGTGCCTGTGCGCGGCAGCCACGCGAGCTTTCCGGTCCGGCGCGTGTACTGCGTCGGCCGCAACTACGCCGCCCATGCCCGGGAAATGGGTTCGGACCCCGACCGCGAGCCGCCGTTCTTCTTCTGCAAGCCGTCCGATGCGGTCAGCTACGTCGCCGACGGCGCCGAGGGCGCCTTCCCGTACCCGCCGGGCACCAGCAACTGCCACTATGAAGTGGAACTGGTGGTGGCGATCGGCAAGGGCGGCCGCGACATCCCGGTCGAGCAGGCCGCCGGCCATGTGTTCGGCTATGCCGTGGGACTGGACATGACGCGCCGCGACCTGCAGAACGAATCGAAGAAGACCGGCCGCCCGTGGGAGACCGGCAAGGCCTTCGACCGCTCCGCCCCGATCGGCCCGATCGTGCCGGTGGCGGCCATCGGCCATCCCGAGAAGGGCGAGGTCACGCTGTCGGTCAACGGCGTCGAAAAGCAGCGCGGCGATCTCTCGGACCTAATCTGGTCGGTGCCGGAGATGGTGTCGTACCTGTCGAAACTGTTCGAGCTGCAGCCCGGCGACCTGATCTTCAGCGGCACGCCCGAGGGCGTGGGGCCGGTGGTCAAGGGCGATGTCATGCAGTGCCACGTCGGCGGCGTGGGCGATCTCACCATCAAGGTAGTCTGAACCGATGCTCAAGCTTTACAGCTATTTCCGCAGTTCCGCCTCGTTCCGCGTGCGTATCGCGCTGGAACTGAAGGGCCTGTCCTATGACTACGTGCCGGTGCACCTGCTCAAGGAAGGCGGCCAGCAGCTCAAGCCGGAGTTCCGCGCGGTGAACCCCGATGGCCTGGTGCCGGCGCTGGCCGACGGCGAACACGTGCTGCAGCAATCGCTGGCCATCGTCGAGTACCTCGACGAGGTCCATCCCGAGCCGAAGCTGCTGCCCGGCACGGCGCTGGATCGCGCCTATGTGCGTGGCCTGGCGCAGGAGATCGCCTGCGAGATCCATCCGCTGAACAACCTGCGCGTGCTCAAGTACCTGAAGCACACGGTGGGCGTGACCGACGAGGTCAAGGACGCCTGGTACCGCCACTGGATCGAGCTCGGCTTTGCCTCGCTGCAAGCCAATCTCGAGCGCAGCGGCAAGGCCGGGCGTTTCTGCTTTGGCGACACGCCCACGCTGGCCGACCTGTGCCTGGTGCCGCAGGTGTTCAACGCCCAGCGATTCAATATCGACGTGGCGCGCTATCCGGCGATCGCGAAGATCTATGAAGCGTGCATGGCGCTGCCGGCGTTCCAGAAGGCGGAGCCGAAGTCGCAGCCCGACGCGGAATAGTATTGCGACCCGGCAAAACGCAAACGCCCCGGCACTGCCGGGGCGTTTTGTCTTGCAGGACGGCGGGATTTACCCCAGCAGCGCCTCGGCGAACTCCTCCGCCTTGAACGGCTGCAGGTCTTCCACCTTCTCGCCCACGCCGATGAAGTAGACCGGCACCGGGCGCTGGCGCGCGATCGCCGCCAGGATGCCGCCCTTGGCGGTGCCGTCGAGCTTGGTCACGATCAGGCCGGTAAGGCCTAGCGCGTCGTCGAAGGCACGGGTTTGCTGCAGGGCGTTCTGGCCGGTATTGGCGTCGATCACCAGCAGCACCTCGTGCGGCGCGCTCGGCATGGCCTTGCTGATCACGCGCTTGACCTTCTTCAGCTCTTCCATCAGGTGCAGCTGCGTCGGCAGGCGCCCGGCGGTGTCGGCCATGACGATGTCGATGCCGCGCGCCTTGGCGGCGTTGACGGCGTCGAAGATCACCGCCGCGGGGTCGCCGCTTTCCTGCGCCACCACGGTGACGTTGTTGCGTTCGCCCCAGATCGCCAGCTGCTCGCGCGCGGCGGCGCGGAAGGTGTCGCCGGCGGCCAGCAGCACCTTCTGGTCGTAGCGCTGGAAGTGCTTGCACAGCTTGCCGATGCTGGTGGTCTTGCCGGCACCGTTGACGCCCGCGATCATCATCACCAGAGGCTGCTCGCGGCCCAGCGCCATGGTCTTTTCGAGCGGGCGCAGCAACTGCGTCAGCAGCTCGCGCAGCGCCGCCTTGACGCCCTCGGCGGTTTCGATGCGCTCGGACCTGACGCGCTTGCGCAGTTCGCCCAGCAGGTATTCGGTGGCCTCGACGCCGGCGTCGGCCATCAGCAGCGCGGTTTCCAGTTCCTCGAACAGGTCCTCGTCGACCTTGACGCCGACGAACAGCGTACCGAGGTTGCGGCTGGTCTTGGACAGGCCGGTGCGCAGGCGCTGCATCCAGCCCTGCCGGGCTTCGGCGCTGGGGGCGGGCGGCGGCACCAGTTCCAGCGCCTCGGCGGCGACCGGCGCTGGCGCGGGCGGGGGCACTTGCGCCGGCACCGGGACGGGCACGGGAACCGGCACGGGCGCGGGGGCAGGGGTGGGCGTTGGCGTGGGTGTCGGGGACGGTGCCGGGGCGGGTGCGGGTGCGGGGACCTCCGGCGCGGGGGCCGGGGCTGGTGCGGGCGCCTCGACGGCGGCCTCCGCTGGCGCCTCGACGGGCGCCGGCTCGGCCTTGCGCTTCTTCCAGAAACTAAACATTGGGGAACGGGGTCAATACCGGGGCCGAAACCCTGGCGGCAGCCACTGCCGCAGGCAACCGGTGATTAATCAATGGGTTACGCAGGCTTCGCAAAGGCTGGGGAGAAACCGTTGTGGTCCCGGCCGGCGATTGCGTATAGTTCGCTACATGCATTCACTACATGGCAGATTCGCGCGCAGCGTCGCGCACGCGGATCGATCGGCAAAATTTTAGCAGACGGGGTCGCATGAACCATTGCGCTGTCATGACCGCAACGGGCGCAGCAGGCGCACCGGGCAGCAACGCCGCCACCCAAGCGCGCATCCAACGCCACGCACCGCCGTGGCAGGCACCTTCCGTACGCGCCGCACGGCTGGCGCGGCGGGCCATCCCCGCGCTGCTGCTGGCGCTGCTGCCCTGGTCGCTGACCGCGACGGCGCAAGGCGTGGTGGCCTCGCCGATGCCGGCGGCGCAGACCGCGCCGGCGGGCGCCACCGCCCACGGCACGACCGAGTACCGCCTGTCCAACGGACTGCGGCTGATCGTCAAGGAAGACCACCGCGCCCCGACCGTGGCACACCAGGTCTGGTACCGCGTGGGCGGCATCGACGAGGTCAGCGGCACCACCGGCGTGGCCCACATGCTGGAACACATGATGTTCAAGGGCACGCCCAAGGTCGGCGTGGGCGAATTCTCGAAGCAGGTGGCGGCCCTGGGCGGGCGCGAGAACGCCATGACCAACCGCGACTTCACCATGTACTACCAGCAGATCGGCAAGCAGTACCTGCCGAAGATGATGGAGCTGGAAGCCGACCGCATGGCCAACCTCGTCATCACCAAGGACGAGTTCGAGCGCGAGATGAAGGTGGTGATGGAAGAACGCCGCCTGCGCACCGACGACTCCGCGCGCGGCACGGTCTATGAGCAGCTGCTGGCCACGGTCTACACCGCCGCCGCCTACCGCCATCCGGTGATCGGCTGGATGGATGACCTGGTCAACATGCGCGTCGACGACGTCAAGGACTGGTATCGCCACTGGTATGTGCCCAACAACGCCACCGTGATCGTCACCGGCGACGTCAGGGCCGACGAAGTGCGCACGCTGGCCGAGCGGTACTACGGCAAGCTCAAGCCGCGCGCGCTGCCGGTACGCAAGGACCAGGAGGAGCCGGCGCAGAAGGGCATCAAGCGCATCTGGGTCAAGGCGCCCGCCGAGAACCAGTACATGGTGATGGCCTACAAGGTGCCGCGCCTGCGCGACGTCGAGAAGGACGTCGACCCCTACGCGCTCGAGGTGCTGGCGGCCGTGCTCAACGGCTACGACAACGCGCGCCTGACCCGCGAACTGGTGCGCGAGCAGCGCCTGGCCGACGACGTCAATGTCGGCTACGACAGCATCAACCGCGGCGAGTCGCTGTTCGTGCTCGACGGCACGCCGGCGGCGGGCCACAACACCGACGAGATCGAGCGCGCGCTGCGCGCGGAGATCCAGCGCATCGCCCGCGAAGGCGTGTCGCCGGAGGAGCTCAAGCGCGTCAAGGCGCAGGTGGTGGCCGGCCAGATCTACAAGCGCGATTCGGTGTTCGGGCAGGGCATGGAGATCGGCGTAGCCGAGATCTCGGAGATCTCCTGGCGCCAGATCGACCGCATGCTCGACAAGATCAAGGCCGTCACGCCGGCGCAGGTGCAGGCCGTCGCCGCGAAGTATTTCAACGACGACAACCTGACCGTGGCCACCCTGGTGCCGCAGCCGATCGATCCGAACAAGCCCAAGTCCCAGGCCCCGTCGGGCCTGCGCCACTGAGAACAAGGCGATGACCCAGTCCGTCACTTCCGCGCCGCGCCCGCTGCGCAAACTGGCCGGCGCCGCGTTGGGCGCCGTGGTGCTGCTGGCCGCGCAACTGGCGCAGGCAGCGATCCCGATCGAGCACTGGACCGCGTCCACCGGCGCGCGCGTGTTCTTCGTGCACAGCCCGTCGATCCCGATGCTCGATATCAATATCGACTTCGACGCCGGCAGCCGCTATGACCCGCAGGGCAAGGCCGGGCTGGCCACGCTGACCGCGGCCCTGCTCGACAAGGGCGCCGCCGCGCAGGACGGCCAGCCGGCGCGCGACGAGGCCAGGATCGCCGATGCCTTCGCCGATACCGGTGCCGCCTTCGGCGGCGCGGCCGGCGGCGACCGCGGCGGCATCGGGCTGCGCACCCTGACCGCGCAGCCGGAGCTGGACCAGTCGGTCGCGCTGGCGGCGCAGCTGATCAAGGCGCCGACCTATCCGGATGCCGTGGTCGGGCGCGAGAAGCAGCGCCTGATCACCGCCATCCGCGAAGCCGATACCAAGCCGGGCGTGATCGCCGACAAGGCGCTGGCCCGGGCCATGTATCCCGACCATCCCTACGGCGTCGCCGCGACCCCCGAGAGCGTGGCGTCGATCACGCGCGACGACATCGTCGGCTTCTGGCGCGACAACTACGGCGCGCAGCGCGCGGTGGTGACGCTGATCGGCGCGGTCGACCGCAAGCAGGCCGAAGCCATCGCCGAGCAGCTGACGCGCGGGCTGCCGCCTGGCCGTGCCGCCCCGACGCTGCCGCAGGTGCGGCTGAAGATCGCGCCCAGCGAGCAGCGCCTGCCGCACCCGGCGCAGCAGTCCAGCGTGGCGCTGGGCCAGCCGGCGATCGCGCGCGGCGACCCCGACTATTTCGCGCTGCTGGTGGGCAACTACGTGCTCGGCGGCGGCGGCTTCAGCTCGCGCCTGACCGACGAAGTGCGCGAGAAGCGCGGCCTGACCTACGGCGTGGACAGCTATTTCGCGCCGTCCAAGCAGCCGGGGCCGTTCGGCATCAGCCTGCAGACCAAGAAGGCCCAGACCGACGAGGCGCTGGCGCTGGTGCGCCAGGTGCTGGCGCGCTTTGTCGCCGAGGGCCCGAGCGAGAAGGAGCTGCGCGCGGCCAAGGACAACCTGATCAACGGCTTCCCGCTGCGCATCGACAACAACCGCAAGCTGCTGACCAACGTGGCCAATATCGGCTGGTACGGGCTGCCGCTCGATTACCTCGATACCTGGACCGCGCAGATCGGCAAGGTCACGCGCGAACAGGTCAGGGCGGCGTTCCAGCGCCATGTACACCCGGACAATATGGCCACGGTGATCGTTGGCGGGCCGGTGGGCAGCGCGCCCACGGCTTCGCGGCAGTGATGTCAGCGAGGATGTCGGCGGTGACGGCGGCATCGCCTGCGGCGGAGCCCGCCGCAGGCTCTACAATCACGGCATGAATTCGCGTTCCCGATTGCCCTCGCCCGCGCCTCGCGGGCGATCTCCCGTCTCTTCCGTGCCGCGCCAGGCACCCGCGCAGGTCCGCATCATCGGCGGCCGCTGGAAGCGCACGCTGCTGCCGGTGCCTGACGCCCAGGGCCTGCGCCCCACCCCCGACCGCGTGCGCGAGACCCTCTTCAACTGGCTGGGGCAGGACCTGTCCGGGCTGGAATGCCTGGACCTGTTCGCCGGCTCCGGCGCGCTCGGCTTCGAGGCCGCCTCGCGCGGCGCGGCCGTGGTGACGCTGGTCGAGTCCAATGCGCGCGTGGCCAGGCAGTTGCGCGACAACGTGACCCGGCTCGATGCCGGGCAGGTGCGCGTGCTGCAAGGCGACGCCTTCGCCATTGCCGCGCAGCTGCCGGATGCCAGCTTCGACGTGGTATTCCTGGATCCGCCGTTCGCCGAGGACTGGATCGGGCCGTCGCTGGCGCACGCGGCGCGGCTGTCGCGGCCGGGCGGGGCGGTCTATGTCGAGACCGACCATCCTCTGACCGGCGCCGATGCCCCGGTGCCGGCCGCGCTCGAGATCGTGCGGCACGCGCGCGCCGGAGCGGTGCATTTCCACCTGCTGCAGCACCGCGTGCCGGGCAACGGCGCCGGCTGATCCGCCAGGTCGGTGGCGCGGCGGTTCCGGAACGGGGAAGGGACCCTTCCTGATTGCGGAACCGGTTCTTGGGTGCACTGCCGCAAAACGGTGCCTGCGGCGACTTCCAAGCGGGGCATTTAGGGTTACACTACGCCGCTGTCACAACGCTCGCGACGCAGCACCCACGCCGGCCCGGCCGGCGCAAGAGGCGGCCCTTCCACGGCCGGCAGCGGGCAGATCAAGGAGGAAGTATGGTCAGCGCGGTCTATCCCGGCACCTTCGATCCAATGACCCGGGGACACGAGGATCTGGTCCGCCGTGCGTCGAATATCTTCGACGAACTGGTGGTCGGCGTGGCGCACAGCCCCAACAAGCGCCCGTTCTTTTCGCTCGAGGAGCGCATCAGCATTGCCCGCGAAGTGCTCGGGCACTATCCCAACGTGCGCGTCGAGGGCTTCTCCGGGCTGCTCAAGGACTTTGTCCGCAAGAACAATGCGCGCGTGATCGTGCGCGGCCTGCGCGCGGTGTCCGACTTCGAGTACGAGTTCCAGATGGCGGGCATGAACCGCTACCTGCTGCCGGATGTCGAGACCATGTTCCTGACCCCGTCGGACCAGTACCAGTTCATCTCGGGCACTTTCGTGCGCGAGATCGCGGTGCTGGGCGGGGACGTCAGCAAGTTCGTGTTCCCGTCGGTGGAGCGCTGGCTGCAAGAGAAAATCGGCAAAGCGGAATAAAATACGGCTTCAGACACGTCAGACCGCGGCCAGTCGGGCGCGGGCGTGTCCGCAGGAAGGAAACACCATGGCGCTGATGATCACCGACGACTGCATCAACTGCGACGTTTGTGAACCCGAGTGCCCGAACGAAGCCATTTCGATGGGGCCCGAGATCTACGAAATCGACCCCAACAAGTGTACCGAGTGCGTCGGGCACTTCGACGAGCCGCAATGCCAGCAGGTCTGCCCCGTCGCGTGCATTCCCAAGGACCCGAACCGCGTCGAGACCCAGGAGGTCCTGATGCAGCGGTACCGGCTGCTGACGGCTGCCCGGCACGCGGCCTGATAACGCTCGCTATCCAGTCCCCGTTACCCCGGCTTCGGCAGTCAAAAAAAAGCCCCCGGCACCGCAAGGTGACGGGGGCTTAACCTTTCCCCAATTACTACGGTTACTGCCTACTGCACTGGTCAGGCACCGATCGGCTTGCCGTCGGCACGGCGCACCACGATGGTGGACGAGCGCGGCGGCTTGGTGGCGTCCGGCCACTTGCCGGTCGGGTGCTGGATGTTGATGAAGCAGGTGGTCAGGTCCGGGGTGTAGGCGATGCCGGTGATCTCGCAACCGGTCGGGCCCGCAAGGAAGCGTTTCGACTGGCCCGTCGGCGAGATGTAATACATGCTGTTGTTGCCGAAGGTGCCGGTGTAGGTGGCGCTGGTGCTCGAATCGGTCTGCACCCACAGGCGGCCCTTGGGATCGACGCGCAGGCCGTCCGGGCTCGAGAACGTATCGCCGTTGATGTTGCCCTTCAGGTTGTCCGTGGCCAGCGACGGGTCGCCGGCCTGCAGCAGGATGCTCCAGGTGAAGGTCGTGGCCAGCGGCGAATTGCCGGCTTCCTTCCACTGGATGATATGGCCGTGCAGGTTGTTCTTGCGCGGGTTGGCGGCGTCGGTCTGCTGGCGGCCGCTGTTGTTGGTCAGCGTGCAGTAGAGCGTGTTGTCCGGTGCCGCGGTGATCCACTCGGGGCGGTCCATCAGCGTGCCGCCGGCCACGCGTGCGGCCGACTTGGTGTTGATCAGCACGTCTGCCTGGGTGGCGAAGTCGACCGTGGTCGGGGCCGGCGACACCGCCGACTGGGTCCAGTTGCCCGGGTCCGAGGCACCGACGGTCAGGCCGTTCTTGCCTTGCGACAGTTCGATCCACTGGCCGCTGCCGTCGGCATTGAACTTCGCCACGTACAGCGTGCCGGTGTCCAGCAGGTTGGCGTTGGCGGCGCGGTTGTTCGGGTCGAAGGCCTTGCTCGGCACGAACTTGTAGATGCAGCCCGGGGTGCCGTCGTCGCCCATGTAGAAGGCCACGTTGTTGTTGGCATCGGTGATGTAGGCGACGTTCTCGTGGTCGAAGCGGCCCATCGCGGTGCGCTTGGCCGGCGCGCCCAGCGTGCCGTACGGGTCGATCTCCACCACCCAGCCGTAGCCGTTGTCGGCCTGGGTCGGGTCGATGTAGTTGTCGGTGCTTTCCTCGCAGGTCAGGTAGGTGCCCCACGGGGTGTGGCCGCTCGAGCAGTTGTTGAGCATGCCGACCACGGTTGCGCCGACCACCGATGCGGCCGGGCCGCCGACGCGGTACAGCGTGTTGCCGGTGTAGCGCTTGTTGTAGACCGAGTCGCGCTTGACCTGCCACTTGCCGCTGGCGGCCAGCTCCACTTCGATCACGGAAATACCGACCGCCGACAGGGCGATGCGCTTTTGCTCCGGGCTCGCGGTGGCGGCGTCGTAGGCGGTCGGGAACAGGATGCTGTAGTCCGGCAGCTCGTGGTTGATCGCCAGCAGGCCGCCCTTCTGCGGATCGACGCCAGGCAGTGCAAAGTAGTGCATGCCGTCGTGGTTGCCGCCGGCCTGGCGTTCGGTCTCGGCCGACGACTGGAAGGCGCCGGCATAGCCGGTGGCGCCGGCTTCGACCGGGTCGCCGGCGGAGAACAGCACGTCGACGCTGTAGCCGCTCGGCACCACCACGGTATCGGCGGTGGACTTGGCGATCGGCTCGAAGGTGACCTCGTAGCTCGGCGTGGCGGGAGCCGGTGCCGGAGCGGGTGCCGGGGCAGGGGCCGGTGCGGGCGCCGGAGCCGGGGCGGGATCGTCATCGCCGCCGCAGGCGGCCAGCAGGCCGCTGCCGAATGCCGACACCAGCGACAGGCCCAGGCCGCCGCGCAGCACCCGGCGGCGGGCCGGGTTGGCGGCGACGATGTCTTCGAGCATCTGGCCGGGCACGTCAACGTCGGGCTTGGCGGCGCGGCTTGCGGCGCGCGCTTCGTCGGTCAGGTACGACATGGGCTTTCCTCCTGTGGGATGTCATGCGCATCGGCAACCATGCGATACCGACGCGATTGGAAACCCCGCAATTTAGGTGGTGCCCATGGCACTTTGATGACACTATGTCTGCAACTGCAGACCGGTGCGGCCAAACGACGACGGGCCGCGGATGCGGCCCGTTTTCATACTGCTGTCCCAGAAATATGCTGGCTGGCGTGCCGGCGCTCAGCGCGCGGTGTGCAGCTGCGCCATGGCGCGCTCGGCATCGCCGCGGGCCAGCAGGCCGAGCGGGTCGATGCAGCGGTCGATCGCGGCATCGATCGCTTCCTGCTCCTCGCGCCGCGGTGGTTTTAGCACGAAGTTGACCACGTCCTCGCGGCCCGCGCCGGCACCGCCGGGCGCATTGCGCGGATGGCCCACGCCCAGGCGCAGGCGCCAGTAGTCCTGCGTGCCCAGGTGGGCCGAGATGTCCTTCAGGCCGTTGTGGCCGCCCGCGCCGCCGCCGCGCTTGAGCTTGGCGGCGCCGGCCGGCAGGTCCATCTCGTCATGCACGGTCACGATCTCGTCGGGCAGGATCTTGTAGAAGCGCGCCAGCGACACCACCGCCAGGCCGGAGCGGTTCATGAAGGTCGACGGCTTGAGCAGCCAGATCTCCTGGTCCCAGAGCCGTGCGCGCGCGGCCAGCCCGTGGAAGCGGCCCTCGACGCGAAGCGTGGCGCCGCCCATGCGGGCCAGCTGGTCCACCAGCCAGAAGCCGGCGTTGTGTCGGGTGGCCTCGTACTCCGCACCGGGATTGCCGAGGCCGACGATAAGCTTGATCATGCGTGTGACTGTGTCGTTGGCGCGCGGGACTGCGCCACAGGCGCCAAGGATACCGAAAAACCGGCAGTCCGCTGCCGGGCGAAAAAAAACCGCCGCAAGAGCGGCGGTTTCTTGGTGGCGCGGCCCGCGGGCCGCCACCGCTGCGGCAGCTTAGGCGGCCGGGGTTTCGCCAGCGGCTTCGCCGCCTTCGGCAGCTTCCGACACGGCACCAGCCGGTTGCGAGATGCTGGCGATGGCCGGGTTGTCGTCACCGTGGGTGATCACGGTCACGCCCTTCGGCAGCTTCAGGTCCGACAGGTGCAGGGTCTGGCCCAGTTCCATCGCGCCGACGTCCACTTCGATGAACTCAGGCAGGTCGGCCGGCAGGCACGACACTTCCAGGTCGTTGACGATGTGGTTGACCAGGCCGTGGCCCAGCTTCACGCCAGGAGCGGTTTCCTGGTTCATGAAGTGCAGCGGCACCTTGACGTGGATCTTGTCGTTGGCCGACACGCGCTGGAAATCGACGTGCAGCACCAGCGGCTTGAACGGGTGCATCTGGAATGCGCGCAGCAGCGCCTTTTCCGACTTGCCGGCGACTTCCAGGTCGAGGATCGACGAGTGGAACGCTTCCTTCTTCAGGGCGTGCCACAGGGCGTTGTGATCCAGTTCGATCATCTTCGGCTCGGCGGCGCCGCCGTAGATGATGCCGGGGGTCTTGCCCGAATTGCGCAGGCGGCGGCTCGCACCCGTTCCCTGTACGCTACGCTCGAAAGCGACAACTTTCATGATGACTCCAAAAGTAAGAAGGCTGTCCGCGACCAGACAGCCTCGTTGCGGCGCAAAGGCAAAAATATGCGCCGATCAAGTCACGTTGATCACCAGACAACGATGATCAACGCAGTAAAGCCTTAGATTCTATCAGGAACCCGCGAACAGCGACATGATCGAGTCGCCCTTGATAATGCGGGTGAAGGTCTCGGCCAGCAGCGGGGCGGTCGAGAGCTGACGGATCTTGGTGCACTTGGCGGCTTCTTCCGACAGCGGGATGGTGTCGCACACCACCACTTCGTCCAGCGCCGAATCGGCGATACGGGCCGCCGCGCCGCCCGACAGCACGGGGTGCGTGCAGTAGGCGAACACCTTCAGCGCGCCGCGCTCCTTCAGCACCTGGGCGGCCTTGCACAGCGTGCCGCCGGTGTCGATCATGTCGTCCATGATGACGCAGTTGCGGCCTTCGACTTCACCGATGATGTTCATCACCTCGGCCACGTTGGCCTTGGGACGGCGCTTGTCGATGATGGCCAGGTCGCAGTTCAGTTCCTTGGCCAGCGCGCGGGCACGGACCACGCCGCCGACGTCGGGCGAGACCACCAGCAGGTCGCCGTAGTTCTTCTCGCGCAGGTCGCCCAGCAGTACCGGCGAAGCGTAGATGTTGTCGACCGGGATATCGAAGAAGCCCTGGATCTGGTCGGCGTGCAGGTCCATCGTCAGCACGCGCTCGACCCCGGCCACTTCCAGCATGTTGGCCACCACCTTGGCCGAGATCGCCACGCGCGCCGAACGCGGGCGGCGGTCCTGGCGGGCATAGCCGAAATAGGGCATGGCGGCGGTGATGCTGCGTGCCGACGCGCGCTTGAGCGCATCGACCATCACCATCAGTTCCATCAGGTTGTCGTTGGTCGGCGCGCAGGTGGACTGCAGCACGATGACGTGCTTGCCGCGAACGTTTTCCTGGATTTCGACCTGGACTTCACCGTCGGAGAAACGGCCAACCTGAGCCTTGCCCAGCGGAATGCCGAGGTGCTGTACGACAGCCTCCGCGAGTTTGGGGTTGGCGTTGCCGGTAAATACCATCAAGCCTTCGCTGCTCATTCGGGGCACCTGTCTTGCTGCTGGGGGAGCTTGGTGTCACCGGCGAAGCCGGTGACTTGGAGATATCGTGTTCCGTTAGGACACTATAGGAAGTAATGGCAGGGGAAGAAGGATTCGAACCTTCGAATGCCGGAATCAAAATCCGGTGCCTTGACCAACTTGGCGACTCCCCTACACAACCGGGCCGTTCTTCGTGGTACCAGACTGCCGTACCGCGCCGAACGAAAACTTGCTATGCGAACGTCGCGAGCGGGTGTTGTGCCAGACTCCTCACACACCTGCCATCCCATTCGGGCGGCAACCTTTCCAAAACCTGCTGCGCTGTTTTTGCGTCAGGAAAACGCGCAAACACGCAGGCTCCGGAACCGGTCATCCGGGCATGCTGATTGTGTTGCTTCAGCCATGCCAGGGCTCGGGCGACTTCGCCGAACTTCGCTGTTGCTATCGGTTCCAGGTCGTTGCGACCGAAATCGAATTTGTTTGTGCGAGCAGCGAAGACCGCAATTATGGAGATCGGTGTATCCCTTGTCAAGCACTCGTCCGAAAAAATTTCAGCGGTCGGCACGTGCTGCTTCGGGTGGATGATCACGAACCAGCTGTCGGGCAGTTCGACCGGCGTGAGCTCCTCGCCGATGCCCTGCGCAAAGGCGTTCTGCCCGAGCACGAACACCGGCACGTCGGCGCCCAGCGTCAGCCCGATCCGCATCAGTTCGGCGCGCGTCAGCCCCAGGCCCCACAGGTGGTTCAGCGCCAGCAGCGTGGTGGCGGCGTCGGAAGAACCGCCGCCGATGCCGCCCCCCATCGGCAGCACCTTGTCGAGGGCGATGTCGACGCCGAAGCTGGTTCCGGACGCGGCCTGCAACGCGCGCGCTGCCCGCACCACCAGGTCGGTCTCGGCCGGCACGCCGGGCACCTCGGTGACGCGCGTGACCACGCCGTCGTCGCGGCGCCGGAAATGCAGCATGTCGCACCAGTCGACCAGCTGGAACACGGTCTGCAGCGTGTGGTAGCCGTCGGCGCGGCGGCCGGTCACGTGCAGGAACAGGTTGAGCTTGGCCGGCGCGGGGCAGTCGCGCAGTTCGGGCGGTGGCAGGGGATGGCTGCGTGGCATGGTGGGCTGATCGGGGCAGTGGTTGGGCTTGTTATGGCGGCAGTCAAGGTGTCCGTGGATCGATCACCAGCCGCACCGACAGTGGATTGCTGCCGGCATCGCGGGCCAGGTCGATGCGACGTGGCACCTGGCTGGCTGCGGTGCCGGCGGCTGGTGTCTCCTGCCAGGCGACGTAGCGCACGGTCCAGCCGTTCTGCGCCAGCGTCTCCAGCCGGCCCTGCTGGTCGCGCGTGGCACGCGCCGGCGTGCCCTGGGTGGGACGCCCGTGCAGCCAGTCGCGCATGCCGGCCACCGGCAGCGCGAAGCCCAGAGCTTCCTCCATCAGGGTATCGACTTCGGGCGCGTTGCGCGGCGGCTGGTTGGGCAGGTCGAGCGTGGCGCCCGACGGCGTCGCGGTGACCACGGCCAGGGTCTGGCCGAGCGGCGAGACCAGGTCGAGCCGCACGTTGCGGCCCTGCTCCTCCCAGCGGAAGCTGCCCTGCACGCCCTCGTCGCGCCCGTAGCGCACGTAATTGGCGGAAAAGCGGCCGGTGTACTGCTGGCTCGCGGCGTCCTGGTCGACATCGAAATTGCGCGACGGCGCCACGCTGGCGCACGCCTGCAGCAGCAGGGGCGCGCCAAGGCAAAGCAGCGCCAGGCGTCGGGATCGGTTCATGGGCATGATCGTGAGGACGGCGGCGCGGCGGCCGCCGGGCTGACGGGAATGCGGCGCCGCGGACCGGCGTGCCGGCCGCGGCGCGCGGGCTACCTGGATGGCTGCACGTTGACCTTGTAGCGGCGCAGCGTGTCGATCAGGGTCTCGTTCTCCGGATCGATGCGCACCGCCTCGGTCCACGTCTTGCGGGCCTCGTCGTGTTCGCCGAGCTGCCACAGCACCTCGCCGAGGTGCGCGCCGATTTCAGCCTCGGGGGCCTTGGCATAGGCGTTGCGCAGCAGCGCCGCCGCGGGCTGCAGGTCGCCCATGCGGAATTTGACCCAGGCCAGGCTGTCCATGATGTACGGATCGTCCGGACCCAGCTCGGAGGCACGCTCCAGCAGCTTGAGCGCCTCGGGCAGGCGCTCGTTGCGATCCGCCAGCGAATAGCCGAGGGCGTTGTAGCCCTGCTTCTGCTGCGGCTGCAGCGCAATCACGCGGCGCAGCCCGGTTTCCATGCTGGCGTAGCGCTTCTGGCGCTCGTCGAGCATGGCCAGCTCGTAGATCCAGTCGGCGTTGTCGGGCTCCGCCGCGATGCGGTCGTTGAGCACCTTGCGGGCGCGGTCATAGGCCTTGCTCTCCATCAGCGTGGCCACTTCGGCCTGGCGGATGGCGGTCACGCGCTGCGAGCGCTGGCCGGGATCGGGGATGTCCTCGGCGTCGCTGAGCATCTCGCCGAACAGCGCCTGGGCGTCGTCGAACTTGCCCATGCGCGCCAGCAGCTGGGCACGCTTGGCGGTGGCCGCCGGCGCGAGGCGGATGTCCTCGATGCGGTCGAGCCAGCGGATCGCGCCGGCGTAGTCCTTGCGCTCCTCGGCGATCTGCGCCAGGTACTGGTAGGCGATATCGGGATTCGCGCTGGGTTGTTTTTCGACCAGCTGCAGGTATTCCTGCAGGTACTGCTCGGCCTCGCCGTAGTTCTTCGCCTGCAGGCTGGTCAGGCCCAGCGCCAGCGGCACGCGCGGGTCGGCGGGAGCCACCTTGCGCAGCGTCTCGAACTCCTGGCGGGCCGCCGGCATGTCGTTCTTCAGCAGGTACAGCCGCGCCAGCGTGATATGACCGTTGACCGATTCGGGCGACTTTTCCAGGAAGCGCTTGAGCACCGCCACGGCTTCGTCGGGCTGCTTCTCGGCACGCAGTTCGGCCGACATCAGCGCGGCCGCTTCATAACTAGGCCGCAGCCGCAAGGCCTGGTCGAGCGCGGCCAGCGCGCCCGGCTCGTCGCCGGCGACTTCGCGCGCGCGCGCCAGCGCCAGCTGGGTTTCGGGCAGCTTGGTTTCGTTGCGGGTCAGGTCCTGCAGCAGCGTGGCCGCGCCGGCCGGATCGCTGGTGCGCGACAGCTGCTGCTGCAGCTGCAGGATGGCATCGCCGCGCTGGCTGGCGGGCACCGCAGCCAGTTGCTGCTGCAGCAGCGGGCGGGCGTCGTCCCAGCGGCCGTTGAGTACCAGCAGCGTCGACAGCACCTGGCCGGCCGCCGGCGAGGACGGAGAAATCTCTTTCCACAGGCGCGCGGCGTCAAGCGCCTGCTGCGGGATGCGCGCATTGAAGGCGATCTCGGTTGCACGCTGGGCGAAGCGCGGGTCGCGGGTCTGGCGCGCCAGTTCCAGGTAAGTGCGATAGGCCGGGCCGACCAGGCCGCGCTGGATGGAAATCTCGGCGGCCAGCACCATATAGACGATATCGTCGGTCAGCTCCAGCGACGGCAGTGCCGGCCGTGCGGGCTTGGCCGCCGGGGTGTCCGCCGCGGCCAGTTGCAGCATGGGCAGCGAACCGGCGCCGACCGGCGGCGCGGCATGGCTGGTGCCCGCCGCCGCGGCCAGCAGCGTACCGGCGGCCAGTGCGCGCACGTGGCGCCGCGGCGCCTGCCACCAGCGGGCCAGGGTGCCGGCACGGCGTGCCGTGCGCGAGCCGGCGCCCGGCGATGTGGTCAGGCCGCCGCCCGCGGTGGCTTGCAACGTGGAGTCCGGCATCAGGTCCGGCATCAGGTCCGACATGTATTGAGTGCTCCGGGGCGCGCTGGCGAAGGATGGGAGTTTGCGCATTGATAAGGGCATTGTAGCCTGCCGCTACAATGCGCTGCTTGGCGCCGCAGGCCGGCGCTGCCAGGCGCTGCAGGAGTTTTGAGCGGTAACCAACGGAGAGGTTCGATGCCTGAATTGCCCGAGGTCGAGGTGACCCGGCGCGGCTTGCTGCCGCATGTGGTGGGGCGGCGCATCGCCGCGGTCACGGTACGCCACCGCGGCCTGCGCTGGCCGGTCGACCCCGAACTCGAAGCCTGCCTGGCCCAGCGCCTGGTGCGCCGCATCGAGCGCCGCGGCAAGTATCTGCTGCTTGAATGCGTCAGCGCTGACGCGGCGCAGCCGACCGGCTGGCTGCTTGTGCATCTCGGCATGACGGGCACGCTGAGGGTGCTGCCCGAGGCACCGCCGCCTGGCGCGCACGACCACTTCGACCTGGTGCTCGACGCCGGGCCAGGCGCAGCGTCGACAGCTGTGCCAGGCCAGCAGCCAGGCACCATCGTGCTGCGCTTTCGCGATCCGCGCCGCTTCGGCGCCATCCTCTGGACCACGCTGCCGGAGGCGGAACTGCCATCGCATCCGCTGCTGAGCACCCTCGGCATCGAGCCATTCGATCCGGCCTTCGACGGCGCCTGGTTGCACCGCCATACGCGCGGCCGCAATGCCGCGATCAAGACCGTGCTGCTGTCCGGCGCGATCGTGGTGGGCGTGGGCAACATCTACGCGTCCGAGAGCCTGTTCCGTGCCGGCATCCACCCGACCACCCCGGCAGGGCGCCTGAGCCGCGCGCGTTGCGACCGCCTGGCGCAGGCGGTGCGGGACACCCTGGCGCAGGCGATCGAGCGCGGCGGCAGCACGCTGCGCGACTTTGTCGGCAGCGACGGTGCCAGCGGCTACTTCCAGCTCGATTGCTTTGTCTACGACCGCGCCGGCCTGCCATGCAAGGTGTGCGCCAAACCGGTGCGCCAGATCGTCCAGGGCCAGCGTTCGACCTTCTATTGCACCAACTGCCAGCACTGACCAGCGCGCGGAGTGCTTAAGGGACCGCCCGCTGCCGCGGGTCGATGGGTCGGCGCAACAGTGGCGGGGTGACTGCCATCCAAGGGACGCGAATTCCACAAAAGCGTCTTGGAAACCTGTATCGTGTGCGCAGTCATAAAAAGTTACAAAATGGCCGGCCGCGCAAGAACGGCAGGGGGCGGACCGGCATTGCGTGAACACGGGCATGCCGCGCAGGGTGGCGGGCCCCGAGGCAAAACCAAGTCAGCCCAACAGGTCCATGACAACGCTCGCCCACCAATTCGAACAATACGGCGCCTGGAGAACCGGGGTCCTCCAGTCACTGGCCGAATTCCAGTCCTGGCTGCAGCAGACCGACCTGTACGATGCGCAGGCCGACGACCGCGTGCAGCGCATCCAGAGCGTGCTGCGCAGCGACCGCCTCAAGGTTGCCTTCATCGCCGAGTTCTCGCGCGGCAAGAGCGAGCTGATCAACGCCATCTTCTTTGCCGACTACGGGCGCCGCATCCTGCCGTCTTCGGCGGGGCGCACCACCATGTGCCCGACCGAGCTGCGCTACGACGAGGCCGAGCCGCCCAGCATCCGTCTGCTGCCGATCGAGACGCGCCTGCAGGACGCCTCCACCGCCGACTTCATCGAGGCCGGCACCTCGGCTTCGCACTGGCATTCGGTGCCGCTGGATCCGTCGTCGCCCGAGGGCATGCTCGAGGCGTTCCAGCACGTGGTGCAGACCATGCGGGTGCCGCCGGAGCAGGCCGAGGCGCTGGGGCTGTACCACGAGAACGACCCCGATGCCGCCTATGCGGTCGATGCCGAGGGCATGGTCGAGATCTCGCGCTGGCGCCACGCTGTCATCAATTTCCCGCATCCGCTGCTGCGCCAAGGCCTGGTGATCCTCGACACGCCGGGCCTGAATGCGATCGGCACCGAGCCCGAGCTGACGCTGCGGCTGATCCCGGATGCGCACGTGGTGGTGTTCGTGCTGGCCGCCGACGCCGGCGTGACCAAGAGCGACCTCGAGCTGTGGCGCAGCCATGTCGGCGCCGGGCACCGGCGCGGCTGCCTGGCGGTGCTCAACAAGATCGACGGGCTGTGGGATCCGCTGCGCCAGCCCGGCGAGATCACGCAGGAGATCGCGCGGCAGGTGTCGACCACCGCGCAGGTGCTTGGCATCGAGCAATCGCGCGTGTATCCGGTGTCGGCGCAGAAGGGGCTGGTGGCCAAGGTCACGCACGACGACACCCTGCTCGCGCGCAGCGGCCTGCCGGAGTTCGAGCATGTGCTGTCGGACCAGCTGATTCCGCGCCGGCGCGAGATCGTCTCGGACCAGGTGTACCGGCTGGTGCAGGACATGGCGCGCGCCGCGCAGCAACTGCTGCAGAGCCGCCGCCGCGATATCGTCGAGCAGCTGTTCGAGCTGCGCGGCCTGCGCGGCAAGAACCATGCGATGGTCAAGCACATGCTGATGCGGGTGCAGGGCGAGAAGGACGAGTTCGAGCAGAGCATCAGCAAGTTCCAGGCGCTGCGCCTGGTCTTCGGCCGGCACAGCGCCGACATCATCAAGAGCCTGCAATTGCGCGACGTGCGCCGCACCATGCGCAGCGCGCGCGAGCAGATGAAGGAGCGCTTCTTTTCGCGCGGCCTGCGCGAGGACATGGACGCCTTGTTCGCGCAGCTGAGCGGGCTGGTCAGCGATGCCGACAACAAGATCGGCCAGCTGCACCAGCTGATCGAAAGCATGTACCGCCGCTTCAATGCCGAGCACGGCTTCACGCTGCCGGCGCCGATGCAGTTCACCGCCGAGCGCTACCTGGCCGAGCTGCAGGAAACGCTGCGGCTGGTGCAGGCGCATTTCGGCACGGTCAACATGCTGACGCGGTCGCGCCCGCAGCTGGTGCAAAGCGCGTTCAACACCATGGCCAGCCGCGTGCTGGAGAATTTCCGCGGCCTCAACCGCGATATCGAGGTCTGGCTCAAGTCGGTGATGACGCCGCTGGAAGCGCAGGTGCGCGAACATCAGAAGCAGCTGCGCCGGCGTGTCGATTCGATCGAGCGCATCCATGAGGCCACTGACACGCTGGAAAGCCGCATCGCGCAGCTGGAGGAAGTGCTGAACGGGCTGGACGAACGCAGCGGGCACATCGAGAGCTTCGCGCAGCGGCTGATGCGGCCGGCGGCCGATGCAGACAACGCCAGCCTGGCGGTAGCGTAGCCGCGCCTGGCCCGTCCCGCCGGCCGGTATATCATGTGGCGCCGCGCCTTGCGGCGCCTTTTTCTTTGGCGCGCCGATGCCCAATGTCCGCTCGCCACGCAGTTGCCACACCGATGCCCCGCAAACCAGCCCCCCGTACCGCACCAGCCCTGCCTGATGACCTTTGTGTGCCCCCCGACTTCGGCGCGCGCGTCGTCACGTGGCAGCGCCGGCACGGCCGGCACGACCTGCCGTGGCAGAACACCCGCGACCCGTACCGGATCTGGCTGTCCGAGATCATGCTGCAGCAGACCCAGGTCAGCGCGGTGATCGACTACTTCCAGCGCTTCGTCGCGCAACTGCCCACGGTGCAGGACCTGGCCGCTGCGCCTGCGGACCAGGTGATGGCGCTGTGGGCCGGGCTGGGCTATTACTCGCGCGCGCGCAACCTGCACCGCTGCGCCATGCAAGTGGTCAGCGAGCATGGCGGGCGCTTCCCCACCGACCCCGCGGTGCTGGTCACGTTGCCGGGCATCGGCCGCTCCACCGCGGCCGCCATTGCCGCGTTCAGCGCGGGGGTGCGTTCGCCGATCCTGGACGGCAACGTCAAGCGCGTGTTCGCGCGCTGCTTCGGCATCCATGGCCATCCGGGCGAGCGCGCGGTGGAAACGCGCATGTGGCAACTGGCGGAACTGGCCTTGCCCGTGCCCGGCCCGCGGCAGGCCGACGACATGGTCGCCTATACGCAGGGGCTGATGGACCTGGGCGCGACGGTGTGCTCGCGCGGCAAGCCCGCCTGCCTGGCCGATGCCTCGGCGTGCCCGCTGTCCGCCGATTGCGTCGCGCGCCGCGACGGCCTGACCGGCGTGCTGCCCGCGCCCAGGCCGCGCGCGGCGATCCCCGAGCGCAGCACGGTGATGCTGCTGGTGCGGCGCGAGCGCGAAGTGCTGCTGCGCCTGCGTCCGGACAGCGGCATCTGGGGCGGCCTGTGGAGCCTGCCGGAGATGCCGGTCGACACCGTGCCCTTCGACGCGGAAGACGCCGAGGCCCGCGCGCTCGACTACGCGCGCGCGTTCGGCACCCCCGCGCGCGCCGTGCTGGCCGGCGAGCTGACCCATGTGTTCACGCACTTCCGCCTGCTGATCCGCGCCATCCGGGTCGACCTGAATGCGGAGGCGAACGTGGCGCGGCAGGACAGCGCGACACCGGCCGGGCAGCGCTGGCTGTCGCTCGACGATCTCGATGCGCTGGGCACCCCCGCGCCGGTGCGCCGCCTGCTGGAGGACCAGGCGCGCGTGGGTTTGTTCTGAAGCTGGGCAGGGCGGGGAGGACGGCCGCCCTAAAGCATGTGGTTCTGTCGCATGTAGCGGTGCACGATCTCGATGCGCATGCCCGCGTCGGGCAGGGCCATCAGCATCTGCTTTGCCTTCAGCGGCACCGGCAGCAGTTCGCAAAGCCGGTTGGCGACCCAGCTCGGGTCGTCCCACAGGTAGGGCTCGTCGAACGGCATGCGGTCGGGCTGCTCGGCGTGCAGCCGCGTGACGATGCGGCGCAGTGCGTCCAGGCATTCGCCCAGCAGTTCGAGCTTGCAGTCGATGATGTCTGGCGGTAGCACGTCGGCGCGCGCCACCAGCAGGCCGTCGTCGCGGGTTTCGTGGCTGATGATATGGAAGCGCTCGCGGCCGCGCGCGCGGATCAGCAGCACGCCAAGCTGCTCCATGTTGCAGTCGACGATTTCCGCGAGGCAGCCGACCAGTTCGGGCACGGTGGGCTGGTTGGGCCGGGCCACTTCCTCGCCGCTGGCGATCAGGCAGACGCCGAACGGCGCGCTGTCGCGCAGGCAGTTGCGCACCATGTCGACATAGCGCGCCTCGAACACGCGCAACGGTAGCCGTCCACCGGGAAACAGCACCGTGTGCAGGGGGAACAGCGGCAGGTTTTCGAGCGTCCGGGGCGGGTCTTCGGATCCTGCCGGACGGTAGAGGTCGGTCGAGGACATGCGGTGCAGGCTTGGGGTCGCGCAGCATTGGGCCGCCAGGCCGACGCCGCGCTCAGAGGCCCCATGCTGCCCGGGGTGCGATGCCGCGTGCGTCAGCCCGCCGGTGCGAGCTCTCGGTGTCTGACCAGCACATTACCATGTGCCCGGAAATAGTTGGCGAGCCTTTCGGCAATATAGACCGAGCGATGCTGTCCGCCGGTGCAGCCGATCGCCACGGTCAGGTAGCTGCGGTTGTCTGCAATGAAGCTTGGCAGCCACTTTTCCACGTAGGCGCGGATATCCTCGGCCATCGCCAGCACCATCGGCTGGGCCTGCAGGAAGTCGATCACCGGCACGTCGCGGCCTGTCAGCGGCCGCAGCGCCAGGTCGTAGTACGGGTTGGGCAGCGAGCGCACGTCGAACACCATGTCGGCATCGCTGGGCACGCCGTGCTTGAAGCCGAACGACTCGAACAGCAGCGTCAGGCGCTGGCTGTCGTCGCGGATCAGCTCCTTGATCCAGCTGCGCAGCGTATTGGTGCGCACATTGCTGGTGTCGATGCGGTGCGCGGCCTCGGCAAGCGGGCTCAGCAGCGCGCGCTCCATCTCGATCGCTTCCATCAGCGCCGTGTCGTTGAAGGCGCCGCCGCCGCCGGCTGCGCCGTCGGTGCGGGCCGACAGCGGATGGCGGCGGCGCGTCTCGGAGTAGCGCTGCACCAGGGCATCGGTGCTGGCGGTCAGGAAAATCACCTCGACCTGGTGCTCGGCGGCCAGCGCGCGCACGGTGTCGGGCAACTGGTCGAGCGACTCGCGGCTGCGGATGTCGGTAGCCACGCCCAGGTGCGTGTAGCCCTGAGCGTCGAGGTAGCGGGTCAGTTCAGGGATGAACTGCGCCGGCAGGTTGTCCACGCAGTAATAGCCTGCATCTTCGAGGACGTTCAGTGCGACGGACTTGCCGGAACCGGATATGCCGGTGATGAGGATGATGCGCATAGCAACTGAAGCATAGCATCAGGTGCCGGCTGCGTCATGACAGCTGTTTGACAGCAGAAAAAATGGCGAACCTCCAGGTTCGCCATTTCGCCAGTGGTGGCGCTCAGGCTGCCTTCGACAGGCATTCCTTCATGTAGGCCTTGTATTCGTCGCCCTTCTTGCCCTTGCCCGACTTGCTGCAGGCCGCCATCTTGTCCTGCTGGGTCTTGGGCGCGCCGGACTTCGACAGGCATTCCTTCATGAATGCCTTGCGTTCGTCGCCTTTCTTGCCGGAGGCCTGCGCGTTGCAGGCCTTCATCTTGTCCTGCTGGGTGTTGGCCGCGGGCTTGTCCGGGTTGGCCGGGGTAGCAGGCGTGGCCGGCACGGCAGGCGTTGCCGGGGCCGCGGCCGACGGCTTGGCCGGCGTGGCAGGGGTGGCCGGCGTGGCGGTCTGCGCAAAGGCGCTGGCGGCGAACAGCGGGGTCACCAGCGCGCACACTGCAATCAGGGTCTTCATGCTTGCTCTCCTCGGGGGTGGACAACCTTATCGCCGCGCGCCGGGGTCGGCGTTGCAGCTTCCGTAACGGGCGTGATGCCCATTACAGCACAAAACGGAGCACGCCTGAGAAACGTTGACGAATGCTTGCCACGCCGTTGTAAGCAATTGAAAACCGCGGCGGACGAAGGCTTACAGCAGCCGGCCCTGGCCGCGCGAGACCGCATCGGCCTGCATCGCGGCGCGCTGGCGGTCCATGAAGTCGCGCAGCGTGTCGATGCCGCGCAGGCGCAGGATGGTGTTGCGCACGGCGGCCTCGACCAGCACGGCAAGGTTGCGGCCGGCCGCCACCTGGATCTTGACCATGTGGATGGGGAGCCCGAGCACGTCGAGGTACTGCGAATCCAGCGGCAGCCGCTCGAATTCGCCGTCGTTGCGCCGCACCAGCTGCACCACCAGCTTGATCTTCATCTTCCGCCGCACCGCGGTCTCGCCGAAGATGGTCTTGATGTCGAGCAGCCCCAGGCCGCGCACTTCAAGAAGGTTTTGCAGCAGCGGCGGGCAGCGGCCCTCGATGAAATCCGGCCCCAGCCGGACGAAATCGACGGCGTCATCGGCCACCAGGCCGTGGCCGCGCGAGATCAGTTCCAGGCCCAGTTCGCTCTTGCCCAGGCCCGATTCGCCCATGATCAGCACGCCCATGCCGAGGATGTCGAGGAACACGCCGTGCATGGTCACGCGCGGCGCCGAGATGCGCGACAGGTACAGGCGCAGGTGGTCGATCACCGCGGCCGACGACACCGGCGTGGTGAACAGCGGCGTCGACGAGCGCGTGCAGCGCAGTTCCAGGTCCGGCGGCGGCTCCATGCCGTCGGCGATCACCAGGAACGGCGGCTCCAGCAGGATCAGCTCGCCCATCTGGCGCTTGCGGGTCTCGTCGTCGAGCCGCTGGTAGTACGTGATTTCGGGCTTGCCGAGGACCTGGATCCGGTTCGGGTGGATCAGGTTGAGGTGGCCCACCAGGTCTGCGGCGGAGGTCGCTTCGCGGGCAAATTCTACGTCAAAGGCGCGGTCCGCGCCCTCCAGGCCAGCGACCCACGAGAGTTTGAGGTCGGCTGCGTTGTCGTCGAAGATGGACTGGGAGGTGACGCCGGTGAGTTCCATGCGGTATGGCTGGTAAGGCGGTGTTCGAAGCGCGTGGCGCTTGCCCGGTCTGGTGCCGGCCCGCTGCGGGGGAGTCAGTGGATCAGGGATGCCATGCGATCAGCAGTTCGTGCACGGCATCGGGCGTGGGCAGGGTCGCCAGGCCCTCGCGCATGTCGCGATCCGACAGCAGTTGCGCGATCTCGGACAGGATTTCCAGGTGCTGCTGCGTCGCCTGTTCGGGCACCAGCAGGAAGATCAGCAGCGAAACCGGCTTGCCGTCCGGCGATTCGAACGGAATCGGCTCGGCCAGGCGCATGAAGGCGGCAAGGGGCTGCTTCAGGCCCTTGATGCGCCCATGCGGAATCGCCACGCCGGCGCCCAGTCCGGTCGAGCCCAGCGACTCGCGCGCGAACAGGTTGTCGGTGACGATGGCGCGAGCCACGCCATGGTTGTTCTCGAAGAGGAGCCCGGCCTGCTCGAACACACGTTTCTTGCTGGTGACGCTGACGTCGAGGGTGATGTTGCCGGGTGGCAGCAATTTGGCCAAACGATTCATGGGCGATGCGCAGGATTTCAGTTAGCGGGCGGATCGTTCCGCCGGGCAGCGGCTGCCTCCCTGACCGCCGCCAGCGCGGGGAAGACGTCCGGCCCATTATAGAGCAGCGGCTACCCTTGCATTGTGCGGTGCAGCGCGTGCAGGCGCGGCCACGATTTCTCTCTCTTTGTATGGCGCAGCATACACCTTGACGCTGCGCTTGCGAACATTTCGGCTTCCATGCGTGGCAAGGTTTGCTCCGCTGCCACAGCCGGCACTGTGCCAGGGCGCAAAAAAGCCGCGCTTCGTGGCGCGGCTTGCCTGTGGAATCCTTGGTTCAGCAGCCCTCTGCGGAGCTGCCGGGCACGGGTTTATTGCTGCATTTGCGCTGCGGCCATCTGGTACTTGACCGCTTCACGGTCGTGGCCTTGCACGCGATCCTTGTAGCGAATCACCTGACGGTCCAGCTTGTCGACGAGTGCGTCGATCGCCGCATACAGGTCTTCGTGATGCGCCTCGACAAAGATGTCCTTGCCCTTTAGATGCAGATTGATTTCCGCGTACTGACGCCGGTCCTTTTCCTTGTGATTGTCGACAGAGAGCAGCACGCTAACGCCAATGACTTGATCGAAATGCCTGACGATTCGCTCCAGCTTCGTTTCCACGTACTCACGCAGAGGGGGCGTGATGTCCAGGTGGTGTCCACTGATCTTGAAGTTCATAGCGCTTCTCCTTCTGAAAGAGCCTCACCAGGCAGGCGGTGGGCTCGGCTACAAAGACTTGCGGAGATTCACTGCGGGGATCTTCAGGGCTTCGCGATATTTGGCAACGGTGCGGCGTGCGACAACGAAGCCTTGCTCACCCAGCAGTTCGGCGATGCGACTGTCGGAAAGGGGATTCCTCGGGTCTTCGGCTCCTATCAGTTGCTTGATCAAGGCGCGGATGGCCGTTGATGAAGCCGCGCCACCGGTTTCGGTGGACACGTGGCTGCCGAAGAAGTACTTCAGTTCGAAAGTACCCATCGGCGTGGCCATGTATTTATTGGTCGTCACCCGGGAGATGGTTGACTCGTGTAAACCCAGTGTATCGGCAATCTCCCGCAAAACCAAGGGGCGCATGGCGATTTCACCGTGGGTGAAAAAGTTCTTTTGACGCTCGACAATGGCCTGCGAGACACGCAGGATGGTGTCGAACCTTTGCTGGATATTCTTGATCAGCCAGCGTGCCTCTTGCAGCTTCTGCTGCAGTCCCGCGGTGCCGGTCTCGCCTTTGGCGCCGCGCAGGATCTGCGCATACATATCGTTGATGCGCAGCCTCGGCATCACATCCGGATTGAGCTGTGCGATCCAACCGCCGCCGCTCTTGCGCACGAACACGTCGGGCACGACGAAATCGGCTTCGGGGCGGCTGTACGCGTGCCCCGGGTAGGGCGCCAGCGAGCGGATCAGATCATGCGCGGCCTTCAGCGCGACTTCATCGACCTGCAGGGCCTTCTTCAGTCGCGTGTAGTCGCGTACCGCAAGCAGTTCCAGGTGATGGGTGACGATGGTCAGCGCCAGTTCGCGCTGCGGGTGGGTCAGGCGGCGCAATTGCAGCGCCAGGCATTCGGCGGCATTGCGCGCGCCCACGCCGGCCGGGTCGAAGCTCTGCAGCAGCGTCAGGATGGCGTGGACTTCGTCGGGGTCGAACTCGAGTTCTTCGGGCAGTTCCGCGCAAATCTCTTCGAGCGAGGCGCTCAGGTAGCCATCGTCGTCGAGCGATTCGATCAGGAAGATGGCGAGCCCCTTGTCGCGCGCCGAGATCTTCAGCGGCGTCAGCTGCTCCATCAGGTATTCGCGCAGCGTGGGCTCGGCATCGCGCAGCTGCATCGGCGTCTTTTCGTCCTCGTCGCCTTGCGGCCGGCGGGCGAAGTCGTCCAGGCTCCAGTCGCTGTTGCCGTAGTCGTCGCCGCTACTGTTGTCGCCGTAGCTGTCATCGGCGGCGCCTTCGGCGCGGGCGTCGCCATTGCCCTGGGGCTCGGCGGGGGCGGGCGCGGGCGCGCTCTGTACGTTGACCGAGCCATCGGCGGCCACGCGCAGCGGGCTTTCGATCCAGTCGTTCTCCCGCTCGAGCAGCGGGTTTTCCGTCAGCGCCTGTTCGACTTCCTGCTGCAGTTCCAGCGTGGAAAGCTGCAGCAGCCGGATCGACTGCTGCAGCTGCGGGGTCAGTGCCAGGTGCTGGGAGAGGCGGAGCTGTAGCGACGGTTTCATGCGACCTATTTTATGCGCATCTTTCCGATGTTGGAACGGAAATTGCTATCGCTTATGCGCCGTGATCGCCGCTGGCTCTCCCCGCCGCGCGGCCATGGCTGCCCGCGCCGGGCAGCCGTCTTGTCACATGCGGAAGTTCTCGCCCAGGTAGACGCGCCGCACGGCGTCATTGGCGATGATGTCTTCGGGCTGGCCCGCGGCCAGCACCGTGCCTTCGCTGATGATGTAGGCGTGGTCGCAGATGCCGAGCGTCTCGCGCACGTTGTGGTCGGTGATCAGCACGCCGATATTGCGCGCCTTCAGGAAGCTGACGATGCGCTGGATCTCGCCCACGGCGATCGGGTCCACGCCGGCGAAGGGTTCGTCGAGCAGGATGAAGCGCGGCGACGACGCCAGCGCGCGCGCGATTTCCACGCGGCGGCGCTCGCCGCCGGACAGCGACAGCGCCGGGTTGTTGCGCAGGTGCGCGATCTGCAGGTCGTCGAGCAGGGAGTCCAGGCGGCGCTCGATCTCGGCCTTGGCCAGCGGCTTGCCCTTGTCGATCTGCAGCTCGAGCACCGCGCGGATGTTCTCCTCGACGTTGAGCTTGCGGAACACCGAGGCTTCCTGCGGCAGGTACGACAGCCCCATGCGCGCGCGCTCGTGAATCGGCAGGCCGCTGATGTGGTCGCCGTCGAGCACGATGTCGCCTTCGTCCAGCGCCACGAGGCCGACGATCATGTAGAACGACGTGGTCTTGCCCGCGCCGTTGGGGCCGAGCAGCCCGACCACCTCGCCGCTCTTGACGTCGAGCGAGACGTCCTTGACCACCGTGCGCGAGCCATAGCGCTTCTTCAGGTGGCGCACGACCAGCGTGCTGCCGCCGGGCAGGACGGAGTTGGCTTCGACGACAGGCTTGTCGGCAATGGTGGCGGTATCGGTCATGGGTACGGTCAGGGTTTGTTGGCGGGCGCGGGCGCCGACTTCAGGTCCAGCGGCGAGCCGCCTGCGGTGCCGGACTTCTGGTCCTGACGCGGCGACAGCACCGCGCGCACGCGGCCGGACGGGTTGGCCGCAGCGGCATCGCCGCTGCCGCCGCCCGCCGCGGTATAGAGTTCCTTGCGGCTGTCATAGGTCAGCACCGCGCCGCGGATCTCGTCGAGCAGCTTGGCGCCCTGCAGCCGCGCCATGCGGGCATTGCCGATCAGCTTGGAGAATTCCTGCTTGCCGTCGTACTCGATGCGGTCGCCCCAGCCGTCGATGTATTCGTCGACGCCTTCGCGCTTCTGGCGGATATAGGCCTGCTTGCCCGGCTTCGACGTCGCCACGGCGAACTGGTAGCCCTCGGGGTCGGTGCGCAGCTCGGCGGCGTCGGACTTCAGGATCATGGTGCCCTTGGTCAGCACCACGTTGCCGGTCAGCGTATAGATCTGCTTGACGTCGTCATAGCTGGCGTTGTCCGCCTCGAGCACCATCGGCTTGTCGCGGTCCGCGCGCTCGGCAAGGGCAGGCTGTGCCAGCAGGCCGAAGGCCAGGGCCAGCGCGATCAGGGCCGGGGCGGTGCGTCGACGGGACGATGTCGTCAGGGAAGCGGTCATGTTGGCAGGGTTGCTTGAGGGCGTCTGGATGCGTGGTGGTGCGGTTTGCGCGGACTTTGGCGCGTGCGCTGCAGGGCGGTGCCGGCCGGCACCGCGTGGGCGGCTGCGCCGGACCGGGAGTCAGGACCCTGGCGCACGGCCGGGGGACGGCCCGGTGATGATGGTGCCGCGTACGTTGCCGAGCAATTGTACTTCGCGGGTGACGTTGTTGAAGATCAGTCCATTGGCGGTCATGACCGACGGGCCGCGCGTCAGCTTGACCGGCTTGTCGGTCTTGACGATGTCGTCATTGACCAGCAGCTGGAAATAGCTCGATGCCGCGGTCAGCTGCGGATCCTTGGACGGATCCTTGCCCTGCTGGCGCAGCACGTAGCCATTGCCGTACAGGTCGATCACCGTGCCTTCGGCGTTCATGCGGCCGATGTCGGCGCGCGCGGTCACCGGCGGGCGGTCCGGCTCGTACGCGCGCATCGCGGGACGCGTGACCTCGTAGGTCTGGTCGTCCTCGAAATGGACCATGCGCTCGCCGGTGAAGCGGATCTTGGTGCTGCCGTCCGGTGCCAGCTCGGTGGCCGAGAAGCGGTCCATGAAGTAATCCGGCTCGTGCTTCTTGGCGGTCTGCGCGGCCTGGTCTTCCTTGGGGGAGTTGATCTGGACCAGCCAGAACGTGCTGCCCGCCACGATGGCCATCAGCAGCAGCGGCAGCAGCCGCATGACGATGCCGCTGAGGGAGGCGAGAAGTGCCTGCATGGTGTCCTTGGCGTTGTGCTGCCGGTGCCGTCGGTGCGCCGGCTCAGATGACCTTGGCGCGGGTCAGGTCGTGGATATGCAGCGCGCCGGTCAGGCGCCCGTCGTCGTCCACCACCAGCAGCTGGTTGATGCGGTTGGCTTCCATCACCTGCACGGCTTCCACCGCGAGCTGGTCCTGGTTGACCACGTGCGGGTTGCGGTGCATGACCTCGCCGATCGGCACCGTCTTCCAGTCGCGCGGGGTTTCCAGCAGGCGGCGCAGGTCGCCGTCGGTGAACACGCCGATGGCGCGCCCGTCGGGATCGACCACCGCGGTCATGGCCATGCCCTTGCGCGTGATTTCCATCAGCGCCTGGGCCAGCGGCGTGCTTTCGCGCACTTCGGGCACGGCGTTGCCGGTGCGCATCACGTCGCGTACGTGGGTCAGCAGCTTGCGCCCGAGCGCGCCGCCGGGGTGGGAGCGGGCGAAGTCTTCCTCGCCGAAGCCGCGCGCATCGAGCACCGCCACCGCGAGCGCGTCGCCAAGCGCCAGCGCGGCGGTGGTGCTGGCGGTCGGGGCCAGGTTGAGCGGGCAGGCTTCCTTCTCGACCGCCGCGTCCAGGTGGACGTCGGCCAGCTTGGCCAGATTGGAGTCCGGGTTGCCGGTGACCGAGATCAGGCGGGCGCCGATGCGCTTGACGATCGGGATGATCGACAGCAGCTCGCCGGTCTCGCCGGAATTGGAGAAGGCGATCAGCACGTCGTCGCGCGTGACCATGCCGAGGTCGCCGTGGCTGGCTTCGGCCGGGTGCACGAAAAACGCGGGGGTGCCGGTCGAGGCCAGCGTGGCCGCGACCTTGCGGCCGATATGGCCGGACTTGCCGATGCCGGAAACGACCACGCGCCCGGTGCATTGCAGGATCAGCTGCACGGCATGGGCAAAGTCGCCGTTCAGGCGGCCGGAAAGTGCGGAAACCGCATCGGCTTCGGTCTGGAGCGTGTCGCGGGCGAGCCTGAGTGCTCGATCCGCATCGAAATTAGCTATCATGGCGACGAAGTATACCAACGAATGCGACCGCACCTTGGCCGACCCACGGCGCGCGTCGCGCTCGCCCGTGCTCGCCGTAGTTCCGCCGGCAGGGTGCCCGTGCCGGGTCGGCCGCGCGCCTTGCCGGTCACCCTGACCGCCTGATGCATTCTCCGCTGGAACTGACCCTGGTGCTGCTGGCCGCCGCCGTGTTCGGCGTGGTCGCGTTCCGCATGTTGCAGCTGCCGCCGATGCTGGGCTACCTGGCCGTCGGCATCCTGATCGGGCCGCATGCGCTGGGGCTGGCCAGCGACACCGCGCAAACCAAGTACCTGGCCGAATTCGGCGTGGTCTTCCTGATGTTCTCGATCGGGCTGGAATTCAGCCTGGCCAAGCTGCGCGCGATGAAGCGGCTGGTGTTCGGCCTGGGCGGCTCGCAGGTGGTGCTGTCGATGCTGGCGGTGGTGCCGGCCAGCTGGGCCTTCAACTGGCTGTTCCCGTTGTCGTGGCAGGCCTCGGTGGCGCTGGGCGGGGCCCTGGCCATGTCTTCCACCGCGATCGTGTCCAAGATGCTGTCCGAGCGCATGGAGCTGGAAAGCGAGCACGGCCGCAACATCATCAGCATCCTGCTGTTCCAGGACCTGGCGGTGGTGCCGCTGCTGATCGTGATTCCGGCGCTGTCGCGCGATCCGGGCGACCTGGTGATGGCGCTCGGCCTGGCCACGCTCAAGATCGTGGTGGCACTGGGCGCGATCTTCTTCCTGGGCCAGCGCCTGATGAGCCGCTGGTTCCATGTGGTGGCCGCGCGCCGCTCGCAGGAACTGTTCATGCTGAACCTGCTGCTGGTCACGCTGGGCATGGCGGCGCTGACCGAGCGGCTGGGCCTGTCGATGGCGCTGGGCGCCTTCATGGCGGGCATGCTGATCTCCGAGACGCCCTACCGCCACCAGGTGGAGGAAGACATCAAGCCGTTCCGCGACGTGCTGCTGGGGCTGTTCTTCGTCACCATCGGCATGCTGCTCAATATCCGCGTGGTGCTCGACCATATCTGGCTGGTGCTGGCGCTGCTGGTGGTGCCGGTGCTGTTCAAGCTGGTGCTGATCGCGGCGCTGGCACGCGTGTTCGGCTCGCGCCAGGGCGTGGCCATCCGCACCGGGCTGGGGCTGGCGCAGGCGGGCGAGTTCGGCTTCGTGCTGCTGAACCAGATCGACGGCCTGAACCTGGTCGACCCGGTGCTGATCCAGGTGATCCTGGCGTCGATGCTGCTGTCGATGCTGGCGGCACCGTTTCTGATCCAGTACAGCGACGCCATCGTGCTGCGCTTTGCCGCCAACGAATGGCTGATGCAGTCGCTCAACATGACCCGCATCGCCGCGCAGAGCCTGCAGACGGAAAAGCACGCCATCATCTGCGGCTTCGGCCGCAGCGGGCAGAACCTGGCGCACATGCTGGAGCGCGAGGGCATCAACTACGTGGCGCTCGACCTGGACCCCGACCGCGTGCGCGAGGCCGCGGCCGCTGGCGATACCGTGGTCTACGGCGACGCGGGCCGGCGCGAGGCGCTGATCGCCGCGGGCCTGCACCGCGCCGCCGCGGTGATCGTGACCTATGCCAACACGCCGTCGGCGCTGAAGGTGCTGCACCACGTGCAGGAGCTGGCGCCGGCGCTGCCGGTGATCGTGCGCACGGTCGACGATTCCGAGCTCGACACGCTGCAGAAGGCCGGCGCCACCGAAGTGGTGCCCGAGATCATCGAAGGCAGCCTGATGCTGGCGTCGCACGCACTGGTGCTGCTGGGCGTGCCGATGCGCCGGGTGGTGCGCGGCGTGCAGCAGGCGCGCGACGCGCGCTACAGCCTGCTGCGCGGCTATTTCCACGGGCGCGACGACGAAGAAGACATGGTAGAGCGCGACTCGGTGCGGCTGCATTCGGTGTCGCTCGGCCCGCAATCCACCGCGGTGGGCAGGCGCCTGGGCGTGCTGGGGCTGGAGCGCATCGGGGTCGAGGTGACCGCGGTGCGCCGGCGCGGCATCCGCGCCTTCGACCCCCAGCCCGAGACCGTGCTCGAGCCCGGCGATATCGTCGTGCTGCGCGGCCCGCCCGAGGCGCTGGAGGCCGCGGAGACGCGCATCCTGAACGGCTGAGCGCCGGAACCGCGCTGCAGCAAGCCAATTTAAGCCGCAGGCCTTAGTGCGGGCGCGGCTCGACCCAGGATTCCGGCAGGTTGTCGAGCACCGCGCGCGGATCCAGCGAGCGGATCGGCACGTCGCGATCGGCCGGGATGCGCCCCTCGCCCTGCAGCATCAGGTAGCGCAGGCAGCACACCCGCAGGAAAGACGAGAAATTGCCCGCCACGGCTTCGCTGCCGCGGTGTTCGGTCAGTTCGTCATGCAGGCGCGTGATCAGCTGGTTGACGGTCATGCCGTCGCGCTGCGCCAGTTCTTCCAGCACTTCCCAGAACAGGCTTTCCAGGCGGATGCTGGTGGCCGCGCCGTGCAGGCGCAGCGAGCGCGACTGGCTCTGGTAAGACGCCGGATTGGCGCGGATAAAGATTTCACACATCAAGGGCTCCCTGGCGGGCGGCGCGGCCGGCAGGCTGTGCATGGCCGGCCTCGGCAAGCCATGCATCACGCGTGGGGGCGCCGCGTGCGGAAAGCACTAATGTACGATCCGCGTGCCCAGCACCGCAAGAAACTGCGCGAGCCAGGCCGGATGCGCCGGCCAGGCCGGGGCGGTGACGAGGTTACCGTCGGTGTGGGCCTGGTCGACCGGGATCTCGGCATAGGTGCCGCCGGCCAGTTTCACTTCCGGCGCGCAGGCCGGATAGGCGGAGCAGGTCTTGCCCTCCAGCACGCCCGCGGCCGCCAGCAGTTGGGCGCCGTGGCACACCGCGGCAATCGGCTTGCCGGCCTGGGCGAAGTGCCGCACGATTTCCAGCACGCGCGCGTTCAGGCGCAGGTATTCGGGGGCGCGCCCGCCGGGAATGACCAGCGCGTCGTAGCCGGCCGGGTCGATCTCGGCAAAGGTGGCATTGAGGGTGAAGTTGTGGCCGCGCTTCTCGCTGTAGGTCTGGTCGCCCTCGAAATCATGGATAGCGGTGGCGCACGCGTCCCCCGCCCGCTTGTCGGGACACACGGCATCGACGGTGTGGCCCACCATCTGCAGCGCCTGGAACGGCACCATGGTTTCGTAGTCCTCGGCGTAGTCGCCTACCAGCATCAGAATCTTTTTTGCCATCGTGGTCTCCTGTATGGTTACGGATGTCCGGCGGGTGCCGGACGCGGCAAGCCGGCGCGGGCAGCCCGTCCGGCCGGCAGGGCCATTGTGCTGGGCGCCCCGGTGGCGCGGGTGGTAATGGGTTACCGCGCCGCTTACCACGCCGATTTCCACGCCAATTACCGCGCACCCCCGCATGCCGCTGCCACCGCTTTCTGACCGGCGCGCCGCGCGCCCATCCTCCCGATTACTATGGCAGATTCCATCATCCAGTCCCCCGATCTCGGCGACGTCACCGGCTACCTGCGCGAGCGCATCCGGACCGTGCCGGACTGGCCCCAGCCCGGCGTGATGTTCCGCGACATCACGCCGCTGCTGCAGGACCCCAAGACCCTGCGCGTGCTGATCGATGTCTTCGTGCACCGCTATATGGATGCGCAGCTGGACCTGGTCGCGGGCATCGATGCGCGCGGCTTTATCCTGGGCGCGATCGTCGCTTACGAGCTGAACCTCGGCTTCGTGCCGATCCGCAAGAAGGGCAAACTGCCGTTCCAGACCGTGGCCGAGGAATACGAACTGGAATACGGCAGCGCCACGGTCGAGATCCACGCCGACGCCTGCAAGGCCGGCGACCGCGTGCTGCTGGTCGACGACCTGATCGCCACCGGCGGCACCATGATGGCCGGGCGCAAGCTGCTCGAGCGCCTGGGCGCGACCGTGGTCGAGGGCGCCGCCATCGTCGACCTGCCCGAGCTGGGCGGGTCAAAGCTGCTGCACGGCGCCGGGCTGCCGCTGTTCACCGTGTGCAAGTTCGAAGGACACTGAGCGATGCGCGCCCGCGTAAAGACCCACACAAGGAGTCTCCATGCCTGACCTGCTGCTGTTCCTGCTGACCTCCGTCGCCGTGACCGTGGCCCCGGGGCCGGACAACCTGCAGGTACTTGCGCGCGGCATGGCGCAGGGACGCCGTGCCGGGCTGGTGGCGGCGCTGGGGTTTTCGGTCGGCTGCCTGTTCCATACCGTGATCGCCGCGGTAGGGCTGGCCGCGGTGCTGCGCTCCTCGCCGCTGGCCTTCCAGCTGATCAAGTACGCCGGAGCCGCCTACCTGATCTGGATCGGCATCCAGGCGCTGCGCGCGAAGGGCGGGCTGGCGCAGGGCGGCGAGATCGATGCCGTGCCACTCGCGCGTGTGTTCCGCCAGAGCGTGCTGGGCAACATGCTGAACCCCAAGGTGACGCTGTTCTTCCTGGTGTTCCTGCCGCAGTTCGTTCGCGCCGATGCCACGCATCCCGGCCTGCAGTTCCTGCTGCTGGGCGTGGTCTTCATGCTGCAGACCGCGGTAGTGTTCTCGCTGTTCGGGCTGTGCGCGGGCTGGCTGGGCGCCTGGCTGCGCCGGCGGCCGGCCACCGGGCGCTGGCTGGACCGCGCTGCCGGGGCCATCTTCGTCGGGCTCGGCATCAAGGTCGCGCTGCCCTGAGCGCGACCCTGGCAGCGCCGCCGCATCGGCGCGGCGACTGCCGATGGCGGCGTTGCCATGTTGCCCGCGCCCCGCAGCGGGGGCCCATGCCGTTGCCGGTGCCGGGGGCCGGGCGCATAATGAGCCCTTGACAACGACACGATGACCGGGCGGAGCCTCCAGTCAGTATTCGGCACCGGTCACACAAAGGCGCACCATGGGCGTTCTCCTTCACCTGTTATCGGGCGTGGCCCTGCTCGTCTGGGGCACCAACATCGTCAAGGTCGGCATCCTGCGCGTCTATGGCGCCAATTTGCGCCACGTGCTGTCGACCAGCGTCTCCAACCGCTTCACCGCCTTCCTTGCCGGCCTGGGCGTGACCGGGCTGGTCCAGAGCAGCAACGCCACCGCGGTCATCGTCAGTTCCTTCGTCGGCCAGGGCCTGATCGCCGTGGCGCCGGCGCTGGCGATCATGCTGGGTGCCAACGTTGGCACCGCGCTGATGGTGCAGGTGTTCTCGCTGGACCTGTCATGGCTGTCGCCGCTGCTGATCTTCGTCGGCGTGATCTGCCACCTGACCTGGAAGGGCAGCAAGCCCGGCCACGTCGGCCGCGTGCTGATCGGCCTGGGCCTGATCACGCTGGCGCTGGAACTGATCTCGATCGCGACGCGGCCGGTGGTGCAGGCCGCCGGGGTCAAGGTGCTGTTTGCCTCGCTGACCGGTGATTCGGGGCTCGACATGCTGGTCGGCGCGTTCCTGACCATCCTGTGCTACTCCAGCCTGGCCGTGGTGCTGTTCTGCGGCGCGCTGGCGTCGGCCGGGGTGGTGTCGATCCACGTGGCGCTGGCGCTGGTGCTGGGCGCCAACCTGGGTTCGGGCGTGTCGGCGCTGCTGACCACCTCGGGCAACAACCAGCCGGGCAAGCGCGTGACGCTGGGCAACCTGCTGTCGCGCCTGCTGGGCTGCCTGATCGCGCTGCCGCTGCTGGGCCAGGCCGAGGAACTGCTGGCGCTGGTCGACCATGAGCCGCAACGGCTGATCGTCAACTTCCATCTGCTGTTCAACGTCGCGCTGGCGGTGCTGCTGCTCGGCGCCACCGCGCCGCTGGCGCGCCTGTGCGAAAAGGTGCTGCCCGGGCGCAATACCGGCGACAGCCAGGTCACGCCGCGCCATCTCGATACCGCCGCGCTGTCGACGCCGACGCTGGCGCTGTCCAACGCCGCGCGCGAGGTGCTGCGCATCGGCGACCGCATCGAGCAGATGCTCGACAACATGCTGCGCGTGCTGCGCACCAACGACGCCAAGCTGGCCACCGCCACCTGCCGCATCGACAACGAGGTCGACGACCTCTACACCGCGATCAAGCTCTACCTGACCCGCATCAGCCTGGAAGCGCTGGACGAGCGCGACGGCCAGCGCTGGACCGAGATCATCTCGCTCACCATCAACCTCGAACACGCGGGCGATATCATCGAGCGCATCCTGCTCGATACCAAGGACAAGAAGATCGCCCACAACCTGATGTTCTCCGAGGCCGGCATGCAGGAGATCGCCGAGATGCACGCGCGCCTGGTTGCCAACCTGCGGCTGGGGCTGTCGGTGTTTCTCAACGGCGACCTGAAGAGCGCGCAGGCGCTGATGGCGGAGAAGGCCAACTTCCGCGAACTGGAGCGCAAGTACGCGCGCACCCATTTGCAGCGCGTGGCGGTCCAGACCGCGGAGAGCGTCGAGACTAGCTCGCTGCACTTGGACGTGATCAGCGAGCTGAAGCGGCTGAACTCGCTGTTCTGCGCTACCGCCTATCCGGTGCTGGAGCAGGCCGGCGTGCTCAACCGCAGCCGCATGAAGGAAGACGACGTGACGCCGGTCTCGACCGTGCAGGCGGCGCGGCCCTGAAAGAAGCGGCTACAGCTTGTAGCCAAACTTCCGCAGCAACGCCTTTCGTTCTGCCACATCGGCCTCGGTCTCGATCCCCACGGGCGAGGCGCCGTCGATCACTCCCACCACGCCGCGGCCGGCATCGGTCTGCGCGATGATCACCTGGGTCGGGTTCGCGGTGGCGCAATAGATCCGGCAAACCTCTGGCACGGCGCGCACCGCGCCCAGCACGTTCACCGGGAAGAAGCCGTCGCCGAGGAAGATCAGGAAGCTGTGCCCAGCGCCGATGGCGCGCGCGTTCTCGCAGGCCATGTCGATCAGGTGCTCGTCGGTGCCCGACCAGCGCACCAGCCGCTTGCCCGACGCCTCGCAGAACGCCAGCCCGAAGCGGATGCCGGGCACCGTGCCAATCAGCGCCTCGTGCAGGTCTTCCACGGTCTTGATGAAATGCGACTGGCCGAAGATGAAGTTGGTGGCTTCCGGCTTGGTAACCGGTACGACCGTCAGTTCCATGGCGTGGCTCCTGTGCGATGGGTGTCGCCGTCCGCTTCATGGTAGGGCGCGAGGTAGCGAAAGCAAGCCGGCGCCTGCTATACCGGATGGGTTGGCCCACCACCCGAGGAGCCGCCCATGCCCGCCTGTTGCAGATGGCTTGCCATGCTTGCCATCGTCCCGACGCTTGCTGCCGCGCAGGTCGCTCCGGCATCACAGCGCGAGGTCGCGCTGACCGAGCTGCGGCAACCGAATGTCGTGGTGGTCTTGCGCCATGCCAGCGCGCCGGGCGTGGGCGATCCGCCCGGATTCCGGCTGGCGGATTGCGCCACCCAGCGCAATCTCGACGCGCGCGGACGCGAGCAGGCGGTGCGGCTGGGAGAGAGCTGGAAGGCTGCCGGCTTCCGGCCGACGCAGGTGTGGAGCAGCGCCTGGTGCCGCTGCCAGGACACCGCGCGTCTGATCGGGCTGGGACCGGTGCAGGTGCAGCCGCTGCTCAATTCCTTCTTCGGCGCCGATGCGCAGCGCCGCGAGACGCAGGTCGCGCAACTGTCGCGGCTGATCGACGGTCTCGACCCGCGCGGCGGGCCTTACCTGATGGTCACGCACCAGGTGGTGATCACCGCGCTGACAGGGCACGGGGCCGACAGCGGCGGCGGCGTGGTGATCGAGTTGCCGCAGGGTGGCGCGGCGCGGCGCACGCGGGTGTTGCCGGCTGGCGGATTGGATTGAGCCTCGGACTGCCGGCCAACCCGCACATCACGCGCGCTTGAGCAGCGGCGCCAGATACTTCCCCGTAAAACTCGCCTTGCTCTTCGCCACCGCCTCCGGCGTGCCGCGCGCGATTACCTGGCCGCCGCCGGCGCCGCCTTCGGGCCCCATGTCGATCAGCCAGTCGGCGGTCTTGATGACGTCGAGGTTGTGCTCGATGATGACGACGGTATTGCCCTGGTCGCGCAGCTTGTGGATGACCCTGAGCAGCAGTTCGATATCGTGGAAGTGCAGGCCGGTGGTGGGCTCGTCCAGGATGTAGAGCGTGCGCCCGGTATCGCGCTTGGACAGCTCCAGCGACAGTTTGACGCGCTGCGCTTCGCCGCCGGACAGCGTGGTCGCCGACTGTCCCAGGCGGATATAGCCCAGGCCCACGTCGAGCAGCGTCTGCAGCTTGCGCCGCACCACCGGCACCGCGCTGAAGAACTCGTGCGCCTGCTCGACGGTCAGGTCGAGCACCTCGGAGATGTTCTTGCCCTTGTACAGCACCTCCAGCGTCTCGCGGTTGTAGCGCTTGCCGTGGCAGACGTCGCAGGGCACGTACACGTCGGGCAGGAAGTGCATCTCGACCTTGAGCACGCCGTCGCCCTGGCATGACTCGCAGCGCCCGCCCTTGACGTTGAACGAGAAGCGGCCCGGATCGTAGCCGCGTTCCTTGGCCGACGGCACGCCGGCGAACAGCTCGCGGATCGGCGTGAACAGGCCGGTGTAGGTGGCCGGATTCGAGCGCGGGGTGCGGCCGATCGGGCTCTGGTCGACGTTGATGACCTTGTCAAAATGCTCCAGCCCCTCGATGCGGTCGTGCGCCGCCGGCTCCGGGGTCGAGCCGTACAGGTGGCGCGCCACCGCGTGGTAGAGCGTGTCGTTGATCAGCGTCGACTTGCCCGAGCCGGACACGCCGGTGATGCAGGTCAGCAGGCCCACCGGCACTTCGGCGGTGACGTTGCGCAGGTTGTTGCCGCTGGCGTTGACGATGCGCAGCAGCCGCTCGTCGTCGGGCGCGGTGCGCTGCTTCGGCACTTCGATGCGGCGCTGGCCAGACAGGTACTGACCGGTCAGCGAAGCCGGTGATGCCTCGATCTGCCGCGGCGTGCCCTCGGCCACGATCATGCCGCCGTGCACGCCGGCGCCGGGCCCGATATCGACCACGTAGTCGCAGGCGCGGATCATGTCCTCGTCATGCTCGACCACCAGCACCGAGTTGCCGATATCGCGCAGGTGCTTGAGCGTGCCGATCAGGCGGTCGTTGTCGCGCTGGTGCAGGCCGATCGAGGGCTCGTCCAGCACGTACATCACGCCAGTCAGGCCGGAACCGATCTGCGACGCCAGCCGGATGCGCTGGGCCTCGCCGCCCGACAGCGTGTCGGCACTGCGCTCCAGCGACAGGTAGTCCAGGCCCACGTTGTTGAGGAAGTTCAGCCGCGCGGTGATTTCCTTGACGATCTTGTCGGCGATCTCGCGCTTGGCGCCGTGCATGTCCAGCGTCAGGAAGTAGGTCAGCGCATCGCGCAGCGGCCAGCCGTTGATCTCATAGATCGCGCGCGCCTGTTCGCCGTCGCCGAGCTTGACGTGGCGCGCCTCGGTGCGCAGCCGGGTGCCGTGGCAGGCCGGGCAGGGCTGGTTGTTCTGGTACTTGGCCAGTTCCTCGCGCACCGCGACGGAATCGGTCTCGCGGTAGCGGCGTTCCAGGTTGGGGATGATCCCTTCGAACACATGCTCGCGCACCGTGGTGCGGCCGCGTTCGTTGATATAGGTAAAGGGGATTTCCTGCTCGCCCGAGCCGTGCAGCACCACTTGCTGCACCTTTTCGGGCAGGGCCTCGAACGCGGTTTCGGTGTCGAAGTCGTAGTACGCCGCCAGGCTTTGCAGCATCTGGAAGTAGAACTGGTTGCGGCGGTCCCAGCCCTTGATCGCGCCCGACGCCAGCGACAGGTTGGGGAAGGCCACCACCCGCTTCGGGTCGAAGAACGTGATCTGTCCCAGCCCGTCGCAACTCGGGCACGCGCCCATCGGGTTGTTGAACGAGAACAGCCGCGGCTCCAGTTCCTGCAGCGAGTACGAGCAGATCGGGCAGGCAAAGCGCGAACTGAAGGTGTGCTCCTTGCCGCTGTCCATCTCCAGCGCCAGCGCGCGGCCGTCGGCCAGCCGCAGCGCGGTCTCGAACGACTCGGCCAGGCGCTGCTTGATGTCGGCGCGAACCTTGACCCGGTCGACCACCACGTCGATGCTGTGCTTCTCGGTCTTCTTCAGCTTGGGCAGCGCGTCGACCTCATAGACCCGGGCCTGCGCCTCGTGCGCGGTGCCGCCGCCCGAGCGGATGCGGAAGCGCACGAAGCCCTGCGCCTGCATGCTGTCGAACAGGTCCGAGTGCTCGCCCTTGCGGTCGACCACCACCGGCGCCAGGATCATCAGCTTGGTGTCTTCCGGCAGCGCCAGCGCCGCGTCGACCATCTGCGACACGCTCTGCGCCTGCAGCGGCAGGTTGTGGTCGGGGCAGTAGGGGGTGCCGGCGCGCGCGTACAGCAGGCGCAGGTAGTCGTGGATCTCGGTGACGGTGCCGACGGTCGAGCGCGGGTTGTGGCTGGTGGCCTTCTGCTCGATCGAAATCGCCGGCGACAGCCCTTCGATCAGGTCGACATCGGGCTTCTCCATCAGCTGCAGGAACTGGCGCGCGTAGGCGGACAGCGATTCCACGTAGCGGCGCTGACCCTCGGCATAGAGCGTGTCGAAGGCCAGCGAGGACTTGCCCGAACCGGACAGGCCCGTGATCACGATCAGCCGGTTGCGCGGCAGGTCGAGATTGATGTTCTTCAGGTTGTGGGTACGCGCCCCACGGATCTTGATTTCTTCCATATGCCGAAAAGTCGTCGCCAGGCGGGCCGCCCCGGCCGGAATGCGCGCCCGGGCGCACCTCTCGGGGGCAGCCGGCATGGCCAGGTGACCCGGGAAGCGCGAAGGAGCAAACCTGTTAATATACCCAACTTCGGTTTCCGGGGTTGTCCGGCCACCAGCGGACCCGACCATTGCCGCCCAACGGCAAGCAGCCCGACCCCGAATCCCACACGATCCCACGATCGCAATGCCGTCGATCCCTTCTTCTTCCCCGGAAACTTCCCCGGAAACGGGTGCCGCCGACGTATCCCAGGCCCCCGTGCGCGAACGCATGACGCGCGCCGAACTGCGCGCGGCGGTGTCGCTGGCGAGCATCTTTGCGCTGCGCATGCTCGGCCTGTTCCTGATCCTGCCGGTCTTTGCCGAATACGCCCGGGCGCTGCCCGACGGGCAAGACGCCCAGCGCGTCGGCCTGGCCATGGGCATCTACGGCCTGATGCAGGCGTTCCTGCACATCCCGCTGGGGTGGCTGTCCGATCGCGTCGGGCGCAAGCCGGTGATGGTGGGCGGCCTGGTACTGTTCATCGCCGGCGGCCTGGTGGCGGCGTTCTCCGACACGCTGTCCGGCATCATCGCCGGGCGTGCGTTGCAGGGCATGGGCGCGATCTCCGCCGCCATCACCGCCTGCATCGCCGACCTGACCCGCGAGCGCCATCGCACCAAGGCCATGGCGATGGTGGGCGGCAGCATCGGGCTGACCTTCGCGCTGTCGCTGGTGATTGCCTCGCCGCTGCTGCACAGTATCGGCATGTCAGGCATCTTCGGGCTGATGTCGGTGCTGGGCCTGGTCGCCATCGGCGTGACCGTGTTCCTGGTGCCGACCCCGCCGCCGCCGCACCCGGTGCGGCTGCCGTTCCGCAAGGTACTGCTCAACGGCGACCTGGCGCGGCTCAACGTCGGCGTGCTGGCGCTGCATGCGTCGCAGGTGGCGATGTTCATGGTGGTGCCGGCGATGCTGGCCGATGCCGGCATGCCGCTGGACCAGCACTGGAAGGTCTACCTGCCCGTGGTGCTGGTGTCGTTCGTGCTGATGCTGGGCCCGATGATGGCGGCCGAGCGCTACGGCCGCGTGCGCCCGGTGCTGCTGGGCGCGGTCGCGCTGATGACCGCGGTCCAGTTGCTGTTTGCCGCGGTGCACGGGCTGTGGGCGATCGTCGGGGTCTTGCTGCTGTTCTTCGTCGCGTTCAATGTGCTGGAGGCAATGCAGCCTTCGCTGGTGTCGCGCTACGCCGCGGCCGCGCGCGGCGCGGCGCTCGGCGTCTACAACACCACCCAGGCGCTGGGCCTGTTCCTGGGCGGTGCCGCGGGCGGCTGGCTGCTCCAGCACGAGGGCCGCAGTGCCGTGTTCGTGGGCTGCGCGGCGGTGCTGTTGCTGTGGCTTATAATCGCCTGGAGCATGAAGGCGCCGCCGGCGCGCGGGCAGGAAGCCGCACCGGCGACCGCGGCCTGAGCCGGCGCCTGGTTTCGCATCATTTCGTAAAGCATTCGGGCCGGAAAGAGGCCTAGCATCATCGCGCCACCCGGCATTCTGGCGGGGGCGCGATGTTCGTTTACGTCGCGTGTTCGTTTACGTCGCGGCACGATCGCGTCAAACTACAACCCGCTTTCACCGTCATCGTATTGCCACGCTTTTCAACACCGCGCGTGGCTTTTGGAGAACATTCACATGGCATCGGTCAACAAAGTCATTCTCGTCGGCAACCTCGGCGCAGACCCCGAAACGCGCTACATGCCCAGCGGCGACGCCGTCACCAACCTGCGCCTGGCCACCACCGACCGCTACAAGGACAAGCAGTCCGGCGAGATGAAGGAAGCCACCGAATGGCACCGCGTGGCGATGTTCGGCAAGCTGGCCGAGATCGCCGCCCAGTACCTGCGCAAGGGCTCGTCGGTCTATATCGAAGGCCGCATCCGCACCCGCAAGTGGCAGGACCAGTCCGGCCAGGACAAGTACTCCACCGAAATCGTCGCCGACCAGATGCAGATGCTGGGTTCGCGCCAGGGCGGCGGCGGTGGTGGCGGCGAGGAAGGCGGCTACGGCGGCGGTGGCGGCGGTTATCAGCGCGAGTCGTCGGGCGGCGGCTATGGCGGTGGTCGTGGGGCCCAGGGCGGTGGCGGCCAGCAGGGCGGCGCGGCACGCCGTCCGCAGCAGCCGGCCTCGAATGGCTTCGAGGATATGGACGACGATATTCCGTTCTGAGTATCGCGACAGAAGTCCGCGAGTATTGCCCTCGAACCCCCGCGCTGCGGGGGTTTTGTTTTTTTGGGCCTGGCACGTACGAGCGTGCAGGACTTACAGCCTCTTCGCCAATTCTCGCCACGCTCAGCCGAGGCCCCCGCGCAAACCGCATGACCTCATGCGAACACATTCGTATGCGCACCATCGGGCAAGCCCTATATTTTGCGTTCTGATTTTGTATGCAAAATGGAGGTGCCCGTGGGGGTGTGGAATGCAGGACGTAGCTATGCGATGCCCGTGGCGTTGGCCGGCATGGTGGCGGGCATGGGTTGCGGTGTCAGCCATTCGGTGCACGCACAGCCGGCGCCATCGGTTTCGGTTTATGGCCTGATCGACACCATGGTTCGTTACTCTGACAACAACCGCGCGGACCAGCGGCTGGCCGAGCTGGGCGAGGGATACTTCAGCGGCTCGCGCTGGGGCATGCGCGGCACCGAGGCGCTGGGCGGAGGCTGGGCTGCGCTGTTCACGCTGGAAAGCGGTTTCGACCTCACCACCGGCACTTCGCTGCAGGCGACTGCGACCTCCAACTACGGACAAGTCGGCACGCAGGGCGCAGGCCGTTTGTTCGGCCGCCAGTCGTACCTGGGCATCGAGCACCAGAGGTGGGGCAAGCTGACCTTCGGCCGCCAGTTCACCACGGCCTACGATGCCACGTTCCGCTTCCAGCCCTATGGCCATCCCAACCTGGATGCGGTGGCCATCCTCAACGGCTACACCGGTCCGCGGCAGGACAACATGGTCAAGTACGCGGGCCGGCGGGGCGCGTTCTCGGCGGCCGCGCACTATACCTTCGGCGAAGTGCCAGGTGATGCGACGGCGGGCAGCAGCCGGGGACTGGCGCTGGCCTGGACCACGGCGCGGATCGACGTGGGAGCACTGCTGCAGCGTACCGATGCGCTGCCGACCGCCGAAGCACGCACTATCTGGGGCATCGGCGGCAGCAGCCAGCTGGGCCGCGTCAAGGTGGCGCTCGGCTACCTGGACCACCGCTACCGCCTCGGCCCGACCCGCAACCATGTGCTGACCGGCGGCGCCACGCTGCAGGCGACGCCCGCGCTGGCGCTCTCGCTCGCCGCGGGCTATGACCGGCAGAGCGCCGCCAGCGGCCATCGGCTGATGCTGACCGGCGTGGCCGAGTACGTGCTGTCGCGACGCACCAGCGTCTACGCCGAAGCCGACTTCAACCGCATCAGCGGTGCCTATGCGCTGCCAGCCTTCATGGGCGTGCGCGGCAACAAGTTTGGTGGCGGCATCGGCCTGCGCCATCGCTTGTAAGGCGAGGAATGCATCATGGTTTCCAGAAGACAATGCATGGCGCGCCTGCTTGCACTGCCGGCCCTGGCCGGGCTACCCGCGCACGCGGAGCACGGCGCGGCATGGCCGCGGCATCCGGTGCGGCTGGTGGTGACGTTCCCGCCCGGCGGGTCCAGCGACATCGTCGCGCGCCTGCTGGCGCCGCTGCTGCAGGAGCGGCTGGGACAGCCGTTCGTGACCGACAATCGCCCGGGAGCGGGATCCACCATCGGCGCCGCGGCCGTTGCCTCCGCGCCGAACGATGGCTACACGCTGCTGATGTCGAACTCGGCCGCGCTGAGCATCTCGCCCTTCCTGCTCCGGCGGCCCAGCTACGACCCGGTGCACAGCTTTACGCATGTGCATTACATCGGCGCGGTGCCGATGGTGTTCGCGGTGCATCCGTCGGTGCCCGCACGCAGCCTGGCGGAACTGGCGGCGTGGATTCGCGCGCAGCGCGATCCGGTGCCGTTCGGCAGCGGCGGCGCGGCGTCCGTGGCGCATATCGTCGGCGAACTGTTCGGCCAGCAGGCCGGGCTGAAGCTGACCCACGTGCCCTACAAGGGCGCGGGGCCGATGCGCGCCGACCTGCTTGGCGGGCGGATCCCGTTCGCAGTGGACGCATTGCCGCAGAACCTGCCGTTGCTGCAATCGGGCGACCTGCGCCTGCTGGCCGTGACCTCGGCCCAGCGCGTACCGCAGGCGCCGCGGCTGCCTACCGTCGCGCAAGCCGGCTATCCCGGCCTGGTCGCCGAAAACTTTGTCGGCGTCTCGGCGCCGGCCAATCTTCCCGAGGACATCGTGCAACGTTTGCATCAGCCCCTGCAGGACATCCTGCAACAACCGGCCGTGCGCGGCCGCCTGGAAGCCCAGGGCTTCGTGCTGGCCGAGCGTCGGCCCGAGGCCTTCGCCGCCTACGTGCGGCAGCAGGTGCAGGCATGGGGGCCGGTGGTCGCGGCCACCGGGGCGACGCTGTCATGAGCGCGCGCATCCAGGTAGTGCTGTTCGGGCCTGAGGGTCGCGGCAGCTTCAACGAGGCCGGACATGCCGGTGCCGTGCGCGCGCGGGATGCCGGCCACGATGTGGCCGTGGCATGGATTGCCGACCCTGAGCCGCAGGCGCGCGCCGCGGCCGTGCTGTCATTGTGCGAAAGCGAACCGGACCTGGTGGTGGCCCACGGCGGCCAGGGCGACTATCCGGTCGCAGTGGCCGCCGCGCGCCATCCGCTGCGCCGCTTCGTGGTCACGCAGGGCAGCGTGCTGTCCGCCAATACCGCCAGCTACACCGTGCTGCAGGAACAGTCGGCCTTCCTTGCCGGCGTGCTCACGGCAACGGATTCGCGCACCGGGGTGGTGGCGCATCTGTCCGGCGAGAAGGTGCGCCCGGGACTGAAGGGCCGCGCGGCGTTTCTCCATGGCGTGCGCAGCGCCACGCCGGGCGTGACGGCGCTGACCACCTTCTGCGGCAACCAGCATGACCCGGATCTTGCTGCCCGCGCCGTCACCGCGCAGGCCCGGGCGGGCGCCGATATCGTCTTTGCGATGATCGACGGCGGCCGCGACGGCGCCATCGCCGCCTGCCGCGCCAGCGGCATGCGCCAGATCGGCAACGTGCTGGACTGGACGCGCCGGGATCCGGAGGTCTTCCTGGCATCGGCCGTGGCCGACAGCGGCCTGTGCGTCGAGCGCGCGATCACGGATTTTGCGCGCGACCGCATCGCATGGGGCACGGCGCGCGCGTTCGGACTCGAGACGCCGGCCGCGGTGCGGCTGGCGCCGGGCCGCGATGTCAGCCAGGCCGCGCGCGTGGCGCTCGACCACTGGAGCCAGCGGCTGCTCGATGGCGGCGTGGCGGTGGACGAGGACTATGCCGGCCCCGAGTTCCAGACCGGCGGCATACCTGCGGTCGCGTAGTCATCGCATTGACGGAAGGCCACCACGCAGAGATTTCACACCAGCGCCGGCAAGCCGGCCTCCCGCTCCCACTCGACGCAGTTGCGTCCGTTGTTCTTGGCCGCGTACAGCACGTTGTCCGCGCGCATCAGCAGCGCTTCCAGGTCTTCGCCGGGCCGCAGCGTGGCCACGCCAAAGCTGGCGGTCACGTTGCGCATGCCGGGCAGGGCCTCCATGCTGGTCTGCTCCAGCGTCTCGCGCAGGCGCTCGGCCAGTTGCAGCGCCGCTTCGTGCGGGGTGTCTGGCAACAGCACGACGAATTCCTCGCCGCCCAGGCGCGCGGCGATATCGCGGCGGCGGATGCCCGCGGCGATGACGCGGCCGACTTGCGCCAGCACCGCATCGCCGGCGCCGTGGCCGTAGTTGTCGTTGATGAACTTGAAGAAGTCCAGGTCGCACAGCAGCACGCTCAGGGCCTCGCCCGGGCGCGGCGGGATCTGGCGCGCGGCCAGGGTCTCGAGGCTGCGGCGCGTGTGCAGCTGGGTCAGCGGATCGGTATCGCGTTCATGGCGCAGGTCGTCGATCACGTCCTGCGCGGTCGCCGCCAGCAGGGCCAGTCCGAGCGCCAGCAGCAGCAAGGCCAGTGTGGCCTGCAGCCATAGCCAGTAGGTGGTGGGCAGCAGCGCGGCGGCATCGTGCGCGGCGCCCGGCGCCAGCGCCAGCAGCGTGCGCGGCAGGAACTGCAGCGCGAACACCACGAACACCCAGAACAGCACCCGGTCCACGGTGCGGCCGGTGCGCAGCGGGGCCAGCGGCGCCACCCCCGCCAGCAGGATCATCGCGACGCCGACGTTCAGGATGTAGATGCGCGCGACCAGGCTGGGATGCACCAGGTCGAACCATGCCACCATGCCGAACAGGGCCAGCGGCAGCGCCACCGCCGCGCAGCGGTCGGGACGTGTGCCGATGCGGGCCAGCATGCCGCGCAACAGCAGCACGGCGCTGCCCAGGTAGAGCGCGCCGGCAACGGTGGCAGGCCCGCCGCCAGCGCGCGGCGGCCACAGTACCTGCAGGCCGATGGCCGCGGCGGCCAGCAGATAGCAGGCGCCCAGCTGCAGCAGGTGGGGCCGCGTGCGCTCATGGCGCCATGCAAACAGGAAGCAGAGCGCAAGCAGCAAGGCAATGGCGGGATTGACCAGTGCCAGGAATCGACCGGCATCGTGCAACACGGAGAGTCCCCTGTCTTGGTGTTCTCTGGCAGGGGATGAAGCCCGCGTGCGAAGCGCGTCGAAGCGCGCAAGCCAGGGAACATGGATAGCCGCAGGCGCCGCGCGGGCGCGGTGCACCGCCGCGGGCGGGCCCCGCAGTGCGGCCCGCAGCAATGAACTGGGCGGCAACTGCTGGTAACAAATTGTTTCTGTGCGAGCATTCTAGACACGGGTGGCGCCTAAGGCGCCCCCCCGAATGGGGGCCTGACCGGCAAACAATTGTGAACACGGGCGGCCCGCGCTTGCCCATCGCCGCAGCCGCCGGATGCCCGCTTGGCGGCATTTGTGACTAATCTGGTAGATGCTGTCGGATCCTCCGGCAGTTCGGTTTTCCCGTACGCAAGGAGATCACGATGAAGACCAAGAAAGCGATGCCAGTGTTGTTGCTGGCGGCAAGCGTGCTGGCGGCGCCGTTCGCGATGGCGCAGGGCGGTGCCAGGTCCAGGCCGATGACCGAACCCATGGCCGCGTCCGCGCCGATGGCGCAGAGCTCGCCCTATATGCAGGTGCAGCAGTGGAAGAAGGGCGACCGGCTGCCTACCGAGTTCCGGGACCGCCAGTATGTGATCGACGACTACAAACAGTACAACCTGCCCGCGCCGCGCAAGGGTACGCGCTGGGTCGGGATCGGCGCCGAGTATTACCTGGTGGCGCCCAACGGCGTGATCCAGCAGGTCGGATCAGGCTCCTGAGGCCACAAAAAAACCGCCACGCCCGACGCGTGGCGGTTTTTTTGTGGCCGGAATCGGCGGTCAGATGCCCAGGATCTTTTTCGCCTCGAGCAGCGACTTCATCGATTCATCGTGCTTGCCGGCCTTGTGATAGGCCTCGCCGTCGGCGCGCAGCTTGGAGACCTTGGCGGCGTCCTCGGTCGAGAGCTTGGGGTTGGTCGACAGCTTGGCATCGATGGCCTTCATCTCGTTGGGACAGTTATGGGCGAATGCCATGCCGGTGGCGCCGCACAGCACGATGGCGGTGGCGAGGGGAAGGAACTTGTACACGGTGGCCTCCACGCAGAACTGTTGGAGCCTTCAGCATAGTGCATGGCACCGCCATTGGCGGCAGGCCGGCCGGCGGCGCGGAACATACCCTCTCGAAGGGGTAAATCGCGCGGTTTTGTTTCTCGTTTGAACGCTGTCGCGCCGGCCTTTTTCCGGCCCTGCGGTGCGCCATTCATCCGATATTCAACCATTTGGCCGAAGCCGGCGCCGGGGCCCGGCAGGGCCATTCCAATGGCCTGGTCCCGCATTTTCACTGGCCTTTTTGCAGGCTGACCCGACTGCCGGGCATGGCAAGGGCCGGGGCATTCTTTGTGTTCTGGCTGGCGCTTCAGGGTTGAAACAGCCCATGCCAATGCACGATTTATCGCAATCGCCTCCCTTTCTAGATTGGAGCTACCCGGCATCGCACCGGGACTTCAATCCATGAAAACGGGGGGCTTCCACCATGCAACAGATCGACCTGAAACGGGCGGCGCTTCCGCTCGCCTGCCTTGCCATCCTGCTCGCCGGTTGCGGCGGCGGCGGTGGCGATTCCACCACCGCCGGGGCCGGCCCGGCCGCCAGCGTGCCCGGCCCCGCCGGCGCCGATGGCAAGACCATGCTGTCCGGCACCAATGCACCCACCGCGGACATGGGCAGCGATGGCGATTTCTACCTCAATGTCTCGAGCTCGACGCTGTACGGCCCGAAGGCCGGCGGCGAGTGGCCCGCCGGGGTGTCGCTGATTGGCCCGCAAGGCGTGGCCGGGGCGCCGGGCGCCACGCTGCTGCATGGCGCGGCCGATCCGACCGCGGCGGACGGCGCGGTGGGCAGCTTCTACCTGAATACCACCACCAGCACGCTGTTCGGGCCGAAGACCGCGGATGGGTGGCCGGCCGGGATCTCGGTGGTCGGCCTGACCGGCCCGGTCGGGCCCGCGGGCCCCGCAGGTGCCGACGGTGCGCCCGGTCCGGCCGGAGAGAAAGGCGAGCAGGGCGAGCAAGGCGAGAAGGGAGACAAGGGCGACCCCGGCGAGCCTGGCACGGGCGCCACCGTCTACACCGCCAACTTCGCCGTCACGGCGCCGCCGGGCGGCGTCGGCACCTATGTCATGACCGGTACCGGGCTGACGCTGCAGAGCAGCGACCCGTACTTCGGCGCAGTGATGCCGGTGGCCTGCGAGGGCGGCTTCACCCTGACCGCGATCCTGGCGGGCCAGGTACCCGCCAAGGCGGCGTACACCGTCACGGCGCACCGTGTCGCCAGCGGCACGGCGCTGGACCAGGTCAACGTGCTGCCCATCACCGACGCGTCGCAATGCATGCTCGACAACAGCGAGCGCACCTGCTCGGCGCCGGCGACCACACCGGTGGCCGCCAACGACGTGGTACAGGTCCAGGTCAGCGGCAACAACAGCTTCAACTGGGGCGGCGGGCTGTACGTGAACCTGTCGTGCAAGTCCGGTAGCTGAACCACGGCGCCGCGTCGCGCCATTCAAAAACAGCGGCCGCCAGGCCGCCTCCCGACCCTCTGCCAGGGCCGCCGGCGCACGACGCGCGCGGGCCACGTAGCGCGTCCTGGTTTTCCCCCACGCCTTCCGGTGTTATTTTGGAGGGCGTCATTTTTTTGCCCGTCCCTACCCGTACCATCCCGATTGCACCGACGTCATACGGGAGCGCCCCCGCGCATGGAAACCTCCGCCGAACATTATTCGCTGGCCCTGCTGTGCGCCGCCGTGCTGACCGTGACGGTGGTCGGCATCCATTACGAGGCGCTGCGCCTGTTGTCCGCGATGCATCCGCGGCGCTGGAGCGGGCGCATGAATATCGGCGTGCTGATCGTCTGCATCATCCTGGTCCATTGCCTCGAAGCGATGGTGTTTGCCGGGGGCTTCTGGTTTGCCGACCGCGTGCTGGGACTGGGCGGGCTGGCCGGGGTCGCCGTGCCCGGAGTCGAGGCCGCGCGCGCGCAGCCGGACGCGCTGCTCTACGCCTACTTCGCGCTGGAAACCTTTACCACCCAGAGCCTGGGCGATATCGTGCCGGTGGGCGCCAGCCGCCTGATCGCCAGTATCGAGCCGCTGGTCGGCCTGATCCTGATCGGCTGGTCCACCTCGTTCACCTACGTCATGATGCGCCGCGACTGGGAACTGGAGCGCGAGGAGGGCGGCGAGCATCGCCGCGGCTAGTATCTGACGGCATCGTTCCGGCTTCCTCGGCGCCTTGCGTCTGTGTTCAAACCACGGGCCGCGGCCAACAACAAGCGGCGGCCGACAACAAAAGGGAATAAGCGCACATGGCAAGACTGGTAATGATCCTGCTCGGCGTCGACTACCTGCGCACGCGCTGGCGCGGCCTGCTGTGGCTGGGCTGTGTGAGCGTGCTGCTGGGCGTGGTGGCGTTCGTCGATGCACTGGACAACGCCATCTACTTCCCGATGACGCCGTTCGCGGTGGTGCTGCTGCTCGAAGGCCTGGCCACGCTGGTGGTGGCGCGCAGCGGCATCGGCGGGCAGCGCACGCTGCGCCAGGTCAAGGGCGTGTCGTTCTGCTTTGCCGCGTTGCTGATCCTCGCCGGCCACCATCACGGCCACTTCGTGCTGTCGATGATCTTCGCCACGCTGTTCCTGGCCGACGGGCTGCTGCAGATCGTGTCGGCGCGGGTGGTGCGCTTCCGCACCTGGCGCCTGGCGATTGCCGTGGGCGTGTTCGAGATCCTGGTCGCGATCTTCTTCTATCAGCCGTACCCGACCCACTATGTCGGCACAGTGCCGTATTGCCTTGGCCTGGGGCTGGTCTTCGGCGGCTGGAACCTGTTGCTGCTGGCCTCGCGCCTGCGCCGGCTGGACCATAACCCCGGCATGGACCCGGCCGACGCGGCGCCGGCCGATACCGCGCCGACGCTCCATACGGCCAGCGACGCGCCCGACCTGACGCTGTGGGACGGCCCGCCCGGGCCCGGCGAGCATGCGCTGACGGTGCATGTCTGGACCCCGGTCGGCTCCGCTCGCGGCGAAGCGCGCCGCCAGCCGCTGGTGGATCGCTATATCGCCGCGGTGGACCGCGACGGGGTCATCTCCACCGGCCATGCCGCGCTGGAATCGCCCGAAGGCATCTACATCAGCCTGTACCCGGCCGAAGAGATCGACCGCGCGCCCGACGAATTCACCCGCATCCTGCGCGCCACTCGCGAGAACGACGTGCCGGGCAAGTTCCAGCCCGACTACCAGACCGAGGCGCGCGCCTGGTGCCCATCGACGGTACAGGTGCGCATCCGCAACTACGACCCCGAGCGCCTGCGCCGCTTCTGGGACGCGTACCGGCAGGACACCACCTACAACCTGACCTACCGCAACTGCTCCAGCACGGTCTCGCACGCGCTCGAAGCGGCGCTGGAAGGCGCCTCGGCCCGGGTCTGGCGTCAGGCGCGGGGCTGGCGGCCGCTGTGGCGCCTGCTCACCACGCCGGAGTTATGGGTGGCGGCGCAGATCCGCAAGCGCGCCAAGACCATGGCCTGGACCCCGGGGCTGACGCTGGATTACGCCCGCGCGCTCAGCATGCTGGCCGATCCGCGGCCGTCCGGCTGGGCCAGCATGACGCGCATGGCGCTGGGGCAGATGCGGCGCCAGCGCCAGGACTGGCGCGAGGCCGCGCAGCGTGCCGAAGCCGGAGAGGCCCCGCAGGCCGGCAATGTCGCAAGTGCCGCAAATGCCGGTAGTGCCAGGCCGCGCGGGACCGATTAAGCTCGCGGTATTTGCCAGAAACCGTCGAGCCAGAGGAGACATCGCATCATGCCAAGACGCCAGCGAATCCTGAACCGCTTTGCCGCCCTAGTCGCCCATTGCGCCCTTGGTGCCCTGGCGGTGGCGTGCGGCGCGCATGCGCAGACGCAGGACCAGGGCGGTGCCGCCGCCGCTATCAATGAAGCGGTGCAGCAAGGCACCAACCCCTATCGTCCCGACCCGTCGGCGACACCGGCCAGCATCCAGTCGGACGAGTGCCGCGCGCTGGCCGAGCAGATTGCGCAGGCGCCCAAGCGCGAGTACCGCGCCACCGAGCCGGCCATCGAAACCGCCCAGGGCCGCATGGTGCCGGAGCTGGAACGGGACCGGCCGAAGCAATCGCTGCAGCAGGCGTACCGGGAGAAGTGCACGCAGTAAGCGCCCGGCTGCGCTGTCGAACGGGCCGCGGGCTCAGCCGTGCCCGGGCGTCACATACGCCCCGGTGCGATGCAATTCGCCCTCGGCCTGCTCCAGCGCGCGGATGGCGCCCTTGCCCTTGCGCGCCAGCAGTTGTTCGACCAGCGCCTCGACCACGGCCACGCCGGCCGTGATCGACGGAAAGAACGACGGGCTTTCGACCGAGAACAGCAGCGTGCAGTCCGCGGCCAGCGCGATCGGCGCGACCGTGCTGTCGGTCAGCGCGATCACCTTGCAACCGCACTCGCGCGCGGCCTCGGCCACGCGGATGCTTTCCTGCGAATACGGGGCGAAGCTGACCACCACCACCGCATCCTTGGGCGCCAGCCCGCGCAGCTCCATCTCCAGCGTGCCGGCATCGGCGCGGATCAAATGCACGCTGCTGCGGAACAGCCGGTAGACATAGTGGAAGGTGAACGCGATCGGAAAGCATGAGCGGAAGCCCGCCACATGCACGCAGGCCGCGTGCGACAGCAGCTCGGCGGCTTGCGGCAGCGTTTTCTCGTTGCTGGTGGCGATTCGGTCCAGGTTGTGGTGTTGTGCCTCGAGCATCTCGCCCAGCATGCGGCTGGCACTGCTTTCGCGCACCACCTTGCGCGCGCGCCGCGCATACGGCTGGGTACCGCCGCGCAGCGCGTCGACAAACAGCTCGCGCATGGCTTGCCAGCCCTCGAAGCCGAGATGCTGCGACAGCCGCACCAGGGTGGCGGGCTGCACTCCGGCGCTGGCCGCGATCTTGCGCATCGACAGCACCGGCACGTCCTGCGGATGGTCGAGCAGGTAGCGGGCACCGCCCTGGAATTGCGTGCTGAGGGTGGGAAAGCCGCGGCGCAGCAATTCCAGCAGTGCCTCGAGGTCGTGGGGCGGCGCTGGTGGCGGTGTTGGCGTTGGTGTCCCGGGCCGGGAAGAGGCGGGGGGATCGGACGACATGGGTGCTCCGGCTTCAGGGATGTAACGATTGTTGCACAGGTGCGGCCGCCTGCGCACCGCGTCGGGGCGATGGCGGGCGCATTAACGTCCGCGCCGGCCGGAATCTTTACACCTCATGACACCCGGCCACGCCACTGTCACTTCGCTACAACGCCGGTCCACCGGCATCGTATTTTCCTTACCCGCTTAACGGATCGTGACTTACACTCCGCGCCATAACCTCCGGAATTCGGTCGTCCGGAACATAATGAGTAGCGGAGCGCGAGCATGGGACATAGAAGCCCGGCAGTGCGACACGGTGGGAGGGTCAACCCGCCGTTTCGGGTCATATTCAGGGTCATCCCGGGGGTCGGATCCTACGCAGGAATCCGGGCGGTCGGGACTCAGGGGGCTGCCGGCATGCGATGCCGGGGCAGGCCGCCGCATGGCTTCACGCTGATCGAAGTCATGATCACCGTGGCGGTCATCGCCATTCTTGCCGCCGTCGCCATTCCCAACTACAGCCGTTACGTGGTGCGCTCCAACCGCGCCGCGATCGAGTCCTTCATGCTGGAGGTCTCGGGCGCGCAGGAGCGCTTCCTGGTCGACAACCGCGCCTATGCCGCCAGCCTCGGCGCGCTCGGCATGTCGGTGCCTGCCGGTCTGGCCACGCGCTACGACGTTACGGTGACACCGGGCGCGGCGCCGCCGCCGCGCTACAGCATCGTCGCCACGCCCAAGGGCAGCCAGCTCAGCGACACCGATTGCGGCACGCTGACGCTGACCAGCGCCGGCGCCAAGTCCGCCTCGGGTGCGGGCACCGACTGCTGGAACTGACCATGCGGCCCAATCTTCCCCGCGCGAATCATCGCCGGCGGCGTGCGCGCCGCGGCTTTACGCTGATCGAGCTGCTGTGCGCCTTGTCGGTGCTGGCGATCCTGGCGGTCGCGGCGGCGCCTTCCTTTGCCTCGCTGATCGCCGGCCAGCGCGTGCGCAGCGCCTCGCTCGACCTGGCGTCGGCGCTGGTGCTGGCGCGCAGCGAAGCGGTCAAGCGCAATGCCACGGTCTCGCTGGCCCCGGCCGGCGCCGCCTGGACCGCAGGGTGGACCGTGAGCGTGGGCGCCGAGACGGTACGTTCGTTCGGGCCCTATGGCGGGCTGGCCATCACGCCCAGCGCGGCCGGCGGCCTGGCAGTCGGCAACGACGGCCGGCTGACCGGCGCGGCGATGACGTTCGAGTTCGCGCCCGGGGGCGATACCTCGGCCACCACGCGCGTGTGCGTGCAGGTCAGCGAGACCGGCCGCATCGCCTCCACCAACGGGGCCTGCACATGACGCGCATCGCCATATTGCGGCAGCGCCGCCCTGCGCACCGTGCGCAGGACGGCTTCCTACTGATCGAAGTGCTGGTGGCGGTGGTGATCCTGCTGGTCGCGCTGCTGGGCACCGCCGGACTGGTGGCGCGCTCGGGCCAGACCGAGATGGAGTCCTACCAGCGCGTGCAGGCGCTGGCGCTGCTGCAGGACATGGCCGCGCGCCTGAACGCCAACCGCCAGGTGGCCGCGTGCTATGCCAACGGCGCCGCCGGCATGCAGCTGGGCAGCGCGGCCGCGCCGCCGGCCGCATGCACACAGGGCAGCGCCGCGCAGAACGCCACCGCCAACGCCGACCTGCAGGCCTGGAACGCGGCCTTGCTCGGCAGCGCCGAGATGCGCCCGGGCGCCAGCTCGGTCGATCCCGCGCAAGCGGTAGGCGCGATGATCGGCGCGCGCGGCTGCATCGAGACCGTCGACGCGGTCAACCAGGTCTACCGCATCACCGTGGCGTGGCAGGGGCTGGCCACCACGGCCGCGCCGGCGCTCGGCTGCGGCAAGGACCAGTACGGCAACGACGCGTATCGCCGCGCGGTCAGCACGCAGATCCGCATCGGCACCCTCGGGACCGTGTCATGACCGCGCCGCATTTTTCCGTGCCTGCATCCCGGGCCCGCGCCACGCGCCTGCGGCGCCAGCGCGGCATCTCGCTGATCGAGCTGATGATCGGCATCACCATCGGCCTGGTGCTGCTGACCGCGCTGGCCAGCCTGTATTACGCCAACAGCCTGTCGCGCACCGAGTTCGCCAAATCGGCCGAACAGGTGGAGAACGGGCGCTATGCGCTGGAGCAGATCCGGCGCGAGGTGGAGCTGGCGGGGTTTTTTGGTGTGGGCAGCATTGCGCGCGGCGCGACCCTTGCGGGTCCGGCGCTGTGTGCGACCGATCCAGCGGCATTGGGATTCGATGCCGGCACCACCGTGCCGCTTGCGCTTGCCGGCTATGCCCCAGGCGTGGTGGCTCCGTGCCTGCCCGATATGTCGGCCAACTCGGAAGTGCTGGTGGTGCGGCGCGTGTCGACCACCGCTGTGGCGGCGCCGGTGCCCGGCGTGCCCTACCTTCAGGTCTCTGCCTGTCCCGACGACAGTGTGTCCTTCGTTTTCGACGCCAGCGCAGCAGCGGCTTTCCCGCTGCGGACCAAGGCTTGCGATCCCGGCATGCGCGCTGAGTTGCGCCAGGCCGTGGTGCGCGTCTTCTACCTTGCCGGGTGCGACCGCTGCACCAACGGCGGCGACGGCATTCCCACCCTGAAGATGGCAGAGCTGGTCAATGGCGCATTCCAGGTGCGCTCCGTCGCGCAGGGTGTGCAGGACATGCACGTCCGCTACGGCATGGATCTCGACAGCAATGGCTCCGCCGACTGCTATGTGGAAGACCCGGGCGCCAACAACGCCGCCGCCTGTGCGGTCGTGCCGGGCTACGACTGGACCAATGCGCTCGCCAACTGGGGAAACGTCACCACTGTGCGTGTCGACGTGCTGGCCCGCACGCTGCGGCCTTCCGGCGGCCAGGCGGACAACCGCACCTATGACCTGGGCCGCGCGATGGCGAGCGGACCCTTCAACGACGGCTACAAGCGCCATGTCTACGCCCAGGTGGCGCGCGTGGTCAACGTCGCCGGGCTGCGCGAGCAATAGGACGAAGGCCGTCATCACCCGATATCGTCAAGGCATGCAATGAAAAGGTCATCCGGCACGGCGCCGCGCCGCAGGCAAACCGGGGTCACGCTGGTCGTGACGCTGGTGTTCATGGTGTTGTTCCTGCTGATCGCGGTGGCGATGGTCAACTCCGGACTGATCAACGTCAAGGTGGCGGCCAACCAGCAAAACGCGATGGAGGCGCGCGACGTCGCGCAGCAGGCCATTGAACAGGTGATCTCCGACGACTTCACCAAGGCACCTGCGGCGCTTAGCGTGCCGGTGGACGTCAGCGCCGATGGCAGGGCCGACTACGTTGCCCAGGTGGCCAAGCCGGAATGCGTAGCCAGCAAGCCGATGAAGAACGTCGAGCTGGACCTGGGCGATCCGGACGATGTGTCCTGCTTCGTCGGCAGCAACGTGCAGAACACCGGCATCGTCACGGCTGGCAACAACGCCGGCAATTCGCTGTGCAATGCGACCCAGTGGGACGTCGCCGCCACGGTGAATGACGCCGCCACCACGGGTGCCGCGGCCACCGTCCACCAGGGTGTGGCGGTGCGGATGCCGACCGGCTCGGTATGCCCGTGACGTCGAAGCCGCAGCGCCACCCTTTCACCATGCCTAGCACGGGAACCCGCATGACGAACCCTGCCCGCCGCCGTTGCGCCTCGAACATGACCCTTCGCCTGCGCACCTGTTTCGCGCATGCCGGCTTCGCCGTGCTGCTGACCCTGGCCGGATCGCAAGGGGCGCGGGCGGAAGACATTGACCTGTTCACCGGCCTGCAGACCAATGCCGGCACCAAGCCCAATGTCCTGTTGCTGCTGGACAATGCCTCGACGTGGAATGCATCGACCACCATCAAGGGTTGCGATACGGTCGATTCGAACGGCGTCAGTGTGGTCAGCGCCAACAACGCGGGCACCGATGTCGGCGCGATCCAATGCGCGTTGTATCGCGCGGTCAACACGCTGGTGACCAACCCGCAGCTGACCGGCAACATCAACATGGGGCTGATGATGTTCGGCACAGGCAACAACGTCGGCGGCAGGTTTCGCCATCCGGCGGCGGCCCCGTACACGCTGCCGGTGATGAACGCCACCAACGGCGCCGAATTTCTCAAGTACATCACCACCATCGATCGCCAGGCCGACAACTCCAACAATTCGCAGGTCGGCGCCGGCATGCAGGAGGCGTGGGCCTTCTTCGGAGGCCGGAAGGGGTTATCTGGCACGCAGTACACCTCACCCATCACCAACCCCTGCCAGAAGAACTTCGTCATCTATATCGCCAACGCGGTCAACAACGGCAAGCCGCAGGACACCGGATCGGTGGCCTACGACGCGCTGGTGGCCGCCGGTGCCACGACCAGGCAGCTGACCCCGCTCAAGCTCGAGGCCGGCAAGGACAAGTACGCCAGCAACTGGGGCGACGAGTGGGCGCGGTTCATGTACGAGACCGACATCAACGGTAATCTCGACAACAACCAGAACATCATCACCTACACGATTGCGGTCACCGACGGCAGGAACCCGGACTATGTCGAATCGACCCGCAGCATGGCCGACAACGCCGGCGGCAAGCGCTATGTGGTCGAGCTCGGCGATGTCCAGGCAATGGTCGACGCCTTGCTGCAGATCTTCAACGAGATGCAGGCGATCAACAACGTGTTCTCGTCGGTGAGCCTGCCGGTCAGCGTCAATGGGCAGGGTTCGTACCTGAACCAGATCTATATCGGCATGTTCCGGCCCGACGCCACCGCGGCGCCGCGGTGGATGGGTAACCTGAAGCAGTACAAGCTCGGCTACGACAACAAGAACCAGATCGTGGTGCTGGACGCCAATCCGCCCGGGCCAAACCAGCAGAGTGCGATCAGCAGTGCCGGTACGGGTTTCATCTCGCCCAACGCCAAGAGCTTCTGGACCGCCGAGCCGCCCCAGGGGTTCAGCGGCAACAGCTATACCGGCAGCGCCGTGGCGGGATGGCCGGCCAAGGGCTTCTGGGTCAATAGTCCATCGGGCGCCGCGGGCGCGCTGGATTCAGCCGACGGTGTCAGCGGCACCGTCGGCGGCGACGGCGAGATCGTCGAGAAGGGCGGCGCGGGCGAGATGCTGCGTGCGCAAATCATCAGGGACCAGTCGGCGCGCAAACTCTATACCTGCCCCAGCGGTGGCTGCAGCAAGACCAGCAAGGCGCTGGTGTCGTTCGATACCGGCAATGCCGCGTTGACCGGCGCGACCGGGCAGTCGGCGCTGAACAGCACCGCGGGCGATGTCGCCAACCTCATCAACTGGGTGCGCGGCCGCGACGTGTACGCGCTCAAGGAAAGCACGGTGGCCGGCAAGGAACTCCAGGCGGGTCCGGGCGGGGACGTGACGGTGCGCGGTTCCGTCCACGGCGACGTACTGCATTCACGGCCGGTGGTGATCAACTACGGCGGCAGCACCGGCGTGGTGGTGTTCTACGGCGCCAACGATGGCGTGTTCCATGCGGTCAACGGCAACCAGGCCACCGGCATCGGCGGCGTGCGTCCGGGCGGGGAACTGTGGGGCTTCGTCCCGCCGGAGTTTTACGGCAAGCTCAGCCGGCTCTATACCAACGCGCCGGAGGTGCAGTTGAGCGGATCACCGACGGGCTCTGGCGCCAGGCCGCGCGATTACTTCTTCGACGGCACCACCACGGTGTACCAGGACCTGCGCGACCCGTCGAAGCCGCGTGTGGTGATCTACCTGACCGCGCGGCGCGGCGGGCGGCTGGTGTATGCGCTGGACGTGACCGATCCGATGGCGCCGCAGTTCTTGTGGAAAGCCGACAGCAGCGCGATTGCCGAACTTGGCCAGACCTGGTCGCAACCGCGCGTGATCCGCGTCAAGGGCTATGACAACCCGCTGGTGGTGATGGGTGCCGGCTACGATCCGGGCGAGGACGCGGAACCGTCGAAGGGCGGCGGCAGCGGCGCGCAGGGGCGCGGTGTCATTGTCTTCGACGCGTTCGAAGGTAATGTGGTGTGCGCCTGGCTGGCGAATTGCTCCGGCCTTGCCGACACGGTCTGCAGCACGCCGGCCGGCATGAGCCGCGCGATTCCGTCCGACGTGGCGGTGGTCGATCGCAACGGCGACGCACTGATCGACAAGGGCTATGTCGGCGACGTCGGCGGCAATATCTGGCGGCTCGATTTCGAGACCGCGGCCGGCACCGGCCCGGCGGCGTGGACGCTGGGCAGGTTCGCCGCACTGGGCGGCGCACAGGCTACCAACGACGCGCGCAAGTTCATGTACCCGCCCGACGTCATCACCACCGGGGCCTACGATGCGGTGATGATCGGCAGTGGCGACCGCGAGCATCCGCTATACACCACCAGCACCACGCCGGGACTGGCCTACAACGTCGTCAACCGGTTCTACATGCTGAAGGACACCGCACTCACCGGCGGTTTGCCGTCGACCTGGACGCCACTGACCGAGAGCAGCCTGTTCGACGCCACCAGCACCGAATATGCCGATGCGACCACCGCCAAGGGGTTCTACCTGACCCTGGGCGCCGGCGAGAAAGTGGTCAACGCACCCCTCACCGTGGCCGGCTATACCTACTTCGGAACCAACCAGCCAAGCGTTCCCAAGGCCGGCGCCTGCTATCCCGACCTTGGCATTGCGCGCGGGTATGCGGTGTCGTTCCTGACCGGCAAGGGCATCAACAACAACCGCCACGTGGTGTTCAACAATGGCGGCCTGCCGCCGTCGCCGGTATTCGGCGTGGTTGCGGTCACGGACAAGTCGGGCAACACCAGCAACGTGCCGGTGCTGATCGGTGGCGGCAACCAGACCGGTCCCGGGGGCGGCGACAATACTTCGTCGCTGGGCGCGCAGAAGATCTCGCCGCCGGGCATCGGCAAGCGCAAGCGCACTTACTGGTACACCCAGACCGACAGGAAGTGAATGCCGATGGCGCTGCCGTGCTAGCGTGATGACAGCGCCGCCGCGTTCGTATCCGGCGACTCCTGCCACCACCCACCCCCCAGCGCCTGCAGCAGCGCCGCCGAATCCGCCAGCCGGTCCGCGCGCGCCTGCGCCAGATCCAGCGCGGCCTGGCGCGACTGCCGTTCGGCGTCCAGCAGCGCCAGCTGGCTGACGCCGCCGAGGCGGTACTGCTCCGACACCACCGCCAGCGTATCGCGCGCCTGGCGCGCGCTGTCGGCGCGTTCGCGCAGCGCGGCGGCGTCGGCCTCGAGCGCGCGCAGCGCGTCGGCGACATTCTGCAGGCCCTGCAACACGGCTTGCCGGTATGCGGCCAGCGATTGTTCGTACGCGGCTTCCGCGGCGCGCTTGCGCGCCTGCAGTTCGCCGCCGCGGAATACCGGCTGCACCAGGCCGGCGGCCAGGCTCCACACGTTGAGGCTGCTGAACAGGTCGCGCGCCGCGGTAGCCTGCGTGCCGCCGCTGGCGCTCAGCGTGACCTGCGGATAGAGGTTTGCGGTGGCCACGCCGATATTGGCCGAGGCCTGGTGCAGCAGCGCCTCGGCCGCGCGGATATCGGGCCGGCGCCGCGCCAGCGTGGCGGGCAGGCTCAGCGGCAGCGTATCGGGCAGGTGCAGCGCGTCGAGGTGGAATTCCGGCAGCGCGGCCGCGGCCGGGGTCTGGCCGGTGTAGATCGCGAGCTGGTGCCGGGTGGCATCGAGCTGGCGCTGCAGCGCCGGCACCAGCGCCTGGGTTTGCGCCAGCTCGGCGCGCCGGCGCTGCACCTCGACGCGGGCGACCCCGCCCGCGCGCAGGCGGGCCTCGGTGATGCCGAGCTGGCGCTGCTGCGCCGCCACCATCGCGGCGGTGTCGGCCAGTTGCGCGCGCAGGCCAGCTTCGCGGATCGCGGCGGTGGCGACATTGGCGGCCAGCGCCAGGCGCGCGGCCTCGAGCTCGTAGCGCTGGTAGTCGACCGCGGCCAGCAGGCCTTCCAGCTCGCGCCGCTGGCCGCCGAACAGGTCCAGCGCATAGGACACCTGCACCGTCGCGCCGTACAGCGTGAACGGGCCGGGGCTGGGGATGGCGGTGATGCCCATCGACTGGAAATCGACCTGCTGGCGCGCGGTGTCCAGCTTTGCGTCGATGGCCGGCCAGCGCGTCGCGCCGGTGCGGGCGGCCAGGTTCTCCTGGGCTTGCGTCAACCGCGCGCGGGCCTGCGCCAGCGTCGGGCTGGCGGCGAGCGCGGTACGGATGGTGGCGTCCAGCGCGGGGTTGCGGAACAGCGTCCACCACTGCGCCGGGACATCGGCGCCCGCGGCCAACGTCTGCGCGTGGGCCTGCCCCGCAGCGTCGGCACCGTCCGCCGCAACGGTCGCCATCGGCTGTGGACCCGGCACGTAGCCGGCGTCGTCCGGCGGCGCGGGCACCTGGAAATCGGGGCCGACCGCGCAGCCGCACAACAGCGCGGCGGCGAACAGGGAGGTGAGACGTTGCATGGCCAGCTCCTTCAATCAAGCGTGCGCCGGTAGAAGCGCACCGCGATTGCCATCACCACCACGATAAACAGTGCCATCGGCCATACATTGGGCCACAGCTCGAACCAGCCGTTGCCCTTGAGCAGGATGCCGCGCACCATGCGGTGGAAGTAGGTCATCGGCAGGATGTTGCCGATCGCCTGCGCCCAGCCCGGCATGCCGGCAAACGGGAACATGAAGCCGGACAGCAGGATGTTGGGCAGGAAGTAGAAGAAGGTCAGCTGCATCGCCTGCAGCTGGTTCTGCGCCAGCGACGACAGCGTGATGCCCACGGTCAGGTTGGCCGCGATGAACAGCAGCGCCGCCAGGTACACCGCCAGCACCGAACCGACAAAGGGCACGCTGAAGACCCAGCGCGCGGCCAGCAGCACGATGGTCGACTGGATCAGGCCGATGAAGATGTACGGCACGATCTTGCCGGTCATCACCTCGATCGGCCGCACCGGCGTGGCGAGCAGGTTCTCCATGGTGCCGCGCTCGCGCTCGCGCGTCATCGCCAGGCCGGTCATCATCACCATGGTCATCGACAGGATCACGCCCATCAGCCCGGGAATGATGTTGTACTGGGTGATGCCCTCGGGGTTGTAGAGCCGCTGCACCTGCACCTCGAACGGCGGCTTGCCGCCGGCCAGCGGCGCCAGCGCCCCCTTCAGGTCGTGCGCGGCGACGCGGTAGGGCAGTTGCGCCAGCGCCGCGATGGCCTGGCCGGTGGCGCCCGGGTCGGTGGCATCGGCCTCGACCAGCAGCGCCGGCCGTTCGCCGCGCAGCAGCCGGCGCGTGAAGTCGGGCGGGATGGTCAGCACGAACTGCACCTCGCCCTTCATCAGCGCCTCGCGCCCGGCGCGCTCGTCGGGCAGCGTGCCGACCAGGCGGAAGTAGGTCGACTGTTCCATGCTGGCGATGAACGAGCGCGTGAACTCGCTCTGGTCGGCCGCGATCACCGCAGTTGGCAGCTGGCGCGGATCGGTGTTGATGGCAAAGCCGAACAGCAGCAGCTGCATGATCGGCAGGCCGACGATCATGCCGAAGGTGACGCGGTCGCGCCGCAGCTGCAGGAATTCCTTCAGCACGATGCTCCACCAGCGCTGCAGCGAGAAGCGTGCCGACGTTGAAGCGTTGGCCGGCGTCATGACGCGTCCTTTTGCTTGCGCGCCATGTTGTCCTCGGCGCCGCTCATCATGTGGATGAACACGTCTTCCAGGCTGGTCTGGGCCTGTTCGATGTGCCGGCCCGGGCCGGCCAGCCGCGCGAGGGTGTCGGCCAGCGCCTGCGCATCGCGCCCGGTCACGTGCAGCGCGGTGCCGAACGCCACGGTCTGCTCCACGCCGGGCGCGCCTTGCAGCTGCGCCGACAGCGCCGCGAGATCGTCGCCTTCCACGCTCCAGGTCGACAGCCGCTGGCTCGCCACCACTTCATCGGCGGTGCCCTGCGCCAGCAGCCTGCCGTAGGCGATATAGGCCAGCTTGTGGCAGCGCTCGGCCTCGTCCATGTAGTGCGTGCTGACCAGCACCGAGATGCCGCGCGCGGCCAGCTGGTGCAGCTGCTCCCAGAAGTCGCGCCGCGCCTTGGGATCGACGCCGGCGGTGGGCTCGTCGAGCAGCAGCAGCTCGGGCTCGTGCAGCAGGCAGGCCGCCAGCGCCAGGCGCTGCTTCCAGCCGCCCGACAGCGCACCGGCCAACTGCGCCGAGCGCGTCGCCAGCCCCAGCTCTTCGAGCGCGCGCTCGACCGCCTCGCGCCGGTTGGGCATGCCGTACACGCGCGCGACGAAGTCCAGGTTCTCGCGGATCGACAGGTCGTCCCAGTACGAGAACTTCTGCGTCATATAGCCGACGCGGCGCTTGATCTGGTCGGACTCGGTCAGGATGTCGTAGCCCAGGCAGGTGCCCGCGCCGGAGTCGGGCGTCAGCAGCCCGCACATCATGCGGATCGAGGTGGTCTTGCCACTGCCGTTGGGGCCGAGGAAGCCGAAGATCTCGCCGCGCGCGACCTGCATGCTGAGGTCGTTGACGACGTGCTTGTCGCCGAAGTGCTTGTTCAGGCCGCGCACGTCGATGGCAAGGCCGAGGTTGTTGCCGTTGCGGTTGGCGGTCGTGTTCATTGCCGCACCACTTCGACCGGCTGGCCCGGCCGCAGCCTGGGGGCATCGGCGGCCGACGGGCGCGCCTCGACCAGGAACACCAGCTTGCGCCGGGTCTCGTTGCTGTAGATCACCGGCGGCGTGTACTCGGCCTCGTTGGCGACATAGCTGATGGTGGCGGCCACCGGCGCGGCACAGCCGTCGCAGCGCACCTGCAGCGCCTGGCCGTTGCGCAGCGCGCCGACCACGGTTTCCGGCACATAGAAGCGCACCTTGACGTTGCCCGGCGGCAGCATGCGCACCACGGGGCTGCCTGCGGGCACCCATTCGCCCAGGCGGTAGGGCACGTCGTAGACCAGCCCGGCCTGCGTCGCGGCCACGGTCTTGCGCGACAGTTTCCACTGCGCCTGCGCCAGCGCGGCGCGTGCGGCCGCCACCTGCGCGGCCTGCGCCGCCTGCTGCGCCTCGCGGCCCGGCAGGCGCGCCACGTCGATATCGCGCTGCAGTTCGCGCACGCGCGCGGCGTCGCTGCTGGCCTGCGCGCGCGATTCGTCGAGCTGCGCCTGGGCGATGCCGCCGATCTCGTACTGGCGCTGGTCGCGCCGCAAGGCCGCGGCGCTGCGCTGGGCCTGGGCCTGCGCCTGCGCGAGCTGGGCCCGGCTGACCTCCACTTCGAGCGGGCGCTTGCCGGTCTTCAGGTCCTGCAGCGTGGCTTCGGCGGCGCGCAGCTGGTCCTCGGCCTGCTGGCGCGCGGCGCGCTCGTCGTCGGCTTCCAGCGCGAACAGCGCGGCGCCCTGGACGACCTGCTGGCCCCTCTGCACCGAGAGCGCGTCGAGGCGCCCGGCGAAGGGCGAGGCCACGCTGACGAATTCGCCTTCGACGTAGCCTTGCCAGCTATCGGTGCGGTCGTTGCCGCAAGCAGCGGCAAGCAACGCACCTCCGAGCAAGGCAGTGCCGCGCAGAGCCGTGCGCAGGCGCGAACGATGGATGGAAGCAGCGTGGTTCATGCGGACTCCGGAGAATGCCGGGCCGTGCGGCCCTTCCGTCTGGCGGCGGCTGCGGGCGTGTTCGGGTTCGCCGTTGCCGGCGCCGCGGACAGCCCATGCGTCAGCAGCGCCGTGACATGGCGCACCAGCGCGTCGGTATCGACCGCTTCCGCGCCGGGCAGCCGGCGCCAGATATGCGTGGTGGCCAGCGGCAGCAGCGTCAGCCCGATCAGCGACGGCACCACCAGCGCCGGTTGCAGCCCGGGATTGAGTTGGCCGCGCGCAATCGCCGCCGCCAGCGGCGCCATCAGCGCGCCGGCACGTTCCAGCGCAAAGCGCTTGAGCACGCGCTCGCGCAGCGCGCCGTCGTCACTGGCCACTTCGCGGATCCACAGGCCCGGAAACCAGGGGGCGTCGGCGACGGCGCGGATCAACCGGGTGGCGATGCCGACCAGCATCGCCAGCGGCGCGTCGCCGTGCTCGCTGCCGGCAAAGAAGCGGGCCACCAGCGGCTGCACTTTCTCTTCGATCACGGCATCGAGCAGCAGGTCGCGGTCGCTGAAGTAGTAGTGCACCAGTGCCGGGGTGACGCCGGCCAGCGCCGCGATGGCCTTGACCGGCGTGCCGGCCACGCCCTGCCGCGAAAACAGCTCGGTCGCCGCGTCGAGAATGCGCTCGCGCTGCCCGGGTTGGCCCGCCGCCGGTCGGCCCGGGCTGCGCCTGGGGGGCTTGGGAGAGGCGGGTTTGCGGGGCATGGCGGCTGGCTCGGGGGAACTGGGATGTTCAGCTCATATTAATTTTTTCGTTAATTAATTCAAGGACGGTTACAACTTCGGGCGCTGACGGATGGCCGGCGTTGTCAGGGGTGCTGTATCAGGGATTTCTTGAACGGGGCCAGCAAGCAACGTTGCCGCTGCACGTGGCGCAGGACGGTCCCCTCTCCCGCTTGCGGGAGAGGGAAGCAAACCGGCGCGGTAAAGAGCTACCGCCGCGAACTACGAGGAGAACTACGGTCGAGACCTACCGGAAAACGCCGGCCTACTGCCGCGCATTCCTCTTGTTATCCGGCCACGCCGTATTGAAGTTGGTGCGGAACGGGTTGATATCCAGCCCGCCACGGCGCGTGTAGCGCGCATACACCGCCAGCTTGACCGGCTTGCACTGGCGCATCACGTCCATGAAGATGCGCTCGACGCATTGCTCGTGGAACTCGTTGTGGTTGCGGAACGAGATCAGGTACTTGAGCAGGCCTTCCTGGTTGATCGGCGCGCCGACGTAGCGGATCTGCACGCTGCCCCAGTCCGGCTGGCCGGTCACCAGGCAGTTTGACTTGAGCAGGTGCGACACCAGCGTTTCTTCCACCGGCGTTTCTTCCTGGTCGGCGCTGAGCAGTTCGGGTGCGGGCTCGTAGCGGTCCACCTCGATGTCGAGGCGGTCGAGCAGCAGGCCGTCGAGCTCGCCCATCTTCTGCGTGCCGAGGTCCGCTTCGGTCACCAGCCGCACCTGCACGGTGCCGCCGGTGGCTTCGGACAGGTCGTGGTGCAGCAGCTGCTGCAGTGCTTCAGGCGACGCGATCCGGGTCTGGTTGAACGAGTTCAGGTAGAGCTTGAACGACTTGGACTCGATGATGTTGGGCGTATCCGACGGGATGATGAAGGTGGCCAGCGCCACCTGCGGCTTGCCCTTCAGGTTCAGCCACGACAGCTCGTACGCGTTCCAGATGTCGACGCCGAAGAACGGCACCGGCCTGCCCTCGGGCAGGCCGATCTCGGTGCGCTTGGGCTGGCGCGGGATCGGGAACAGCAGGGTGGCGTCGTACTCGGTCTTGTAGGCCGAGGGCTTGCCCAGCGGCGAGTGTTCGGGGAGGCTCATGGGGCGCTCGGCGGAATTCAGGGCAGCAATCAGGACAGGAACAGCTTGTACACCGGGTTGTCGGTCTCGTCCCAGTGTACGTAACCCAGCGTCGAAAGAAAGGCGCGGAAGGCGCGCTTCTCGTTCTTCGGCACCTGGATGCCGACCAGGATGTTGGAGGTGTCGGCCCCCTGGTTGCGGTAATGGAACAGGCTGATGTTCCAGTTCGGGCTCATGCTCGACAGGAATTTCATCAGCGCGCCCGGGCGCTCGGGGAACTCGAAGCGGTACAGCAGCTCGTCGTGCGCCAGCGCCGAGCGGCCGCCCACCATGTAGCGGATATGCTGCTTGGCCAGTTCGTCGTTGGACAGGTCGAGCGTGTCGAAGCCGTGCTTGCGGAAGCTGGCGGCGATCTTGTCGTTCTCGGCGCGGCTGGCGATCTGCACGCCGACGAAGATATGCGCCATGCTGGTGTCGGCGATGCGGTAGTTGAACTCGGTCACGTTGCGCGTGCCGACCAGCTCGCAGAAGCGCTTGAAGCTGCCGCGCTCTTCCGGGATGGTCACGGCGAACACGCCTTCGCGGGCCTCGCCCACCTCGGCGCGTTCGGCGACGAAGCGCAGGCGGTCGAAATTCATGTTGGCGCCGCAGGCAATCGCCACCAGGTGCTCGCCCTTGAGCTTCTCGCGCTCGGCGTACGCCTTCAGGCCCGCCACCGCCAGCGCGCCGGCCGGCTCGAGGATGCTGCGGGTGTCCTGGAACACGTCCTTCACGCCCGCGCAGATTGCGTCGGTATCGCACAGGATGATGTCGTCGACCAGTTCGCGCGTGATGCGGAAGGTCTCCTTGCCGACCAGCCGGACCGCGGTGCCGTCCGAGAACAGGCCCACTTCCTTCAGCTCGATGCGCTTGCCGGCATCGACCGAGCGCTTCATCGCGTCCGAATCGACGGTCTGCACGCCGATGACCTTGATCTCGGGGCGCACCGCCTTGATGTACGCGGCGACGCCGGAGATCAGCCCGCCGCCGCCGATGGCGACGAACACGGCATGGATCGGGCCCGGGTGCTGGCGCAGGATTTCCATGGCGATGGTGCCCTGGCCGGCGATCACCTCGGGGTCGTCGAACGGGTGGATGAAGGTCAGCTTGTGCTTCTTCTCCAGCACCGCGGCGTGGTTGTAGGCGTCGCTGTAGGACTCGCCGTGCAGCACGATCTCGACCCACTGGCCGCCGCGCTCGCGCACGGCGTCGATCTTCACCTGCGGCGTGGTCACCGGCATGGCGATGATGGCCTTGCATTGCAGCCGGGCCGCGGCCAGCGCCACGCCCTGCGCGTGGTTGCCGGCCGACGCGGCGATCACGCCGCGCTTGAGCTCTTCCGGCGACAGCGAGGCCATCTTGTTGTACGCGCCGCGCAGCTTGAAGGAGAAGACCGGCTGGGTGTCCTCGCGCTTGAACCAGACCGAATTGCCGGTGCGGGCCGACAGCTGGTGCGCATAGGTCAGTTCGGTTTCCTGCGCCACGTCATAGACCTTGGCGGTCAGGATCTTCTTCAAATAATCGGGTCGGGCGGCGGACTGGCGGGTCATGGTCTCGGGGCTGGCCGGCGCGCGCCCTGCAGGCGCGCAAAAAAGCCGGGAAATTCTGGCGGAAACCGTCAATGATAAAGGATGCCGGCCTGGCGCACCCGGGCGGGGCGACGCAGCCGCCGCCTGGCGGCAGTGCCGCGACGCGCATGCCTTGCCGGTGGAGTGGATCGGCATTCACTCGGGCATGGCACGGCGGCCCGCCGGACCGGCGCCGGACTTGCATCGGCGCCAGGTTGCGCTTGCGCCATGTAGGACGGCGCCCGGTGGACGCCGGTCAAAACGACGTGTTACGGTTTCACGCGATGCCACAGCTACCGCTAATCGAACCCAATACCGCCCTGTTTCTCGACTTCGACGGCACGCTGGCCGACCTGGCCCCGCGGCCCGAACTGGTGCAGGTCGAACCAGAACTGGTCGGCACGCTGCGCACGCTGTACCAGCGTCTGGACGGCGCGCTGGCCGTCATCTCCGGGCGGCCGATCATCGAACTCGACCACTTCCTGCAGCCGCTGCAATTACCCGCGGCCGGCATCCACGGCGCCGAATTCCGCACCGACGGCGGCATGGTATCCAAGACCCACGCCCCGGGCCTCGAACCGCTGATTCCCCACCTGGAAGCGCTGGTGCGCGCCTATCCGGCGCTGCGGCTGGAGCGCAAGTCGGTCGCGGTCGCCATCCACTACCGGCAGGCGCCGGAGCTCGCCGGCATCGTCGATGCCGCGGTCACTGACGTATTGCGCCATGCCGTCGGCCTGGAAGCGCTGCCCGGCAAGATGGTGGTCGAGATCAAGCCGGCCGGCGTCGACAAGGGCGATGCCATCGCGGCCTTCATGAAGGCCGCGCCGTTTGCCGAGCGCGTGCCGCTCTTTGCCGGCGACGACATGACCGACGAGCCCGGCTTCGCCGCGGTGCGCAAGCTGGGCGGGCTGGGCGTGCTGGTGGGCCAGCGCGAGACCGTTGCCGCGGTGAGCGTGCCCGGTCCGGCGGCGCTGCGCAGCTGGCTGCATCGCTCGGCGCATGCGCTGGCGTCATCCGCAAGCGCGGGCGCACCGCGCGCCGTGCCACACGAAGCCGGGCCAGGCCGGGGCCGGCGCCCCACGACATCGTAACGGAGAACCTGCCGTGACCAACCCGAGCAGCCCGGCCGAGCTGGGCAAGCCGCCGACCGAAGGCGTGAACCGAACCGTCGACGGCGGCACGCGCTTCGCCAACCCGTCGCTGTCGCTTGGCATGATCGGCAACTGCGCCATCTCGGCGCTGGTCGATTGCCGCGGACGCATCGTCTGGTCCTGCCTGCCGCGCTTCGACGGCGACCCGGTGTTCAATGCGCTGCTGGACCCGAGCGAGAACGCCGGCCATTTCTCGATCGAGATCGAGGACTTCCATTCGTCGCGGCAGTGGTACGAGCCCAATACCGCGGTGCTGCGCACGCGGCTGACCGACATCCACGGCAACTGCCTGGAGATCACCGACTTCGCCCCGCGCTTTTTCCGTCTCGGGCGCTATTTCCGCCCGACCACGCTGATCCGCCGCATCCGCCCGGTTCGCGGCGCGCCGCGCGTGCGCGTGGTGGTGGCACCGCGCTTCGAATGGGGCCGCAAGGCGCCGCAGATTACGCGCGGCAGCAGCCACGTGCGCTACATCGGCGACGACATGACCCTGCGCATGACCACCGACGCGCCGCTCGCCTACGTGCTGTCGCACACACCGTTCCTGGTTACGCGCGGGCATAACTTCATCCTGGGCCCGGACGAGACCCTGGCGCACGGCGTGGAAGAGACCGCGCGCGATTTCGAGCAGGAAACCACCGCCTACTGGCGGCTGTGGAGCCGCCGGCTGGCGGTGCCGCGCGAATGGCAGGACGCGGTGATCCGCGCCGCCATCACGCTGAAGATGTCGCTGTACGAAGAGACCGGCGCCATCGTCGCGGCCATGACCACCAGCATTCCGGAAGCGCCGGGCAGCGGCCGCAACTGGGACTACCGCTTCTGCTGGCTGCGCGATGCCTTCTTCGTGGTGCGCGCGCTCAACAGCCTGTCCGAGGTCGGCACCATGGAGGACTACCTGCGCTGGCTCTCCAACGTGGTGATGCAGTCGCAGGACGGCCATATCCAGCCGCTGTACGGCATCGGCCTGGAGCGCGAGCTGCCCGAAAGCATGCTCGACCACCTGCCCGGCTACCGCGGCATGGGTCCGGTGCGCGTCGGCAACCAGGCGCAGGAACACTTCCAGCACGACGTCTATGGCAACGTGGTGCTGGGCGCGGCGCAGGCTTTCCATGACCACCGGCTGCTGCATCGCGGCGGCCCGGCCGAGTTCGGCCGCCTCGAAGCGGTGGGCGAGCAGGCGGTGCGGGTGTTCGGCACGCCCGACGCCGGCATGTGGGAGCTGCGCACGCGGGCGCGCGTGCATACCTCGTCGGCGCTGATGAGCTGGGCTGCGTGCGACCGCCTCGCCAAGGTGGCCGAGAAGCTGGTGCTGCCCGAGCGCGCCGCCTACTGGCACGGCCACGCCGGGCGCATGAAGGAACGCATCCTGGCCGAGTCGTGGAGCGAGTCGCGCCAGGCCTTCGCCGAAAGCTTCGGCGGGCGCGAACTGGACGCCAGCGTGCTGCTGATGGCCGAGGTCAATTTCATCGACCCGCGCGACCCGCGCTTCATCGCCACCGTCAAGGCGCTGGAGACCTCGCTGTGCGATGGCCCCTACATGCGCCGCTACGAGGCCCCGGACGATTTCGGCAAGCCCGAGACCGCCTTCAATATCTGCACCTTCTGGCGCATCGACGCGCTCGCGCGCATCGGCCGCCGCGACCAGGCGCGCGAAATCTTCGAGGCCATGCTGGCGGCGCGCAATCCGCTCGGGCTGCTGTCCGAGGATACCCATCCGGTGACCGGCGAGATGTGGGGCAATTTCCCGCAGACCTATTCGATGGTCGGCCTGATCAATGGCGCCATGCGGCTGTCGGCGCCGTGGGATACGGTGATCTGAGCGGCGAGGGACGAGTGGGGGGCGGCATCCGCGCACGGCAGGCAGTGCCGGCACCAAGAACAAGGAACTGAAGAAAAACATCTATGCCAAGACTTGTAGCGGTATCCAACCGGGTCGCAGATCCACGCAACGTCGCCGCGGGCGGCCTGGCCGTCGCGCTGTCCGAGGCCCTGCGGCAGACCGGCGGCCTGTGGTTCGGCTGGAGCGGCAAGGCGCTGGAAACCGCCCAGGGTGGCACCCCCGGCGAAGGCGACCTGCACCTGCAGCAGGCCGGCAATGTCACGCTGGCCACCGTCGACCTGAGCCGCGAGGACCACGACGCCTACTACCTGGGCTACAGCAACGGCGTGCTGTGGCCGGTGTTCCACTACCGGCTCGACCTGGCGGATTTCGATTCCAACTTCCTCAACGGCTACCGGCGCGTGAACCAGCTGTTCGCGCGCAAGCTGGCGCCGCTGCTGCAGCCCGACGACATCATCTGGATCCACGACTACCACCTGATCCCGCTGGCGTCCGAGCTGCGCGCGATCGGCTGCGGGCAGAAGATCGGCTTCTTCCTGCACGTGCCGCTGCCGCCGCCGCTGATCCTGGCCGCGATCCCGCAGCACGAGTGGCTGATGCGCGCGCTCTTTGCCTACGACCTGCTCGGTTTCCAGAGCCATGCCGATGTCGAGCATTTCTCGCGCTACGTGCAGGCCGAAGCGCAGGCCGAGCCGATGGGCGAGCACCGCTACCGCGCCTTCCACCGCACGGTGCGGGCGCAGGCGTTTCCGATCGGCATCGACGTCGACGAGTTCATGGAGCTGGGCCGCGGCGAGGAAGCGCAGGAAACCTACGAGATGATGTGCGCGCAATACGCGCGCCGCCGGCTGCTGCTGGGCATCGACCGGCTCGACTATTCCAAGGGCCTGCCGCAGCGGCTCAAGGCGTTCTACCGGCTGCTGGCCGAATATCCCGAGAACCGCTCGAGCGCAACGCTGGTGCAGATCGCCGCGCCCTCGCGCGAATCGGTCGATGCCTACGTCGACCTGCGCCGCGAGATGGAGCAGCTGAGCGGCTCGATCAACGGCGAATTCGGCGAACTCGACTGGATGCCGGTGCGCTATATCCACCGCACCACCGCGCGCAAGCGGCTGCCCGGGCTGTGCCGCGCCAGCCGCGTGGCGCTGGTGACGCCGCTGCGCGACGGCATGAACCTGGTGGCGAAGGAATTCATCGCGGCGCAGGACCCGGAGGATCCGGGCGTGCTGGTGCTGTCGCGCTTTGCCGGCGCGGCCGAGCAGCTGCGCGAGGCGCTGCTGGTCAATCCCTACGACACGCGCGCCACCGCGCAGGCGATCCAGCAGGCGCTGCACATGCCGCTGGCCGAGCGCCAGCAGCGCCACCAGAAACTGCTGGAGCGCATCCGCGCGCAGGATGTGCACTGGTGGAGCCGTGAATACCTGCGCGCACTGACCGAGACCGAAGGCGCATAGCGACGGCGCGCTGCGGTCGGGGAGCAAGACCATGAGCGAAGAAAACCTGGCAGCGCAATCGTGCACGCCTTGCCGCGGCGGCGTGCCGCCGCTGACACCTGACGAGGCCGAGGCTCTGTTGCAGCAGGCGCCGGGCTGGGAACTGGCCGATGGCGCGACACGGCTCGAACGGCGTTTCAGCTTCGGCAATTTCGCGCAGGCGCTGGCCTTCGTGACCGGCGTCGGCCAACTGGCCGAGGCGCAGGGGCATCATCCCGAGGTCAGCTTCGGCTGGGGACATGCGACGGTGTCGTGGCGCACCAAGAAGATCAAGGGCCTGCACCGCAATGATTTCATCATGGCGGTGAAGACGAGCGAGCTGGCCGAGGGGCAGGACGCGGGCGGCTGAGGCGTCTTGCAGATCGCCTCGCAGCGTTGCCTGGAGCGCTCCAAACTCCCGCTTGTGTACTCCCTCTCCCGCTTGCGGGAGAGGGTCGGGGTGAGGGCCGGAGCATCAACGAAGTAAAGGCGTCGGTATGCCACCGCCTGCCCTCACCCCCGGCCCCTCTCCCGCGCGCGGGAGAGGGGAGCACACCTGCGGGACTCGTGCGCCTCAGCCTCAGCGCAGATCCGCCGGCGTATCGATATCCCGGAACGCGCCCTCGTCCTCGGTCAGGATCCGCGTCACCGGCTTGTCCTTCAGCAGCGCACGCGCGCCTTCGTCGCCGTCCAGCGCCAGCAGGGCGTCGCGCCAGGCTGCGCCAAAGCCCACCGGATGGCCGCGTTGTCCGTTGCGCCACGGCGCGGCGATGGTGTCGGGGGTGGTGATGGTCAGCGCCACCGCGCGGATCAGCTCCATCGGCAGCCACGGCATGTCGGCCAGCGCCACCACCCAGCCGCGCGCTTCCGGCGTTGCCGCCACGGCGGCGCGCAGCGCCGCGCCCATGCCGGCTTCGGCCTCGGGCGCTTCAAGCACGCGGCAGCCGCCGCGGCGCAGTTCTTGCGCCAGCGCCGGGTTGCCGGGGCGGATCACGGCGATCGATTCCGGCAGCGCCGCGGCCAGCGTGCGGGCGCTGCGCCAGGCCACGGAGCGCCCCCCGGGCAGCAGCTCGAGCAGCTTGTTGCGCTGGCCGGCGGCATCGAAGCGGCGGCCGAAGCCCGCCGCCAGCAGGATGCCGGTGGGCAGGTCGGTGCGGAGCAGGGGTGCGTTGGGGGCGGCGGTCATGGCGGCACTCGCGGGGTCGTCAGGCAGGATCGGGCGCCACGTCGCAGCTGCTGCCGGTGCTGGCAGCCATTTCGCGCGCGGCCTTGGCGCCTTCCACCTGCAGGATGTCGGGCAGCGACACGTGGTTCTTGGCCGCGATCACCTCGGCCAGGATCGAGATCGCGATCTCCGGCGGCGTGCGGCTGCCGATATAGATGCCGACCGGGCCGTGCAGCCGTGCCAGCTGCAGCTCGGTCAGGTCGAATTCCTTGAGCCGTTCACGGCGCGCCTGGTTGTTGCGGCGCGAGCCCAGCGCGCCGACATAGAAGGCGCGGGTGCGCAGCGCCTCCATCAGCGCCAGGTCGTCCAGCTTGGGGTCGTGCGTCAGCGCGATCACCGCGCAGCGCTCGTCCAGCTTCATGTCGGTGACGGTGTCGTCCGGCATGGTGCGCACCATGGTGACGCCGGGGATGTCCCAGGTCTCGGTGTACTCCTCGCGCGGGTCGCACACGGTGACCTGGAAGCCCAGGCCGACAGCGATCTGGCACAGGTACTTGGACAGCTGCCCGGCGCCGATCACCAGCATGCGGTAGCGCGGGCCGTGGATGGTCAGCAGGGTCTTGCCGTCGAACGCCAGCCCGTCGGTGGCATTGGCCGGCCCCAGCGTGGCCATGCCCGTGGCCATGTCCAGCGTGCGCGCGACCAGGCGCCCGTTTTCCACGGCGTCGAGCAGTTCGGCAATGCCGCTGGCCGGCTTGAGCGGCTCCGCAACCAGCTCGATGGTGCCGCCGCAGGGCAGGCCAAAGCGGTGCGCCTCCTCGGCGCTGATGCCGTACTTGATCGCTTCGGGCCGGTCCGAGGTGATGCCTTGCCGGCGCACGCGGTCGATGATGTCGTCCTCGATGCAGCCGCCCGAGACCGAGCCCACCACCAGGCCGTCGTCGCGCACCGCCAGCATCGCGCCCTCGGGCCGGGGCGACGAGCCCCAGGTCCGCACTACCGTCACCAGCAGCACGCGATGGCCTTGCTGCTGCCACTGCACGCTGTTCTTCAGGACTTCGAGATCCACGCTGTCCATGATCGTTTCCGCTTCGCTTGTTCTGTCGGTTCGTTATCGGAGTTATCGCCGGCGGCTGCGGCGGGGGCGCCCTCGGCCGCTGGCGTGCTGTCTGTGGCGTCAGGGGTGACGGCCTCGGTGAAGCGCGCAAAGAAGGTGTCAGCCATCTTGCGTGCCGCGGCGTCCACCAGCCGCGAGCCGATCTGGGCGATCTTGCCCCCCACCTGGGCGTTGACGGTATAGGTCAGGACAGTTTCATCGCCGTCTGGTTCCAGCCGGACCCTGGCACTGCCCTTGCCGAAGCCTGCCGCGCCACCCTGGCCGTCGAAACGGATGGTGTAGCTGTCGGGCGCCTGGATGTCTTCCAGCGCCATGCGGCCCTTGAAGCGCGCCTTGACCGGGCCCACCGCGGCCGTCATGGCCAGCAGGTAGGCGTGGTCGCCGTCGGGCTCGATACTCTCACATCCCGGGATGCATTGCTTGAGCAGCTCGGTGTCGTTGAGCGCTTCCCATGCCACCTGCTGCGGGACCGGCAGGCGCTGGCTCTGGTTCATTTCCATGGCGGGGCTTCCTTGTTGGGCGTGGCGGGAGTGGCGGATCTGGCAGCCCGGGCCGGCCCGCCGTGGTCGGACAGCAGCGTCTCGAGCGCCAGCAGGCTGTCCAGGTTATGGGCCGGCCGCAGCGCGTCGACGTGCGGCAGGATGGCCTGCACGCCACGCGCCTGCGGCGTGAAGCCGGGGTAGCGCAGCAGCGGGTTGAGCCAGACGATGCGGTGGGCAAAGCGGCGCAGCCGCGCCATCTCCTCGCCGAGTAGGTCGATCTGCTCGTGGTCGAGGCCGTCGGTGACCAGCAGCACGGTGGCGCGCCCGGACAGCGTGCGCCGCGCCCAGTGGCGGTTGAAGCTCGCCAGCGCGGCGCCGATGCGGGTGCCGCCGGCCCAGTCGCGCACCTGGCCGGTGATGACCGCGACGGCTTCGTCCGGGTCGCGTTCGCGCAGCGAGCGGGTGATATTGGTCAGCCGCGTGCCGAACAGGAATACTGCCAGCCGCTCGCGCGACTGCATCAGCGCGTGGCAGAAGTACAGCACCGCGCGCGAGTACTGGCTCATCGAGCCGGAGATGTCGAGCAGCAGCACCAGCGGCGGCTTGCGCTCGGCATGCTTGCGGAATTTCCAGCGCAGCCACTCGCCGTGCTGGCGCACCGCCAGGCGCGCACTCGCGCGCAGGTCGGCGTGGGTGCCGCAGGTGGCGGCGCGCAGCCGGCGCGTGCGCTGCAGCGCCAGATGGGTGCGGCGGGTGCGCACCAGGTGCTGCAGCGCGCGCCATTCCTGCGCGCTCAGGGTCTCGAAATCGCGCTGCGCCAGGCGTTCCTGGTCGGAGAAGGTCAGCGGCACGTGGATGCGTTCCGCCTCGGCCTGCGCCGGGCGTGATGGCATTTCCGGCTGGCGCGCGGCCAGCGCGTCGGCCAGCCGGTTGCTGCGCTTGGGCGGCGGCGCGCCCGCGTCGACGCGCGGCAGCAGCAGCGCGCGCAGCTTGCCTTCCCAGTCGGGATCGCGCCAGAACAGGTCGAAGGCCGCATCGAACAGCGGCCGCTGGTCGGGGCCGGACAGCACCAGCGCCGCCAGCGCGGCGCGCACCTCGTCGCGCTGGCCGACATCGACCAGCCGCAGCGCGGTGAGCGCATCGATCGCGTGCGCCGGCGACAGCGCAAAGCCGCCATCGCGCAGCAGCCGCATGAAGTGGGTGACGTTGCGCGCCAGCACCGGCAGTCCGGCCTGCGGACCGCCGCTGCGCGCGCCGGCGTGCAGCATCGGCACGGCTCAGCCTCCCGGCGTGGCGCCTGCCAGCAATTCCGCCACGGTGGGGCCGTCGACCCGCGCCAGGTCGTCCTGGTACTTGAGCAGCACGCCCAGCGTATCGCGAACGGATTGCGGATCGAGCTCGGTGGTGCCCAGCGCGGCCAGCGCGCGGCACCAGTCGATGGCCTCGGCGATGCCGGGCGCCTTGAACAGGTCGATGCCGCGCAGCCGGTGCACGAAATCAATCGCCTGCGCCTGCAGCGCGGCCGCGGCCTCGGGCGCCCGCGCCGCGACGATCTGCAGCTCGCGCTCGCGCTCCGGATAGCCGACCCACTGGTACAGGCAGCGGCGCTTGAGCGCGTCATGCACCTCGCGGGTGCGGTTGGAGGTGATCACGATCAGCGGCGGACGCTCGGCGCGGATCACGCCGATCTCCGGGATCGACACCTGGAATTCGGACAGCACTTCGAGCAGGAACGCTTCAAAGGGTTCGTCGGCGCGGTCGATCTCGTCGATCAGCAGCACGCGCGGCACGTCGGGCGCGGCGGGGTCGGGCAGCAGCGCCTCGAGCAGCGGGCGCTTGAGCAGGTAGTCGTCGTGGTACAGCGATTGCGCCTCGGGCCGCTCGCCCCGCGCCTCGGCCAGGCGCAGCGCCATGATCTGGCGCGGATAGTCCCATTCGTAGAGCGCGCTGGCGGCATCGAGCCCCTCATAGCACTGCAGCCGCAGCAGCCGCGTGCCGAGCACCCCGGCCATGGCCTGCGCCAAGGCGGTCTTGCCGACACCGGGCTCGCCCTCGAGGAACAACGGGCGCTGCATGCGCAGCGCGAGGTAGAGCACCGTGGCGGTTTCGCGGTCGGCGAAGTATTGCTGGCGGGCGAGCTGGGCGAGGGTGTCGTCGATGGAGGTGGGGAGCATGAAGCGATCGTGTGTGCTGACGCAACCCGTGCGCCGTCGGTTTGCTCCCCTCTCCCGCTTGCGGGAGAGGGGCGGGGGAGAGGGCAGGAGGTTCGCCCGCGACAACGCCTGATTCAAGCTCCGGCCCTCTCCCCCGCCCCCTCTCCCGCCTGGCGGGAGAGGGGAGACAACATGCGGCAGTGGAGAAGCACTAACCCTTCAGCGCCACCTCCACCGCCCTCGCCGCCAGCACCGGAATCAAATGCGCCCGGTACTCCGCCGACCCATGCAGGTCGCTGTTCAGCCGTCCCGCATCGACCTTCACCCCGCGTGCCGCCTGCGCGGTGAAGTTTGCCGACAGCGCCTGCTCCAGCGGCTGGCAACGGAACACGCTGTCCGCCGCGCCGGTGACCGCGACGCGCACCGCGTTGCCGGTGCGCGCCACCAGCACGCCGACCAGCGCGAAACGCGACGCCGGGTTGGCAAACTTGGCGTAGGCGGCCTGGTCCGGTATCGGGAAGCGTACCGCGGTGATCAGCTCGTCGGCTTCCAGCGCGGTCTCATAGAGGCCCTTGAAGAAGTCGTCGGCCGCGATGCTGCGGCGGTCGGTGACCACGGTCGCGCCCAGTCCCAGCACGCCGGCGGGGTAGTCCGCAGCGGGATCGTCATTGGCCAGCGCGCCGCCGATGGTGCCCATCGCGCGCACCTGGCGGTCGCCGATGCCGCCGGCCAGCGTCGCCAGCGCCGGGATGCGCTGGCGCACCTCGGCGTTGGCTTCGACGTCGGCATGGCGCGCGGCGGCGCCGATCACGATCTCCTTGCCTTCGACGCGGATCTCGGCCATGCCGGGGATACGCGCCACGTCGACCAGCGTCGATGGCGATGCCAGCCGCAGCTTCATCGCCGCCAGCAGGCTCTGGCCGCCGCCGAGGAACTTGGCGTCGGGTTCGGCCTTGAGTTTGGCCACCGCCGCCTTGGCATCCGCGGCGCGTTCAAAGTTGAATGCGTACATGTCGGTTTCCTTTGCGCTGCGGGGGCTCAGGGTTGGGGCTGCGCGGCCTGGATCGCCTGCCACACGCGGTGCGGCGTGGCGGGCATTTGCACGTCCTTCACGCCCAGCGGCGACAGCGCATCGACCAGCGCGTTGATGAATGCCGGCGGCGAGCCGATCGCGCCGGCCTCGCCGCAGCCCTTCACGCCCAGCGGGTTGTGCGTGCACGGCGTGCCGCTGGCGGTCTCGACGGTGAAGTCGGGCAGGTCGCCGGCGCGCGGCATGGCGTAGTCCATGTACGAGCCGGTCAGCAGCTGGCCGCTGTCGTTGTCGTAGACGCATTGCTCCAGCATGGCCTGGCCCAGCCCCTGGCCGATGCCGCCGTGCACCTGGCCCTCGACGATCATCGGGTTGATGATGTTGCCGAAGTCGTCGACCGCGGTGAACTTGACCACCTCCGACGCGCCGGTGTCGGGGTCGACCTCCACCTCGCACACATAGGCGCCGGACGGGTAGGTGAAGTTGGTCGGGTCGTAGAACGCGTTTTCGTTCAGGCCCGGCTCGAGCTTGTCGAGCGGGTAGTTGTGCGGCACGTAGGCGCTCAGCGCGACCTCGCCAAAGGTCTTGGTGCGGTCGGTGCCGGCCACGCGGAACACGCCGTTGCTGAACTCGATGTCGCTGTCCGACGCCTCCAGCAGGTGCGCGGCGATCTTCTTGGCCTTGGCCTCGATCTTGTCGAGCGCCTTGACGATGGCGGAGCCGCCCACCGCCAGCGAGCGCGAGCCGTAGGTGCCCATGCCGAACGGCACGCGCCCGGTGTCGCCGTGCACGATCTCGACCTGGTCGAGCTGCAGCCCGAGGCGGTCCGCCACCACTTGCGCGAAGGTGGTTTCGTGCCCCTGTCCATGGCTGTGCGAGCCGGTGAAGACCGTCACCGTGCCGGTCGGGTGCACGCGGATCTCGCCCACCTCGAACAGGCCCGCGCGCGCGCCGAGCGCGCCGGCGATGTTGGATGGCGCCAGCCCGCAGGCTTCGATGTAGCAGGAATAACCGAGGCCGCGCAGCTTGCCGCGCTGCTTCGCCTCGTCGCGCCGCGCCGGGAAGCCTTTGACCTCGGCCAACTCCTGCGCGCGCGCCAGGCAGGGCTCGTAGTCGCCGGTGTCGTACGTCAGACCCACCGGGGTCGCGTACGGGAACTGGCGGATAAAGTTCTTGCGACGCAGCTCGGCCGGATCGATGTTCAGCTCGCGCGCGGCGGTTTCGACCAGGCGTTCGACCACGAAGGTCGCTTCGGGCCGCCCTGCGCCACGGTAGGCATCGACCGGCGCGGTGTTGGTGAACACCGCCTTGACCTCCGCATAGATCGCCGGGGTGGCGTACTGGCCGGCCAGCAGCGTTGCATAGAGGATGGTCGGCACGCTGCTGGCGAAGGTCGACAGGTAGGCGCCCATGTTGGCGACGGTATGCACCCGCATCGCCAGGAACTTGCCGTCGGCGTCGAGCGCCAGCTCGGCGCGGGTCACGTGGTCGCGGCCATGCGCGTCGGTCAGGAAGGATTCGCTACGATCCGCGGTCCACTTGACCGGCCGCCCGACCTTCTTCGAGGCCCACGTCAGCGCCACGTCCTCCGGGTACAGGAAGATCTTGGAGCCGAAACCGCCGCCGACGTCGGGCGCGATGATGCGCAGCCGCGATTCGGGGAGCCCCAGCACGAACGCGCCCATCAGCAGGCGCTCGACATGCGGGTTCTGGCTGGCCACGTAGACGGTGTAGCTGTCGTCCTGGCGCGCATAGCTGGCGTTGACCGCGCGCGGCTCGATCGCGTTGGGAATCAGCCGGTTGTTGACGATCTCCAGCGTGGTCACGTGCGCGGCCGTGGCGAAGGCGGCGTCGGTGGCGGCCTTGTCGCCGTGGCCCCAGGTGTAGCAGGTGTTGGCCGGCACGTCGTCATGCACCAGCGTCGATGCCGATGCGGCATCGGCGGCGCCGACCACGGCCGGCAGCTCTTCGTAGTCGACGTCGATCTGCTCGGCGGCGTCGCGCGCCTGCTGCAGGGTCTCGGCGATCACCAAGGCCACCTGGTCGCCGACGTGGCGCACCTTGTCGTGGGCGATCACCGGGTGCGGCGGTTCCTTCATCGGCGTGCCGTCGATGCTGTGGATCAGCCAGCCGCAGGGCAGGCCGCCGACCTTGTCGGCGGCAAGCTCGGCGCCGGTCAGCACGGCGATCACGCCGGGCGCGGCCTCCGCCGCGCTCTTGTCGATGGCGCGGATGCGCGCGTGCGCGTGCGGCGAGCGCAGGAAGTACCCGTAGCTCTGCTGCGGCAGCACGATGTCGTCGGTGTACTGGCCGTTGCCGGTCAGGTAGCGGTAGTCTTCCTTGCGCTTGACGGAGGCGCCCACCAGGCGCTGGTTGTCGGGTGCGTTCATGGCGTCTCCCCTTATTCAGCGCTCGCGGCCGTGCCCTGCATGGCCGCCTGGCCCTGCTGCACGGCACGCACGATGTTGTGGTAGCCGGTGCAGCGGCACAGGTTGCCTTCCAGGTGCTTGCGGATGGTGGCGGCGTCGGCGTCGGGATGTTCCTGGACCAGTGCGGTCGCGCTCATCACCATGCCCGGCGTGCAGAAGCCGCATTGCAGCCCGTGGCATTCGCGGAAAGCTTCCTGCATCGGGTGCAGGCCGTTGCCAGCCTTGTCGCGGGCGAGTCCTTCGATGGTGGTCACGGTGGCGCCGTCCGCCTGCAGCGCCAGCAGGTTGCACGACTTGACCGCGCGGCCGTCCAGGTGGACCGTGCAGGCGCCGCACTGCGCGGTGTCGCAGCCGACGTGGGTGCCGGTCAGGCGCAGCTGTTCGCGCAGGAACTGGACCAGGAGGGTGTTGGGTTCTACCTGCGCGTCAACGGGCTTGCCATTGACCGTCAGGCGGATCGGAATCGCCATGCTTGTCTCCATGTGGGGTGGACGCGCATGACCAATACCCAGATCCCCAAAGCAAAGCGCGGGACTGGCCACGACGCGGTACTGCCGCTTAAGACGGCTATAGGACGGCTAATTCGTGATATTGGTGCTGCCGCTGCAACTGCGGTTGGTGCGCCAGCGAACCTTGCGGCCGGCGCATCGGCACGGCCGGCGAACGTTTGGCCGCGACAGGCTCTAACAGTTAATCACAAATCCCGCACAGGTGCCATGTGGTTTGCCCGCGCCCCGTTTGGGGCACGGCCCGCTAGAATGAGCCGCGCCACCGGCCCTGTCCCCTTACATGGAAGCCTTCTTCGACTGGCTGTTCGAAACCATTGCCTTGCCCAAGGTAGGCCTGCCCGCGATTTTCGTGGTCAGCTTGGTGTCGGCCACCTTGCTGCCGCTCGGCTCCGAGCCCGCCGTGTTCGGCTACGTCAAGCTCAATCCGCAGATGTTCTGGCCGGCGATCCTGGTGGCCACCGCCGGCAACACGGTTGGCGGCGCGATCGACTGGTGGCTGGGCTACGCGGCCAAGCTGGCACTGGTGCGCTACCACAAGCGGCGCCGCGCGCGCGAGCACGAGGCCGAGCACCTGGAGCACCGCGCCCACGCGCGCAAGCCTCCCAAGCCCAAGCTCGATGCGCGCTACTTCCGCTGGATGCGCCGGCTGGGCCCGCCCACGCTGCTGATGTCGTGGCTACCCGGTGTCGGTGATCCATTGTGCACTCTGGCGGGCTGGCTGCGGCTGTCGTTCTGGCCCAGCCTGGCCTGGATGGCAGTCGGCAAGTTCCTGCGCTACCTGGTCATGACCGCCGGGCTGATGTGGATTCCGGACACTTTCTGGCAGAACATTGCGCACACCGTGAAGGCCTGGTTCTGATTCCGGGCGGCTTCGGGACCGTCTTGCGGGGCGCATCGGGCGCCCGGACAGTCGCTAATCCCTTGTTCCGACAAGGATTCCGTCATGTTGCGGTGCGGCGAAAGCAGGGCTTGCAGTACAATCGCCCTTTACTGAACGATTCGCGCACTGTCCCCGTGCGCAGCAGGAAGCGGTCCCCCCAATGAACGCCCCACTCGTGCTCGACGCCAAGCTCGCCGCGCAGGACGCCCCGCCGCGCCTGCGTGAAATCCCCTATAACTACACGTCCTTCTCGGACCGCGAGATTGTCATCCGCCTGCTGGGTGAGGAAGCCTGGCGCATCCTGGACGAGCTGCGCAGCGAGCGTCGCACCGGCCGCTCGGCCCGCATGCTGTACGAGGTGCTGGGCGATATCTGGGTGGTGCGCCGCAATCCCTACCTGCAGGACGACCTGCTGGAAAATCCCAAGCGCCGCCAGATGCTGGTCAGCGCGCTGCACCACCGCCTGAACGAGATCGAGAAGCGCCGCGCCGCCGACCGTGCCGAGCACGCCGAGCCCGCCGCCGAGGACCGCTCGCACCGCGTGGAGCAGCTGGTCGCCTTCGCCAAGCAGGCGATCGAGGACTTCAAGAACGAATTCGCCGCCGCCTACGACCTGCGCAAGCGCGCGCAGCGCGTGCTGGGCAAGGTCACGCAGAAGGACAACATCAAGTTCGACGGGCTGTCGCGCGTGTCGCACGTGACCGACGCCACCGACTGGCGCGTGGAATACCCGTTCGTGGTGCTGACGCCCGACACCGAGGAAGAGATCGCCGGCCTGGTCAAGGGCTGCTTCGAGCTGGGCCTGACCATCATCCCGCGCGGGGGCGGCACCGGCTACACCGGCGGCGCCGTGCCGCTGACGCCGATGAGCGCGGTGATCAATACCGAGAAGCTGGAGCAGCTCGGTCCGGTCGAGCAGACCGACCTGCCGGGCGTGTCGCACAAGGTCGCGACCATCTTCTCCGGCGCCGGCGTGGTGACGCGCCGCGTGGCCGATGCCGCCGACAAGGCGGGCCTGGTGTTCGCGGTCGACCCGACCTCGATCGACGCCTCGTGCATCGGCGGCAACGTTGCCATGAACGCCGGCGGCAAGAAGGCCGTGCTGTGGGGCACCGCGCTCGACAACCTGGCCTGGTGGCGCATGGTGGATCCGGAAGGCAACTGGCTGGAAATCACGCGGCTGGACCACAACCTGGGCAAGATCCACGACGTGCCGGTGGCCACCTTCGAGCTGAAGTGGTCGGACGGCAACCGCGCCCCGGGCGAGAAGGTGCTGCGCACCGAGACCCTGGCGATCGAGGGCCGCAAGTTCCGCAAGGAAGGCCTGGGCAAGGACGTCACCGACAAGTTCCTGGCGGGCCTGCCCGGCGTGCAGAAGGAAGGCTGCGACGGCATCATCACCAGTGCGCGCTGGATCCTGCACCGCATGCCCAAGCACATCCGCACCGTGTGCCTGGAGTTCTTCGGCCAGGCGCGCGACGCCATCCCCAGCATCGTCGAGATCAAGGACTTCCTCGACGCCGAGACCAAAAAGCCCGGCGGCGCCATCCTGGCCGGCCTGGAGCACCTGGACGAGCGCTACCTGCGCGCGGTCGGCTACGCCACCAAGAGCAAGCGCAATGCCTTCCCGAAGATGGTGCTGATCGGCGATATCGTCGGCGACGATGAAGACGCCGTGGCGCGCGCCACCTCGGAAGTGATCCGCATGGCCAACGGCAAGAGCGGCGAAGGCTTTATCGCCGTCAGTCCCGAGGCCCGCAAGAAATTCTGGCTCGACCGCTCGCGCACCGCCGCGATCGCGAAGCACACCAACGCCTTCAAGATCAACGAAGACGTGGTGATCCCGCTGAACCGCATGGGCGAGTACACCGACGGCATCGAGCGCATTAATATCGAGCTGTCGATCAAGAGCAAGCTGCAGCTGGTCGACACGCTCGAAGCGTTCTTCGCGCGCGGCAACCTGCCGCTGGGCCGCAGCGACGACGCCAACGAGATCCCCAGCGCCGAGCTGCTGGAAGACCGCGTGCAGCACGCGCTGACGCTGCTGCGCGAGATCCGCGCGCGCTGGCGCTACCTGCAAGGCCATCTCGATACGCCGCTGGCGCAGGCCAAGGCCTCGCTGATCGGGCACGGGCTGGGCCTGCTGGGGCAGGAGTTCGAGGCGCGGCTGCAGCAGCAGCCGGACGCGACCGTGTTCCACCTGCTGCAGGACCGCACCATCCGCGTCTCGTGGAAGACCGAGATCCGCGCCGAGCTGCGCAAGATCTTCAACGGCGGCGAGTTCAAGCCGATCCTCGACGAAGCCCAGAAGATCCACAAGCAGGTGCTGCGCGGCCGCGTCTTCGTCGCGCTACACATGCACGCCGGCGACGGCAACGTGCACACCAACATCCCGGTGAATTCCGACGACTACGACATGCTGCAGGACGCGCACCGCGCGGTGGCCCGCATCATGGACCTGGCGCGTTCGCTCGACGGCGTGATCTCGGGCGAGCACGGCATCGGCATCACCAAGCTGGAGTTCCTGACCGAGGAAGAGATCGGCGACTTCCGCGCCTACAAGCAGAAGGTCGACCCGCAGGGCCGCTTCAACAAGGGCAAGCTGCTGCCCGGCGCCGACCTGCGCAATGCCTACACGCCGTCGTTCGGGCTGATGGGGCACGAGTCGATCATCATGCAGCAGAGCGACATCGGCGCCATCGCCGAGAGCGTCAAGGACTGCCTGCGCTGCGGCAAGTGCAAGCCGGTGTGCGCCACCCACGTGCCGCGCGCCAACCTGCTGTACAGCCCGCGCAACAAGATCCTGGCGACCTCGCTGCTGGTCGAGGCCTTCCTGTACGAGGAGCAGACCCGCCGCGGCATCTCGGTCAAGCACTGGGACGAGTTCTCGGACGTGGCCGACCACTGCACCGTGTGCCACAAGTGCGTGACGCCGTGCCCGGTCAAGATCGACTTCGGCGACGTGTCGATGAACATGCGCAACCTGCTGCGCAAGATGGGGCAGAAGAAGTTCAACCCCGGCACCGCGGCGTCGATGTTCTTCCTCAATGCCACCAACCCCGAGACCATCAACCTGACCCGCAAGGTCATGATCGACTGGGGCTACAAGGCGCAGCGCCTGGGCAACGACGTACTGAAGAAGATCGCGAAGAAGCAGACCGCGCATCCGCCCGCGACCGTGGGCAAGCCGCCGGTGCGCGAGCAGGTGATCCACTTCATCAACAAGAAGATGCCGGGCAACCTGCCCAAGAAGACCGCGCGCGCGCTGCTCGACATCGAAGACAACGAGATCGTGCCGATCATCCGCGATCCCAAGGCGACCACGCCGGAAACGGAAGCGGTGTTCTACTTCCCGGGCTGCGGCTCGGAGCGGCTGTTCTCGCAGGTGGGGCTGGCAACGCAGGCGATGCTGTGGCACGTCGGCGTGCAGACCGTGCTGCCGCCGGGCTACCTCTGCTGCGGCTATCCGCAGCGCGGCAACGGCCAGTACGACAAGGCCGAGAAGATCGTCACCGACAACCGCGTGCTGTTCCACCGCGTGGCCAACACGCTGAACTACCTCGACATCAAGACCGTGGTGGTCAGCTGTGGCACCTGCTACGACCAGCTCGCCGGCTATGAATTCGACAAGATCTTCCCGGGCTGCCGCATCATCGACATCCACGAGTACCTGCTCGAGAAGGGCGTCAAGCTGGAAGGCGTGACCGGTACGCGCTACATGTACCACGACCCCTGCCACACGCCGATCAAGACGGTCGATCCGACCAAGCTGGTCAACGACCTGATGGGCGGCAACGCCGGCCTGGGCAAGATCGAGAAGAACGAGCGCTGCTGCGGCGAGTCCGGCACGCTGGCGGTGACGCGTCCTGACATTTCGACGCAGGTCCGCTTCCGCAAGGAAGAAGAGATGACCAAAGGCGCCGACAAGCTGCGCGCCGACGGCTTTACCGGCGACGTCAAGATCCTGACCAGCTGCCCGTCGTGCCTGCAGGGCCTGTCGCGCTACAAGGAAGACGCGTCGGTGCAGGCGGACTACATCGTGATCGAGATGGCCAAGCACCTGCTGGGCGAGAACTGGATGCCCGAGTATGTGGCCAAGGCCAATGCGGGCGGGATCGAGCGGGTGCTGGTGTAAGGCCTGGCGACGTTGACTTTCGCCACTGGTTTTCTCCCCTCTCCCGCGAGCGGGAGAGGGGCGGGGGAGAGGGCCGGCGCATCGCATGGCGACGGCGGTCACTTCGTGGATGTTCCGGCCCTCTTCCCCAACCCCTCTCCCGCAAGCGGGAGAGGGGAGCAAACACGCAGCACGAAAGGTAATGCGCCGCATGATCAAGAGCCCCAACTGCCCCCTCTGCGAGACCGACGGCGGCGAACTGGTCTGGATGGGCGACCGCGCCCGCCTGATCCTGGTCGAGCATGACCGCTTCCCCGGCTTCTGCCGCATCGTCTGGAACGACCACGTGGCCGAGTTGAGCGACCTCGACGAAGGCGACCAGGCCTGGCTGATGCGCCTGGTGGCGCGCGTCGAGCGGGTGGTGCGCGAGGTGATGGCGCCCGACAAGGTCAACCTGGCCGCGTTCGGCAACATGGTGCCGCACCTGCACTGGCACATCATCCCGCGCTACCGCTGGGACACGCATTTCCCCGAGGCGATCTGGGCTGCGCCGCAGCGCGCGGCGGACCCCGTGCGCGTGCAGGAACTGGCCAGCCGGCTGCCGGCGCTGCGTACGGCGCTTGCGCTGGTCGAGGCGGGCGACGCCTGAAGCCGGGCGCGGAACCCGCGCCGGCCGGCAACCGTCTGAATGCTGATGCCGCCGCGGCCGCGCCTGCGCCGCGGCACCAGAACAACAGGTCCGGCCAGCAAGCGCGCTGGCCGGCCAGAAAGCTGCCGCTATGTCCTCGACCCCGACTTCCGTCACCGTACCGGGCCCGGCCGTTCCCGCCCGGGCCCTCAAGATCCAGAGCCGGCTGCGCATGGCCGCAACCTGGGCGCTGATCAAGCCCTACTGGAAATCCGAAGACCGCCTCGCCGGGCTGGGGCTGCTGGCGCTGGTGGTGGTGCTCAACCTGGGCATCGTCTATATCAACGTGCTGCTCAACGAATGGAACCGCGTGTTCTACAACGCGCTGGAGCAGCGCGACTATGCGTCGTTCAAGGTGCTGCTGCTGCGCTTCTCGTGGATCGCGGCGTTCTTTATCGTCGCGGCGATCTCGCGCCAGTACTACACCATGATGCTGCAGATGCGCTGGCGTACCTGGATGACCGGCCGCTTCATGGGCCACTGGCTTGGGCACCAGGCCTACTACCGCATCGAACAGACCCACGCCACCGACAACCCCGACCAGCGGATCGCCGATGACCTGCGGCTGTTCACCGACGGCGCGCTGTCGCTGTCGCTGGGGCTGCTCAACTCGGTGGTGACGCTGCTGTCGTTCGTCGGCATCCTGTGGACCGTGTCGGGCCCGATCAGCTTTGCGCTGGGCGGCACCGAGTGGACCATCCCGGGCTATATGGTGTGGTTCGCCGCCGGCTATGCGGTGATCGGCTCGCTGGTGGCGCACGTGGTCGGCCGCCCGCTGATCGGGCTGAACTTCCAGCAGGAGCAATACGAAGCCGACTTCCGCTTCACGCTGGTGCGCCTGCGCGAGAACAGCGAGCCGGTGGCGCTCTACCGCGGCGAGCCGACCGAGCAGGCCGGCCTGCGCGCGCGCTTCGACCGCATCCGCGCCAACTGGAACCAGCTGATGCGCTATACGCGGCGGCTGACCTTCGTCAGTTCCGGCTATGCGCAGTTCGCCATCATCTTCCCGATCCTGGTGGCGGCGCCGCGCTACTTCGCCGGCAAGATGACGCTGGGCGGTCTGATGCAGACCAGCTCGGCGTTCGGGCAGGTGCAGGGCGCGCTGTCGTGGTTCGTCGACAGCTACGCCACGCTGGTGGGCTGGAAGGCGGCGGCCAACCGCCTGATCGATTTCCAGGAAGCGATCCGCGTGGCCGAGCGGCAGGATGCATCGCAGGACGGCAGCCGCGATATCGAGGTGGCGTACCACGGCAAGCCGGAGGATGGCATCGCCATCGACAGTCTGGCGCTGGCCTTGCCGGTGCGCGCCGCGCGCGGCGCGGCGGTGGGCCAGCGGCCGCTGGTGGCGCCGTTCTCGCTGGCGGTGGCGCCGGGCGAGCGCTGGCTGGTCAGCGGCCCGTCGGGCTGCGGCAAGAGCGTGCTGTTCCGCGCGCTGGCCGGGATCTGGCCGTACGGCAGCGGCACGGTGACCATGCCGGAGGGCGCGCGCCGGCTGTTCCTGCCGCAGCGCAGCTACCTGCCGATCGGCACGCTGGCCGATGCGCTGGCCTACCCGGACGCCGGCACCGAACATGGCAAGGACGTGCTGCAGGCGGCGCTGCGCCAGACCCGCCTGGCCGCGCTGGCGGACCAGCTCGACGTGTTCGACAACTGGTCGCTGCGGTTGTCGCCGGGCGAGCAGCAGCGCCTGGCCTTTGCGCGCGCGCTGCTGCAGCAGCCTGACTACCTGTTCCTCGACGAAGCCACCAGCGCGCTCGACGAAGACACCGAGCGCGCCATGTACCAGCTGATGGTGGAGCAGCTGCCGCACACGGCCATCGTCAGCATTGCGCACCGCAGCACCGTGGCGGCCTTCCACCAGCGCCGGCTGCGCTATGTGCCGCAGGATGGCGAAGCGGCCCGGGCTGCGCAAGCCGGCGAGCCTGGGGTAAGCTATCGGGTCGTATGCGAAGCGTGATGCGGGGCTGCCGCGGCAGCCGGTGCGGCATCATGCGGCAATCACCCTCACAAGCGCCCGTCAGCGGGCCGCGATCACCATGGCAGGCCTGGAAAAAGACACCCCCCATCCCACCGCGCTGACGGTGCACATGCAATCGCGCGTGCTCGAGATCGGCTTCGACAACGGCCGCAGCTTCCGGCTGCCGTTCGAGCTGCTGCGCGTGTATTCGCCCTCCGCCGAAGTCCAGGGCCATGGCCCGGGGCAGGAGGTGCTGCAGACCGGCAAGCGCGAGGTCGGCGTCGAGGCGGTCGAGCCGGTCGGCAACTACGCCATCCAGATCCGCTTCTCCGACGGCCACGACACCGGCATCTATTCGTGGGACCTGCTGTACCGCCTGGGCGACAACCAGGACGCGTTGTGGCAGGACTACCTGCAGCGCCTGGAAGCGGCCGGCGCCGATCGCGACACCCCGATGCCCGCCGCCGGCGGCGGGCACGGCTGCGGCCATCACTGAGCCGCCCCCGACAATCCTGGAGTCTTGAAAGATGAGTGAAACCCACTTCGGGTTCGAAAAGGTCGACGAAACGGAAAAGGCCGGCAAGGTTGCCGGCGTGTTCCATTCGGTGGCCAGCAAGTACGACGTGATGAACGACCTGATGTCGGGCGGCATGCACCGGCTGTGGAAGATGTTCACCATCGCGCAGGCCGGGGTGCGCCCGGGCCACAAGGTGCTGGACATCGCCGGCGGCACCGGAGACCTGGCCAAGGCGTTCGCGAAGCAGGCCGGCCCGACCGGGCAGGTCTGGCTGACCGACATCAACGAGTCGATGCTGCGCGTGGGTCGCGACCGGCTGCTCAACAAGGGCATCGTCACGCCGGTGGCGCTGTGCGACGCCGAGAAGATCCCGTTCCCCGACAATTACTTCGACCTGGTCACGGTCGCCTTCGGCCTGCGCAACATGACGCACAAGGACGCCGCGCTGGCCGAGATGCGCCGCGTGGTCAAGCCGGGCGGCAAGGTGATGGTGCTGGAGTTCTCCAAGGTCTGGAAACCGCTGGAGAAGGCCTACGACGTCTATTCTTTCCAGGTGCTGCCGTGGCTGGGCCAGCGCGTGGCAGGGGATGCCCCGAGCTATCGCTATCTCGCGGAATCGATCAGAATGCATCCAGACCAGGTTTCGCTTGTACGCTTAATGGAACATGCAGGCCTGGAGAATGTCGAATACTTCAATCTGACGGCCGGAGTGGTGGCGCTCCATGTCGGACGCAAGTATTGAGAACACTTGAAAGAACACTTGAAATCGCCATGCTCGCCCGTATATGGGCGAAACTGACAGGGGATAACAGCATATGTCGTCAATTCGTGGAAAATTCCTGGTGGGGTCGCTGGTCACGGCGCTGGCCGTCGGCATGGCTTTCGACGCCGAAGCCAAGCGCATGGGCGGCTCGCGCAGCATCGGCAAGCAGTCCGAGTCGGTGACCCAGCGCCAGCAGACCCAGCCCACTTCGCCCACGCAACAGGCGCAGCAACCCGCACAGCAGGCGGCACCGGCTACGGCCGGGGCAGCCGGCGCGGCCGCGGCCGCGGCGCCCAAGCGCAACTGGGGCGGCATCCTGGGCGGCATCGCCGCCGGCCTGGGTATCGGCTGGCTGCTGTCGCACTTCGGCCTGGGCGGCGCGGCGCTGACCTTCCTGTCCAACCTGATCCTGATCGCGCTGGTGGCATTCGCCGCGATCTGGCTGATCCGCAAGTTCCGCGGCGGCAGCAAGCGCACCGCGCAGCCGGCCTACGCCGGTGCCGGCCATGCGCCCAACCTGGGCCGCGACGCCGAGCCGATGTTCCGCGGCGAGCCGACGCCGCCGGTGTCGGGTAACGTGGGCAACGTGTCTGGCAGCCCGGTTCTGCCCGCCGCCGCTGGCGCCGCTGCCGCGGCTTCGGTGGCGCAGCAGCCGTGGGGCGTGCCGGCCGACTTCGACGCCGAATCCTTCCTGCGCAACGCCAAGGTCCACTTCGTGCGCCTGCAGGCCGCCTGGGATGCCGGCAACCTGGACGATATCCGCGAGTTCACCACGCCGGAAATGTTCGCCGAGATCAAGATGGACCTGGCCGAGCGCGGCGCCGAGGTCAACAAGACCGACGTGGTCACGCTCGAAGCCCAGCTGCTTGGCATCGAGTCGTCGCCGGCCCAGCACCTGGCCAGCGTGCGTTTCTCGGGCATGATCCGCGAGAAGGCGGGCGAGGCGGCGCAGCCGTTCGGCGAGGTCTGGAACCTGGCCAAGCCGGTCTCCGGCAGCGGCGGCTGGCTGCTGGCCGGGATCCAGCAAGAGTCCTGATGCCGCACCCCGCGGCGGTGATGCGCCGGGGGGAGTAGCTTAGAATGGAGGCCCACGCGAAAGCGTGGGCCTTTTTGTTTGCGACGCCGTGTCCCGCGCGTCGCCGCCTGCCCGCCATCCGCGCCGCCATGAATACTCTGCCTTCCGCCCTGGCCATGCCTGCCGTCTCGGCACTGAACCATCTGCTCGAGCAGGAGCCGTGGGCCCGCAACCAGCTGGCGCCGTTTGCCGGACGCGTGATCCGTTTCGATGCCGCCGCCTTCGAGCTGTCGCTGAAGGTGACCGAGCACGGCTGCACCGAGCTGGCGCCCGCGGCCGAGGCGCCCGCGGTGACGCTGCGCGTGCCGTTGCAGCAGTGGCCGCTGGTGGCCGCCGACGTGGCCGAAGGCGGCCAGGCCGCCGCCATGCGCCATGTGCGCATCGAAGGCGACGCCGAACTGGCCAATACGGTGTCGACGCTGGCGCGCAACCTGCGCTGGGATGCCGCCGAGGACCTGTCGCGCGCGCTGCGCGGCATCCTGGGCGGGCCGGTCAGCGACAGCGTGGCGCAGCGCGTGGTCGATGGCGCGCGCCAGGTCCATGAACAGGCCACGCGCGTGGGCCGCGCGCTGGTGGACAACGTCACCGACTACCTGCTCGACGAGCAGCCGACGCTGGTGCGCCACGCCGCGCTGGACGAGTTCGGCGCCGACGTGGGCCAGCTGCGCGACCGCCTGGCGCGGCTGGAGAAGCGGCTGGAGCGCCTGGAGCGCGGCGGCACGCCGCCTGCGCCGGGCTCCTCCGGCCCATCCGGCCAGCTGCCGTCGCCGCACCGCTGAGCCGGCCCAGCCGCGCTTTCCTTCCAATCATCCACTGACTGCCTGCCCGGCCCCGTGAAGACTCCCGAATGACCCGCCTCCTGCGCCTTGGCAAGATCCTTTTCGTCATCCTCTACTACGGCCTGGACGAGCTGGTGCTCTCGGGCTTCAGCAGCCGCAGGATCCGCTTCCTGGTACGGGTCATCACCATCGGCCGCAAGCTCGACATGCCGCGCGGCGTGCGGCTGCGGCTGGCGCTGACGCGGCTGGGTCCGATCTTCGTCAAGTTCGGCCAGGTGCTGTCGACCCGGCGCGACCTGATGCCGCCGGACATTGCCGACGAGCTGGCCAAGCTGCAGGACCAGGTGCCGCCATTCGACTCGGCGGTGGCGGTCAGGATTATCGAGCGCTCGCTCGGGCGGCCGCTGGAGCAGCTGTTCGAGACCTTCGAGCACCAGCCGGTGGCGAGCGCGTCGATCGCGCAGGTCCACTTCGCCACGCTCAGGGGCGGTCCCAGCCACGGGCGCGAGGTCGCGGTGAAGGTGCTGCGCCCCGGCATGCTGCCGGTGATCGACAGCGACCTGGCGCTGATGCGCGACATGGCCACCTGGCTCGAGCGCTTCTGGGCCGACGGCAAGCGCCTGAAGCCGCGCGAGGTGGTGGCCGAGTTCGACAAATACCTGCACGACGAGCTCGACCTGATGATCGAGGCGGCCAACGCCAGCCAGTTGCGCCGCAACTTTGCCGATACCAACCTGCTGCTGGTGCCCGAGGTGTTCTGGGACTGGTGCAGCAGCACGGTGTTCGTGATGGAGCGCATGCACGGCATCCCGATCTCGCGCACCGAATCGCTCAAGGCCGCCGGCGTCGACATGCACCAGCTGGCCGAGGAGGGCGTCGAGATCTTCTTCACCCAGGTGTTCCGCGACGGCTTCTTCCATGCCGACATGCACCCGGGCAACATCCTGGTGTCGGTGCAGCCCGAGACCTTCGGCCGTTATATCGCGCTGGACTTCGGCATCGTCGGCGCGCTGTCGGAATTCGACAAGAACTACCTGGCGCAGAACTTCATCGCCTTCTTCCGCCGCGACTACCATCGCGTGGCGCTGCTGCACGTGGAATCCGGCTGGGTCCCGCCCGAGACCCGGGTCGAAGAACTGGAAAGCGCGGTGCGCGCCTGCTGCGAGCCGTACTTCGACAAGCCGCTCAAGGAAATCTCGCTGGGCATGGTGCTGATGCGGCTGTTCCAGACCTCGCGCCGCTTCAACGTCGAGATCCAGCCGCAGCTGGTGCTGCTGCAGAAGACCCTGCTCAATATCGAAGGGCTGGGGCGCCAGCTCGACCCGGACCTGGACCTGTGGAAGACCGCCAAGCCGTTCCTGGAACGCTGGATGCACGAGCAGGTGGGCTGGCAGGGCGCATGGGAGCGGATCAAGGTCGAGGCGCCGCAGTGGGCCAAGATGCTGCCCGACTTCCCGCGCCTGGCGCACCAGTTCCTGGAGCGGCGCGCGCTCACCAGCAACGGCGAGCAGGACAAGCTGCTGGCCATGCTGGTGCTGGAGCAGCGCCGCACCAACCGGCTGCTCGGCACCGCGGTGCTGCTGGTGGGCGGCTTCGTCGCCGGCATCGTGCTCACGCACGTGCTGGGCTGGGCCGGCTACTGGTAGCCACAGGCCAATACTACAAGGGACGGAGACAGACCCATGGGCGATACCACCAGGCCGGTGCCGAGCTTCAGCACGCGCAACGCCGGCGACCCGGCGTTCTGGGACGAGCGTTTCAAGGAGGGCTTCACGCCCTGGGACCTGGGCGGCGTGCCCGAGGAATTCCGCAGCTTTATCGAGTGCCGCCAGCCGTGTCCCACGCTGGTGCCGGGCTGCGGCAACGGCTGGGAAGCGGCGTGGCTGTTCGAGCGCGGCTGGCCGGTGACGGCGATCGACTTCTCGCCGCAGGCGGTGGCGTCGGCGCGCCGCGCGCTAGGGCCGGCTGGGGCGGTGGTGCAGCAGGGTGATTTCTTCGCCTTCACGCCGCAGCCGGCGTGCGAGCTGATCTACGAGCGCGCCTTCCTGTGCGCGCTGCCGCCGGCGCTGCGCGCGGCCTATGGCGCCCGCGCGGCCGAGCTGCTGCCGCCGGGCGGGCTGCTGGCGGGCTACTTCTACCTCGGCGAGAACCGCGGCGGACCGCCGTTCGCAATGCCCCAGGCTGAGCTCGATGCGCTGCTGGCGCCGGCCTTCGAGCGCATCGAGGACCGGCCCTCGGCCGCGCCGCTGCCGGTGTTCCAGGGGCAGGAGCGCTGGCAGGTATGGCGCCGGCGCAGCGCCTGAAGCCGCCCCGGGGCAGGCCGCCCTGTGGCGAGGGCGGTGCCCTGCGTGGCGCATTCGCGCCAGCGGGGAATTTTTTTCGCCCGCGCCGGTCTGCGTCGCTATAATCCGCGTTTTGATTCGGCTACGACCGCGGGCCCCCGCCGCGTTGCCCGCCTCGTCGGGACGCGCCAGGCACCCCGATATGCGGCCCCGACCGATGAATTGGACTCCGGGCCCCGCGCGCGCACCAGCGCCCAGCCGCCCGGCATTCGGTTTCTCGCCACAAGGGCACCTTCTGCATAGGGCAGCGGCATGCTGATCTGGTTTGTCATCATCTACTGGGTAATCTCGGTCGGCATCGGCCTGTGGGCGGCGCTGCGCGTACGCAACACCACCGATTTCGCCGTTGCCGGGCGCAGCCTGCCGTTCCATATCGTCACCGCCACCGTCTTCGCCACCTGGTTTGGCTCGGAGACGGTGCTGGGCATCCCCGCCGTGTTCCTGAAGGAAGGCCTGTCGGGCGTGGTGTCGGACCCGTTCGGGTCGTCGCTGTGCCTGATCCTGGTCGGACTGTTCTTTGCCCGGCCGCTGTACCGGATGAACCTGCTGACCATCGGCGACTACTACCACAACCGCTATGGCCGGCTGGCCGAGGTGCTGACCACGCTGTGCATCGTGGTCTCCTACCTGGGCTGGGTGGCGGCGCAGATCAAGGCGCTGGGGCTGGTGTTCTATACCGTGTCGGACGGCGCGCTGTCGCAGGAGGCCGGCATGATGATCGGCGCCGCCAGCGTGCTGGTCTATACGCTGTTCGGCGGCATGTGGTCGGTGGCGATCACCGACTTCATCCAGATGATCATCATCGTGATCGGCATGATGTATATCGGCTACGAGGTCAGCGGCCAGGCTGGCGGCGTGACGGCGGTGGTGTCGCACGCGGCCGCGGCCGGCAAGTTCGAGTTCCTGCCGTCGCTGGATTTCGTGCAGATCATCGGCTTCGCGGCGGCGCTGTTCACCATGATGCTGGGCTCGATCCCGCAGCAGGACGTGTTCCAGCGGGTGACCTCGTCGCGCACCGAGCAGATCGCCGGGCGCGCGTCGGTGCTGGGCGGCGTGCTGTACTTCGGCTTCGCCTTTATCCCGATGTTCCTGGCGTACTCGGCCACGCTGATCGATCCGGGCATGGTGGCGAAGTACATCGACACCGATTCGCAGCTGATCCTGCCGCAGCTGATCCTGCAGCACGCGCCGATGTTCGCGCAGGTGATGTTCTTTGGCGCGCTGCTGTCGGCGATCAAGAGCTGCGCCTCGGCGACGCTGCTGGCGCCGTCGGTGACCTTTGCCGAAAACATCCTGCGGCCGTACTTTCGCCATCTCGACGACAAGCAGTTCCTGCGCGTGATGCAGACCGTGGTGCTGGTGTTCACCACGCTGGTGACGCTGTTCGCGCTGAACTCGCACCTGTCGATCTTCCATATGGTCGAAAATGCCTACAAGGTCACGCTGGTGTCGTCGTTCGTGCCGCTGGCCTTCGGCATGTTCTGGAAGCACGCCACCCGCCAGGGCGGGCTGGCCGCGATCCTGCTGGGGCTGTCGTCGTGGCTGACCTGCGAGATCGCCTTTGCCGATGCCGTGGTGCCGCCGCAGATGGTCGGCCTGCTGTTCTCGATCAGCGGCATGGTGATCGGCTCGCTGCTGCCGCAGTGGATTGCAGATCACGCGCCGGTCAAGGAAGTCCATATCGCCTGACGGCGCGGGGGCGCCCACCCCCTTATTTCGGGCGATCAGGCAGCCCCGGAACGGTTTATAATTCAAGGCTTTGCATCGCCGCGCGGGATATTCCCGCGGCCGCCCCGGCTGGCGGCGATGCCTGCCCTGGTACCGATTCCCAAGTTTTCTCGCGAAATAACACCATGCCGATCTATGCCTACCGTTGCGACGCCTGCGGCCACGGGCGCGATGTGCTGCAGAAAATGAGCGATGCCCCGCTGACGGACTGCCCGTCGTGCGGCGCCGCCGGCGCGTTCAAGAAGCAGCTGACCGCTGCCGGCTTCCAGCTCAAGGGCTCCGGCTGGTATGTGACCGACTTCCGCGGCGGCAGCGGCGGCGCCAGCGCGCCCGCGGCCACCGGCGGCACTGCCGCGGCTGCGGCGAGTGCGCCGGCGGCGGCCGAAGCGTCGTCGGGCGGCACGGCTGCAGCGAGCGCGGCGCCGGCCGCCGGCGGTTGCGGCAGCGCCTGCGCCTGCCACTGAGCCGGACCCGCCCCGTGGTAGCCAAGAAGACTTCCGCCCTGAAAACCTGGTTCCTGACCGGGCTGCTGGTACTGGTGCCGCTGGGCATCACGCTGTGGGTGCTGAGCCTGATCATCGGCACGATGGACCAGAGCCTGGCGCTGCTGCCCGAGGCCTGGCGGCCGGACCGGCTGATGTTCGGCAAGCGCGTGACCGGCCTCGGTGCCATCCTGACGCTGCTGTTCATCCTGCTGGTCGGGCTGCTGGCGCATAACTTCATCGGCCAGCGCCTGGTGCGCTGGTGGGAAGCGCTGCTGGGCCATATCCCGGTGGTGGGCCCGATCTACACCAGCGTCAAGCAGGTCTCGGACACGCTGCTGTCGTCGTCGGGCAATGCCTTCCGCAAGGCGCTGCTGGTGCAGTACCCGCGCGAGGGCTCGTGGACCATCGCCTTCCTGACCGGACGCCCCGGCGGCGACGTGCAGAACCACCTGCAAGGCGAATACGTCAGCGTCTACGTGCCGACCACCCCCAATCCGACCTCGGGCTTCTTCCTGATGATGCCCAAGGCCGACACCATCGAACTCGACATGACCGTCGACGCCGCGCTCAAGTACATCGTCTCGATGGGCGTGGTGGCACCGGCCGAATTGCCGCGCAAGAACGGCAGCGCGCCCCGGCCGGCGGCTCCGTCCAGTGCGGCGAGTGCGGCCGGCAGGTCCAGCAGCGAGGAACCGGTCCAGACCACCGATCCTTGAGCCTCCAATCTGATCACGGGCTGCGCGATGCAATCGGGCAGCCGCGTTTTACCGGGAATCTCCTTATGTCCTCCATGCGTACTCACTACTGCGGTCTGGTGACCGAACAATTCTCGGGCCAGGAAGTGGCCCTGACCGGCTGGGTCCAGCGCCGCCGCGACCATGGCGGCGTGATCTTCATCGACCTGCGCGACCGCGAGGGCCTGGTGCAGGTGGTGTGCGACCCGGATCGCCCCGAGATGTTCAAGGCCGCGGAAGAGATCCGCAACGAGTTCTGCATCCGCATCACCGGCAAGGTGCGCCCGCGCCCGGCCGGCACCGAGAACGCCAACCTGACCTCGGGCAAGATCGAGGTGCTGTGCCACGAGCTGACCGTGCTGAACCCGTCGGTCACGCCGCCGTTCCAGCTCGATGACGACAACCTGTCGGAAACCACGCGCCTGACGCACCGCGTGCTCGACCTGCGCCGCCCGCAGATGCAGTACAACCTGCGCCTGCGCTACAAGGTGGCGATGGAAGTGCGCAAGTTCCTGGACGCGCAGGGCTTCATCGACATCGAGACCCCGATGCTGGGCAAGAGCACGCCCGAAGGCGCGCGCGACTACCTGGTGCCGTCGCGCGTGAACCCGGGGCACTTCTTCGCGCTGCCGCAATCGCCGCAGATCTTCAAGCAGATGCTGATGGTGTCGGGCTTCGACCGCTACTACCAGATCACCAAGTGCTTCCGCGACGAAGACCTGCGCGCCGACCGCCAGCCCGAATTCACGCAGATCGACTGCGAGACCTCGTTCCTGACCGAGCAGGAAATCCGCGACCTGTTCGAGGACATGATGCGCACGGTGTTCAAGAACGCCATCGACGTCGACCTCGACGCGAAATTCCCGGTGATGGAGTTCCGCGAGGCCATGGCGCGCTTCGGCTCGGACAAGCCTGACCTGCGCGTCAAGCTGGAATTCACCGAGCTGACCGAGGTGATGAAGGACGTCGACTTCAAGGTGTTCTCGGGTCCGGCCAACAGCGACAACGGCCGCGTGGTCGGCCTGCGCGTGCCGGGCGGCGGCGCCATCTCGCGCGGCGAGATCGACGCCTACACCCAGTTCGTCGGCATCTACGGCGCCAAGGGCCTGGCCTGGATCAAGGTCAACGAAGTCGCCAAGGGCCGCGACGGTCTGCAGTCGCCGATCGTCAAGAACCTGCACGACGCCGCCATTGCCGAGATCCTGAAGCGCACCGGCGCCCAGGACGGCGACATCATCTTCTTCGGCGCCGACAAGGCCAAGGTGGTCAACGACTCGATCGGCGCGCTGCGCCTGAAGATCGGCCATTCGGACTTCGGCAAGGCCAACGGCCTGTTCGAGGACGCCTGGAAGCCGCTGTGGGTGGTGGACTTCCCGATGTTCGAGTACGACGAGGAAGACGCGCGCTGGGTGGCGATGCACCATCCGTTCACCAGCCCCAAGGACGAGCACCTGGAATACCTCGAGACCGACCCGGGCAAGTGCCTGGCCAAGGCCTACGACATGGTGCTGAACGGCTGGGAAATGGGCGGCGGCTCGGTGCGGATCTTCCGCTCGGACATCCAGAGCAAGGTGTTCCGCGCGCTCAAGATCAACGACGAGGAAGCCCGCGCCAAGTTCGGCTACCTGCTCGACGCGCTGCAGTACGGCGCGCCCCCGCACGGCGGCCTGGCCTTCGGCCTGGACCGCATCGTCACCATGATGGCCGGCGCCGATTCGATCCGCGACGTGATCGCCTTCCCCAAGACCCAGCGCGCACAGGACCTGCTGACGCAGGCGCCGAGCTCGGTCGACGAGAAGCAGCTGCGCGAGCTGCATATCCGCCTGCGCACCGCCGAGCCGAAGCCCAACGCCTGACCGGGCCCGGTTCGATCCGCAAGAAAGCCGCGCGAATGCGCGGCTTTTTTTCTTGATGCGCAATGCCGGCGCCACGGCGCATTGGTTTCGATTTGTTACCGGTCGGAACGAAGGCGGCGGCGGGTCGGTCTCCTTCCTTTGACACGCAATTTGCCGAGGGGCCCTGTCATGAAGGTTCCCGGCACTCGGGAGGAAATTCGTGAACCTGAACCTGGATACCGAACTGATCCGCCAGTTCCTGCTGGCCCACCAGGAGACCATCCTGACCTGGCTGGCGGCGGGGCTGATCATGATGCTGCTGGCCCGTTTCGAGCTGCGTCGCGCCCAGCGCCGCGCGGCGCAGGCCATGTCCGAATCGGTGGCCACCACGGTGGCCGCCTGCGTGCCGGACATCGCCCACGCGGTGCAGGCGGCGTCGCCCCAGGCGGTGGCCGAGCCGGTCGAGATGCAGCGCGCCGAAGCCCTGCGCCGGCTGGCGCTGGACACCGTCGGCGTGGTGATGACGCGCGGGCGCTGGCTGGACGAACTCGGCAACCTGCGCCTGGCCGACGATGCCCTGCTTGCCGGCCAGCGCGCCGATGGCGCTGATCCGCTGCTGGTGGTGGCGCCGCAACCGGTGGTGCAGGCCTACCTCGATGCGCAGCGCGTGTTCGAGGACGAGGCCGCGCAGGTGCAGGCGCTGCGCCGCGACGCCCAGCGCGTGCAGGAGGCGCTGCAGGCGCTGGACGCCGAGGCCGCCCATATCGAGCAGGAAACCGGCAGCATCGTGCTGCGCTTCGAGCAGGTCAACGCGCAGGCGGCGCAGGGCATGGATGGCGGCGATTACCAGCGCTTCCTGATCCAGAAGTACAACACGCTGGGCCAGCGCGAGAAGGAAATCGCGCAGGAACGCACGCGGTTGCAGGGCGAAGCGCGGCAGCGCGCCGAGGCCCTGGCCACCCACGCGCATGCCGCCTCCAGGCGCTACCGCCACGCGCTGGCGCCGCTGATGGAGCAGCTGCGCGCGGCCTGGGGCCATGGCGAATCGCCGCAGGTGTTCGACACCTGGCAGCGCCACGGCAGCACCGAACCCTACCTGGCCCCGCACGGCATGCAGGGCGCGCGCAGCGCCGCCTGATCAGTGCAGAATTTGCGGCGCCCGCGCACGGGCGCCGCGGCGCTTTCCCGTGGCAAGCGCGCGCGCCTGCGCTATCCTTGGGTTTGTCCTTTGGCCCAGACCCATGTCATACAAGATCCCGGAATCCGTGCTGGTGGTGATTTACACGCCAGATCTTCAAGTCTTGCTGCTGGAACGCGCCGATCGCCCCGGGTTCTGGCAGTCCGTCACCGGCAGCCTCGACACCCTGGACGAACCCCTGGCCCTGACCGCCGCGCGTGAAGTGGCCGAGGAAACCGGCATCATCGCCGGCGAGCACCAGCTGAGCGACTGGGGCCACACCATCCAGTACGACATCTACCCGCAGTGGCGCCACCGCTACGCCGAAGGGGTGACGCGCAATACCGAGCACTGGTTCGGCCTGCGCGTCGCCGAGGCCCTACCGGTGACGCTGGCGCCACGTGAACACCTGCAGTACAAGTGGCTGCCGTGGCAGCAGGCGGCGCAACAGTGCTTTTCCAGCAGCAATGCCGATGCCATCCGCCAGCTGGGATGGCGCGCGGGCGGTGCCGATGCGCAGGATGAAGCGGACGCAGCGGACGATGCGCGAGCATCCGGCAGTGATGCCAGCCACCACGCCGCCGTCGGAGGGCAGCCATGAAGCTGCGCGTGGTCACCTACAACATCCACAAGGGAGTGACCGGCATCGCGCGGCGCCCGCGCATCCAGAACGTGCGTGCCGGCTTGCATGCGATGGACGCGGACATCGTCTTCCTGCAGGAAGTGCAGGACCGCAACGACCGCCTGGTGGCGGCGGCGCTGTTCGACCCCGAACACACTCAGCTCAACTACCTTGCCACCGACGCCTATCCGCATTCGGTCTACGGCCGCAATGCGGTCTACGACTACGGCCATCACGGCAACGCAATCCTGTCGCGCCATCCGATCCTGATGTCCGAGAACCTCGATATTTCCGACCACCGCTTCGAGCAGCGCGGGCTGCTGCACGCGGTGGCGGACGTGCACGGCGTCGAGACCCACCTGATCTGCGTGCATTTCGGCCTGTTCGCGCGCAGCCGCGCGCGCCAGGCCGAGGCGCTGGTGGAGCGGGTGCAGAACGTGGTGCCGGCGGGCGTGCCGCTGGTGATCGCCGGCGACTTCAACGACTGGAACCATCGGCTCGACGCGCAGATCTGCAATACCCTCGGCGCGGTCGAGGCCTCGCACGCGCGCGGCGCGCGGCTGCATACCTTTCCCAGCCATATGCCGTGGTGGCAGCTCGACCGCATCTACGTGCGCGGCTACGAGATCGAGCGCGCCCACGCGCTGACCGGCCGCGACTGGGCGCAACGCTCCGACCACGTGCCGCTGGTCGCGGAGCTCGGCCATCCGCTGGGCGAAATGGTGGAGCGGGACGCGCCCGCGGACAAGGCCGCCTGAGGACGCCTGGGGCTACGTGCGGTCAGCCCGCGCCGCTCTCGGGGTCGGGCAGGGGATAGTCGCGGATAAAGGCGAACACCGCCTGCGCATCGTTCAGGTCCAGCACCGGCAGCGTGGTCATGGCGGCGACGGTGGCGGGATCGTCGCTCGCCACGGCCACCACGCCCGGCACTTCGTCCCACAGCGGCGCACGGCCCAGCGCGGGGCGGAACACCTCCAGCTTGGGAAAATCGCTGCGCTTGTAGCCTTCCACCAGCACCAGGTCGGTGTCGGGCGGCAGCACCGCGAGCGCATCGTCGAGTTCGGGCGAAGGCACGGACTCGGGGTAATGGCGCATCAGCGTCAGGTGGCGCGCGCCGACCAGCACGACGTTGGCGCAGCCGGCCGCGCGCATGCGCCACGAGTCCTTGCCGGGCGTGTCGGGATCGAAGCCGTGGTGGGTGTGCTTGACGCCGGCCACGCGCAGGCCTGCGCCGACGAAGCAGGGGATGAGCTGGTCCAGCAGCGTGGTCTTGCCGCTGCCGGACGAGCCGGTAATGCCGAATACCTTCACCATGGGTTCCGTAGGGGCGTCGGGAGTCTGCCTGGACGCCGGTATCGGCGCGCAGCGCATCGGCATCGACGATAGCAGAGTTCGGCGCGCCAATGTGCAGGCGGCGCCTTGCACGCCGCAAACTGTCCGATAATCACGGCATGTCACGGATCTCCCACACCGCCCAGGCCGAGGACGCCCCGGCGCACGACACCGCCACCACTGGCGAGCCGACCTATCGCCACCACATGCTGCGCTGGGCCTGGCGTCGCGGCAAGCCCACCACCGGCAATACCGTTCGGCTGCTGCACGGCGGCCAGGACTTCTTTCCGGCGCTGATCGCGGCGATCGACCAGGCCGCGTTCCAGGTCATGCTGGAAACCTACATCTATGCCGACGACGAGGTCGGCCGCGCCGTCGCCGATGCGCTGATCCGGGCCGCCGCGCGCGGGGTCGCGGTGCGCGTGACGGTGGACGGCTTCGGCGCCGGCGACATGCCCGCCGAACTGGCCGAGCGGCTGCGCGCGGGCGGCGTGCGACTGCGCGTCTACCGCGCCTTGCGCGGCTTCCGCCTGGCGCGGCGCCACCTGCGCCGGCTGCACCGCAAAGTCGCCGTGATCGACCGCCATGTCGCCTTCGTCGGCGGCATCAACATCATCGACGACCACAACCACGGTCCTTTCGAAGGCGCCAACCTGGGTCCCCGCTATGACTTCGCGGTGCAGGTCAGCGGGCCGCTGGTGGACCGCATCGCGCTGTCGTCGGAGCGGCTGTGGTGGCGGCTGTCGCTGCGCGAGGCGCGTGGCAGCGAGCGCGCCGCGGCGGTCGCCGACTACCCGCTGGTGACCGACCTGCCGCCGCGCCCGGAAGCCACCGGCGGCATCCGCGCCACGCTGCTGCTGCGCGACAACCTGCGCAACCGCCGCACCATCGAGCGCGAATACCTGCGCGCGCTGGGCGCCGCGCGCCACGACGTGATCCTCGCCAACGCCTACTTCCTGCCCGGCCACAAGATGCGGCGCGCCTTGCTGGCCTGCCGCGAGCGCGGCGTGCGGGTGCGGCTGCTGCTGCAGGGCATGGTCGAATACCGGCTGCAGCACTACGCCACCCATGCGCTCTATGCCTCGTTGCTCGAGGCGGGTGTCGAGATCTACGAGTACGCCGAGAGCTTCCTGCACGCCAAGGTCGGCGTGGTCGACGAGGCTTGGGCCACGGTCGGCTCGAGCAACATGGACCCGTTCAGCCTGCTGCTCGCGCGCGAGGCCAACGTTGCCGTTTATGATGCGGCCTTCGCCGCTGAACTGCGCGAAGCGCTGGAGCGCGCCATTGCGCACCGCAGCGTGCGCGTGCTGCCCGACGTGCATGCGCGGCGCTCGCCGCTGCACCGGCTGGCCAACTGGGCGGCCTATATGCTGCTGCGGCTGGGCGTGATCATCGCCGGCGTCACCGGACGCTACTGAACGGCGGGCGGTGTGCGTTTGCTGCCATGCGGCAACGCCCATGCTGAAACCGGTTGCAGCATCGCGGCTGGCGGACATGCTGCAATGCAGTCCGTTTAGAAACAGCGGTCTAATTAAAAGCTTGATGGGCAGGTGCCGCGCCAGAATAATCTGAACGACCGTTCTTTTTTGGCTTAGACTGCGTGCATTCGCGGTATGCACCGGCAAATCCGCCGGCCGCCCGCAAGCACTGAATGCAACGTCAGGGTCATACGCGGGGCCGCAGAAGGCCCCGCAGAACGGAGAAAAAACATGCGACACCAGTCAGCCCGTCTCGAATCCGCCGCTTCGTCCCCCTCGCCCATGCGCAAGGGCGAGATGACGCGCGTGGCGATTCTGGATGCCGCACTGGAATTGTCGTCCCGCGACGGGCTCGAAGGTCTGACCATCGGCCTGCTCGCGGAACGCATGCAGATGAGCAAGAGCGGCGTGTTCGCGCATTTCGGTTCGCGCGAGGACCTGCAGGTGGAGGTGGTGCGGGAGTATCACCGCCGGTTCGAGCAGGAGGTGTTCTACCCCTCGCTGCAGGAGCCGCGCGGACTGCCCCGGCTGTGGTCGATGGTGCGGCGCTGGATGGAGAAGCGCATCCAGGAAGTGACGACGGGATGCATCTACATCAGCGGCGCGGTGGAGTACGACGACCGTGCCGGCAGCCTGGTGCGTGACGAGCTGGTCAAGAGCGTCACCATCTGGCGGGCAGCGCTGACCCGCGCCATCAACCAGGCCAAGGAAGAGGGGCATCTGCGCGCGGACTGCGATCCGCGCCTGATGCTGTTCGAGATGTACAGCCTTGAACTAGGCTTGCATCATGACGCCCGTTTTCTGCGCCTGCCCGACAGCGCCGAGCTTGCCATGGTCGCGCTCAACAAACTGATTCAGTCTTACCGTACCTGAGGCCGTCGGGTCGGACCGGTTCGCGCGAGCGAGGCGGGCGGCGTGGCGGCATCGCACAACTCCAAGGAGTCTCTGATGGGCCAGTACACCGCACCGTTGCGCGACATGCAGTTCGTGCTCCATGAACTGCTCGGCGCCGAAGCCGAACTCAAGGCGATGCCGCCGCACGCGGACATCGACGCGGACACCATCAACCAGGTCATCGAGGAAGCCGGCAAGTTCTGCTCGGACGTGGTGTTCCCGCTCAACCAGGTGGGCGACCGCGAAGGCTGCACCTACGTCGGCGACGGCGTGGTCAAGGCGCCCACCGGCTTCAAGGAAGCCTACCAGCAGTATGTCGAGGCCGGCTGGCCGGCACTGGCGTGCGATCCCGCCTTCGGCGGCCAGGGCCTGCCGATCGTGGTCAACAACGTGGTCTACGAGATGCTGAACTCGGCCAACCAGGCCTGGACCATGTACCCCGGCCTGTCGCACGGCGCCTATGAGGCCCTGCACGCACACGGCACGCCCGAACTGCAGCAGACCTACCTGCCCAAGCTGGTGTCAGGCGTCTGGACCGGCACCATGTGCCTGACCGAGCCGCATTGCGGCACTGACCTGGGCATCCTGCGCAGCAAGGCCGAGCCCCAGGCCGACGGCTCCTACCTGATCACCGGCACCAAGATTTTCATCTCCGCCGGCGAGCACGACCTGGCCGAGAACATCATCCACCTGGTGCTGGCGCGCCTGCCGGACGCGCCCGCCGGCACCAAGGGCATCTCGCTGTTCGTGGTGCCCAAGTTCATCCCGGATGCCAGCGGCAACCCGGGCCAGCGCAACGGCATCCAGTGCGGCTCGATCGAGCACAAGATGGGCATCCACGGCAACGCCACCTGCGTGATGAACCTGGACGGCGCGCGCGGCTGGATGGTGGGCGAGCCCAACAAGGGCCTGAACGCCATGTTCGTGATGATGAACGCCGCGCGCCTGGGCGTGGGCGCGCAGGGCTTGGGCCTGACCGAGGTGGCGTACCAGAACTCGGTCGCCTACGCCAAGGACCGCCTGCAGATGCGGTCGCTGACCGGCCCGAAGGCGCCCGAGAAGGCCGCCGACCCGATCATCGTGCACCCGGACGTGCGCCGCATGCTGCTGACCCAGCGCGCCTACGCCGAAGGCGGCCGCGCCTTCAGCTACTGGACCGCGCTGCAGATCGACCGCGAGCTGTCGCACCCGGACGAGGCGGTGCGCAAGCAGGCCGGCGACCTGGTCGCGCTGCTGACGCCGGTGATCAAGGCGTTCCTGACCGACAATGCCTTCACCGCCACCAACGAGGGCATGCAGGTGTTCGGCGGCCATGGCTACATCTCCGAATGGGGCATGGAGCAATACGTGCGCGACGCTCGCATCAACATGATCTACGAAGGCACCAACACGATCCAGGCGCTGGACCTGCTGGGCCGCAAGATCCTCGGCGACATGGGTGCGAAGATGAAGGCCTTCGGCAAGATCGTGCAGGAATTCGTCGAGGCCGAAGGCACCAACGAAGCCATGCAGGAGTTCATCAACCCGCTGGCCGACCTGGGCGACAAGGTGCAGAAGCTGACCATGGAAATCGGCATGAAGGCGATGGGCAACGCCGACGAAGTCGGCGCCGCCGCGGTGCCCTACCTGCGCGTGGTGGGCCACCTGGTGTTCGCCTACTTCTGGGCCCGCATGGCCAAGGTCGCGCTGGAGAAGGAAGCCGGCGGCGACAAGTTCTACACCGCCAAGCTGGCCACCGCGCGCTTCTACTTTGCCAAGCTGCTGCCGGAAACCGCCGGCGAGATCCGCAAGGCGCGCGCGGGTTCGGCGTCGCTGATGGCGCTGGACGCGGATTTGTTCTGATTGATCCGCATGGACGACTCCCGCTGACGGTTTGCTCCCCTCTCCCATTGATGGGAGAGGGGCGGGGGTGAGGGCCGGCGCTTCAACGAAGTAGTTCGGCATAGCAACCTCCCGCCCTCACCCCCGGCCCCTCTCCCGCAAGCGGGAGAGGGGAGCCAACCGGCAGCAACGGGACATCCACACACTCTCACCTCAACGCTCACTAATCCAGGAGCGAGCATGTCCAATTTCATCGTCAAGAAAGTCGCCGTGCTGGGTGCCGGCGTCATGGGGGCGCAGATCGCCGCCCACCTGATCAACGCGCGCGTGCCCGTGGTGCTGTTCGACCTGCCGGCCAAGGAAGGCCCGAAGAACGGCATCGCGCTGCGCGCCATCGACAACCTGAAGAAGCTGTCGCCCGCGCCGCTGGGCATCAAGGACGAGGCCGGCCTGATCCGGGCGGCCAACTACGAAGACGATATCGCGCTGCTCAAGGAATGCGACCTGGTGATCGAGGCGATCGCCGAGCGCATGGACTGGAAGCACGACCTGTACAAGAAGGTCGCGCCGCACCTGGCCTCGCACGCGATCTTCGCCACCAACACTTCGGGCCTGTCGATCACTGCGCTGTCCGACGGGTTCGATGATGACCTGAAGTCGCGTTTCTGCGGCGTGCACTTCTTCAACCCGCCGCGCTACATGCACCTGGTCGAGCTGATCCCGACCGCGACCACGCGGCCGGAGATCCTCGACCAGCTGGAAGCCTTCCTGACCACCACGCTCGGCAAGGGCGTGGTGCGCGCCAAGGACACGCCCAACTTCATCGCCAACCGCGTCGGCATCTTCTCGATCCTGGCGGTGTTCGCCGAGGCCCAGAAGTTCGGCATCCCGTTCGACGTGGTCGACGACCTGACCGGTGCCAAGCTGGGCCGCGCCAAGTCCGCCACCTTCCGCACCGCGGATGTGGTCGGCCTCGACACCATGGCGCATGTGATCAAGACCATGCAGGACAACCTGCACGACGACCCGTTCGCACCGGTGTACCAGACCCCGGCCGTGCTCAAGGGACTGGTCGACGCGGGCGCGCTGGGCCAGAAGACCGGCGCCGGCTTCTACAAGAAGGAAGGCAAGGCGATCAAGGTGCTCGACGCCAGCACCGGCCAGTATGTCGATGCCGGCAAGAAGGCCGACGAGATCGTGGTGCGCATGCTGAAGAAGGAACCGGCCGAGCGCATCCGGCTGCTGCGCGAGTCGACCAACCCGCAGGCGCAGTTCCTGTGGGCGGTGTTCCGCGACGTGTTCCACTACATCGCGGTGTACCTGGAGCAGATCGCCGGCTCGGCCGCCGATATCGACCTGGCGATCCGCTGGGGCTTCGGCTGGAACTCGGGCCCGTTCGAGGACTGGCAGGCCGCAGGCTGGAAGCAGGTGGCCGAGTGGGTCAAGGAAGACGTCGAGGGCGGCAAGGCGCTGTCGGGCGCGCCGCTGCCGGCGTGGGTATTCTCCGGCCCGGTTGCCGACAACCAGGGGGTGCACGCGGCGGCCGGTTCGTGGTCGCCCGCGACGCAGTCGTTCGTCGCGCGCAGCACGCTGCCGGTGTATCAGCGCCAGGCCTTCCGCGCCGCCCTCCAGGGCACCGCCGCGGCCGATCCGCGCAAGGCCGGCCGCACCGTAGAAGAGAACGACGCGGTGCGCATCTGGGTGGGCGAGGGCCAGGACGACGTGCTGGTGGTCTCGTTCAAGAGCAAGATGAACACCATCGGGCCCGACGTGATCGACGGCCTGACCCGCGCCATCGACCTGGCCGAGGCCGGCTACAAGGGCCTGGTGGTGTGGCAGCCGACCTCGCTGCAGCTGGGCGCGCCGGGCGGCCCGTTCTCGGCCGGCGCCAACCTGGAAGCGGCGATGCCCGCCTTCATGATGGGCGGCGCCAAGGGCATCGAGCCGTTCGTGAAGAAATTCCAGGACGGCATGATGCGCGTGAAGTACGCCGCGGTGCCGGTGGTATCGGCGGCGTCGGGCATTGCGCTGGGCGGCGGCTGCGAGCTGATGTTGCACTCGGCCGCGCGCGTGGCCGCGCTGGAAACCTATATCGGCCTGGTCGAGGTTGGCGTGGGCCTGGTGCCGGCCGGCGGCGGCCTGAAGGAAGCCGCGCTGGCGGCCGCGCGCGCGGCGCAGGCCGCGGGCAGCACCAACTACCTGCAGTTCCTGACCAGCCGCTTCCAGAGCGCGGCCATGGCCAAGGTCTCGGGTTCGGCGCTGGAAGCGCGCCAGATGGGCTACCTGCAGCCGTCCGACCGGATCGTCTTCAACGTGCATGAGCTGCTGCACGTGGCGCAGAACGAAGTGCGCGCGCTGGCCGACGCCGGCTACCGCGCGCCGCTGCCGACGCTGGTCCCGGTTGCCGGCCGTTCGGGCGTGGCCACCATCAAGGCGTCGCTGGTCAACATGCGCGACGGCGGCTTTATCTCGGCGCACGATTTCCTGATCGCCACCCGCATCGCCGAAGTGGTGTGCGGCGGCGACGTCGACGCCGGCGCGCTGGTCAGCGAGGAATGGCTGCTGGCGCTGGAGCGCAAGGCCTTCGTCGACCTGCTGGCTACCGGCAAGACGCAGGAGCGCATCATGGGCATGCTGCAGACCGGCAAGCCGGTGCGCAACTAAAGCAAGCGAGGAACCGACATCATGAAACAACTGCAAGACGCATACATCGTTGCGGCCACCCGCTCGCCGATCGGCAAGGCCCCCAAGGGCGCGTTCAGGCACACGCGCCCGGACGACCTGCTGGCCACCATCCTGAAGGCCGCGGTGGCCCAGGTGCCGAACCTGGACCCGAAGCTGATCGAGGACGCCATCGTCGGCTGCGCCATCCCGGAAGCCCAGCAGGGCCTGAACGTGGCCCGCATCGGCGCGCTGCTGTCGGGCCTGCCCAACACCGTCGGCGGCATTACCGTCAACCGCTTCTGCGCCTCGGGCCTGAGCGCGGTGGCGATGGCCGCCGACCGCATCCGCGTTGGCGAGTCCGACGTGATGATCGCCGCCGGCGTCGAATCGATGAGCATGGTGCCGATGATGGGAAACTCGCCGTCGATGTCGCCGGAGATCTTCACCCGCGACGAGAACGTCGGCATTGCCTACGGCATGGGCCTGACCGCCGAGAAGGTGGCGCAGCAGTGGCAGGTCAGCCGCGAGGACCAGGACGCGTTTTCGCTGGCGTCGCACCAGAAGGCCATCGCCGCGCAGCAGGCGGGCGAGTTCGGCGACGAGATCACCCCGGTCGAGACCGTCGAGCGCTTCCCTGATCTGGCCAGCGGCCAGGTCGGCGTGAAGACCCGCACCAACGCGCTGGATGAAGGCCCGCGCCCGGATACCTCGCTCGAGGGCCTGGGCAAGCTGCGCCCGGTGTTTGCGAACAAGGGCAGCGTCACCGCCGGCAACAGCTCGCAGACCTCGGACGGCGCCGGTGCGCTGATCCTGGTCTCGGAGAAGATCCTGAAGCAGTTCAACCTGGTGCCGCTGGCGCGCTTCGTCTCGTTCGCGGTGCGCGGCGTGCCGCCCGAGATCATGGGCATCGGCCCCAAGGAAGCGATTCCGGCGGCGCTGAAGGCGGCGGGCCTGACCCAGGATCAGCTGGACTGGATCGAGCTGAACGAAGCCTTCGCCGCGCAGTCGCTGGCGGTGATGCGCGACCTGCAGCTGGATCCCGCCCGGGTCAACCGCATGGGCGGCGCGATCGCGCTGGGCCACCCGCTGGGCGCCACCGGCGCGATCCGCTCGGCCACGGTGGTGCATGCGCTGCGCCGCCACAACCTGAAGTACGGCATGGTTACCATGTGCGTCGGCACGGGCATGGGCGCCGCAGGCATCTTCGAGCGCGTCTAAACGCGCCTGCGGGATGGCCCGGCGCCATCCCGCCCTTCTGCATCAGGTGAAGAAAGCAGTACCGGGGGCTGCCGCCCGCAACGCGGGTCACCAGCAGGGGAGGAGACACAATATGCAGGAGACAGCCATCCTGGCCGATGCCGCGTGCGACTTGCCACGCGATGTCATGGCCGCGCTGAAGGTCCACACCATTCCGTTCCGCATCCGCGCCGGCGAGCACTTCGTCGCCGATACGCGCGACGAAGATGCGCTGCCGCGGCACTACCAGCAATATCTGGTCGGCCGCCAGGACCACTATGCCGAATCGGTGCCGATGGTCGAGCGCGAACTGGAGGAGCACCTGCTGCGCAACGTGGTCGCGCAGTGCGACCGCGCCATCCTGTTCACCATCGCCAGCACGCGCAGCAAGCTGTACGCGCATGCGAGCGGCGCGGTGATCGGCACCGTGGCGCGCAGCGTGCGGCTGCGCAGGGAAGCGGGACGATCGGGGCTGTTCGACCTGACCGTGGTCGACACCGGCGCGATCGGTCCGGGCCAGGCGCTGATCGTTCGCGAAGCCGCGCGCATGGCGCTGGACGGTGCCAGTCCGCAAGTCGTACGCGAGGCCGTGGAAACGCGCCTGCGCGATGCCGCCCACATGTTCCTGGTGCCGGACGAACTGCTCTACTTGTACACCCGCGCACGGCAGAAGGGAGAGGACAGCATCACCTGGGGCCGCTACGTGATGGGCAGCGCGTTCAACCTCCGCCCCGTTGTGCATATGCATCGTGGCCAGACCGAAGCCATCGCCAGGGCGCGCGGCTCCGAAGAGGGCCGGCGCCGCGTGCTGCAGCATGCCGAGCAATGCCTGCGCGCCGGCGACCTGGTGGTGCCGGCGATCGCGGCGTGCTACGCGGGCCCGCTGGACGAGGTGCGCGCGATGCCGGCCTACCAGTCGCTGGCGAATACCGCGCGCAGCCACGGCGTCGAGCTGATGCTGGCGCCGATGAGCCTGACGGTGGCGCTGAATGTCGGCGCACGCGCGTTCGGGCTCAGCTATCTTGCCGAGTCGCCGACGCCTTTCGAATAATTCCCACAGACGAGGACACCATGAGCATCCGTACCAGCATCGAGCAAGGCATCCTGACGCTCGAGTTCGACCGCATCGACAAGAAGAACGCCATCACCGCGGCGATGTACCAGTCGCTGGCCGACGCGCTGCGCGCGGCCGACACCGATCCCGCCGTGCGCGCCATCCTGCTGCGCGGCAAGCCCGAGATCTTCACCGCCGGCAACGACCTCGAGGATTTCATGCAGCGCCCGCCGGGCGCCGGCGAGGGCGCCGAAGCCGCCCCGGTGTTCCAGTTCCTGTACCAGATCAGCCATGCCAGCAAGCCGGTGGTGGCAGCGGTCAGCGGCGCGGCGGTGGGCGTGGGCACCACCCTGCTGCTGCACTGCGACCTGGTCTATGCGTCCGACACCGCCAAGCTGTCGCTGCCGTTCGTGCAGCTGGGGCTGTGCCCCGAGGCTGCTTCGAGCCTGCTGCTGCCGCGCCTGGTCGGCTACCAGCGCGCGGCCGAGAAGCTGCTGCTGGGCGAGGCCTTCAGCGCGCAGGAGGCGCAGGAGATCGGGCTGGTGACGCGGGTGCTGCCGGTGGCCGAGGTGCATGACTTCGCGCTGGCGCAGGCTCGCAAGCTGGCGGCCTTGCCGGCATCGTCGCTGCGCGAGACCAAGCGCCTGATGAAGGCCGGCGCGATGGCCGAAGTGGAGAAGCAGATGGCCGACGAGGGCGCGGTGTTCCGGCGCATGCTGGTGGCGCCGGAGGCGAAGGAGGCGTTCAGCGCGTTCTTCGAGAAGCGAAAGCCGGATTTTATGAAGTTTGCGTGAGGGGCCGAGGGGGCTCGGCCGCGCCCTCAAGCCGTCGGCAACACCCGCGGCTGCCGCGACTCGTCTGTCGCCACATAGGTCAGCGTGGCTTCGGTCACCTTGACGATCTCGTTGCTGTGGCGCATGCGCTGCGCATAGACCTCGACCTCGACCGTGATCGAGGTGCGGCCGGTCTTGACGATATCGGCGTAGAAGCTCACCAGGTCGCCGACGAACACCGGGTGCTTGAACAGGAAGGAATTGACCGCGACGGTGGCGACGCGCCCCTGCGCGCGCTCGACCGCCGGGATCGAGCCGGCGATATCCACCTGCGACATGATCCAGCCGCCGAACACGTCGCCATGGACGTTGGCGTCCGCGGGCATCGGTACCACGCGCAGGGCGGGATTCTTGCCGGCGGGCAGGGCGGGGACGGTGTGGGGAGCGTTCATGAGGCGGTATGGTGGACGGCGGAAAGGGCGGGCGCGGCGAAAAACCCTTCGCCTGCCACGTCATGCGAACTCTGCGACAATCGCGCATTGGCCCGAATTCTATCGTATGCGCCGCTATTCCACGACCGCCGAGCAGGCCCCCGACACTGCCTCGGTCAAGCTCTTTCCCGGCCAGCGCGCTCCCCGCAGCGACTGGCAGACCGTGCGCAACCTGCTGCCCTACGTCTGGCACTACAAGTGGCGCGTGATGCTGGCGCTGGCCTGCCTGGTGGCGGCCAAGGTCGCCAACCTGGGCGTGCCGGTGCTGATGAAGCGGCTGATCGACAGCATGAACATCACCGCCGGCGACCCGCGCGCGCTGCTGGCGGTGCCGGTCGGGCTGATCGTCGCCTACGGCATGCTGCGCCTGTCCGCGACGCTGTTCACCGAGTTGCGGGAAATCCTCTTTTCCAAGGTTACGCAGAGCGCCGTGCGCGAGATCGCGCTGCAGGTGTTCCGGCACCTGCATGCGCTGTCGCTGCGCTTCCACCTGGACCGCCAGACCGGCGGCATGAGCCGCGACATCGAGCGCGGCACGCGCGGCATCCAGTCGCTGATTTCGTATTCGCTGTACAGCATCCTGCCCACGCTGGTGGAAATGGCGCTGGTGATCGGCTTCTTCATCCTGCACTACGACATCTGGTTCGCCGCCATCACCGGCTGCGCGCTGGTGGGCTACATCGTCTTCACCATCGTGGTGACGGAATGGCGCACGCATTTCCGCCGCCGCATGAACGAGCTCGATTCGCGCGCCAACCAGAAGGCGATCGATTCGCTGCTGAACTTCGAGACCGTCAAGTACTTCGGCAACGAAGCCTACGAGGCGCAGCGCTACGACGAGAACCTGCGCAAGTACCGCACCGCGGCGATCCGCTCGCAGAATTCGCTGTCGTTCCTCAACTTCGGCCAGCAGGCCATCATCGCCATCGGCCTGATCCTGATCCTGTGGCGCGCCACGGTGGGCGTGGTCGACGGCAAGCTGACGCTGGGCGACCTGGTGCTGGTCAACACGCTGATGATCCAGCTCTATATCCCGCTGAACTTCCTCGGCGTGATCTACCGCGAGATCAAGCAGGCCACCACCGACATGGATCGCATGTTCGTGCTGCTGGGCACGCACCAGGAGGTGGCCGACGCGCCGGACGCGCCGCCGCTGCGCGTCGGCGGGGCGCAGGTGCGCTTCCGCGATGTGCGTTTCGGCTACGAGCCGGATCGCACCATCCTGGACGGGGTCGACTTCACCATCGCCGCCGGCACCACCACCGCGGTGGTGGGCCACAGCGGCTCGGGCAAGTCGACGCTGGCGCGGCTGCTGTTCCGCTTCTACGACGTGGGCGGCGGCGCGATCGAGATCGACGGCCAGGACATCCGCGCCATCACCCAGGACAGCCTGCGCCGCGCCATCGGCATCGTGCCGCAGGACACCGTGCTGTTCAACGACAGCATCTACTACAACATCGCCTATGGCCGTCCGGACGCGACCCGCGACGAAGTCATCGCCGCGGCGCAGGCGGCGCAGATCGACGCCTTTATCCGCGAACTGCCGCAGGGCTACGACACGCCCGTGGGCGAGCGCGGCCTGAAGCTGTCCGGCGGCGAGAAGCAGCGCGTGGCGATCGCGCGCACGCTGCTGAAGAATCCGCCGGTCCTGGTGTTCGACGAAGCGACCTCGGCGCTGGATTCGCGCACCGAGCAGGCGATCCAGGCCGAGCTGATGCGCCTGGCGCAGAACCGCACCACGCTGCTGATCGCGCACCGGCTCTCCACCGTGGTCCATGCCGACCAGATCCTGGTGATGGACCACGGCCGCATCGTCGAGCGCGGCACCCATGCCCAGCTGATGCGCGCGGGCGGGCGCTATGCCGAAATGTGGGACATCCAGGCGCGCGCCGCCGCCAAGGGCGGCGATGCCGTCGGCGGCGAGGCGCTTGCGCTCGACGTGGGCGACGCCACCCAGGACGCCTGAGCCGCCAGGGGCCGCCATCGGCTGCGCCGGCTTGCACCAGGGCGCGGCACGGATTGTCGGCAATCGCTGCCGACGATGCTGGCGCGGCAATCGCCGCGCCCATTTCTGGTTCGACAATCGCGCGCGGGCACGCCCTGAAACGGGGCCTGCAAGGCTGGCATGTCCCTTGCGGACGGATCCCTCCGAAATCACTATCCACGGAGAGATGCCATGCCCCAATCCCGCGCTGCGCAAGTGTCGCCCGGCGTTTTCACGGCTGCCAGCGACAACGCTGCCAACCCCGCCGCGCGTACCGCGCGTGCCCCGGCTCGCCGCCGCCTGCTGAAGCTGGGCGCCATGCTCGGCACCAGCCTGGTGCTGTCGACACAATTCGCCGGCGCCGCCCATGCGCAGGCCGCGGCCACCAGGGTCCGGTTCCAGCTCGACTGGCGCTTCGAAGGGCCGGCGGCACTGTTCCTGCTCGGCGAGCAGAAGGGCTACTACAAGGCCGAAAAGCTCGAGGTCTCGATCGATGCCGGCAATGGCTCGGGCAACGTGGTCAACCGCGTGGCTTCGGGCACCTATGACATGGGCTTCGCCGACATGTCGTCGGTGATGGAGTTCTACGGCAACAACCCCGACGCGAGGGACAAGCCGGTGGCGGTGATGATGGTCTACAACAACACGCCTGCGGCCATCCTGGCGCTGAAGAAGTCGGGCATCCGCGCACCCAAGGACCTGGCCGGCAAGCGCCTGGGCGCGCCGGTATTCGACGCCGGCCGCCGCGCCTTCCCGATCTTCGCCCGGGCCAACGGCCTGCAGGCATCGTCGTTCAACTGGCAGGCGATGGACCCGACGCTGCGCGAGACCATGCTGGTGCGCGGCGACCTCGACGCCATCACCGGTTTTTCGTTCACGTCGATCCTGAACCTGAATGCGCGCGGCGTGAAGGACGAAGACATCGTGGTGCTGCCGTACCCGCAATTCGGCGTGAAGCTGTACGGCAATGCCGTGATCGCGTCCGAGGAATTCATCAGGAAGAATCCGGAGGCGGTGAAGGCGTTCCTGCGCGCCTTCAGCAAGTCGGCGCGCGACGTGATCGCCCGTCCGGAAGAGGGCATCCGCGCGCTCAAGGCGCGCGACGGCATCATCGACGAGAAGCTGGAAACGCGCCGGCTGAAGCTGGCGCTGGACAGTGTGGTCCGCTCGCCGGACGCCAGGGCCGAGGGCTTTGGCCGCATCAGCAAGCCGCGCCTGTCGCTGATGGCCTCGCAGGTGGCCGATGCCTTCGGCACCAGGGGCCGTATCAACGCCGATGCGTTGTGGACCGACGCGTACCTGCCGAGCGCGGCCGAACTGGATGTGCTGCGATGATGGCGCGCCTGGCTGAATCCATGCCGGTCGCCGCGACTGCCGCGACTGGCGCGAATGCCGCGACCGCGCCCGTCGAGCCCTTCGTCGATTTCAACCGGGTCTGGCTGGCCTATGACGACACGCTGGCGCGCCAGGGCGAGTTCGCGGTCGAAGACCTGTCGCTGCAGGCCGCGCCGGGCGAGTTCATCGCCATCGTCGGCCCGTCCGGCTGCGGCAAGTCCACCTTCATGAAACTGGCGACCGGGCTGAGGCCGGCAACGCGCGGCATCGTCAGGATTGCCGGGGAGAAGGTGAGCGGGCCGCTCAAGCAGGTGGGCATGGCGTTCCAGGCGCCAACGCTGCTGCCGTGGCGCACCACGCTCGACAACGTGATGCTGCCGCTGGAGATCGTCGAGCCCTACCGCTCGACTCTGCGCGCGCGGCGCGACGAGTACGTCGACCGCGCCCGGCGGCTGCTGCATACCGTGGGCCTGGGCGGCTACGAAGACAAATACCCGTGGCAGCTCTCCGGCGGCATGCAGCAGCGCGCGTCGATCTGCCGCGCGCTGATTCACCAGCCGCGCATGCTGCTGCTCGACGAGCCCTTCGGCGCGCTCGACGCCTTCACCCGCGAGGAACTGTGGTGCGTGCTGCGCGACCTGTGGCAGGCGCAGCGCTTCAACGTGATCCTGGTCACGCACGACCTGCGCGAGGCGGTGTTCCTCGCCGACACGGTCTACGTGATGAGCCAGCGCCCCGGCCGCATCGTGATGCGCAAGGAGATCGGCCTGCCGCGCCCGCGCGATCTCGAGCTGACCTATACCGAGCCCTTTGCCGAGCTGGTGCACGCGCTGCGCGAGAAGATCGGCCATGTGCGCCAACACTGAGCTCAACACTGAGAGCTGACGATGATGATGACCTTGACTTCCGCGCAGGAGCGCCGCGTGCAGCGCGTGGCGCCGTGGCTGCTGCTGGCCGCGGTGCTGCTGCTGTGGCAGGGCGCGTGCATGGCCTTCGACGTCTCCGACTTCATCCTGCCGACGCCGTCCGCGATCGTGGCGGCACTGGTGGACTATGCGGACGTGATCGCCGGTCATGCGTGGCGCACCTTCTGGACCACCATGGTGGGTTTTGCCGTGGCCATCGGCGTGGGCGTGCTGCTCGGGCTGGCGATGGGCTCGTCCCGCTTGCTCTACGCCGCCAGCTACCCGCTGATGACGGCCTTCAACGCGCTGCCCAAGGCCGCCTTCGTGCCGATCCTGGTGGTGTGGTTCGGGCTCGGCGCCGGGCCGGCGATCCTGACCGCGTTCCTGATCTCGTTCTTCCCGATCATGGTCAATATCGCCACCGGGCTGGCCACGCTCGAGCCGGAACTGGAAGACGTGCTGCGCGTGCTCGGCGCGAAACGGCGCGACGTGCTGTTCAAGGTCGGCCTGCCGCGCGCGCTGCCGTATTTCTTCGCCTCGCTGAAGGTCGCGATCACGCTGGCCTTTGTCGGTACCACGGTGTCGGAGATGAATGCCGCCAACGAGGGCATCGGCTACCTGCTGGTGTCGGCCGGCTCCGCCATGAAGATGCCGCTGGCCTTCGCCGGACTGGTGGTGATCGCTGTGATGGCGATGGCGATGTACGAGCTGTTCGCGGTGGTCGAGAAGCGCATGACCGGCTGGGCCCACCGGGGCTAGCCGACAGGTGGCGAAGCGCCGCGCGCCGGTGGATAATCCGCGTCATGGAAATCAAATGGCTTGAAGACTTCGTCAGCCTGGCCGAGACGCACAGCTTCTCGCGCTCGGCCGAACTGCGCCACGTCACGCAGCCGGCGTTCTCGCGCCGGATCCAGTCGCTGGAGGCGTGGGTTGGCACCGAGCTGATCGACCGCTCGAGCTATCCCACCAGCCTGACCCCGGCCGGCAAGGTGTTCTACGAGCAGGCCCTGGCGATGCTGGCGCAGGTCAGCGAAACCCGCGCGCTGATGCGCGGCCAGCGCTCGGCCAATGCACAGGTGCTGGAATTCGCGGTGCCGCATACGCTGTCGCTGACCTTCTTCCCGGAATGGCTCAAGGCGCTGGAGCGCAAGCTCGGCACGCTGCCGTGCCGGCTGCGCGCGCTCAATGTCCATGACGCGGTGCTGATGCTGGTCGAGGGTGGCTGCGACCTGGTGATGGTCTACCACCACGCGCGCCAGGCCATCCAGCTCGATCCCGCGCGCTACGACATGCTGGTGCTGGGCACCGAACGGCTCTCGCCCTACAGCGTGCCGGACCCCGCCGGCAAGCCGCAATTCCGGCTGCCGGGCACCGACAAGAAGCCGGTGCCGTTCCTCAGCTATACCCCCAACGCCTTCCTCGGCCGCATGGTCGACCTGCTGCTGGCCGAAACCGCCGAGGCGCTCAAGCTCGACAAATGCTACGAGACCGACATGGCCGAAGCGCTCAAGGTGATGGCGCTGTCCGGCCACGGCATGGCCTTTCTGCCCGAAAGCGCGGTACGCGACGACGTCGCGGCGGGGCGGCTGGTGCGGGCCGAGTCGGCGCGCGGCCTGCCGCTGTCGATCGACATGGAAATCCGGCTGTACCGGGAGAAGCCGGGCGAGAACGGCGGCGAGCGGCGTGCCGGGGCGCGGCGCAAGCGGCAACTGGTGGACCAGGTGTGGGGGACGCTGACCTCGGCGTAGCGATGGTTCGCTCCAAGTTTATGCGTGTCTTGCATAACCCGATGAGCAAACGGCATTGGATTCCGGGCGGCCGCCAAGCCTAAGCTTGCGCCTATCTTCCACCCCGGAACCCACCCCGATGTCTTCCGCAGCACCGACCAACACTGCTGGCCAAAAGCACGCACTCCCGTCCTACCTCAACGCCGACAACCTCGGCCCCTGGGGCATCTACCTGCAGCAAGTCGACCGCGTCACGCCCTACCTGGGTTCGCTGGCGCGCTGGGTCGAGACCCTGAAGCGCCCCAAGCGCGCCCTGATCGTCGACGTGCCGATCGAGCTCGACAACGGCACCATCGCCCATTTCGAGGGCTACCGGGTGCAGCACAACCTGTCGCGCGGCCCGGGCAAGGGCGGCGTGCGCTTCCACCAGGACGTGACGCTGTCCGAGGTGATGGCGCTGTCGGCCTGGATGTCGGTGAAGAACGCGGCGGTCAACGTGCCGTACGGCGGTGCCAAGGGCGGCATCCGCGTCGACCCGCGCACGCTGTCGCAGGCCGAGCTGGAACGCCTGACGCGCCGCTACACCAGCGAGATCAACATCATCATCGGGCCGAGCAAGGACATCCCGGCGCCCGACGTCAACACCAACGCACAGGTGATGGCGTGGATGATGGACACCTATTCGATGAACTCGGGCAGCACCTCGACCGGCGTCGTGACCGGCAAGCCGATCTCGCTGGGCGGCTCGCTGGGCCGCCACGAGGCCACCGGCCGCGGCGTGTTCGTGGTCGGCTCCGAGGCCGCGCGCAATATCGGCCTCGAGGTCAAGGGCGCGCGCGTGGCGGTGCAGGGCTTCGGCAACGTCGGCGCCGTCGCCGCCAAGCTGTTCCATGAGGCCGGCGCCAAGGTGGTGGCGGTGCAGGACCACCGCACCACGCTGTTCGACCCGGCCGGCCTGGACGTGCCGGCGATGATGGAATACGCCTCGCACAGCGGCACCATCGACGGCTTCCGCGGCGAAGTCCTGCGTAGCGAGCAATTCTGGGAAGTCGATTGCGACATCCTGATCCCGGCCGCGCTGGAAGGCCAGATTACCGCCGAAAACGCGCCGAAGATCACGGCAAAGCTGGTGATCGAGGGCGCCAACGGCCCGACCACGCCGCAGGCCGATGACATCCTGCGCGAGCGCAATATCCTGGTCTGCCCGGACGTGATCGCCAACGCCGGCGGCGTGACCGTGTCCTACTTCGAATGGGTGCAGGACTTCTCCAGCTTCTTCTGGACCGAGGAAGAGATCAACCAGCGCCTGGTACGGATCATGCAAGAAGCCTTCCGGGCAATCTGGCAAGTGGCACAGGAAAACAAGGTGACGCTGCGCACGGCGGCGTTCATCGTGGCCTGTACGCGCATCCTGCAGGCGCGCGAAATGCGCGGCCTGTACCCCTGATCGGGGCAGGCAGGCCCGGGGCGAGGCACTGGCATGGTGCAGTGCAATAACCGTCCCGGGCCCCGGCTTCATGACCGTCAGACGCGGTCTCCGGCAAGCGCCGGAGACCGCGTTGTCGTATCCGGGCGCGCTGCGCACGGATTGCCCTGAAGTGGGGTTCTAGGAGAAAACCCAGTTGTATTGCGGCGGATGCTGCGCAATACTGTTTCACCAGTGGGGGTTTTATTCTTAGAATCCCGCTTTCTCTTCATGGTCAAGGAGATGTTATGAATTTCGCCAAGTTGGCTGCCCTGATGATTGCCGGGGGCGTAATGTGCGGGACGGCACAGGCAGCCGAACAACTGACGGGCACGCTGAAGAAGATCAAGGACACCGGCGTCATCACGCTCGGCGTGCGTGAATCGTCGATTCCGTTCAACTACAACCTGGGCGGCGTGCGCCAGGTCGGCTATTCCTACGATATCAACATGAAGATCGTGGAAGCCATCAAGGACCAGCTGAAGCTGCCGAACCTGCAGGTCAAGGAAATCCCGATCACCTCGCAGAACCGCATCACGCTGCTGCAGAACGGCACCATCGATATCGAGTGCGGCTCGACCACCAATAACCTGGAACGCCAGAAGCAGGTCGCCTTCACCAACTCCATCTTCATCATCGGCACGCGCATCATGGTGAAGAAGGATGCCGGCATCAAGGACTGGGCCGACCTGAAGGGCAAGAACGTCGTCACCACCGCCGGCACCACGTCGGAGCGCCTGCTGCGCAAGATGAACGACGACCAGAAGCTGGGCGTGAACATCATCAGCACCAAGGACCACGGCCAGTCGTTCCTGACGCTGGAATCGGGCCGCGCGGTCGCCTTCATGATGGACGACGCGCTGCTGTACGGCGAGCGCGCCAAGGCCAAGAACCCGGCCGACTGGATCGTCGTCGGCAAGCCGCAATCGCGCGAGTCTTACGGCTGCATGATCCGCAAGGACGACCCGCAGTTCAAGAAGCTGTCCGACAACGTCATCTCCGGCATGATGAAGGACGGCTCGATCAACACGCTGTACACCAAGTGGTTCATGCAACCGGTTCCGCCCAAGGGCCTGAACCTGGACTTCCCGCTGTCCGAAGACATGAAGACGCTGATCAAGGCGCCTAACGACAAGGCGCTGGACTGACCTGCCGTTGACAGCACTGCGAAACGGAAGGCTCGTCCTTCCGTTTCTTTTTGAGGACGCAACATGAACTACAACTGGCATTGGGGAGTTTTCCTCGAACAGGCCGCCCAGAACGAGACCTACCTGGACTGGATGATCTCCGGCCTCAAGGTCACGCTCGCGCTGGGGCTTTCGTCCTGGGTCATTGCCCTGGTCATCGGCTCGGTGCTCGGCGTGCTGCGCACGGTGCCGAACAAGTGGCTGGCCGGCATTGCCGCCACCTATGTCGAGATTTTCCGCAACATCCCGCTGCTGGTGCAGCTGTTCATCTGGTACTTCGTCGCGCCCGAGCTGCTGCCCGGCGGCGAGGCGATCAAGCAGATGAACCCGTTCGCGCAGCAGTTCCTGGCCGCCATGCTGTGCCTGGGGACGTTTACCGCCGCGCGGGTGTGCGAGCAGGTGCGCTCCGGCATCAACTCGCTGGCGCGCGGGCAGAAGAACGCCGGCCTGGCGATGGGCTTCACGCTGCCGCAGACGTACCGCCACGTGCTGCTGCCGATGGCATTCCGCGTGATCGTGCCGCCGCTGACCTCCGAGTTCCTGAACATCTTCAAGAACTCGGCGGTGGCGTCGACCATCGGCCTGCTGGAACTAGCCGCGCAGGGGCGCCAGCTGGTGGACTACACCGCGCGTCCGTATGAATCGTTCATCGCGGTCACGCTGATGTACGCGCTGATCAACGTCACCGTGATGCTGGTGATGCGCTGGGTCGAGGCCCGCACGCGCGTGCCCGGCTTTATCGGCGGCAAGTAAGGGGGCGCCATGGCTTATTCCTTCGATTTCACCTCGATCAACCCGGCCACGCTGCATGTGCTGGGCGAGGGCATGATGGTCTCGCTCAAGATCACCGTCACCGCGGTGGTGGTCGGCATTATCTGGGGCACCATCCTGGCGATGATGCGGCTGTCGTCGTTCCGGCTGCTGAACTGGTTCGCTCAGGGGTACGTGACCATCTTCCGCTCGATCCCGCTGGTGATGGTGCTGTTGTGGTTCTTCCTGATCATCCCGCAGGTCTTGCAGGGCATCTTCAACCTGTCGCCGGCGACCGACCTGCGCATGACCTCGGCGCTGGTGGCGTTCGCGCTGTTCGAGGCGGCCTACTACTCCGAGATCATCCGGGCGGGTATCCAGAGCGTGTCGCGCGGGCAGATGTTCGCCGCGCAGGCGCTGGGCATGACCTACGGGCAGTCGATGCGGCTGGTGATCCTGCCGCAGGCGTTCCGCAACATGGTGCCGCTGCTGCTGACGCAGGGCATCATCCTGTTCCAGGATACTTCGCTGGTGTACGTGAGCGCGCTGGCGGACTTCTTCGGCCAGGCCTACGGCATCGGCGAGCGTGATGGCCGGATCGTCGAGATGCTGCTGTTCGCCGGCCTGGTGTACTTCATCATTTGTTTCTCCGCTTCGCTGCTGGTCAAGCGTTATCAGAAAAAGGTGGCTGTATGATCGAAATTAATAACGTTTCCAAGTGGTACGGCTCGTTCCAGGTGCTGACCGATTGCACCACCAAGGTTGCCAAGGGTGAAGTGGTGGTGGTGTGCGGACCCTCGGGTTCGGGCAAGTCCACGCTGATCAAGACCGTCAATGCGCTCGAGCCGTTCCAGAAGGGCGACATCCTGGTCGACGGCACCTCGGTGGGCAATCCCAAGACCAACCTGCCCAAGCTGCGCTCGCGCGTCGGCATGGTGTTCCAGAACTTTGAGCTGTTCCCGCACCTGTCGATCACCGAAAACCTGACCATCGCGCAGATGAAGGTGCTGGGCCGCTCCAAGGACGAGGCCATGGCCAAGGGCCTGAAGTACCTGGAGCGCGTGGGCCTGAAGAGCCAGGCCGACAAGTACCCCGGCCAGCTGTCGGGCGGCCAGCAGCAGCGCGTGGCGATCGCGCGCGCGCTGTCGATGGACCCGATCTGCATGCTGTTCGACGAGCCGACCTCGGCGCTGGACCCGGAGATGGTGAATGAAGTGCTGGACGTGATGGTGCAGTTGGCGCAGGAAGGCATGACCATGATGTGCGTGACTCACGAGATGGGCTTCGCGCGCAAGGTCGCCAACCGCGTGATCTTCATGGACCAGGGCAAGATCGTCGAGGACGCCGACAAGGAAGAGTTCTTCGGCAATATCGACGCGCGCTCCGAGCGCGCGCGCCAGTTCCTGTCGAAGATCCTGCATCACTGAGCGGACTGCCGACTCATGAAAAAGGGACGCCTCGGCGTCCCTTTTTTCTTTGCGCCGGAAGCGCTCAGGTACAGGCAGTATTGGCCGCGTTCTTGGCCTGCACCTCGGGCGGGATCGGCACGCTCAGCGTCATGGTCGGGCGCCCGTGCTCGAACATGATCAGCTCGCCCGGGGCGAACTGGGTCCAGGTCTCGTTGTCGGTCAGCGGCGCGGTGGCGATCACGGCGACCCGGTCGTCCGGCGTGGTGACCTGCGCGAAGTCGATCGACAGGTCGGCGTCGATCAGGTGCGCGGTCGAGAACGGCCATTGCCGCACGATGTAGTAGAGGCGGGTCGAGCAGTGCGCGAACAGCGCCTGCCCGTTGCACAGCAGGTAGTTGAACACGCCGTGCAGCGTGATTTCCCGGGTGATGTCGGCCAGCGCGTGGCCGAGTTCGTTCAGCGGCGGCTGCGAGCCCGGGAAGCGCTTGCGCAGCCCCTGCATCAGCGTGCAGAAGGCCAGTTCGCTGTCGGTGTCGCCCACCGGCTGGTAGACGCCGGACAGGAACGGGGTGAAGCCGTGCAGGTCGCCGTTGTGGGCGAAGATCCAGTGCCGGCCCCACAGCTCGCGCATGAAGGGGTGGCAGTTTTCCAGCAGCACGGTGCCCTGCGTGGCCTTGCGGATATGCGAGATGACGTTCTTGGACTTGATCGGATAGCGCTTGATCAGGTCCGCCACCGGCGAGGTGCCGGCGGACTGGTTGTCGATGAACAGGCGGCAGGCCTTGTCTTCGAAGAAGGCGACACCGAAGCCGTCGGCGTGGTGGTCGGTCAGGCCTCCGCGCGCGGCAAAGCCGGTGAAGGAGAACGTCACGTCGGTCGGCGTGGCGCAGTTCATGCCTAGCAGCTGGCACATGTCGGGGCACCGGACGGCAGGGGGCTGCCGCTTTGCAATAGAATGCAGGCATTATCCCGCGCGCCCGCGCCGCTGCCAAGCAAGCGCGGACGCTCCCCTGCGGTGCCAATGACGCCAGCCATGGCGCCACCATACCTGCTAGCAATCCCGAGAACGATGAGCCAATACAAGATTGCCGTGATTCCCGGAGACGGAATCGGCACGGAAGTCATGCCCGAGGGCATCCGCGTGATGGACGCCGCGGCGCGCCGCTTCGGCATCGACTTCCAGTGGGATCACTTCGATTTTTCCAGCTGCGACTACTACGCCCGCCACGGCAAGATGCTGCCGGACGACTGGTTCGACACGCTGGTCAAGTACGACGCCATCTATTTCGGCGCGGTCGGCTGGCCGGACACGGTGCCCGACCATGTCTCGCTGTGGGGTTCGCTGCTGCAGTTCCGCCGGTCCTTCGACCAGTACGTGAACCTGCGGCCGGTGCGGCTGATGCCGGGCATCCGCAGCCCGCTGGCCGGCCGCCAGCCCGGCGACATCGATTTCTACGTGGTGCGCGAGAACACCGAGGGCGAATACTCCAGCATCGGCGGTCGCATGTTCCCCGGCACCGAGCGCGAGATCGTGGTGCAGGAAACGGTGATGAGCCGCACCGGCGTCGACCGCATCCTGAAGTTTGCCTTCGAACTGGCGCAGAAGCGTCCGAAGAAGCACCTGACCTCGGCGACCAAGTCCAACGGCATCTCGATCACCATGCCGTACTGGGACGAGCGGGTCGAGGCGATGGCGGCGCACTACCCCGGCATCAAGGTCGACAAGTACCACATCGACATCCTGACCGCGCATTTCGTCCAGCATCCGGACTGGTTCGACGTGGTGGTGGCGAGCAACCTGTTCGGCGACATCCTGTCCGACCTGGGCCCGGCCTGCACCGGCACCATCGGCATTGCGCCGTCGGGCAACATCAATCCGGACCGCACCTTTCCCAGCCTGTTCGAGCCGGTGCACGGCTCGGCCCCGGACATTGCCGGGCGCGGCGTGGCCAACCCGATCGGGCAGATCTGGTGCGGCGCCATGATGCTGGAGCACCTGGGCCATGACGAGGCCGGCGCCGCCGTGCTGGGCGCGATCGAGCGGGTGCTGGCGGCCGGGCCGGAGCACGCGCCGCTGACGCGCGACATCGGCGGCAAGGCCGGTACCGCCGACCTGGGCCGCGCCATCGCGGAGGCGCTGTGAGCGCCGGCTTCGCGGGGGACGCCCGCGCACTGCTGCTCCAAACCTTCCACGCCGCGGTGGCGGCGGCCGACCCGTTGCAGATCGTTGCGCAGCACCTGCCGCCGCCGCACGCCGGCGGCCGCACGCTGGTGGTGGGTGCGGGCAAGGCCGCGGCCTCGATGGCCGCGGCGGTCGAGCGCGCCTACGCCGGCCAGGCCACGCTGGAAGGGCTGGTGGTCACGCGCTACGCGCACGGCATGCCGACCGACCATATCCGCGTGATCGAGGCCGGCCATCCGGTGCCCGACGAGTCGGGCGAGCAGGCCGCGGCCGAGATCCTGGCCGCGGTGCAGTCGCTGACGCCGCAGGACCGGCTGCTGGTGCTGGTCTCGGGCGGCGGCTCGAGCCTGCTGTCGCTGCCGGCCGAGGGCATTCCGATGGCCGACCTGAAGGCGACCACGCGTGAATTGCTGCGCTGTGGCGCGCCGATCACCGACATGAACATCGTGCGCAAGCATATCTCGCGCATCCAGGGCGGCCGGCTGGCGCAGGCCAGCCAGGCGCCGGTGACCACGCTGATCGTCTCGGACGTCGCCGGCGACGATCCCAGCGCGATTGCCTCGGGCCCGACCGTGGCGGACCCGAGCACGTTCGAGGACGCGCTGCAGATCCTGCGCCGCTATGGCGCGCAGGTGCCGGACAGCGTGCAGTTGCACCTGGAGCGCGGCGCGCGTGGCGAGGTGGCGGAGACGCCCAAGCCCGGCGATCCCTTGTTCGATCGGGTCGACAACATCATGATCGCCACCGCCCACGGCAGCCTCGAGGCCGCCGCCGCGCTGTTCCGCCAGCGCGGCATCACGCCGGTGGTCCTTGGCGATACCGTGACCGGCGAGGCGCGCGAAGTGGCGCGGGTCTATGCCGCGCTGGTGCGCGAGATTCGCGCGTACAATGCGCCGTTCGCCACGCCCGTGGCGCTGATTTCCGGAGGTGAGTGCACGGTCACTTTGCCGGCCGGCAGCGCCGGCAAGGCGCGCGGCGGGCGCTGCTCGGAGTTCCTGCTGTCGCTGGCGGTCGAACTGGCAGGTATGCCCGATGTGCATGCGATCGCCGCCGACACCGACGGCATCGATGGTTCCGAAGACAATGCCGGCGCGCTGGCCGACCCGACCACGCTGGCGCGCGCCGAGGCCGCCGGCCTGCCGGGCCAGCGCCAGTTGGACGCGCACGACGCCTGGGGCCTGTTCGATGCGATCGGCGACCTGGTGGTCACCGGCCCCACGCGCACCAACGTCAATGACTACCGCGCCATCCTGATTCTCTGATTTCGACGAACGCCGGCCGCCGCCCGCGGCCAGCCCCAAGCTAGCCATGACCCAGAAGCTCACCATCACCCGCCCGGACGACTGGCACCTGCACCTGCGCGACGGCGCGGCGCTGGCCGCTGTGCTGCCCGACACCGCCCGCCAGTTCGCCCGCGCCATCATCATGCCCAACCTGAAGCCGCCGGTAACCACGGTGGCGCAGGCACAGGCCTATCGCGCCCGCATCCTGGCGGCGCTGCCGGCCGGCATGCAGTTCGAGCCGCTGATGACGCTGTACCTGACCGACAACACCAGTCCCGAGGAAATCGCCGCGGCCAAGGCCAGCGGCTTCGTGCACGGCGTCAAGCTGTACCCGGCGGGCGCCACCACCAACAGCGACGCCGGCGTGACCGATATCCGCCGCTGCTATCCCGCGCTGGAAGCGATGCAGCGCGAAGGCCTGCCGCTGCTGGTGCACGGCGAAGTCACCGACCCGGCGATCGACATCTTCGATCGCGAGGCCGTGTTCATCGAGCAGGTGATGACGCCACTGCGCCGCGACATGCCCGAGCTGAAGGTGGTGTTCGAGCACATCACCACCAAGGATGCGGCGCAGTACGTGCGCGACGCGAGCGGCCCGGTCGGCGCCACCATCACCGCGCACCACCTGCTCTACAACCGCAACGCCATCTTCACCGGCGGCATCCGCCCGCACTACTACTGCCTGCCGGTGCTCAAGCGCGAAACCCACCGCGAGGCACTGGTGGCCGCCGCGACCTCGGGCAGCGAGCGCTTCTTCCTGGGTACGGACAGTGCGCCGCACGCGCGCGGCCTGAAGGAACATGCCTGCGGCTGCGCCGGCTGCTATACCGCGCTGCATGCGATGGAGCTGTATGCCGAAGCCTTCGACGCCGCCGGTGCACTCGACAAGCTGGAAGCCTTCGCCAGCTTCAACGGCCCGGCTTTCTACGGGCTGCCGCGCAACACCGGCACGCTGACGCTGGAGCGCGAGGACTGGGAACTGCCGGCGGAGCTGCCTTACGGCGACACCACGCTGGTGCCGCTGCGCGGCGGCGAGACGCTGCGCTGGAAGGCACGCTGAAGCCTTGCGCACGCAGCAGATCGCGGCCGGCGAGGATTTCGCCGCCGCGCTGGCCGGGATCGACTGGTCCCGGCCGTGGTTCCGGCCTTTTGCCGCACACGGCGCCGCGCTGGCGGCGGCAGTGCAGGGCGGTGCCGACCTGCGCAGCGCGCTCGATGCCCGCGCCGCATCGCTGGAGCTGCGCAATGCGCGTGGGCTGCCGCTGCGCTTTATCGCGCAGGAGGCGCTGCCGGACGGCAGCGCCTATGAAGCGCATATCGACGCCACCGGCGCCGTCCCCACCCGCGACAATCTCCACGATTTCTTCAACGCGCTGGTCTGGCTGCATTTCCCGCGGACCAAGCGCGTGCTGAACCAGATCCAGGCCGAGGTCATCGCCCGCGAGGGCGTACAGACCGCGCGCGGCGGCGTGCGCGACGCGGCGACGCTGTTCGACGAGAACGCGGTGCTGTTCCTCAGCACCGACGACGGCATGATCGCGGCGCTCAGGGGGTTTGCGTGGGGGCCGCTGTTCGTCGAGGGTCGCGCCCGGTGGGGAAGTGACTGCGCGGTGGTGCCGTTCGGCCACGCCTTGCTCGAAAAACTGGTGCAGCCGTACAAGGCGGTGACAGCGCACGCGTGGATACTGCCGCTCGTGCCCGGCGATCCCGCGCTTGATGCGGTGCTTGCCAGGTCACTGCAGTCCGCCGCCGATGCCGGCGCGTTGCGGGGCGGACGCAGCTTTGCGCCGCTGCCGGTGATGGGCATCCCGGGCTGGTGCGAGGACAACGCGGACCCGGACTTCTACGCCGATGCCACCGTATTCCGCCCCGGCCGGCGCCGTGACCGCGATGCCGGCTGAAGCCCCGGCAGGCGGCGGCAATCGGTGTTAGACTGCGGGCCGCAAAGCAGGCCAGGCAACCGCTGCCTGCACCGCAAGGTGCAGGGGGAGGAAAGTCCGGACTCCACAGGGCAGGGTGTTGGCTAACAGCCATCCACGGCAACGTGCGGAATAGGGCCACAGAGACGAGTCTTGCCGCCGGGTTCGCCCGGCGGGAAGGGTGAAACGCGGTAACCTCCACCTGGAGCAATCCCAAATAGGCAGGCGATGAAGCGGCCCGCTGAGTCTGCGGGTAGGGAGCTGGAGCCGGCTGGTAACAGCCGGCCTAGAGGAATGGTTGTCACGTGCCGCGCGCTGCAAGGCGGGCGGGGCGCACAGAATCCGGCTTATCGGCCTGCTTTGCTTTAGTCATCGGCACGACCCGGCGCCTTCGCGGCACACCGGGCCGGCCAACTTCCATCAGCCTTCGACGATTTCCAGCGTGTGCGTGATCTCGGCCGTCTTGGCCAGCATGATCGACGCCGAGCAGTACTTCTCATGCGACAGCTTGATCGCGCGCTCGACCGTGGCGGGGTTGAGATTCTTGCCGGTCACCACAAAATGGAAGTTGATGCGGGTGAACACCTTGGGATCTTCGCCGGCGCGTTCGGCCTGCAGCTGCACGCTGCAGCCGGTAACGTCCTGGCGGCCGCGCTTGAGGATCAGCACCACGTCATAGGCGGTGCAGCCGCCGGTGCCCAGCAGTACCATTTCCATGGGCCGCGGGGCCAGGTTGTGGCCGCCACCTTCGGGGGCGCCGTCCATGGCAACGATATGGCCGCTGCCGGTCTGGGCAACGAAGCTCATGCCGTCGGCGCCCATCCATGTTACTTTGCATTCCATTTTGTTCGTTCCTGTGCTTTGTTTTGTCGGTTTGCGATCACAAGCGAGTGATCCCGAATCTTGCTTTTCCCAGTATATGGCAAGGTCAAGTTCGGGGCATCGATGCCGATAACCTTAGAAAACCTGAGGGTTTCCTCTAGTATGTCGTTGCGATGACACCTTCCTTGTTTCGCTAAGCTATTGATTTTTAAGGTAAAGACATAAGGCGGGCAGGGCCAGGTAACGTTTCGTAATACGAAATCACATTTCGCACTGCAAATTTCCCTTGCATCCGGACAAACCCTAGGTATAATTCCAATCATTGAACGACGGCGCAGACAGCGCGCCAGAGTGCGAAAGCGAAGCCCCCGGCCAAGCCCTCCGCACCGCCCGCAAGTCCCTCCGTCGATCTCCAAGTGTCTCCTCCACCCTCCTCCTTTGGTGGATTCAAACCCAAGCTCAAACGCTTGGGTTTTTTTTCGCCTGTACCAATGCCGTTGGCCTCCAGGTGCATTGGGCGACCCAGAACCGCAGCCATCGGCGTCGATCTTGACGAAAACCTCAGTCTTTGCTTGTGCGCTCGCCACGGCCGCCAGTATAATCGAGGGCTTTTCCGTCATGCCCGCGGAAGAAGACCGCAGTACCCGGCCATCTTCACTGGGGCCACAAGACTTGCAGGGGCGAGCACAAGCCTTCGCGAGTCGGATTACGGGCACGAACCAATAGTCAGGAAAAATCATGAAGACCTTTTCCGCCAAGCCTCATGAGGTAAAGCGCGACTGGTACGTGATTGACGCGACGGACAAAGTCCTCGGCCGTGTTGCCAGCGAAGTGGCACGCCGTCTGCGCGGCAAGCACAAGCCGGAATTTACTCCGCACGTCGACACCGGTGATTACATCATCATCGTCAATGCAGCCAAGCTGCGTGTCACGGGTACCAAGGAAACGGACAAGAAGTACTATCGCCATTCGGGCTACCCGGGCGGTATCTACGAAACGACGTTCGGCAAGATGCAGCAGCGTTTCCCGGGCCGTGCCCTGGAAAAGGCTGTCAAGGGCATGCTGCCGAAGGGTCCGCTGGGCTACGCGATGATCAAGAAGCTGAAGGTTTACGCCGAAGCCGAGCATCCGCACGAAGCGCAGCAGCCCAAGGCGCTGGAAATCTAAGGAGGCCAATCCATGATCGGTAACTGGAATTACGGTACTGGCCGCCGCAAGAGCGCTGTGGCACGTGTCTTCATCAAGTCGGGCAAGGGCGACATCGTCGTCAACGGCAAGCCCATCAAAGAGTATTTCGCTCGCGAAACCTCGCTGATGATCGTGCGCCAGCCGCTGGAACTGACCGCTCACGCTGAAACGTTCGACATCAAGGTCAACGTCACCGGCGGCGGCGAAACCGGCCAGGCCGGCGCAGTGCGCCACGGCATCACCCGCGCCCTGATCGACTACGATGCGACCCTGAAGTCGGCCCTGTCGAAGGCTGGCTACGTTACGCGCGATGCACGTGAAGTCGAGCGTAAGAAGGTCGGCTTCCACAAGGCGCGTCGTCGCAAGCAGTTCTCGAAGCGCTGATGCGTTTTCGCGGGTCCGGCCCGGCCGGATCTTGCGAAACCAGGAAAACCGCACGCTGGCCGTGCGGTTTTTTTTCGTCCGCGGGCTAAGGAAGCGGCGCGGTGCTGCCGTCATAGTGAGCAGGCCGCCATACTTTTGTGGGGTATCCGGCCGCACGCGGCTACAATCACGCCCTGTCGCCGACGGCAAGTGCGGCTTGCCGGCGCGCTTGCGCCACGGGCAGGCCAGCCTGGCACGAACGAGAGAGGAGTGAGAGTCATGCTGTTTTCCAAGAAGAAAGGCCTTTCGATCGATACGCTGATTGGCGAAGACACCGCCATCGATGGCGACCTGGTGTTTGCCGGCGGCCTGCGCCTGGACGGACGGGTGCGCGGCAACGTGACCGCGGCGCCGGGCAAGCCCAGCATGCTGGTGGTCAGCGAGAAGGGCATGGTCGAGGGCGAGATCAGCGTCGGCCACCTGGTGCTGAACGGCACCGTCAAGGGCCCGGTGCACGCCGGCGACCTGCTGGAGCTGCAGCCGCAGGCGCGGGTGCTGGGCGACGTGCGCTATGCCGCGCTCGAAATGCACCAGGGCGCGCTGGTCGAGGGCCGCCTGATGCCGCTGGTGCAGGCGGAGGTCAAGGCGCTGCCGAACCTGGTCGAGGCGGCGCCGGTGGCTGAAGTGACCGAAGCGGCCGATAGCGACCCTGCCACCGCCAGCGAAACTCCCGCCGCCGCGGCCAGTCCCACTGAAAAGGCCGCGTAGCGGCGACTTCGATGCCGGGAACCCCTTGAAAACACAAGGTTTCGGCACGATTTTCCAGTAGCGCTTAGAATACAGGCGTATCTAAACAGGAGAACACCCCATGAACGCAGTCGCAGAGGCACCCGTTACCGAGGACGTGCCGGCACCGTTCGTCTTTACCGACAGCGCCGCCGACAAGGTCAAGCAGTTGATCGAGGAAGAGGGCAATGCCGAGCTGAAACTGCGCGTGTTCGTGCAGGGCGGCGGCTGCTCCGGCTTCCAGTACGGCTTTACCTTCGACGAGGAAGTCAACGAAGACGACACCACCATGGTCAAGAACGGCGTCACCCTTCTGATCGACTCGATGAGCTACCAGTACCTGGTCGGCGCCGAGATCGACTACAAGGAAGACATCAACGGCGCACAGTTCGTGATCAAGAACCCGAATGCCTCGACCACCTGCGGTTGCGGCTCGTCGTTCTCGGTCTGAGCGATCCCGCTTGCCCAAAAGAACGCACCTTCGGGTGCGTTTTTTGTTTGACGCGCCGGCTTACTGCGCGGCGCGCCAGACCACCGGAAACCAGTCCTCGCGCAGGCGCTCGCCGGTCTGCTGGCCGATGCCGGGGAACGGCGGCGAGGTCCGCCCGGGCCGCTGCATGAAGCGCACGTCGTCGCCGACAAAACGGGCCGAGAACGCCCGCCGCCGCCCGGTGCCGGTATTGCCGGCGGCGCCGTGCACGGTGCGGAAGTCGAACACTACCGCATCGCCGGGCTCCAGCTCCGGGGCCAGCAGCGTGTGGCTGCCGTCTTCCACGTCGGGCATCTCCATGAAGGTGTCGGCGCCGCCATAGAAATTCTCGTTGCTGGCCCAGCGCTTGGGCCGCACCAGCCGCGGCCAGCGGTGCGAGCCGGCCACCACGCGCAGTGTGTTGGCCTGCGTGACCGGGTCCAGCGGAATCCAGTAGCTCGCGGTCTGGGTGCCGTCGACGCAGTAGTAGGGCAGGTCCTGGTGCCATGGCGTCGGCTTGGCGGTGCCCGGCTCCTTGACCAGGATGTGTTCATGGAACACCTGCACCGCCTGCGACTGCATGATCCGACCGGCGATCCCGGCTGCCGCCGACTCGCGGATAAAGGCGGCGAACGGGGCGATGCGCTGCCAGTTGCAATAGTCCTCGAAGAAGCGCCCGCCCTCGCCGGCGCGCACGTTCTCGATGGCGAAGGGACCGGGCTCGGCCAGGTTCTGCGCAAAGCCATCGCGCAGGCGCTCGACCCAGTCGGTAAAGGCGCCGCGCAAGACCAGCACGCCGTCGCGCTGGTAGGTGTCGATCTGTTCCCGGGTGATGTCCATGGCGATTTGCGTTGGGGGCGATGGACCCAGTATCGCCATGCGAAGGGAATAGGAAAAGCATATATTTCCTATGTTGCGATATAGGAAATCATGATCCCTTTCTCTTTCCGCCAGCTCGAGTACTTCGTCGCCGCCGCCGAGCACGGCAGCATCAGCGCCGCGGCCCGGGCGCGCCATGTGTCGCAGCCGTCGGTATCGACCGCGATCGCCCAGCTGGAGGACTCGCTGGGCGAGCCGCTGTTCAGGCGGCAGGTCAGCCGCGGGCTGTCGCTGACCCCGGCCGGGCAGCGCCTGCTGGGCAAGGCCCGCGACGTGCTGGCGCTGGCGGCGGGGCTTGCCGTCGATGATGGTGCAGGCAGGGGCCTGAGCGGCCAGCTGTCGCTGACCTGCTTCCAGGACCTGGGCCCGTACTTCGTGCCGCGCCTGCTGGCGGGACTGCGACAGCGCCATCCCGGCATCTCGGTGACGCTGTTCGAGGCCGACCTCGCCACGGTCCATCGCACCTTGCAGGCCGGCAAGGCGGAGCTGGCGGTGACCTATGAACTGGGACTCGACGCCCGCACCGAGCGCCGCACGCTGGCGGAGCTGCCGCCCTACGCGTTGCTTCCGGCCGCGCATCCGCTGGCGAGCGGCGCCGATGTCAGCCTGGCCGACCTGGCCGCAGAGCGGCTGATCCTCGAGGACATTCCCCAGACCCGTGAATACTTCCTGTCATTGTTCTGGGCCCATGGGCTGCACCCGGCGCTACACCAGTACACGCAGACCTTCGAGATGCAGCGCGGGCTGGTGGCGCACGGGTACGGCGTGGCGCTGTCGTGCACGCGGCCCGCAGGCGACCACAGCTACGACGGCGTGCCGATAGCCTGCCGGCCGCTGCGCGAGCCGGTGACGCCACAGCGCGTGGTGCTGGCGCGCTCGCCGGCCATGCGCGCATCGCCGCTGGCGCAGGCGTTCATGGATTGGGTCGATGCAGCGGAGGGCGGCGCCGGGGTTCAGCGCGGGTAGATCGCGCCCAGCACGCGCGGCCCGGCGGCGCCGGTCACGGTGGGGACGTTGCCGGGCAGGCGTAGCAGGCACTGGCGCGCCAGCCAGGCAAAGGCGATCGCTTCGACCTGCGAGACCGGCACGTCGTAGTCCTCGGAGGTCTCGATGGCCACACCCGGCAGGGCCTGCGCCAGCCGCGCCAGCACGAAGGCATTGCGCGCGCCGCCGCCGCAGACGATCAGCCGCCGCGCGGTGGGCGCGCTGGCGCGCACGTCGCGCGCGATGGCCTCGGCGGTCAGTGCGGCCAGGGTGGCCTGCACGTCGGCCGGCGCGAGCTGCGGGAACGCCGCCAGCCGCGCTTCGAGCCAGCCGGGATGGAACAGGTCGCGCCCGGTGCTCTTGGGCGGCGGCGCGCTGAAATAGGGCTCGGCCAGGCACTGCGCCAGCAGCGCGGCGTCGACGCGCCCGCTGGCGGCCCATTCGCCGTTGCTGTCGAAGGCCAGGCCGCGGTGGTGGCCGATCCAGTAGTCGAGCAGCGCATTGCCCGGCCCGCAGTCGAAACCGCTGATGGGGCCGCCCGCTGCCGGCAGGATGCTGATGTTGGAGATGCCGCCGATATTGCAGGCCACGCGGGTCTCGGCGTCGCTGCCGAACAGCGCGTGATGCAGCGCCGGCACCAGCGGCGCGCCCTGTCCGCCGGCGGCGAGGTCGCGGCTGCGGAAGTCCGCCACCACGTCGATGCCGGCCAGTTCCGCCAGCCGCGCCGGATGCTGGCTTTGGCGGGTATAGCCGATGCCGTCGTAGAGGCCTGGCCGATGGCGGATGGTCTGGCCGTGGGCGCCGATGGCGGCGATCGAGGCGGCATCGACGCGCGCCTCGCGCAACAGCGCGGCGACGCAGTCGGCGTAGACCTGCGCCAGCGCATTGGCCGCCAGCGCCTCGCGGTGGATCTCGTCCTCGCCTGGCTGCTGCAGGGCGCCGAAAGCGGCGCGCAGCGTGTCGGGGAAGGGCTGGCTGGCGGCCGCCAGCACCACTGGGCGCGCGCCGCCGAAATCGACCAGTACCGCGTCGGCACCGTCCATGCTGGTGCCGGACATGATGCCGATATAGCGTTCGCTGCCGGGCACGGGGATCACGGTGGACGCGGTCAGTTGGCGGCGGTCAGCACGTTGTAGGTGCGCAGCGCGTTGATGCGGCTGAGCAGCCCGCTGGTGTAGGTCAGGAATTCCTGGCGCGACTTGCCGGTCAGCGGCGGCGATTCCATCAGCGTGACGGTCAGCGGGTTCTGCGGCACGTCGTTGAAGCGGAACTCGTAGTGCAGGTGCGGGCCGGTGGCCCAGCCGGTCGCGCCGACATAGCCGATCAGCTGGCCCTGGCGCACCGTCTGACCCTGGCGCATGCCGGCAAAGCCGGACAGGTGCGCGTAGTAGGTGGAGTACCCGTTGGGATGCGACAGGATGACGATGTTGCCGTAGCCGTTCTGCTGGCCGACGAACTCGACCACGCCATCGCCGGTGGCCAGCACCTTGGTGCCGGTGGGGGCGGCGAAGTCGACGCCCTTGTGCTGGGCCCAGTCGTGATGCAGCGGATGCTCGCGGCCGCCGAAGCCCGACGACACGCGCGAGAACTCCACCGGCGAGCGCAGGAACGGCCGCTTCATGCTGCGCCCGTCGAAGGTGTAGTAGGCGCCGCCGTCCTTGTTGCCCTCGGGCGCGAACCAAAGCGCCTGGTGCAGCTGGTTGCGGTTGATCAGCTCGAGCGCGACCACGCGGCCGTTGCGCACGAAGGTGCCGTCGCGAAAGCCCGCCTCATAGATGATGCGGAAGCGGTCGCCGGCGGCGATGTCGTGGTGGAAGTCGATCACCCCGGAGAAGATCGACAGCATCTGCTGCACCACTTCGTCGGGCACGTTGGCGGCGTCCATGGCCTTGAAGAAGCCACCGGAGGAAATCGCGCCCGAGGCCATCTCGTAGTGCACGTCGTTGTCGACACGCTGCACCTTGGCCTTGTAGGCGGCGGCGGTGTCGCCGCTGGCGGCGCGCACGCGCTCGATCACCAGTTCGCGCGAGGCCGCGGCGTCGCCGCCGAGGTTGGCCTGCAGCGACACCAGCGTGTTGCTCTCGTCGATTTCCGCCTGCACCGCCTGGCCCGGGTTCAGGTTGAACAGGCCGCGCGCGGTGGGGTTCTTGACGATGAACGCCTGCGCGTCGGCATCGTCCACGCCCAGCCGCTTGAGCAGGCTGGCAATGGTGTCGCCGCGCTGCATGCGCTCTTCGCGCACGTACACGGCCTGGCTGTCGGTGAGCTGTTCGAGCTGTTCGCGCACGTCGGGCATGCGCAGGGCCTGCTGGGTACGGGGCGCGCGCGGATCGTCGTAGGCGCTGCGGGGCGCAACACCCATGGCCGCAGCCATGCCGAGCGTGAAGATCGCGCCGACCGAGGCCGTCAGTTGTTTGCGCCGCCGCGCATGCTGGGGGTTGGTCGGATCGACCAGCACCACCAGCTCACGCGCGAAAACTTCGCGGAGTCTGGACCACATCACGTAAAATTCAACCTTGGTCTGAGCCCGCTGCCGGGGACGATGTGTCTCGTCTGCCTTCCTCCCCCGAGGTGCGGCGCGTGCTGTCAAAATTCAGATTTTGGCCGCCTGCCTTGCTGTGCAACTCCAGTGCAGAGTGCCGAGCAAAGTGACGGGTGGCGCACCGGAAAGGCTTCCGCAGGCGCCCGGAAACGCGGATTATACCAAAATCCGGCCCTGGCGGCTGTCGGCAGATTTCCTAAAATTTCAAGTATTTCAAAGACTTACGTGATGACTGAAGTTGCCTCGGCCGCACCGGCCAAATACCCCCTGACGCCCTCGGTGATGCAGGCCCTGGAAATCTCCAAACGCGGCTGCGACGAGCTGCTGATCGAAGCGGAGTGGGCGCAGAAGCTGGCGCGCAGCGAGGCCACCGGCGTGCCGCTGCGCATCAAGCTGGGGCTGGACCCCACCGCGCCCGACATCCATATCGGCCACACCGTGGTGCTGAACAAGCTGCGCCAGCTGCAGGACCTCGGCCACCAGGTGATCTTCCTGATCGGCGACTTCACCTCGACCATCGGCGACCCGTCGGGCCGCAACAGCACGCGCCCACCGCTCACTCGCGAGCAGATCGAGGCCAACGCCCAGACCTACTACCGCCAGGCCAGCCTGGTGCTCGACCCGGCCCGCACCGAGATCCGCTACAACAGCGAATGGTGCGACCCGCTCGGCGCGCGCGGCATGATCCAGCTCGCCGCCAAGTACACCGTGGCGCGCATGATGGAGCGCGACGACTTCACCAAGCGCTTCCGCTCCGGGATTCCGATTTCCGTGCACGAGTTCCTCTACCCGCTGATGCAGGGCTACGACTCGGTGGCGCTGAAGTCCGACCTGGAGCTGGGCGGCACCGACCAGAAGTTCAACCTGCTGGTGGGGCGCGAGCTGCAGAAGGAGTACGGCCAGGAGCCGCAGTGCATCCTGACCATGCCGCTGCTGGTGGGCCTGGACGGGGTCGAGAAGATGTCCAAGTCCAAGGGCAACTACGTGGGCGTGACCGAGGCCCCCAACGAGATGTTCGGCAAGCTGATGAGCATCTCGGACGACCTGATGTGGCAGTACTTCACGCTGCTGTCGTTCCGCCCGATGAGCGAGATCGACCTGATGAAGCAGGAGATCGCCGCGGGCCGCAACCCGCGCGACTGCAAGGTCCTGCTGGCGCAGGAGATCGTGGCGCGCTTCCACAGCCAGGCCGATGCCGAGAAGGCGCTGGAAGACTTCAACCACCGCGCCCGCGGCGGCGTGCCGGACGATATCCCGGCGGTCAGCCTGGACGGTGCGCCGCTGGGCATCGCGCAAGTGCTCAAGCAGGCCAACCTGGTGCCGTCGACCTCGGAAGCCAACCGCAATATCGAGCAGGGCGGCGTCAAGATCGACGGCGCCACCGTGAGCGACAAGGCTACCAAGGTGGCCGCGGGCACCTACGTGGTGCAGGTCGGCAAGCGCCGCTTCGCGCGCGTGACGCTGGCCTGAGGCGGCGATGATCGCGCTGATCCAGCGGGTGGCCCAGGCCCGCGTCACGGTCGCAGGCCGCACCACCGGCGAAATCGGCGCCGGCCTGCTGGCACTGGTCTGCGCTGAACGCGGCGACACCGAGGCCCAGGCCGAGCGGCTGCTGGCCAAGATGCTGTCGTACCGGGTGTTTTCCGATGCGGACGGCAAGATGAACCTGCCGGTGCAGAACATCGACGGCAACGGCAATCAGGGCGGGCTGCTGGTGGTGTCGCAGTTCACGCTGGCGGCCGACACCAACAGCGGCACGCGGCCGAGCTTCACCCCCGCGGCCTCGCCCGAGGACGGCCGGCGCCTGTACGAGCATTTCGTGGCGCGCGCGCGCGCGGCGCATCCGCAGGTGCAGACCGGCGAGTTCGGCGCGATGATGCAGGTCAGCCTGGTCAACGACGGTCCGGTCACGTTCTGGCTGCGCGTCGCGCCGGCCTGAAACGATTCGAAGCTGCCGCGTCCACGGCGCGGCATCAAGACAGGAGAGACAAATGAAACTCTGGAGCAAGTCCTTCAACGACAACGCGCCGATCCCCGGCGAGTTCGCCTTCTGCGTGCCCGACGCCGCCGCCCACGTGGCCCTGTCGAACAACCGCAATCCCGACCTGCACTGGGAAGACGCGCCGGCCGAGACGCGCTCGTTCGTGCTGATCTGCCACGACCGCGACGTCCCCAGCAAGGGCGACGACGTCAACCAGGAAGGCCGCGAAGTGCCGGCCTCGCTGCCGCGCGTGGACTTCTTCCACTGGGTGCTGGTCGACATCCCGCCCGGCCTGACCTCGATCGCCGCGGGCTCGCACAGCGACGGCGTGATCGCGCGCGGCAAGCCGGGCCCGGAAGCCACCGGCGGCACCGCCACCGCGGGCGGCCTGCGCCACGGTATCAACGACTACACCGGCTGGTTTGCCGGCGACGCCGACATGAAAGGCGACTACTACGGCTATGACGGCCCGTGCCCGCCGTGGAACGACGCGCTGCTGCACCACTACGTGTTCACGCTGTATGCGCTGGACCTCGACCGGCTGCCGCTGGAAGGCACCTTTACCGGCACCCAGGTGCGCGAGGCGATCCAGGGCCACGTGCTGGCGCAGGCCAGCCTGACCGGCACCTATACGCTGAACCCGAAGCTGGCCAAGTCATCGGCGGCCTGAAGCCGGACCGGTGCCGCGTCCCGCGCGGTGTCGGGCCGGCATGGCCGCAAGCAAGCACCCGCAGCAACCCCGAAGGAAACGGCATGTCGCAAAGCCCCGGGCCGCATTCGCTGGCCTTTACCCACCTGATCGTGATCCGCCACGGCGAAACGGCCTGGAACCGGGAGCGCCGGCTGCAGGGCCAGCTCGATATTCCGCTGAACGAGACCGGCCATGCCCAGGCTCGCGCGCTGGCAGATGCGCTGGCGGGCGAGCCGATCGATGCGGTGTATTCCAGCGACCTGTCGCGCGCGATGGAAACCGCCGCGCCGCTGGCCGAGGCACTGGGGCTGCAGGTGCGCGCCGATGCGCGGCTGCGCGAGCGCAGCTACGGCGTGCTGCAGGGCAAGACCTACGCCGAGGTGGCAGAGCACCTGCCGGAAGACTTTGCCCGCTGGCAGGCGCGCGTGCCCGATTACACACCGCCCGAGGGCGAGTCGCTTCTGGGTTTCCACGAACGCGCGGTCGACGCGGTGCTGGCGCTGTCGCGCCGGCATCCCGGCGAGCGCATCGCGCTGGTGGCGCACGGCGGCGTGCTCGACTGCCTCTATCGCGAGGCCACCGGCATGACGCTGGAAGCGCCACGCCAGCACGAGCTGCTCAATGCCAGCGTCAACCGCCTGCGCAGCGACAGCACCCACCTGACCCTGGCCCAGTGGGGCGACGTCAGCCACCTGGAAAACCTGGCGCTGGACGAGGTGGACCGGCGCGTGCCGTAGCGCTGCGCTAGACCCGGACGCGGAACGGCGTGAAGTTGGTATGCCGGTCGAAATAGTCTTCGTTCTCGGCGCGCTTGAGGAAGCCCACCACCTTGTACGTGACCGGCGTCATCACCACTTCCCAGCCGGTCTTCAGCACGTACTGCGCCACCGCCACCTGGACCACCTGCTCGAGCGGCCAGATGCCGTAGAAGGCGATCACATAGAACAGTGACGAGTCGACCAGCTCGCCGGCCAGCGTCGAGCCGATGGTGCGCGTCCACAGCCACCGGCCGCCGGTCCACAGCTTCATCTTGGCCAGCACATAGCTGTTGGCGAAGCTGCCGCAGCAGAACGCGATCAGCGAGCCGAGCGCGATGCGCCAGGTATTGCCGAACACGTCCTGCAGGCTCTGCTGATAGTCCGCCATGAACGGGGCGACCGGCATGTTCAGCACCACCACGCTCATGAAGGTGGCGAAGGCCAGCGCGGCAAAACCCGCCCAGACCACGCGCCGGTCGCGCCCGTAGCCGTAGACTTCGGTCAGCACGTCGCCGAAGATGTATGAGATCGGGAAGAACAGCACGCCGGCGCCGAAGGTGACCGTGCCGATCACCGGCAGCGTGACCTGCGCCGCCTTGGCCGCGCCGATCAGGTTCGAGCACAGCAGCACGGTGACGAAGGCCACCATGACGAAGTCGTAGTAGCGGTAGACGCGGCCGGCCTGGGGCGGGCTGGCGGTAGTGGCAGTCATTGGGGGCTCCCGGTCGCGTGCGCGCTGGCGCAGTGAGTTGGGCGCGATTATGCCAGCACGCGGTGCGTTCGCGCACGCAGCAAGCCCCGGCATGGCACGGCCACGGGTGCCCAAAAAGCAAATTCCCGGCCTGGGCCGGGAACCGTGTTAGAGAGGCCGCTGCCGGAGCGGCACCGCCGTTGCGTCAGATATCCAGCTTGCTGATCTTCGACCCGTTCACCGAGACGTCGAACATCAGGCCGGCGTTGGTCTGCACGAAAGCAATCACCGGCTGCTGGCTGGTGAGCGTGTCGAGCCTGCCGTCCGCGCCGATCTTCGCCACGGCCACGTTGGCATCCGCACCCGCAGTCCAGCCCTTGCTGGCCACGAACTTGTTGTAAGCCTCGGGCGTCATGAACATGATGATGATCGCCTTGGACTGTCCGCCGGCGGTCAGCCCGACCGAGGCCTGCGTCGTGCTGTAGTAGCCGACCGTCGCGCCCTTCGATCGCAACGCGCCTTCGCCGTATTCGGCGCCTACGATAAAGCCGCCTGCCAGCACGCGCGGGAACACCAGGATGCCTTGCGCGCGCTGCGCCAGCTCGCGCGAGCCGTTGGCCGAGGAGAACAGGCGGTTCAGCGCGCCATCGACTCCGGCATCGATCTCTTGCTTCTTGGCGACCGGGTCTTTGGACGCGCCGGTGCCGGTGGTGGTACAGCCCGCGGCCATCGCGGTCGCAACGAGCAGGCCCGATCCGGCAACCCGGGTAACAAAGTGGCGACGATTCATAGGTAACCTCCTGATGGGAAAAGTACCGCGCCTGATTCAGTGGCTCAGTTTGCTGCGGCTGCCGCTGGCGCCCTGACCGTAATGGCCACGACTTCACGGTAGACGATCTTGGCCATCTGGCCTTGCTTGATGCCATTCAGATCGATGGCGGGGTCCTGGACCTTGACCGTGCGCAGCGTCTCGCGCGGGCCGCGGAAGGTGAGCAGGCGCTTGGCCGGGTCGACCTTGGTGATCTGGGCGGTCACCGTGGTGGTGATCTCGCGCATGATGCCGGGCTTGCCGCCCTCGGCCGCGCGCGTGGTGCGGTCGACCGATTCGGCCAGGGCCGTGGCCTTGCTGTCGACCGGCTCGAGCGCCGCGACCAGCGCGGCGCCGCGCGCCACGGTCAGGATGTCGCCCTTGCGGATCTGGCCGAAATTGCGGACCTCGTCGCCGCCCACCAGCTCGACCACATTGCCGCGCGGGCCCTGCACCAGCACCGCCTTGGTTTCGGGATCGATATCGACGATCTTGCCGCTGATGACCGCTTCTTCGGCCACGCCGACCGGCGCCGGCGGGCGCTGGGCGTTGGCACTGCCGGCGCTGAACGCGGCCAGGGCGAGAAGTGCGGCAAGCAGGCTGGAACACTGGCGGATCATGGCTTTCCTTGACAGGTTTGCAAAGGCGCCGTGCCCCGGCGGACACAGCCGTCATGGCACCTAGGCAGGTGCCGATGAAGCCATTGTGGACAATCGGCCACCGGCCAGCAATCCACTTCGAAAAAATTTGGGGCGGGAATTTAAAACGTTTAATTGATCGCGACGTGTGCGCCCTGGCACACGTCGCGCGGGCACCGGTTCAGCCGTCGCCGAACAGTTCGTCGGCGCCGCCGGCCATGCCTTGCGGGCTGGCCAGCCCGAAATGCCGGTAGGCCGCCGCGGTGGCGACGCGCCCGCGCGGGGTGCGCTGCAGGTAGCCCTGCTGGATCAGGTAGGGCTCGAGCACGTCCTCGATGGTGTCGCGCTCTTCGCTGATGGCGGCGGCGAGGTTGTCCACGCCGACCGGGCCGCCGCCGAACTTGTGCAGCACCGCCTCGAGCAGCTTGCGGTCCATCAGGTCGAAGCCGACGCGGTCGACGTCGAGCATGGCCAGTGCGGCATCCGCCATCTCGCGCGTGATGGTGCCGTCGCCCTTGACCTCGGCATAGTCACGCACCCGGCGCAGCAGCCGGTTGGCGATGCGGGGCGTGCCGCGCGCGCGCCGGGCGATTTCCAGCGCGCCTTGCGGATCGATGCGGGCGTGCAGCAGTTGCGCCGAGCGGCTGACGATGCGGGCCAGTTCCTCGGCGGTGTAGAACTCCAGCCGTGCGACGATGCCGAAGCGGTCGCGCAGCGGGTTGGTCAGCATGCCGGCGCGCGTGGTCGCGCCCACCAGCGTGAACGGCTGCAGGTCCAGCTTGACCGAGCGCGCCGCCGGGCCCTCGCCGATCATGATGTCGATCTGGTAGTCCTCGAGCGCCGGGTACAGGATTTCCTCGACCACCGGCGAAAGCCGGTGGATCTCGTCGATGAAGAGGACGTCGTTGGCTTCGAGGTTGGTCAGCAGCGCGGCGAGGTCGCCGGGGCGCTCCAGCACCGGGCCGGAGGTCTGGCGCAGGTTGACCCCCATCTCGCGCGCGATGATGTGGGCCAGCGTAGTCTTGCCCAGCCCGGGCGGGCCGAACAGCAGCACGTGGTCGAGCGCTTCGCGGCGCTTGCGCGCCGCATGCATGAAGATGTCCAGCTGGCCGCGCACCTTTTCCTGGCCGACATACTCGTCCAGCAGCTTGGGCCGCAGTGCGCGCTCGAACGCCTCCTCCTGCGACGAGGCGGGGGTGGCGGCGATCACGCGGGAGGGAGCGGCAAGCTTGTCTGTTTCGATCATGGTGGTCAGGGGCCCGGACTGCGGCAACAAAGCGCCATTCTACGCGCCAATCCGAAGCTCAACCCTTAGACAGCGCCTTCAGCGCCAGCTTGATGCCCTCGGACACCCCGGTGCCTGCCGGCACCTGCTTGATCGCGGCAGCGGCTTCTTTTTCCGAGTAGCCCAGCGCCAGCAGCGCATTGAGCACGTCGACGGCACTGTCGGGCACCGCCGGCGCGCCGGGCGCATGGCCCAGTTCCGCGCCAAGCTTGCCCTTGAGCTCCAGCAGCAGCCGCTCGGCGGTCTTCTTGCCGATGCCGGGAATGCGCGTCAGGCGCCCGGCTTCCTGCAGCGTGATCGCCTGCGCCAGCTCGGGCACCGACATGCCCGACAGCACCGCCAGCGCCATGCGCGCGCCGATGCCGGTGATCTTGATCAGCTCGCGAAAGGTGTTGCGCTCGGCCGCGCTGCCGAAGCCGTACAGCAGGTGCGCATCCTCGCGCACGATCAGCTGCGTCAGCAGGGTCACCGGCTGGCCCAGCGCGGGCAGGTTGTAGAAGGTGCTCATCGGCACGTCGACCTCGTAGCCGACGCCGTGGCAGTCGACCAGCAGGTGCGGGGGATTTTTCTCGATAAGGGTGCCGGCGATGCGTCCGATCATGGTGCGGGGAGAAAACAGGAAGTCAGGAAAGAAGCGGCCGCCAGTTTAGCGCGACGGCCGCCCGGCCGGCTCAGCGCGCCGGTGTATCGACGGCGCGCCGCCCCAGCGCCGGGTCGTCGGTGAAGAAGCCATCGATGCCAGCCGCGACGAAGGCCTGCACCTCGCGCTCCATGCCCGCCGGGCTGCGCGTGGCCTCGTCGCCGCCGCTCTGCAGCGCCTTGGGCAGGAAGCTGTTTTCCGGGCGGAAGGTGTACGGATGCACGAACAGTCCGGCGGCATGGGCTTGCTGTACCACCGCGGTCGGCGCGCCCAGCGCGCCCTGCGCATCGCGCGGCACCAAGCTGCTTTTCTCGGGACCGATGCCGTCGGCGTAGGCCGCGACTTCGCGCAGGCCGGTCGTGCTCAGCATGTCGCCATAGGTGCGGCCGTCGCCGGCCAGCTTCCAGTCGGCCGGGCCCTTGCGCGGGTTGCCGATCAGCTGGACCAGCCTGACGTTGGACAAGCCATTGCCGAGCGTGCGCCGCAGCGCGCGCAGGCTGCCGCTCTCGAAACACTGGATGAACACCGGCGCATTGCGCAGGTACGGCTGCGCCCGCACCGCCGCGGCGAGCTTGTCCTCGAGCGGCAGGCCGATGCCGCGGAAGTAGCTGGGGTGCTTCAGCTCTGCGTAGATGCCGACGGGTTTGCCGGTGCGCAGCGCGGCCTGCTCGGCCAGGCGCACGATCTCGTCGAAGGTCGGCACCTCGAACTGGTCGTTCAGGCGCGCATTGGCCGGGCGCAGGCGCGGGATGCGCTCGCGCGCGCGCAGCGTCTTCAGTTCGGCCAGCGTAAAGTCCTCGGTGAACCAGCCGGTCAGGCGCTCGCCGTCGATCACCTTGGTGCGCTTGCGCTCGGCGAACTGCGGCAGTTCGGCGACGTTGGTGGTGCCGGTGATGTCGTTCTCGTGGCGCGCCACCAGCACGCCGTCGCGCGTCATGACGAGGTCGGGCTCGATCGCGTCGGCGCCATCCTCGATCGCCTTGGCATAGGCGGCCAGCGTATGTTCCGGACGCAGCGCGCTGGCACCGCGGTGCGCGATCACCAGCGGCCTGGACGGCGGCGCCGCCATCGCGGCCGGAGCGCTGGCGGCGGGCGCCGGCGCCGGCGCAGCCGGCGTTGCGGCGCGCTTGGGGCGCGGCGCGGTGGCACAGCCGGCAGCCAGGGCCGCGCACGCCGCGGCGGCAACGGTCGGCAACAGCCAGCGGCGGCAGGCGGCAACAACACGGGCGAGGCTGGCGCGCGCGCGCGGCGCACGCAGTCGGGACTGGCTAGGCATGCAGCGTTCCTGTGGTGGGATCAGGCCCGATTGTAAAAGACGCGTCGCGCTCAGCCGACCAGGCGTCCGCGCCGCACGCGCATGCCCTTGCGCACCAGCTCGGGCGCCAGGCCGGCGAGCGTGCCCAGGGTATCGCCGCCGTTGGCATGGCAGATCGCCACGCCCAGCGCATCGGCCGCATCGCTGCCGGGCTGGCCGGGCAGCATCAGCAGGCGTGTCACCATTTCCTGCACCTGCGCCTTGTTGGCGCGGCCATAGCCGACCACCGCCACCTTGAGCTGCAGCGCGGTGTATTCGAACACCGGCAGGCCATAGCCGACCAGCCCGCAGATCGCCGCGCCGCGGGCCTGGCCCAGCAGCAGCGTGGACTGCGGGTTGACGTTGACGAAGACCTTCTCGATCGCCGCGCAGTCGGGCGCATAGGTGCGCGAGACCTCGCTGATGCCGTCGTACAGCGTCTTCAGCCGTTCGGGCAGGTTGGCATTGCCGTCGCTCTTGATCGTGCCCGAGGCGATGTAGGCAAGCTTGTTGCCCTGCTTCTCGATCACGCCGAAGCCGGTGGTGCGCAGGCCGGGGTCGATGCCTAGGATTCGCATGGGGTGGGTGGGGTGGATGGCGCTGCTAGTGTATTGCTTTTTGCGCGGGTGTTCGCGCCGGCATCGCCGGCGCACCAAGCAAAAAGCGGTTTCGCTGCCCGCATGGGAGGCGAAACCGCTTCGTTTGCCGGCGGCCTTGCTGCGCAAGTCCGCGAGCGTGCCGTGCTTAGTGGCGGAAATGCCGCGTGCCGGTCAGCACCATGGCAATGCCGCGCTCGTCGGCAGCGGCGACCACTTCATCGTCGCGCACCGAGCCGCCCGGCTGGATCACGCAGGTCGCGCCGGCATCGACCACCACGTCGAGGCCGTCGCGGAACGGGAAGAACGCGTCCGACGCCACCGCCGAACCCGCCAGGGTCAGGCCCGCGTTCTGCGCCTTGATGCTGGCGATGCGGGCCGAATCGACGCGGCTCATCTGGCCGGCGCCCACGCCCAGCGTCATGCCGCCGCCGCAGAACACGATGGCGTTGGACTTGACGAACTTGGCCACGCGCCAGGCGAACATCAGGTCGTCCATTTCCTTCGGCGTCGGGTGGCGGCGCGTCACCACGCGCAGTTCGGACGGCTGCACGTTCTTGGCGTCCGGGCTCTGCACCAGCAGGCCGCCGCCGACGCGCTTGAAGTCGAACTGGTTGATGCCCTTGCCCAGCGGGATCTCGAGCAGGCGCACGTTCTGCTTGGCCGCGAACACCGCGCGCGCGGCGGCGCTGAACGCCGGCGCGATCAGCACCTCGACGAACTGCTTGGCCACGGCCTGCGCGGCGGCTTCATCCAGCTCGACGTTGAAGGCGATGATGCCGCCGAAGGCCGAGGTCGAGTCGGTCTTGAAGGCCTTGTCATACGCTTCCAGCGCATTGGCGCCCAGCGCCACGCCGCACGGGTTGGCGTGCTTGATGATGACGCAGGCAGCCCCGCTGGCGGCGTCGAACGACTTCACGCACTCCCACGCGGCATCGGCGTCGGCGATGTTGTTGTACGACAGTTCCTTGCCCTGCAGCTGCACGTAGTTGGCGAGCGCGCCGTCGACGGCCTTCAGGTCGCGGTAGAACGCCGCCGACTGGTGCGGGTTCTCGCCGTAGCGCATTTCCTGGACCTTGTCGAAGGCCAGGTTCAGCGTCTGCGGGTAGGCGCTGCGCGCCTGGTGCGACTTGTCGGCACCGAGGCTGGTCAGGTAGTTGGTGATGGCGCCGTCGTACTGCGCGGTGTGCGCGAACACCTTGGTGGCCAGGCGGAAGTTGGTGTCGTAGCCGACGCTGTTGCCATTGGCGCGCATTTCACCGAGCACCACGGCGTAGTCGGCCGGGTCGACGATCACGGTCACGTCGCGGTGGTTCTTGGCCGCCGAGCGCAGCATGGTCGGGCCGCCGATGTCGATGTTCTCGATCGCGTCCGGCAGCGTGCAGTCATCCTTGGCCACGGTCTGCTGGAACGGGTACAGGTTCACCACCAGCAGGTCGATGGTGGGGATATCGTGTTCGGCCAGCGCGGCCATGTGCTCGGGCAGGTCGCGGCGCGCCAGGATGCCGCCGTGGACCTTGGGGTGCAGCGTCTTGACGCGGCCGTCGAGCATTTCCGGGAAGCCGGTGTAATCGGCCACCTCCGTCACGGGCAGGCCGCTGTCGGCCAGCAGCTTGGCGGTGCCGCCGGTGGAAAGCAGCGTGACGCCGAGCGCGTTCAGTTCGCGCGCGAATTCGACGATGCCGGTCTTGTCGGAAACGGAGAGTAGGGCTTGCTTGATCATGGCAGTGGGAAACGCTTCAAATTCAAAGTAAACCGTGCTGCTGCAGCTTCTTGCGCAGCGTATTGCGATTGATGCCCAGGTAGGCGGCCGCCAGCGACTGGTTGCGCTCGGCGCGCACCATCACGGCTTCCAGCAGCGGCCGTTCGACCGCCTCGAGCACCATGTTGTACATGTTCGACGGCTCTTCGCCGTCCAGGTCGCGAAAGTACGTATCCAGGCTTTCCCGGATGCACTGGTCGATAGCGTTGCGGCTCATGCGGCAAGCAACTCCCCGTTATTGTTGTTGTTCGCTTCGTCTTTATCTTGTTTGCCCTGCTCGTCGTCCACGTACACCAGCCGGTCCGAGAACTGCGCCTGCTCGTCGAAGAAGGCGTTGACCGCCGCCAGTTGCTCGGTGGTGGATTCCAGCGTGTTCATGCGGTGGCGGAACAGGTTGGCGCCGCGCAGCCCGCGCGTGTACCAGGCAATGTGCTTGCGCGCGGTGCGCACGCCGGTGAACTCGCCGTAGAAGGCGTAATGGTCTTCCAGGTGCGCGTTCATGATGGCGCGGATCTCGGCCACTTCCGGCGACGGCAGCATCTCGCCGGTCTTGAGGAAGTGCTCGATCTCGCGGAACAGCCAGGGCCGGCCCTGCGCTGCGCGGCCGATCATGAGCGCGTCGGCGCCGGTCAAAGCCAGCACCTGCCTGGCCTTCTGCGGCGTGGTGATGTCGCCGTTGGCGACCACCGGGATCGACAACTCCGCCTTGACCGCGGCAATGGTCTCGTACTCGGCGTCGCCGTGGTACAGGTCGGCGCGGGTGCGGCCGTGGATGGTCAGCATGCTGATGCCGGCGTCCTCGACCATGCGCGCGATGCGCAGCGCATTGCGGTTTTCGCGGTTCCAGCCGGTGCGGATCTTCAGCGTCACCGGCACGCGCTCGCCGACCGCGGCGACCACCGCCTCGACGATGCGCACCACCAGCGGCTCGTTCTGCAGCAGGGCCGAGCCGGCGGCGACGTTGCACACCTTCTTGGCCGGGCAGCCCATATTGATGTCGATGATCTGCGCGCCGCGGTCGACGTTGTAGCGCGCCGCCTCGGCCATCATCGACGGCTCGGCGCCGGCGATCTGCACCGCGATCGGCTCGACCTCGCCGGCGTGGTTGGCGCGGCGCATGGTCTTCTCGCTCTTCCACAGCTGGGCGTTGGAGGCGACCATTTCAGACACCGCGTAGCCCGCGCCCAGCTGCTTGCACAGCTGGCGGAAAGGCCGGTCCGTCACGCCCGCCATCGGGGCGACAAACAGGTTGTTGCGGAGTTGGTGAGGTCCGATCTGCACGGCGGTGGTGGCGGTTGTGGCGGTGAAGCGGCGATTCTGGTGGCCCGTCCCGGTGGCCCGGCGTCGCCGCACGACATGCGCCGCGACGGATCGGGACAACCTGTGTGGGGCGGGAAGGAAACAGAGACGAAACGGAAAAACATGCCCCTGCCGAAACTGCTGCCGGCGGGTGGATCGGGACATGTGCGAGGGCAGGATTCTACCGCCAATCGGTCGCCATTGCCCAAGATTTGAGCATCCGCGGCGCAGCACGGCGGCGAGCGTGGCGCCATGCCGCGCTGCCGGTGGCGCAAGCGCCACTGGCAGCGCGCGGCCGGCCGTTCAACGGCGCATGCCGAACATCATGTGGCGCGCCAGCGCGTGTCGCAGCGGCGGCAGGCATGCCAGCGCCGCCAGCGACGCGCCGCGCGCATGGGCCGCAAGCGGGTACGCCACGCCGAACACGCGCGGCAGCAGGTCGGTCACGCCGATGGTGACGGCGCGGTCGAGGCGATGGCGGCCGGCAAACGCCTGCAGCGCTTGCGGGGTGCAGGCGCCGCGCAGCGAGTCGGCCAGCGCAAAGGCATCGCGCAGGCCCAGGTTCAGCCCCTGTCCGGCCACCGGATGCAGCGTCTGCGCGGCATTGCCGACCGCGACCACGCGGCCGTTGACCGTGACCGGCGCGGCGTTCAGCCCCAGCGGGAAGGCATGGCGCTTGCCCGCCAGCGTGAACTGGCCCATGCGGTCGCCGAAGGCCTGGCCCAGCTCCGCGGCAAACTGCGCGTCCGGCAGCGCGATGCGGCGCGCGGCCTGTTCCGGCGGGCAGCACCACACCAGCGCGTAGCCGGGCGTGCCGTGTTCCTCGTGCGGCAGCAGCGCCAGCGGGCCTTCCTCGGTAAAGCGCTCCCAGGCCCAGCCGGGCTGCGGGCGCGAGCAGGTGACATGGGCGATCACCGCGGTCTGGCGATAGTCGCGCGTGCGCGCGCCGCGGCCCTGGTGCGCGGCCTGTTCATGGAACAGCCCCCCCTCGGCCTGCACTGCCACGCGCGCGGCAAACCGTGTCGCCTGGCCGTCGTGGCCGATGCCCTCCAGATGCACGATGCCGGCGTCCGGCACGTCCGCGCCACGCGGCACCGGATCCTGCCCGATCCGCTCGATGCGGGTTTCGAAGACCCGGCGCAGCTGGCCTTCGCCGGCCGCGTGCGTGGCCTGCGCCAGCGCCCGCTCGAGCACGTTGCACAGCTCGCCGTAGCGCACCACATAGCCAAGCGCGGGCACCCCGTAGTCGTCATGGTGCAGGCGGACATGGCCGAAGCGGCCGCGCTGCGACACATGGATATGCTCGATCGGGCTGCCCGGCACCGGCCATGCGCCGATCTGCTCCAGCAGCTGGCGGCTGCCGTGCGACAGCGCGATCGCGCGCGGGTCGCGCGCCGCGCGCGCCGGCGTGGCGGCGTCGGCCAGCACGATGCGCCAGCCGGTGGTGCGCAACAGCTGGCAGGCCAGCGCCAGCCCGACCGGGCCGCCGCCGACGATGACGATGTCGGCCGGGCCGCCGAAATCAGGCTGCTGGGCCGCCATGGTCACTGTCTCCTGCCTGGTCTGCGCCGGTTCCGGACTGGGCTTCGGCGCCGCGCTTCCAGCAGATCGCGTCCGAGCGCGACTTGCCGGCCGCGGCGTCGCGCAGTGCGTTGTCGAGCTTTTGCTGGTTGAAGCCCGGCAGCGCGCGCAGCTGCTCCAGCAGCGCGGCATGGTTGGCGGCATCGAACGGCACCACGCAGCCCTGGCCCGAGTCCGGCGCGCCGATCAGGATCAGCCACGCCTTGCCGGCCCAAGGCGCGCGGTCGGAGACCCGCACCACCACGCGCTCGAGCACGTTCCAGGCGAGCTCCTCGCGCTGGCCGTCGGGGCGGTGCACCACCACGCGGTCGTCGTACAGGTTGACGATGAACGGTTCGGACGGATCGGGTCGCCGGGCACTGCCGGCCTGGTCGCGGGCGCCGCCCTGGCCCGGCAGGATCCTGCGCAGCCAGCTGATCATCGCTGGCCTCCGGCGGGGGCGCGGTCGCGCATCAGCGCTTCGATCTCGTCGGCCAGCACCGGCACGCCGCGCGTGATCAGCTCGCAGTCGCCCTCGGTGACCACGGCGTCGTCCTCGATGCGGATGCCGATATGCCAGTAGCGCTCGGGCACGTCCTCGGCCGGGCGCACGTAGATGCCGGGCTCGATGGTCAGCACCATGCCGGGCTGCAGCGGCCGCCACGGCCGCTCGCCCTCGCCGCTGTGGCCGGCCACGCGGTACTCGCCCACGTCATGGACATCCATGCCGAGCCAGTGGCCGGTGCGGTGCATGTAGAAGCGGCGGTAGCTGCCGCTGGCCAGCACGTCGTCGAGCGTGCCTTCCTTGTTGCGGTCGAGCAGGCCGGTGTCGAGCATGCCCTGGGCCAGCACGCGCACGGCGGCGTCATGCGGCACGTTGTAGGGCACGCCGGCGCGGGTCTCGTTGATGGCGGCCTGCTGCGCGGCCACCACCAGGTCATACAGCTCGCGCTGCGCCGGCGAGAAGCGGCCCGAGACGGGGAAGGTGCGGGTGATGTCGGAGGCGTAGCCATCCAGCTCGCAGCCGGCGTCGATCAGGCACAGGTCGCCGTCCTTCAGCTCGGCCGGGCCGGCGCGGTAGTGCAGCACGCAGGCGTTGGGGCCGGTGGCGACGATCGAGTTGTAGGCCACGCTCTGCGCGCCATGGCGGCGGAATTCATAGAGCAGCTCGGCTTCCAGGTGGTATTCGCGCAGGCCGGCGCGGGTGGCCTGCATCGCGCGCACATGGGCGCCGGCGGAAATCGTCGCGGCGCGGCGCATGATGGCCAGCTCGCCGGCATCCTTGAACAGCCGCATTTCATCGAGCAGCGTGCGGATGTCGAGCGCCACCGACGGCGCGGCCACGCCGGCGCGGCCCTGCATTCGCACGGCGTCGAGCCAGCGCCGCATCTGCATGTCGGTGCGGATCGAATCGGCCAGCGGATAGGCCAGCTGCGCGCGGTTGGCCAGCAGCGGCGGCAGCGTGGCATCGATTTCTTCGACCGAATGCGCTTCGTCGAAGCCGAACGCGGCGCGCGCGCCTTCCGGGCCGAAGCGGAAGCCGTCCCAGATCTCGCGCTCTTCATGCTTGGGGCGGCAGAACAGGATGCTGCGGTCAGCCTCGGCCGGCTCGCCGGGCGCGCCGGCCACCAGCACCAGCACCGCTTCGGGCTCGGTGAAGCCGCTCAGGTAATAGAAATAGCTGTCGTGCCGGTACGGATAGTCGCTGTCGCGGTTGCGCATGGCTTCCGGCGCCGTGGGCAGGATCGCCACGCCGCCGCCGCCGGCGCGCAGGTGCTGCAGCACTCGGGCGCGGCGTTCGCGGCAGGCGGCGAGGAGGGCGGTGTCGGGTGCGGACATTGGTCTGGCCTGATAAGGAGGATCAGGCCGATTCTACCGCCGCTGGCGGCGCCGCTGCGCCAGTGGCGCCAAAGTCGCGCGCGCTAGCGCCCCGGTGCGGCCGACAGCATCGCGTCGAGCTCGGCCAGTTGCGCCGGCGTGCCGACGTTCTCCCAGCGCCCGTCGAAGCGCTCGCCGGTGGCGGTGCCGGCGGCGATGCCGGCATGGTAGATCGGCGTCATGGCCAGCCGCGTGCCCGGCACGATATCGGTAAACAGCCGGGTGTCGTACAGACCGATATTGCCGAAGGTCAGGCGCGCGCCGCTGGCCGGCTCGGCCTCGAGCGAGAGCCGGCCGTGGTCGTCCAGCGCGAAATCCCCGCGCGGATGGAACGGCGGGTTCGGCACCATCACCAGATGCATGTGCGGCGCGGCCGCGCCGGCCAGCGCCTGCGCGCGCGGCAGCAGCGCGCGGAAATCGTAGTCGCAGAAGATGTCGCCGGACACCGCCAGGAAGATCTCGCCGCGGACCGGGTCGTGCGACAGCAGCGGCAGGGCCTTGGCGATGCCGCCGGCGGTTTCCAGCGCCTCGCCCTCGGCCGAGTAGGCGATGCGCACGCCGAAGCGGCTGCCATCGCCAAGCGCCGTCTCGATCTGCGCGCCCAGCCAGGCGTGGTTGATGACGATGTCGCGCAGCCCGGCGCGCGCCAGCGCTTCGATCTTCCACACGATCAGCGGCTTGCCGCCCACCGCCAGCAGCGGCTTGGGGCAGGCATCGGTCAGCGGACGCATGCGGTCGCCGCGGCCGGCGGCAAAAATCATCACCTTCATCGGAACAGGGCCTCCAGGGCAAGCAGCGTGGCCATGCCGCCGGCAATGGTCCAGCCCACGCTGCGGGTACGTGCGGCAATCAGGATGGCGACCACGCCGGCCACCAGCCTGGCGTTGGTCGGGGTCAGGGCGAGTTCGCCCTGCTGCATCAGCAGGTCGGGCGCGATCAGTGCCGACAGCATCGCGGCCGGCACGAACTGCAGCGCGGTGCGAAACCACGACGGCAGCCGCACCCGGCCTTCGACGGCGATGAACGACAGGCGGATCAGGAAGGTGGCCAGGCCCGCGGCCAGGAATACCCACAGCAGCGTCAGCGCGCTCATGCGGCCTCCTTGCCGGCGGTGCTGGCAGTGCTGGTATCCGCGGCGTGGCTGGCGGCGCGGGGCCCCGGGCGGTTGCCGCGTCCCAGCACCAGCATGCCGACGGCGATGCCGCCCAGCGCCGCCACCATCAGGCCGAGCTTGTGCGGCAGGCTGTAGCAGGCCACCGCCAGCGCGCTGGCCGCCAGCGCCGCGGCGACATGCGAGCGGTGTTTGAGGCCCGGCACGATGATGCCGATAAAGGTCAGCGGCAGGAAGAAATCCAGTGGCCAGTGGCGCGGCACCTGGGCGCCGACCAGCACGCCGGCCAGCGTCGACAGCTGCCAGCTGGCCCACAACGCGAAGCCGCCGCCAAAGTAATACCAGTGGCGGTAGCGGGCGCGCGGGCCGGTGTCGCCCAGCCGGTGCGTCATCGCGGCAAAGGCCTCGTCGGTCAGCAGGTAGGCGATCAGCGCCTTCCAGCGCCGCGGCAGGTGCGCCAGGCTCGGCGCGATGGTGGCCGAGTACAGCGCGTGGCGCAGGTTGACCATGGCCACCGTCAGCGTGATCACCACCGCCGGGGTGCCGGCGGTCCACAGCTGGGTCAGGATCATCTGCGAGGCGCCGCCGAACACGATCGCGCTCATGGCGCAGGCCAGCCACGCGGGCATGCCGGCGCCGACCGCCAGCACGCCGTAGATCAGCCCGAACGGCACCACGCCCAGCAGCATCGGCGCGAGCGCGCGCGCGCCGGCCAGCCATTCGCCGGCGGCGGTGATGGCTGGCACAGGGCGCTGGTCCGGACCTGAATCGTCGGCGCGCATGCCGTCAGAACGTATAGCCGGCCGGGCTGGACACGCCTTCGAGCGCGTCCAGCAGGCGGATCAGCTTGCGCAGTTCGGTATAGCGCCCGGCCACCTGACGGGTGTACTTCATCACCAGCGGCAGGTTGGCGAGGTAGCCCTCCTTGCCGTCGCGGTGGTACAGGCGGGCGAAGATCCCCAGCACCTTGAGATGGCGCTGCAGCCCCATCCACTCGAAGTCGCGGTAGAACTCGCCGAAGTCGGGGTTGACCGGCAGCGCGGCCTTGCGCGCGCGTTCCCAGTAGCGGATCAGCCAGTCGAGCTGCTGCTCCTCATCCCATTCGATATAGGCATCGCGCCACAGCGACACCGCATCGTAGGTGATCGGGCCGGTGACCGCGTCCTGGAAATCGAGCACGCCCGGGTTGGCGGTGCCCTCGAGCACCATCAGGTTGCGCGAGTGGAAATCGCGGTGCACGTAGACCTGGGGCTGGGCGAGGTTGTTGGCAAGCAGCGCTTCCGTCACTTCGTGCCAGTCGGCCTGCTGGGCCTCGGACAGCGTGGCGCCGAGGTGCCTGGCCACGTACCACTGCGGGAACAGGTCGAGTTCGCGCTGCAGCAGCGCGCGGTCGTAGGCGGGCAGCTCGCCGGGGCGCGTGGCCGCCTGGATGCGGACCAGCGCGGCGGCGGCGTCGGTGTAGAGGCCGTGGGCGGAGGACTCGTCCAGCTTCGACAGGTAGGTCTGGCTGCCAAGGTCGGCCAGCAGCAGGAAACCCTGCTCCAGGTCCTGCGCCAGCACCGTCGGCACGGTCACGCCGGCGGCGCCGAACAGCCCGCAGACATGGATGAACGGGCGGCAGTCCTCGTGCGCCGGCGGGGCGTCCATCACGATCGCGGTGGGATGCGCGCGATGGCCGGTGCGGACGCGGAAATAGCGCCGGAAGCTGGCATCGGCCGAGGCCGGGACGCAGGAATCGGGATCGGCGGACCATGCCGGTCCGAGTCCGGCCACCCAGGCCTTGAGCTGGTCCAGGCGCGGGTCGTGGGGAAGAGCTGCCATACAGGTACTTGTCGGAGGTACGTGTGGGGATGGGGCGCGGGGGCGGAACGAAAGTGAAAGCCCTCGATGACACCGGAAATGAAACCGAAAGTAAGCGGCAAGAGCACCCCGGGTTGCCCCGTATAATACCCGACCAGACCGGGGCGCCGGTGGCCTCCGGGAGGGGCCGCGTTGCCCCGCAGCCTGCCCCGGCGGGGGCCTGGCGGCCTGCAGGCGAGCCGCTGCCCGTGCCGAGACTGACCACCCGTGCGAATGACCGAATCACAACGATCACCGAACAACAGGGCCTTGCCTTCGCCTGCCTTACCCCGCGCCCTGGCTCGTGCCAGGCGCGCCGGCGGCCTGCACGCGGGCGCGCTGCGCCCGCTGGTGCTGGCCATGGCCGGCCTGTCGGCCGGCGCCCATGCGCAGATCACCGGCTCGGCGATCCCCGACCTCGACCAGGTCGAGCCGGTGTTCGAAGCCGCGCCGCCAGCGCCGCCGCTGCCGGTGGAGTCCGGCGAGCTGGTGCCGCGCCTGGCCGAGCCGGCCGCCCGGGGCGAGTCCGATCCCGACGCCCCCACTTTCATCGAAGCCGACCGCATGACCGGCTATAGCGAGCGCGGCGTCGAACTCGAAGGGCATGCCGAACTGCGCCGCGACGGCGGCGTCATCAAGGGCGACAAGCTGAGCTACGACCAGGACACCGACGAGGCGTTCGCGCAGGGCAATGTGCGCATGTCGCGCAGCGGCACGCTGGCGGTGGGCCCGGAAGCGCGGCTCAAGGTCGAGGCCAACGAAGGCTACATGCTGTCGCCGGACTACTACTTCCAGCAGACCGGCGGCACCGGCAAGGCCGAGCGTATCGATTTCCTCGACCAGAACCGCAGCACGGCCCGGCAAGCGTCGTACACCACCTGCTCGCCCGACAATGCCGACTGGTATTTCAGCGCCAACCGGATCGACCTGGACAGCGACCGCCAGGTGGGCGTGGCCTACGGCGGCGTGCTGAATTTCTTCGGCGTGCCGGTGGCGGCCGCGCCCGCGTTCAGCTTCCCGCTGAACGACGATCGCCGCAGCGGCTTCCTGCCGCCGCTGATGGGCTACAGCTCGAAGTCGGGTTTTGATGTCACCGCGCCGTACTACGTCAATATCGCGCCCAACCGCGACCTGACCATCTACCCGCGGCTGATGACCGAGCGGGGCCTGCAGCTCGGCGGCGAATACCGCTACCTGAGCGAGACCTACTCCGGGCGCGTGCGCGCCGAGTTCCTGCCGGACGACAGGAAGACCAACTCGAACCGCTGGGCCTATTCGCTGCAGCACACGCAGCGACTGGCGCCGGGGCTGGGAGCGTACCTGAACCTGAACCGCGTCTCGGATGACCGCTACCCGGACGACTTCAACCGCAGCGTGTCGCAATCGACGCTGCGGCAGTACACGCAGGAGGGCGGCGTCACCTACAACTGGCAGGACTTCACCCTGCTGGCGCGGGTGCAGAAGTTCCAGACGTTGCGCCCCAGCGAGCCGTCGTACGAGCGCGTGCCGCAGCTGAACGGCAAGTACGTCCGCTATGACCTGGGCGGCTTCGACGTGCAGATGGAAGCCGACTACACCCGCTTCCGCATCCCGCTGACGTCCACCGGCTTCCAGCAGCCGCAGGGCGAGCGCATGTATTTCCAGCCGAGCATCAGCTACCCGATCGTGCGCGCGGGCTGGTACGTGACGCCCAAGGTGTCGTTCAACGCCGCGCAGTACCAGATGGAAGCGGCCACCAACACGCCGACCGCGCAGAACAACCTGTCGCGCGCGATCCCGACCGTCAGCCTGGATTCGGGCATGACCTTCGAGCGCGACGCGCCGACCATCAGCCGCCTGTTCGGGGTCAACTACGTGCAGACGCTCGAGCCGCGCCTGTTCTACGTCTACACGCCGTTCCGCGACCAGAGCCAGTTCCCGCTGTTCGACACGGTGCAGTCCGACTTCGGCTACGGGCAGATCTTCAGCGAGAACCCGTTCACCGGCTACGACCGCATCGCCGACAACAACAAGCTGACCGGCGGCGTGACCACGCGCCTGATCGAGTCCGATACCGGCATCGAGCGCTTCCGCGGCACCATTGCCCAGCGCTATGACTTCACCGGGCAGCGCGTGCAGCTCAACGGCACGCTGGCCGATCCCAAGTCGGGCTCGTCGGACCTGCTGGCCGCCACCACCATCCAGCTGTTCCGCGGCTACTATCTGGATGCGGGGGTGCAGTACAACCCCGATTCGGACCGCGTCAACTACGGCAACGTGGCGTTCACGTACCGGCCGGAGTCGCGCAAGGTGTTCAACGCCGGCTATCGCTACCGCCGGCCGACCTCGGTGACCGACAACACCGCGATCGACCAGTTCGAGCTGTCGAGCCAGTGGCCGATCACGCGCCGCGCCTACGGCATCGCGCGCTTCGCCTTCGACCTGACCGCCAGCCAGATGGTCGATGCGCTCGCCGGCGTCGAGTACGCCGCGGACTGCTGGGTCGGCCGCGTGGTCTACCAGCGTTTCCGCAACACTACCCAGGGCTACACCGGGCGGGTCTTCCTGCAGGTGGAGTTCCGTGGCCTTTCCAAGATCGGGTCCAACCCGTTGAACATCCTGCGCCTGAACGTGCCGGGCTACGAGCCGGTCTCGGCCAAGCCGGTGCCGACGACCCAGTTCGATCACTATGAATGACGGATTACGATGAAACGTCAAGAATTCGCCGTGTTTTCCTTTTTGCTGACGTCCTGGCACCGGCTGCTGCTGCCGGCCGTGCTGGCCGCGATGGCGGTGCCGGCAGCCGCGCAACTGAAGGCGCCCGGCACGCCGCGCGCCAGCGGCATCTTCGTGCCGCAGGCGTCCGATGTCACCGCGCCGTCCAGCCAACCCAAGCTGGGCGTGCCGCAGGCCGGCGGCCAGAAACGCTCGCAGCTGATCGACGAAGTGGTGGCGGTGGTCAACAACAGCGTGATCACGCGGCGCGAACTGCTTGACCGCGCCGACGAGATCGAGAGCCAGCTGCGTGCCGGCGGCCGCCCGGTGCCCGCGCGCGCCGACCTGCTGGGCGAGGTGCTCGAGCGCCTGGTGATGGAACGCGTGCAGACCCAGGCCGCGCAGGACGCCGGCATCCGCGTGACCGACCAGGAAGTCGACCGCGCCATCGAATCGGTGGCGCAGCAGAACCAGATGAACGCGGCCGAGCTGCGCCGCCGGGTCGAGGGCAGCGGCATGACCTGGACCAAGTACCGCGACGAGCTGCGCAAGCAGGTGCAGGTGATCCGCCTGCGCGAACGCGAGGTCGACTCCAAGGTGCAGGTCTACGACGGCGAGATCGACAACTACCTGGCGGCGCGCGGCGGCCAGGGCGCGGCCGGCGGCCCGACCGAATACAACATGGCGCAGATCCTCGTGCGCGTGCCCGAGAATGCCTCGGACGCGCAGAAGCAGGAATTGCGCACCAAGGCCGAGGGGCTGCTCAAGCAGGCCCAGGGCGGTGCCGACTTCGCGCAGCTGGCGCAGTCCAGCTCCGAAGGCCCGGAAGCCGCCCAGGGCGGTGCCATGGGCTTCCGCGAAATCGGCCGCCTGCCGGCGCTGTTCGCCAATGCCGTGGTCGACCTGCAGCCGGGCGCGGTGGCGCCGCAGGTGGTCGAGAGCGCCGCCGGCTTCCACGTGATCAAGCTGGTGGCCAAGCGCGCGGCGCCGGCCTCGGGGCCGGCCGCGGCCGGCAAGATCACGCAGACCCAGGTGCGCCACATCCTGATCCGCACCGGCCCCAACATGCCCGAGGCCGAGGCGCGCCGCCAGCTCGGCACGCTGCGCGACCGCATCACCCATGGCGGTGACTTTGCCGATGCGGCCAGGCGCTTCTCGCAGGACGGCTCGGCGCAGAACGGCGGCGACCTGGGCTGGGTGTCGCCGGGCGAGCTGGTGCCCGAATTCGAGCAGGCCATGAGCCGGCTGCGCCCCAACGAGATCTCCGAGCCGGTGGTCACTCAGTTCGGCGTGCACCTGATCCAGGTGCTGAACCGCCGCGAGACCGAGCTGTCGCCGGAGAAGCAGCGCGACTTCGCCCGTGCCGAAGTGCGCGAACAGAAACTGCGCGCCGCCTATGATGACTGGGTGCGCCAGCTGCGCTCGCAGGCGTACGTGGAGTACCGGGTCAACCGGCAGCGCTGACGCGCCGGTCCCCGCCCGCCCGTCAGCCCTCAGCGCCAAGCCGACATGCCCGACCCGCTAGCCCTGGCCATTTCCACCGGTGAACCCGCCGGCATCGGCCCCGATATCACCATCGGGGCGCTGCTGCAGCTGGCGGGCGCCAACCATGGCGCCGAGGCCGGGGCCTACCGCTTCCATGTGCTGGGCGATGCCCGCCTGCTGGCCGAGCGGGCCGAGGCGCTGGGCGTCACCCACGCCTGGGAGCGGCGCCTTGCCGACGGCGGCGTGGTGATCGAGGACATCGCGCTGGCGGTGGCGTGCGAGGCCGGGCGGCTCGACGCGCGCAACGGCCGCTATGTGCTGAAGCTGCTCGATGCCGCCATCGATGGCTGCCGCGCGCAGGGAGGCGCCGCGCCGCGCTATGCCGCGATGGTCACCGCGCCGGTGCAGAAGAGCACCATCAACGACGCCGGCGTGCCCTTCACCGGCCATACCGAATACCTTGCCGAAAGCGCCGGCGTGCCGCGCGTGGTGATGATGCTGGCCGGCCCGCAGCCGGCGCACGACCACGCCATGCTGCGCGTGGCGCTGGCCACCACCCACCTGCCGCTGCGCGCGGTGCCCGATGCGCTGTCGGTGCCGCTGCTGGTGCAGACGCTGGCCATCATCGATGCCGACCTGCGCCGTTGCTTCGGCATTGCGCGGCCGCGCATCCTGGTCACGGGCCTGAACCCGCACGCCGGCGAAAGCGGCCATATGGGCCGTGAAGAGATCGACATCATCGCGCCCGCGCTGGCGCAGGCCAAGGATGCCGGCATCGATGCGCGCGGGCCGTTCCCGGCCGACACGCTGTTCCAGCCGCGCCACCTGCGCGATGCCGACTGCGTGCTGGCGATGTACCATGACCAGGGGCTGGCGCCGCTCAAGTACGGCACCTTCGGCCACGGCGTCAACATCACGCTGGGGCTGCCCTTCATCCGCACGTCGGTGGACCATGGCACCGCGCTTGACCTCGCCGGCACCGGCCAGGCCGAGCACGGCAGCATGATCGAGGCCATCCGCACGGCGGTTATCATGTCTGGCCACGCCAACGGCCGACGGCCCGGCGGCGGTGCCGCGGGCCATACCCCTTCCGGCACGCAGCCGCCATGCTGACGCCGGACTAATACATCATGCGTTCTAACGTGCACCAGGGCCATGTGGCCCGCAAACGATTCGGGCAGAACTTCCTGGTCGACGACACCATCATCCACGGCATCGTCAATGCCATCAGCCCGCAGGCCGGCGACGTGCTGGTCGAGATCGGGCCCGGCCTGGGCGCGCTGACCGACCCGCTGCTCGAGCGGATTCCGCAGATGCAGGTGGTGGAACTGGACCGCGACCTGGTCGAGCGGCTGCGCCGCCGCTATGGCGACCGCCTGCAGGTCCACGCCGGCGACGCGCTCGACTTCGACTTCGACAAGCTCGCCGTGCCGGGCCGCCCGCTGCGCATCGTCGGCAACCTGCCGTACAACATTTCGAGCCCGCTGCTGTTCCACCTGATGGAGTTCGCCGACCACGTGCACGACCAGCACTTCATGCTGCAGAAGGAGGTGGTCGAGCGCATGGTCGCCGAGCCCGGCAGCAAGGCCTTCGGCCGTTTGTCGATCATGCTGCAGGTGCGCTACTACATGGAGCACGTGCTCGACGTGCCGCCGGGCGCCTTCAATCCGCCGCCCAAGGTGGACTCCGCCGTGGTCCGCATGATCCCGTGGCCGCGCCACGGCGACGGCCGGCTGCGTTCGCCGCATGCCGATTGCGACATCACCGTGCTCGGCGACGTGGTCACGGCGGCGTTCTCGCAGCGGCGCAAGGTGCTGCGCAACACGCTGTCGTTCCTGCGCGACCAGGTCGATTTCGAGGCCATGGGTTTCGACCTGGGCCGGCGCGCCGAGGAAGTGCCGGTCGGCGAGTATGTCGAGCTGGCCCGGCGGCTGGGCGACAAGCCGTCCGGCCAGGCCGCCTGAGCGCGGCAGCCGAATTCCCGCATTCCCAAAGCATCCCGATACTCCCGCGACTATTTCCGTGCAAGACCGTCCCATGACAGCCCAAACCAGCCAAACCAACCGGCGTCCCGTGATCCTGACCGGCGACCGTCCCACCGGCCCGCTGCACCTCGGCCACTTTGTCGGCTCGCTCAAGAGCCGCGTCGCGCTGCAGGATTCGCACGAGCAATACCTGCTGCTGGCCGACACCCAGGCCATGACCGACAACGCGCACGATCCCGACAAGGTGCGCCGCAACGTGCTGGAGGTGGCGCTGGACTACCTGGCGGTCGGCATCGACCCGGCCAAGACCACCATCACGGTGCAGTCGCACCTGCCCGCGCTGGCCGAGCTGACGCTGATGTACCTGAACTTCGTCACGGTGGCGCGGCTGGAGCGCAACCCGACCATCAAGGAAGAGATCCAGGCACGCGGCTTTGGCCGCGACATCCCGGCCGGCTTCCTGTGCTATCCGGCCTCGCAGGCCGCCGACATCACCGGCTTCAAGGCCGAGGTGGTGCCGGTGGGCGAGGACCAGGCCCCGCTGATCGAGCAGACCAACGAGATCGTGCGCCGCATCAACCACCAGGTCGGCCGCGACGTGCTGCCCGAGTGCAAGGCGATGATTCCGCAGTTCGGCCGCCTGCCCGGCGTCGACGGCAAGGCCAAGATGAGCAAGTCGATGGGCAACGCGATCGCGCTGGGCGCCGCGCCCGAGCAGATCAAGGCCGCGGTGCACAGCATGTACACCGATCCCAACCACCTGCGCGTGTCCGATCCCGGCCAGGTCGAGGGCAACGTGGTGTTCACCTACCTGGACGCGTTCGATCCGAACACCGAGGAAGTCCAGGCGCTGAAGGAACACTACCAGCGCGGCGGGCTCGGCGACATGGTGCTCAAGCGCCGCATCGAAGGCGTGCTGCAGGACATGCTGGCCCCGATCCGCGAGCGCCGCGAAGCGCTGGCCAAGGATCCGGACTATGTCTTCGACATCCTGCGCCAGGGCACCGCGAAGGCGCGCGCGCTGACCCAGCAGACGCTGGAAGAAGTGCGCGACGCGCTGGGCATGTTCTCGTTCGAGGCACGGCGGTAAATCCGCGCCGCGCGGAAGAGGAGAGCGGTGTTGGGTGCTCCCAAGCCGCCCGAGCTAGCCTAAGCAAGGTGTTCTCCCTCTCCCCTCAGGGGGAGAGGGACCGGGGTGAGGGGTGGGCTTGCAAGGCACCACGCCAAGCAAGGCCAACGGGTTTTAACGCAAAGCGTTCAGCCCCTCACGCCCGCCGGTTCACCAGCACGATCCCCGCCAGCACCAGCACCGCCGCCACCGCGAAGCGCGGGCCCACGGCGTCGTGCATCAGCACCACGCCGAAGGCGACCCCGAACAGCGGCGTCAGGAAGGAAAACACCGACAGCCGCGACGCCAGGTAGCGCTGCAGCAGCCAGAACCAGGTCAGGTAGCTGGCAAAGGCGATCAGCACTGACTGGTAGAACAGGCTGGCCAGCACCACGCCGTCGATCTGCACGGTGGCGGTCTGGCCGCCGGCGAGCGCCATGCCCAGCAGCATCACCGCGGACACCGCCAGCTGGTACAGCAGGGTCTTGCTGGCCGGAGCGCCGGCCAGCGGGCTGGCGCGCACCACCACCGTGGTCGCCGCCCACAGCGCGCCGGCGAGGATGCCGAGCGCATCGCCCAGCAGCGTGCTGCCCTGAGATGACGGCGCGGCGATGCCATCGGCAAAGGCCAGCGCCATGCCCGCGAACGCGAGCGCCACGCCCAGCCACTGGCCGGGACGCAGCCGTTCGCCCGGCACCACCAGATGCAGTCCCAGCGCGGTGAAGATCGGCGCGGTGTAGAGAAACACCGCCATGCGCGAGGCCGTGGTGTGCCCCAGGCCAACAAAGATGCAGAAGAACTCCGCGCCGAACAGCAGCCCCGCCAGCAGGCCGGCGTTGAGCGTGCCGTCGCGCCGCCACAGCGGGGTGCCGCGCCACGCCGCAAAGCCGAACACCAGCAGCGCCGCCACCGCCGAGCGCACGCCGGCCTGCAGCACCGCGCCCATCAGCGGCGCGGTCACCTTGATCACCACCTGCTGCAGTCCCCAGGCGGCGCACAGCACCACCATCAGGCCGATGGCGGTGGCGTCGAGCGGCTGGCGCGCGAGGCTCGGCGTGCTCACGGCGCGGGCCTTCAGGGACGGCTGGCGTCGCGGGTGGAATGGCGCTCGATCAGCTCGATCTTGTAGCCGTCCGGGTCTTCGACGAAGGCGATCACGGTGGTGCCGCCCTTGACCGGGCCGGCTTCGCGCGTGACCTTGCCGCCGGCGGCGCGGATGCGCTCGCAGGCGGCCGCGGCATCGTCGGTCTCCAGCGCGATGTGGCCGTAGGCGGTGCCGAGGTCGTAGCTGTCGACGCCGTAGTTGTAGGTCAGCTCCAGCACCGCGGTTTCGCTTTCGGGGCCGTAGCCGACGAAGGCGAGGCGGTACTTGTACTCGGGGTTGTCGCTCTGGCGCAGCAGCTGCATGCCGAGCACGCGGGTGTAGAAATCGATGGAGCGCTGCATGTCGCCGACGCGCAGCATGGTGTGGAGGAGTCGCATGGGAGGGCCTTCAACTGTTATCGGTATAGGAAGGCGCCATTTTAGTGCCTTTGGCCGAAACCTACCGGCCCAGTCCCGGTACCGGCAGCGGCCCTCAGAACGTCGGCAGCAGCTCGGGCGGGTGCGCGCGCAGTTGCGCGCGAGCGTCGCGGAATTCCGGAAAGATCGACTCGACGGTTTCCCAGAAGCGCGGGCCGTGGTTCATTTCCTTCAGGTGCGCCAGTTCATGCGCGGCGACATAGTCGATCATCGACAGCGGGAAATGCATCAGGCGCCAGTTCAGCCGGATCTTGCCGTCGGCGGTGCAACTGCCCCAGCGCGTCGCGGCCGAGGTCAGCGCGAAGCCGGTGTGGCGCACGCCCAGCCTGGCCGCATAGAGGTCCAGCCGCTCGGCCAGCAGGCGGCGCGCCTGCTGCTGCAGCCAGCCCTGCACGCGGTCCTTGATCTGCTGCTCGTCGGCGTGTGCCGGCAGCGCCAGATGCAGCACGCGGCGGTCGGCATCGAACAGCAGCGCGCCGATCGGCGACTCCAGCGCCAGCGTCAGCGGCTGGCCGAGGAAGGGCAGGGCCGCGCCCTCGCGCCATTGCACCGTCGGCAGCACGCGGCGCGCTTCGCGGTGGCGCCACTCGCCCAACTTGTTGAAGATCCAGCGCTGTTTTTCCAGGATCGCCGCCTCGATATCGGCCAGCGTGACCCAGCGCGGCGCGGTGATCGACAGGCCGCGGTCGTCGATGGTGAAGCCGATGGTGCGGCGCGCGGAGCGCTTGAGGGTGTAGTGCAGCGGCCGCTCGCCGATCTGCAGCAGGCGCGCATTGGGCTGCGGCACCGGCCAGGCCGGTGCCTGCTGCGGTTGCGGCGGCTCCGGTGCCAGCGGCGCCGCCGGCTGCGGCGCGTGGGCGGGTTCCGCCAGCGGCAGCTCCAGCTGCGCGCCGTCGGCGTCCGCGGCGGGTCGCAGCAGCTTCATGCGGTCGACTCGCTGCGTTGCGCAGCCTGGTAGCTTTCCGGGTCGATGCGGCGCATGTCGCGTTCGATCCAGTCGGCCACTTCCTGGTTGAGCTGGTCGGCGGTCTTGTTGGCCGAGGCGATCGGCGGGCCGACCGAGATCGTCACCATGCCGGGATATTTCATGAAGGAATTGCGCGGCCAGACCCGGCCCGAATTGACCGCCATCGGCAGCACCCAGGCCCCGGTTTCCACCGCCAGGCGCGCGCCGCCGCTCTTGTAGCGCGTCTTTACCAGGCCCGACGGGGTGCGCGTGCCTTCCGGGAACATGATGATCCACGCGCCTTCGGCCAGCCGCTCGCGGCCCTGGCGCGCCGCCGAGGCAAACGCGCGCGTGCCTTCCTTGCGGTTGATATGGACCATCTTCAGCATGCCCAGCGCCCAGCCGAAGAACGGCACCAGCAGCAGCTCGCGCTTGAACACGAAGCACAGCGGCTTGGGCATCAGCGCGACGTAGGCCACGGTTTCCCAGGCCGACTGGTGCTTGGACAGCAGCACTACCGGCTTGTCGAGCATGGCGTCCAAGTGCTCATGGCCCTCGATGCGGTACTGGATGCCGCAAATGATGCGGGCGGCGCCGATCACCAGCCGCGGCCAGCCGCGCACGAAGCGGAAGCGCTGGTCGGCATTCATGAACGGGAACACCAGGAAGCAGGCGCAGGCGTAGGGCGGCGTCAGCACCAGCAGGTACAGCGCGAACAACAGGGAACGAAGGAACGTCATGCGGGGGGCGCAAAAAGGAAATGGGTGCGGAGCGTGGGCCGCAGGCTCGGTCAGCCGCCGGCGGCATGCCCGCCCGGGCCACTCTGGGCCGGCTGGCGCTGGCCGCCGTCGTTGCCGGTCAGCCAGCGGGCAAAGGCGCGCAGGTCGTCGTGCACCTGGGTGCCGGGCGGCAGCCCGCCCTTGTCGAGCGTCTTCAGGCCCTTGCCGCTGCGCACCAGGTGCGGCGCGCAGCCGACCGCGACGCCGGCTTCGAGGTCGCGCAGCGAATCGCCGACGATCGGCACGCCGCGCAGCTCGATGCCGAAGCGCTCGCTGATCTGTTCCAGCATGCCCGAGCGCGGCTTGCGGCATTCGCAGCCGTCCGCGGCGGTATGCGGGCAGAAGAACACCGCCTCGACGCGGCCGCCCAGCCGCGCCAGCGCCGTATGCATTTTCTCGTGCATGGCGTTGAGCGCGCTCATCTCGAACAGCCCGCGGCCGATGCCGGACTGGTTGCTGGCGATGACCACGCGGTAGCCCGCCTGGTTGAGCGCGGCGATGGCTTCCAGGCTGCCGTCGATCGGCACCCATTCATCGGGCGTCTTGATGAACTGGTCGCTGTCGAGGTTGACCACCCCGTCGCGGTCGAGGATGACAAACTTGGGCGGTGTCTGCGGCATGTGCGGCTCCGGCGCTTGCTGGTGGCGTGGCTAAGGCAACCGCTCAGGCGGCCAGCTTGGAGATGTCGGCGACGCGGTTGGCCAGCGCATGCAGCGAGGCCAGCAGCGCCAGGCGGTTGGCGCGCAGCTGCGCGTCCTCGGCCATCACCATCACGTCATTGAAGAACTGGTCGACGGCGTCGCGCAGCTGGGCCAGGTCGCGCAGTGCGGCGGTGAAGTCGCCGCTGGCGAAGGCGGCCTCGACGGCCGGGCGCACGCGCTCGATGGCGGCGTGCAGCGCGCCTTCGGCGCCTTCCTGGAACAGCGCCGGGTTCACCGCGCCCACCGGCTCGGTGTTCTTGCGCAGGATATTGGTGATGCGCTTGTTGGCGGCGGCCAGGGCCTCGGCCTCGGGCAGCGCGGCGAAGGTACGCACCGCTTCCATGCGGCCCAGGATGTCATGCAGCTGATCCGGGCGCAGGCTCACCACGGCCTCGACTTCGTTGGTGGTGTAGCCCTTGTCCTTCAGGTAGCCGCGCACGCGGTCGTACAGGAAGTCGAGGATGGCCTCGGGCGCCGGCTTGACCGCGGCGATGCCGGCGAAGGCCTGCTGGGTCTGCGCCAGCAGCGACGACAGCGACAGCGCCAGCGGCTTTTCGATCAGCATGCGCAGCACGCCCAGCGCGTGGCGGCGCAGCGCGAACGGGTCCTTCTCGCCGGTGGGCTGCAGGCCGACGCCCCAGATCCCGACCAGGGTCTCGAGCTTGTCGGCCAGCGCCACCGCGGTGCTGACCGCGTTTTCCGGCAGTGCATCGCCGGCGAAGCGCGGGCGGTAGTGCTCGGAGCAGGCCAGCGCCACGTCCTCGGCTTCGTCGTCGTGGCGCGCATAGTAGGTGCCCATGGTGCCTTGCAGCTCCGGGAACTCGCCCACCATGTCGGTCAGCAGGTCGGCCTTGGCCAGTTCCGCGCCGCGCATCGCCGCGGCCTTGTCGGTGGCCACGCCGGCGGCGTTGAGGGCATCGGCGACATGGCCGGCGATCTGCTGCAGGCGCTGCACGCGGTCCAGCTGCGTGCCGATCTTGTTGTGGTAGACCACGCTCGCCAGCTGCGGCACGCGCGACGCCAGGGTCTTCTTGCGGTCCTGGTCGAAGAAGAACTTGGCATCGGCCAGGCGCGGACGCACCACGCGCTCGTTGCCGCTGATGATCGATTGCGGCGTCTCGGTGGCCAGGTTCGACACGATCAGGAAGCGGTTGCGCAGGTGGCCGTCGGCATCGGTCAGCGCAAAGTACTTCTGGTTGGTCTGCATGGTCAGGATCAGGCATTCCTGCGGCACTGCCAGGAAGGCTTCCTCGAAATGGCAGGCGTACACCACCGGCCATTCCACCAGCGAGTTGACTTCATCGAGCAGCGCCTCGGGCATGATGACCTGGTCGGCGCCGGCCTCCTGCAGCAGCGCGCTGCGCATGCGCTCGCGGCGCTCGGCATAGCTGGCCACCACGCGGCCGGCCGACTCGAGCTGCTGCGCATAGTCGTTGGCATGGCGGATCTCGATCGCGCCATGCGACAGGAAGCGGTGGCCCTGGGTCAGGTTGCTGGCCTGCAGTCCCAGCAGCGTCACCGGCAGGATCTCGGCGCCGAACAGCGCGATCAGGCTGTGCGCCGGGCGCACGAAATGCACCGTGCTGCCGTCCGGGCGCTGGTAGCTCATGACCTTGGGGATCGGCAGCCTGGCCACGGTGTCTTCCAGCGTGGCCTGCAGCCCGGCGGCCAGCTCGGCGCCGCGCGCGGTATAGCGGTAGAAGAAGGCCTCGGCCTTGCCGTCCGAGGCGCGCTCCAGCGACTGCCAGTCGATCTCGGCAACGCCGACCGACTTGGCCAGCGCGGCCAGCTTCTTGGCCAGCGGGGCGGTCGGCTCGCCGTTGGCGTCCAGCGCCACCGACAGCGGCAGGACCTTCTCGCGCTGCTCGCGGTCCGGCGCGTTGCGGCGCACGCCGCTGACCAGCGCCGCCAGGCGGCGCGGGGTGGCGAACGGCGTCACGGTGGCGCCCGGCTCAAGCAGGTCGCGCTCGCCCAGGCCGGCGAACAGGCCCTGCGCAAAGGCGTCGCCCAGGCGCGCCAGCGCCTTGGGGGGCAACTCTTCGGTGAACAGTTCGATCAGCAGCGAGTCGGTCATGGGTTGCGACATGAATCGTATCCAACAGGTTGTAGCGCGCGCAGCCTGGCTCAGCAGCGCGGCGAAAGATTAGGTTCGACTCCGGACAGCAGCCACAGGCCGTTCTGTTGCCGGAATTGCAGCGTGGTGTAGGCGCATTGCGCAGCCGCCGCGGCCGCCGCGGCGCTGGCGGCGCCATTGCTGCCGCCGCGGCTGCCCGCGGCCGGGAAGCGCGCGTCGATGCGGCGCAGGCGCTTGTCATAGCGGATCTCGTCGATGCGCCCGCCCACCCAGAAATCGATCTTCGGCGGCAGCTGTGCGGCCGAATAGTAGGTCTTGACCTTGCGCCGGGTGCGGCCGTTGTGGGTCTCGGTTTCGACCCAGGTCAGCGGGTAGCGGATCGCGCTTTCATACGCGCGCAGCGGCACCCGGTGCCAGCCCAGGTCGCGCTGGCCGGACAGGTCGCACGAGAACGAGCGCACCAGCTGCGTCCACTGGTCCAGCGCATTCAGCGACGGCCGCCACTGGCGCGCCATCGCCAGCTGCAGCGCCTGCGCGTCGGCCTCGCACACATTGCTCAGTTCGGCCGGCAGCATCAGCACCTGCGCGCTGGGAGCGGCCTGCGCACGCGCGCCGGCGGCATTGCCTGCCGCGGCCAGCGTGGCGAGGGCCAGGGCGCAGCCCAGCGCGCTGCGCGCCAGCAGCCTCATGCCCGCGCTCCGTCGCGCTGGCCGCACATCGGGAAGCCGAGGGCCTCGCGCGAGTCGTAGTAGGCCTGCGCCACCTGGCGCGACAGGTTGCGGATGCGGCCGATATACGCCGCGCGCTCGGTGACCGAGATCGCGCCGCGCGCATCGAGCAGGTTGAAGGTGTGCGCGGCCTTGAGCACCTGCTCGTAGGCCGGCAACGCCAGGCGCGTGCCGCTGTCCTGGCCAGGCTCGGCACCGTCGCCATTGCCCATCAGCCGCTTGGCCTCGCCCTCGTGCTCGGCGAAATGGCGGAACAGGATTTCGGTGTTGCTGTGCTCGAAGTTGTAGGTGGACTGCTCCACCTCGTTCTGGTGGTACACGTCGCCATAGGTGAGCCGGCGCGTCTCGCCGTTCTCGACCCACTCGGTCCAGATCAGGTCGTAGACGTTCTCGACCTTCTGCAGGTACATCGCCAGGCGTTCGATGCCGTAGGTGATTTCGCCGGTGATGGGCTTGCAGTCGATGCCGCCAACCTGCTGGAAGTAGGTGAACTGGGTCACCTCCATGCCGTTGAGCCAGACTTCCCAGCCCAGGCCCCAGGCGCCCAGCGTGGGATTTTCCCAGTCGTCCTCGACGAAGCGGATGTCGTTCTGCTTCAGGTCCAGGCCGAGCGCCTCGAGCGAGCCCAGGTACAGCTCCAGGATGTTCTCCGGCGCGGGCTTGAGCACCACCTGGTACTGGTAGTAGTGCTGCAGCCGGTTCGGATTCTCGCCGTAGCGGCCGTCCTTGGGGCGCCGCGACGGCTGCACGTAGGCGGCCCGCCACGGCTCGGGGCCGATCGCGCGCAGGAAGGTGTGTACGTGGGAAGTGCCGGCGCCGACCTCCAGATCGATGGGTTGCAACAGCGCGCAGCCCTGCCGGTCCCAGTAGGCCTGCAGGGTCAGAATCATTTGTTGGAAGGTCAGCATAGGAAGACTAGGTAGAGGCAAGCGACAGGCAGGCGGACGCAAGCCGAGGCCGCGCAGCGCGTGCCGGAGCCGCCGCATGCGGATTTTGCCAAACCCTGAATTCTATCGGCTTTTTGGCGCGGCGCCCCGTTTGGCAGGGCTGCATAGGGCACGCACCGATGGCCGGACCGGTGCGCGGCGCTGCGTCAATGTCGGCCGCGCACAACGCATCGGGAAAATACTGACGCGGATTTCAAGTCGCGCCGCTGCTTGCCGATAACGTTTTTGTATACAGTATGAGTAAGCAACCCGTTTCAGAGCGTTGCGATTGACAGTCCGTGCCGGTATGCAGGCACGGCGGCTGCCGGAACCTGCCGCGGCGGCCGTATGTCAGGACCTGATTATTGATGGGGACATTCGGATCATGGCACTTCTTTCTCGCAAACCTTATCTGGTCGCAATCGCGGTCATGATTGCCGCGGCCACCGTGTCCGTGGTGACCGGGCTGCTGAACTGAACCGGCCGGCGCGCCACTGACGCGCCCCCGGCACCAGGCCTGCCGCGCTGGCCCGCGGCGCCCGGCGCCCGCCTGCGCTTGCGCCTTCAGCCGCTCTTGCGCGCCTGGCGGTCGCGCCAGGCCGCGATGCCCAGCACCAGCGCAACCAGCGCCAGCACCGGCGCGTTACCCCAGCGGATATAGGGCGTCAGCCCCTGCATGCCCTGCACCTCGGCCGTCAGCGTGCCGACGGTGAAGGCCGGCAGGCGTTGCTGCACCGAACCGTCCGGGCGCACCACCGCGGTCATGCCGGTATTGGTCGAGCGCAGCATCGGGCGGCGCGTTTCCAGCGCCCGCATGCGCGAGATCTGCAGGTGCTGGTCCAGTGCGATGGTGTCGCCGAACCACGCCAGGTTGGTCAGGTTGGCCAGCAGGTTGGCCGGCGCCGGCTGCTGGCGCAGCGTCTGCGCGATCTCTTCGCCAAACAAATCCTCGTAGCAGATGTTCGGCGCCACGCGCACGCCCCGCACCGGCAGCGAGGGCTGGTCCAGGCCACCCCTGCGGAAGTCGCCCAGCGGCATCTTCATCATGTCGACGAACCAGCGGAAGCCGAGCGGGATGAATTCGCCGAACGGCACCAGGTGGTGCTTGTTGTAGCGGTACAGGCGCTCGGTTTCAGGGCCCAGGCCGAACACGCTGTTGGTGAAATCGACCGGGGAATCGGCTCCGGCGGCGCCGAACAGCACCGTGGTGCCGCTTTCCAGCGCGAAGTCGCGCACGGTGACGGCGACGTCGACCGGCAGCTCCTGCAGGATCACCGGGAACGCGGTTTCGGGCGTCACCACCAGGTCGGCCGGCGCCGCGGTGATCATGTCGCGGTACAGCTCGATCGAGCGCTGGATGCCGGCGGGCTCGAACTTGATGTCCTGCGCCACGTTGCCTTGCAGCAGACGCACCGTCAGCGGCTTGCCCGCAGGCGTGGTCCACGCCAGCGGCGCCAGTGCCGCGCCGGCGGCGGGCACCAGCCCGGCCAGCGCCAGCGCGCCCAGCGCGCGGCCCCGTTCGCCACGGCCGAGCCCGCGCACGGCGGCCGCCAGCAGCGCCGCCACGGCGGCGGCCAGCGCGCCGATGCCATACACCCCCAGCACCGGCGCAAAGCCCGCCAGCGGGCCGTCGGCATGCGCATAGCCGCCCGACAGCCACGGGAAGCCGGTGAACACCACGCCGCGCAGCCATTCAGTCAGGCCCCACGCGGCGCCGAACGCCAGCGGAGCGATCAGCGTGCCCGCGGGCAGGCGCCCCGTGAGCCGGTGCCAGAGCGCGCCGGCGAGCGCGGGGTAGAGCGACAGGAAGCCCGAAAACAGGACCACCGCCAGCGCGGCCATCCACGACGGCATCTCGCCGTACACGTGCATGCTGATATAGAGCCACCAGATGCCGGACAGGAACCAGCCCAGTCCGAACGCATAGCCGATCGCGCCGGCCATGCGCGTGCGGGGCGCGTCGGCGATCAGCGCGGCCAGGCCGGCCAGCGACAGGATCTGCAGCCACCACCAGTCATGCGGCGCGAAGGCCTGGGTATGGGCGATGCCGAGCACGCCGGCCAGCAGCAGCCGCGCCAGCGTCGCGGCGCGCGAGGGCGCGCGCGCGGCAGGCACGCCGGTGGCGCCGGCGTCGGCAGCGGCGCCGTCAGGGAGCGGGGCGTGAAGCTTCATGCGCTGGCCGCGCTGGCGCTGTCGGTGTTGGCTTCGCGGTGCACCTGCAGCAGGTGCACCTGGCGCGCGTCGGCGCGCAGCACTTCGAAGCGGATCGGCGGCAGCGTGATGATTTCGCCGCGATGGGGCACGTGGCCCACGTGGTTGGAAAGCAGCCCGCCCACTGTGTCGACATCGTGGTCGGAGAAACCCGTGCCGAAGGCCTCGTTGAACTGCGCGATCTCGGTCAGGCCGTGCACGCGCCAGCTGCCGTCGGGCATCGGCAGGATATTGTCCTGGTCTTCGTCGAGGTCGAACTCGTCCTCGATATCGCCGACGATCTGTTCCAGCACGTCCTCGATCGTCACCAGCCCAGCCACGCCGCCGTATTCGTCGACGACCATGGCGATATGGTTGCGGTTGATGCGGAACTCGCGCAGCAGGATGTTCAGGCGCTTGGATTCGGGGATGAACACCGCCGGGCGCAGGGTCTCGCGCAGGTCGAAGGCGGGATCGGTGTAGTAGCGCAGCAGGTCCTTGGCCAGCAGGATGCCGATGATGTTGTCGCGGCTGCCTTCGTAGACCGGGAAGCGCGAGTGCGCGGTCTGCTGCATGAAGGGGATGAAGGTCTCCGGCGCGTCGGCGATATTGACCATATCCATCTGCGCGCGCGGCACCATGATGTCGGCGGCGGTCAGTTCGGAAACCTGGAACACGCCCTCGATCATCGACAGGGAATCGGCATCGATCAGGCTGCGCTCATGCGCTTCCTGGAGCACTTCAAGCAATTCCGCGCGGGTGTCCGGCTCGGGGGAGATCAGGTCTGACAGGCGTTCGAGCAGCGATCTGGGCCGATCGGCCTGCTTCAGGTAAGCGGGCTTCGAACTGGGATAGGGGTCGTTCATTTCGCGGCGAGCGCGTGGTGGAGATCGTCTGAAGGATACACTAAAAGCCTGTCGGGCCCGTGACGGCGGGCCGCGGCCGACCTTCGGATGTGCCGCAGGAGACGCTCGCGGGCGCCGCCTGCGGCAGCCGCGTCACGCGGCCCGGTCGGCCTTCTCCGCCCGGTAGGGATCGGCATAGCCGAGCGCCTGCAGCGTCTCGGTCTCGATCGCTTCCATTTCCTCGGCCTCGGCGTCGTCCTCGTGCTCGTAGCCTTGCGCATGCAGCACGCCATGCACGACCAGATGGGCGTAATGGGCCTCGAGCGGCTTGCGCTGCGCGCGCGCTTCGGCTTCGACCACCGGGCAGCACAGCACGATGTCGCCGCTGACCGGGTCTTCCTCGCGCTCGGCATAGGCGAAGGTCAGCACATTGGTGGCGTAGTCCTTGCCGCGATAGGTGCGGTTCAGCGTGCGGCCTTCTTCCTCGCCGACGAAGCGGATGGTCAGCGCGGCGTCGGCGTACAGCGCCGACTTGACCCAGGTCTCCAGCTTGCGCCGCGCCGGCAGGCCGTTGCCCTTGGCGATGCCGTCGCCGTGCTGGACTTCCAGCTCCAGCGCCGGCGGCGTGGCCGGGGTGCCGGTGGTGGTGGTCAGCGGCGCGGCGGTCACCGCCACCGACAGCGCGTCATGGTTGTCCGGGCGCACCAGCAGGCCGGCCTGCTGGTTGGTATCGGTGTGCTCGGCCAGCAGCGCGACCACGCCGTCGGCGGCCTGCGTCAGGTCCAGCGTCAGGCTGCGGCCGTCGGGCAGCTGCACGCGCAGCGCGTGCGCGGCGCTCTTGCGCGCGCGGCCTTCGCCGTCGAACAGGGTCAGGCTGACGCCGGAAGACTGGGATTTCTGCGATTTCAATTAAGCGTCCTTGTGCTGGGCGTGATATTCGTCATAGGCGTCGACGATGCGCGCCACCAGCGGATGGCGCACCACGTCGATGCTGGTAAAGCGGGTGCAGGCGATGCCGCGCACGTCGCGCAGCACGTGCTGCGCTTCGACCAGGCCGCTCTTCTGGCCCTTGGGCAGGTCGATCTGGGTGGTGTCGCCGGTGATCACCGCCTTGGAGCCGAAGCCGATGCGGGTCAGGAACATCTTCATCTGCTCGGGCGTGGTGTTCTGCGCCTCGTCCAGGATGATGAAGGCATGGTTCAGCGTGCGCCCGCGCATGTACGCCAGCGGCGCGATCTCGATCATCTGCCGCTCGAACATCTTCTGCGTGCGGTCGAAGCCGAGCAGGTCGTACAGCGCGTCGTACAGCGGGCGCAGGTAGGGGTCGACCTTCTGCGCCAGGTCGCCGGGCAGGAAGCCGAGCCGCTCGCCGGCTTCCACCGCCGGGCGCGTCAGCACGATGCGCTTGACCGCGTCGCGCTCGAGCGCGTCGACCGCGCACGCCACCGCCAGGTAGGTCTTGCCGGTGCCGGCCGGGCCGATGCCCATGGTCAGGTCGTGCGACAGGATATTGCGCAGGTAGTCGCGCTGCGCCACGGTGCGGCCCTGCAGGCCGGTGCGGCGCGTATGCAGCACCGGCGATTCGTCGCCTTCCTCGCGCTCGGCCTCGTCGTCATCGCCGTTGCCGTTGCCGGGCAGGTAGCTGCCATGCGCGCTGAGCTGGCGCGTCTCGACCAGGCCCAGCTGCACGTCGTCGATCGACAGCGGCGTGCGCGCCTGGTTGTAGAAGCGCTCGAGCGCCAGCGCGGCATCCTGCGCGTGGCCGCCGCGGATGGTCATGCGATGGCCGCGGCGCTGGATGGTCACGTCCAGCGCCTGCTCGATCTGGCGCAGGTTCTCGTCGAGCGGGCCGCACAGGTTCTGCAGCCGGGTGTTGTCGTCCCGCGGGGCGACAAATTCTGCGGAAGGAATTTTCATCGGTGGGCGATGGCCTCGGTTGCTGGTGCGTTACTGGCGCACTACGATCTCGCCGCGCAGCGAGTGCGGGAACGCCTGCGTGATGCTGACATCGACCAGCTGGCCGACCAGCCGGTCGCGGCCCGCCTGCGGCACACCTGGCAGCGCGAAGTTGACCACGCGGTTGTTCTCGGTGCGGCCATGCAGCTCGGTCGGGTCCTTGCGCGCCGGGCCCTCGACCAGGATGCGCTGCACCGTGCCGACCATGTTCCGGCTGATGCGCTGCACGTTTTCCTCGATCGTGGCCTGCAGCCGCTGCAGGCGCTGGAGCTTGACCTCGCGCGGGGTGTCGTCGTGCAGGTTGGCCGCGGGCGTGCCCGGGCGCGGGCTGAAGATGAACGAGAACGAGGTGTCGTAGCCGATCTCCTCGATCATCGCCATCAGCTTGTCGAAGTCGGCATCGGTCTCGCCGGGGAAGCCGACGATAAAGTCCGACGACATCGACATGTCCGGTCGCAGCGCGCGCAGCCGGCGGATGATGCTCTTGTATTCCAGCACGCTGTAGCCGCGCTTCATCGCCATCAGGATGCGGTCCGACGCATGCTGCACCGGCAGGTGCAGGTGGTTCACCAGTTTGTCGCAGCGGCCGTACAGCTCGACCAGGCGCGAGGTGAATTCCTTGGGATGGCTGGTGGTGTAGCGGATGCGCTCGATGCCCGGGATCTCGGCCACGTATTCGATCAGCAGCGCGAAGTCGGCGATCTCGGCGGTGTCGCCCATCTTGCCGCGGTAGGCGTTGACGTTCTGGCCCAGCAGCGTGACCTCGCGCACGCCCTGGTCGGCCAGGCCCGCGACTTCGGCCAGCACGTCCTCGAACGGGCGCGACACTTCCTCGCCGCGCGTGTACGGCACCACGCAATAGCTGCAGTACTTGGAGCAGCCCTCCATGATCGACACGAACGCGCTCGGGCCCTCGACGCGCGCGGGCGGCAGGTGGTCGAACTTCTCGATCTCGGGGAAGGAGATGTCCACCTGCGACTGGCCGGTGCGCTGGCGGCGCGCGATCAGGTCAGGCAGGCGGTGCAGCGTCTGCGGGCCGAACACCACGTCGACATAGGGCGCGCGCGAGACGATGCTGGCGCCTTCCTGGCTGGCCACGCAGCCGCCCACGCCGATCACCAGGTCGGGCTTGGCGGCCTTGAGCGCCTTCATCCGGCCCAGTTCCGAGAACACCTTCTCTTGCGCCTTCTCGCGCACCGAGCAGGTGTTGAACAGGATCACGTCGGCGTCTTCGACGTTGTCGGTGGCTTCCAGCCCCTGGCTGGCGTTGAGGACGTCGACCATCTTGTCCGAGTCGTACTCGTTCATCTGGCAGCCGTACGTCTTGACGAAAACTTTCTTCATATGCCGATCTCAGTGGTTGACCTGGGGGCATCAGGGTGTTGCAACAACACGGCCGGCGCGTGGGGCACGCCGGTCGCACTTCGGGGTTGGTTATTTTTTCAGCGCCTGCTGTTCGGCCTCGCTCAGCACCCACGCGGTCAGCAGCTGGCCGTACAGGTCCAGCCTGTACCGCACCGGCAGCTTCTGGCCCGCCACCGCGGCGCTGGCCAGCAACTGGTTGTCGGTGCCGAACAGCCGCAGGCCCGGCGCCACGCCCACGCGCTTGCCGTCGAGCGTGGCGGTCTGCGGCGCGCCCGCCGACGGCGCGTCGATGACCAGCCTGGCCGCCGCGGCATCGCCCGGAAGCGCGCGCACCGGCTGGGCCGCGGCGACCGCCGCGCCGAGCAGCAGCACCGCGCCGCACGCCAGTCCGGCCCAACGCTTGCGCAGGCGGCTGGATGTCACGGACTCCGGCGCCTCGCGGCGCGTATCACGACCTGCTGGCATGGCGAACTCCGGCAAATGGGGCGGTGCGGTGGGTGGGTGGCCCTCGGACGTGGCCGAACTGCGGGCAACCGCGCATTTTACCTCGCTGGCGCCGGCTTGGTGTGGCAGGCAGTGTGGCAGGCAAGCGGCGTCAGAACAGGCAGGATGCCTCTTGCAGCACGCGCTGCTTGGACACCGTGCCCATCAGTTCGCGCCCGGCCGGGTCGCGTACCAGCGGGATGCGGTTGATGCCGTGCTCGGCGAATACCGCGAGGGCGTCGCGCAGGCGCGAATCCGGCGTCAGCGCCGGGAAGTCGCGCTCGGCCAGCGCCAGCACGTCGTCGGGCGCGCCCTCGCGCTGCGCGCGCTGCAGCGCATGGATCGACAGCGCGCCCAGCAGGCGGCCGTCGGCCTGCACCAGGTAGAGGTAGCGGGTGCCGGTCTCGGCGAACTTGTCGGCGGCCGCCGCCAGCGTGGCGCCGGGGTCGAGCACGGTGTCGGTCGGGTCGCACAGGCCGGCCAGCGTCAGCGTGCGGGCATGCTCGGCGGCCGCCGACGCCTGCGCGCGCTCGGCGATCACGCTGTACAGCGACAGCGTCTGGCAGCGCGACGCGGTGTAGTACGCCGCCACCGCGCCGATCATCGACGGCAGCAGCAGCGCCGGCGCCAGCGTCATCTCGAACACCATCAGCACCGACATCAGCGGCGCCTGGCTGGTGGCCGCCAGGAAGGCGCTCATGCCCACCAGCGGCAGCAGCGGCGCCGCGCCCGGGCCCTGCATGCCGAGCGCCAGCAGCTGGCCCAGCGCCGCCCCCACGAATAGCGACGGCGTGAACACGCCGCCGACCGCGCCCGAGCCCATGCTGATCACCGTGGCCGCCAGCTTGGCCAGCAGCACGGCGGCCACCGGCACGCTCAGCGGCTGCTCCTGCAGCAGGGTCTGGATGGTGGAAAAGCCGTTGCCGACGACTTCCGGCACCGCCATCGCCAGCACGCCGACCAGCGCGCCGCCCAGCGTCAGCCGTGCCACCGGCCCGCCCGGCAGCGCCGCGAAGCGGCTGCGCGCGAAGCCGGCGGCGCGCAGGAACAGCGCGCCCGCGATGCCGGCGGCCACGCCCAGCGCCGCCGCGGCCAGCAATATCTGCGGGCGCAGGTCGGGGGCGATATCGAGGCCAGGGTAGAGCGGCTGCAGCCCGCCGTGCCACTGGCTGACCATGGCGCCGGCGACCGAGGCCAGGAACAGCGGCATCAGGCGCTGCACCGCGAGCGCGCCGAACACGACTTCGGCGACGAAGACCGCGGCGGAAAACGGGGTGTGGTAGACGGTGGCCAGGCCCGCCGCGGCGCCGCAGGCGGTCAGCATGCGGCGCATGTTGGAGCCGCCGCCGCGCTCGATCCGGGTCGACGGGAACAGCGACCCGCACAGCGCCGCCAGCTGGATCATGGCGCCCTCCTTGCCGACCGAGCTGCCGCTGACGATCGAGAAAAAAGAGGACAGCGCGCGCAGCAGGGTGATCCGCACCGGCAGCCGGCCGCTGCCGTTGGCGACCGCTTCCATATAGTCGGTGGCGCCGGGGTGGGTGCTGGCCAGCCGGTTGGCCAGCACCAGCAGGCCGCCCGCGAGCGCGCCGCCGACGGCCGGCACCACCACGCGCCATGCCAGCGCCAGCGTCGCGAACACCGTGACCACGTCGGCATGGCTGGCAAACAGCACGAAGCCCGCGCCGTCCAGCGCCTCCTTGAACAGCGTGGTGGCGATGGCGGCGACGATCCCGACCGGGATGGCCGCGAGCAGTGTGACTTCCTGGTCTTCGAGGAAACGCAAGCGCATGGCGGCTTTCCGGGCAGGCGGGGCGACGTGCCGGCGAGGGGGCGGCCGGGCGGCCCGAGGCCGTCATGATAGCGCAGCGCCACCCGCGCAGACGCTATGTGCGCCGGCGCGCATCCATACCCAATCGGTTGCAGGTTAGGGTGCATAACCCGCCCGCGCCGGACTGGTACACTACCGCTCTTTCCTTCGCGGGCGGGCCGGTGGCCTGCCACGCCGGCTTCCCGGCGTTCGCGTTCCGATTCCGATCGATTACAAGGAGCCATCCGGCGTCTGGCGCACTGCGCGCGCAGCGATGGCCCAAGCAGCAATTCATGTCTTTTTCTGAACTCGGCTTGTCCGAAAAGATTGTGCGTGCCGTAGCCGAACAGGGCTACACCACCCCGACTCCCATCCAGGCCCAGGCAATTCCCGCCATCCTCAAGGGCGGCGACCTGCTCGCCGGCGCCCAGACCGGCACCGGCAAGACCGCCGGCTTTACCCTGCCGATGCTGCAGCTGCTGTCCGAAACCGCGGCCCGCCATGCCGGCGGCGCCCCGCGCGGCGGCCGCGTGGCGGTGCGCGCGCTGGTGCTGACACCCACGCGCGAGCTGGCGGCGCAGGTCGAGGAGAGCGTGCGCAACTACGGCAAGTACCTGCGCCTGCGCTCGATGGTGATGTTCGGCGGGGTCGGCATCAACCCGCAGATCGAGCAGCTCAAGCGCGGTGTGGAGATCGTCGTGGCCACGCCAGGCCGCCTGCTGGACCATGTGTCCCAGCGCACCGTCGACCTGTCGCAGGTGGAACTGCTGGTGCTCGATGAAGCCGACCGCATGCTCGACATGGGCTTCATCCACGATATTCGCAAGATCCTCAACGTGCTGCCGGCCAAGCGCCAGAACCTGCTGTTCTCGGCAACGTTCTCCGACGACATCCGCGCGCTGGCCGACCGCCTGCTGAACAATCCCGCGTCGATCGAAGTCGCGCGGCGCAACACCACCGCCGAGACCGTGGACCAGCGCGTCTACCCGGTCGACCGCGAGCGCAAGCGCGAGCTGCTGGCCCACCTGGTGCGCCAGCACGACTGGCACCAGGTGCTGGTGTTCACGCGCACCAAGCATGGCGCCAACCGGCTGGCCGAGCAGCTGACCAAGGACGGCCTGTCGGCGCTGGCGATCCATGGCAACAAGAGCCAGTCGGCGCGCACGCGCGCGCTGTCCGAATTCAAGGCCGGCACGCTGCGGCTGCTGGTGGCGACCGATATCGCCGCGCGCGGCATCGACATCGACCAGCTGCCGCACGTGGTCAACTTCGACCTGCCCAACGTGCCAGAGGACTACGTCCACCGCATCGGCCGCACCGGCCGCGCCGGCGCCGAGGGCGAGGCGATCTCGCTGGTGTGCGTGGACGAGCTGGGCCTGCTGCGCGACATCGAGCGCCTGATCAAGCGCAAGCTCGAACAGACCGTGCTGCCTGGCTTCGAAGTCGACCCCAGCATCGCGCCCGAACCGATCCAGAAGGGTCGCCATCAGCGGGGCGGTGGCGGCCAGGGCCAGGGCCGCGGACGAGCCGAGGCGCGTCCTGCCGGCGATGGCGAAGGCGCGCAGCGCCAGCGTCCCGCCCGCCAGGCGCAGGGCGCGCCGCGCCAGGGCCAGGGCCAAAGCCAGGGCCAGCGCGGCAACGGCGCCGCCAACGGCAACCGTGCCGCCCAGCCTGCCGGTGCGCGCAACCCCGCGCCGCGCCGCGACGGACAGGACCAGGCGCGCCCGCAACGCGCCGCGGCCCAGCAGCCCGCGCGCCAGCCGAATGACGCCGCACCGGCACCGGCGCGCAACCGCCGTCCGGCGCCGCAGGCGGCGCTGCTGGGCGGCAGCCGCAAGCCGGCGCGCTAAAAGCGAACCGGCCCGCACCCATGCACGCGTCCGACGCTCCCGCCGATTCTGGTGTTTCGTCCGGCGTACCATATGCCGGCCTGACGCCCGAGCTGATGCTGGACGCGCTCGAGGCCGCCGGCCTGCGCCCTGACGGTCGCCTGCTGGCGCTCAACAGCTACGAGAACCGGGTCTGGCAGGTGGGCATCGAGGACGCCGCGCCGGTCATCGCCAAGTTCTATCGCCCGGGCCGCTGGACCGATGCGGCCATCCTGGAAGAACACGCGTTCGTGCAGCAGCTGGCCGACGCCGAGATTCCCGCCGTGCCGGCCATGGCGCTGGCGCCGGGCGAGGCCGGCACGCTGCTGCATCACGCGGGCTTCCGCTTTGCCGTCTTCCCCCGCTGCGGCGGGCGCGAGCCGGCGCTGGACCGCGCCGATACGCTGACCTGGCTGGGCCGGTTCATCGGCCGCATCCATGCGCTGGGCGCGGCCCAGCCCTACCAGGCGCGCCCGGCGCTGGACCTGCACACCTTCGGCATCGCCCCGCGCGACTGGCTGCTCGGCAGCGGGTGCATTCCCGCCGATCTGCTTCCGGCCTGGCAGTCGGTGGCGCAGCTGGCGCTGGACGGCGTGCAGCGCTGCTATGAACGCGCCGGCGACGTGCGGCTGCTGCGCGTCCATGGCGACTGCCATCGCGGCAATGTGCTGTGGATCGACGAAGAAGATGCCCGCGGCGGCGCCCATGGCGAGCCGGGCCCGCACTTCGTCGACTTCGACGACAGCCGCATGGCCCCCGCGATCCAGGACATCTGGATGCTGCTCGAGGGCGACCGCGCGGCCATGCAAGGCCAGCTTGCCGATATCGTCGCCGGGTACGAGGATTTTGCCGAATTCCACACGCGCGAGCTGTGGCTGGTGGAAGCGCTGCGCACGCTGCGGCTGCTGCATTACAGCGCCTGGCTGGCCAGCCGCTGGGCCGACCCGGCTTTTCCGGCCGCCTTCCCGTGGTTTGGCACCGCGCGCTACTGGCAGGACCGGATCCTGGAATTGCGCGAACAGGTCGCGCTGATGGACGAAGCGCCCCTGTGGGGCGCCTGAAGCCTGCCGCAAGGCGGCGCCGTTGCGGCACCGCCCTTCAGTCGGGGGCTTAGCCCTTCTTTTCCGGGGTCTTGACCAGCACCACCGGACAGTCCGCCTGGGCCAGCACCCGGCCCGCCACCGAACCGATCACGGCATCGAAGAACGACCCGCGCCCATGCGTGCCCATCACGATGGCCGCGGCGTCGACCGAGCTCGCATAGGCGACGATGCGCTCGGGGGCGAAGCCGTGCAGCGGGTGCCGCTCGAACGGCACATTGGCCGCGGCGAGGATATCGCAGACCGCCGCCATCGCCTTGTCGCTGGCTTCCTTGTGCCAGTCATCGATGGTTTCCTTGCTGACGAAGGCGCGCACCTGGCCGCTGACTTCGGGCGCGACATGGACGACATGCACGGTGAAGCCGTTCTGCAGCAGCTTGCCTTCGGCGATAAAGCGCGCCGCGGCGTCGCTGAAGGCCGAGCCGTCGGTGGCGAGGACGATATTGGTCATGGCGGGATCTCCTGGATGGGGGCTGTCGGAAGCGCCGCGACCATGTGGCCGCAACGCCATCTGGAACCATCATGCCCCCTAGTGTCCCGCCAGGATGCGATTCAGATCAAGTCGGATCGGAATTGTCCGATTTCCTGGTGCGATAACCGGTCGGCCGGTCCGTTGATGGATTCCGTCATTCCGGCTGACGCATTTGGCCATTGCCCCGTCAACGCAGCGGCGCGTAGCATGCTCCCGAGCCCCAAGGCCTGCATGGCCCGCCCGTGCGGCAACGGGCAGACGATCCAACCACCAATACCAGTCGCCTCCCGCCCCAGCGCGCGCAGGCGGCGAACCGGAGACAACCATCATGAGTGAGCGCGGCAACCTGCAGCCCCTGCGCGGTATCAAGGTCGTGGAATTCGAAGGCATCGGCCCCGGCCCGCTGTGCGGCGCCATGCTGGCCGGCCTGGGCGCCGAGGTCACACTGGTGACCCGCCCGGTGGCGCCCGACGCGCGCCGCATCCTGCGCGGCCAGTCGGTGCCGGCCGAGATGGAGCTGGAGCACGGCAAGCGGGTGGTGCAGCTGAACCTGAAGGCGCCCGCGGACGTGGCCGCCGCGCTCGACCTGGTCGCCGGCGCCGACGCGCTGATCGAGGGCCTGCGTCCCGGCGCGATGGAGCGCCTGGGGCTGGGCCCCAAGGCCTGCCATGCGCGCAATCCGCGCCTGGTCTACGGCCGCATGACCGGCTGGGGCCAGACCGGCCCGCTGTCGCAGAGCGCCGGACATGACCTCAACTACATCGCGCTGACCGGCCTGCTGTCGATGGCCGCGCGCGAAGGCAGCCTGCCGATGGTGCCGCCGACCGTGATGGGCGATGCCACCGGCGCGCTCGGGCTGGCGTTCGGCATCACCAGCGCCATCCTCAGCGCGCGCGCCAGCGGCGAGGGCTGCGTGGTCGATGCCGCCATCACCGACATCGTCGCCATGCTCGGCTCGCTGGTGCAGGTGTCGCGCGCGGCCGGCACGCTGGGCGGCCCGCAACCGAGCCCGTTCCATGACTCGCCGTTCTATGACGTGTTCCCGTGCGCGGACGGGCGCGCCATCACGCTCGGTGCGCTGGAGCCGCAGTTCTACCGCGAACTGCTCGAGCGCCTGGAGCTGACCGATATCGACCCGGCCGCGCAGTACGACCGCGCGCAGTGGCCGGCGGTCAAGGCCCGCATCGCCGCGGCGATTGCCAGCCAGCCCACCACGCACTGGGAGTCCGTGCTGGGCGGCACCGACGTGTGCTTCGCGCGCGTGCTGACGCTGGACGAGGCCGCGCGCCATCCGCACAACCAGGCGCGCGGCACGTACCGCCTGTATCGCCAGGGCGAGCGCGAAGTGCCGCGCTCCGCGCCGGCGCCGCGCTTCCTGCCGGCCGGGACGGAATGAGCGGGACGGAATGACCGCCGCTGCAGCCACTTGACGCCAGCCGCGTCATCGAAGGAAAAGCCTGACTCTTGTGCAGAATCCGCTGCGTCCGCGCAGTGAGAATTCGGCGCATCAAGGCTCCTCAGGGCCCTTAACCTTGGCATAGCCAGTCCCCTGGCCAATTCCCCGCCAGTTGTTAAGGAGCCCTGAATTGCCCCCAACGCTGATCGTCGACGAACCCTCGAGGTTCCGCACCTTGTTATGCGCCGAACTCGCCGCCGAGTTTGACACCGACGAGGTCCTGGAAACGGATGGAGTCCGCGAGGGCTACCGCCTCGCCCGCGAGCACCGGCCCGGCCTGGTGCTGGTCGACGTCGAACGCTTCGGCAATCCCGGCATCGACTTTGTCCGCAGGGTGGTCGCCACGCTGCCCGGCGTGCCGCTGCTGGTGCTGTCCGGCAACGACACCGCCCAGGCGCCGGTACGGGCACTGCGCGCCGGCGCGCACGGCTTCGTGGTCAAGCAGCGCGGCGTCGAAGAAGTGATGCAGGCCGTGCGCGGCGTGCTGAGCGGCTATCTGGTGTTTCCGCTGCAGACGCTGGAGACGGTGCGCCAGCTCGGCGAGCAGCAACAGGCCGGCCTGCCGCGCCTGAGCAACCGCGAGATCACCATCCTGCAATACCTGGCGCGCGGGCATTCCAACAAGTCGATCGCCGCCCAGCTGCTGATCAGCAGCAAGACCGTCAGCACGCACAAGGCGAACATCATGGCCAAGCTGCACGTGGGCTCGCTGGTCGAGATGGTGGACTACGCGCGTCGGCACCAGTTGGTGTGGTGAACGTCACCTGGCGGGTTTGCCGCACCTTGCCGCGCCCATCGGCCATCGCGGGTAGACTGTGGGCATCTGTGACGAATCCGAGCTATCCGCCCGATGCCCCAGATCCTGAATGCTGCCGTGCGCCGCCTCGGCGCCGTCGCCATTGCCTGCGCCACGTGGCTCGCCATTCCCGCCTTCGCCAACGAGCCGATGTGGTTCGTGCAGGGTCGGCCAGTGCCGGAGGCACGCCAGGCGGTGGACGCGCTGGCCGGCGTGGCCTCCGATGGCCTCGATCCGCGCGACTACGATGCCGAAGCCCTGCGCCAGGCGGTGACCCAGGCCGCCCACGGCCCGGCGCTGCCGCCCGATGCCGCGGCCCGGCTCGACGCGGCGCTGAGCGCCGCCATGGAGCGGATGCTGTCCGACCTGCATGGCGGCCGCATCAACCCGCGCGCGGTCCATGCCAATTTCGCGCCGCCGGCCGAACGGCCTTTCGATGCCGCCACCTGGCTGCGCGATGCCGTCGCCCAGCACCGCCTGCCCGATGCGATCCGCCAGGCGGCGCCGACGTTCCCGCTGTACGGCACGCTGCGCCAGGCCCTGGCCCGCTACCGCGACATCGGCCGGCAGCCGGTGTGGCAGCAGCCGCTGCCGCCGCTGCCGGCCAGCAAGCTGACGCCGGGCCAGCCGTGGGCCGGCGCCGCCGCGCTGACCGCGCGGCTGGTGGCGCTGGGCGACCTGCCGGCCGGCACGCAGGCGCCGCCGCGCTACGAGGGCGCACTGGTCGATGGCGTCAAGGCCTTCCAGTCGCGCCATGGGCTGCAGCCCGACGGCGTGATCGGCGCGGCCACGCTGGCGCAGCTGAACCTGCCCATCGCCGAGCGCGTGCGGCAGATCGAACTGACCATGGAGCGCCTGCGCTGGACCCCGCTGGACGGTCCGCGAATGATCGTGGTCAACGTGCCGGAGTTCATGCTGCGCGCCTATGAAATCCGCGACGGCAAGCTCGACATCAAGCTGGAGATGAAGGTGATCGTCGGCAAGGCGCTCGACACGCGCACGCCGCTGTTCGAGGAGGACATGCGCTATATCGAATTCAGCCCGTACTGGAATATCCCGCCATCGATCGCGCGCCGCGAGACGGTGCCGCGGCTGCGCCGCGACCCGGGGTATTTCAACCGGCAGGGGCTGGAGTTCGTCGGCGGCGACGGCAAGGCCGTGACCACCTTGTCCGAGGAGAACCTGGAGGCGGTGCTGAACGGCAGCCTGCGCATCCGCCAGCGGCCCGGCCCGCTCAACGCGCTGGGCGACATCAAGTTCGTGTTCCCCAACAACGAGAACATCTACCTGCACCACACGCCGTCGCCGCAGCTGTTCAAGCGCGACCGGCGCGACTTCAGCCACGGCTGCATCCGCGTGGAAGCCCCAGTAGCGCTGGCGCAATTCGTATTGCACGATATGCCGGACTGGAACGAGACCCGGATCCGCGAGGCGATGGCACGTGGCAAGTCGAACACGGTGCGCCTGCAGCAGCCGTTGCCGGTGGTGCTGGCTTACGGCACGGTCATCGCGCGCGCCGATGGTCGTGTATCCTTCCTGCCTGACATCTACGGTCACGACAAATTGCTGGACAAGGCACTGCGGCAACGCAACGGTCGCCCCCAGCCGCGCGCTGTGGCAAGCGCTTCCGGCGTCATCCATTGAGGCGCCGCACCCCGCACATTCAGAGGAAGTACCATGACTGACGCGACGCGCAACGCACGCCGCCGCTTTCTTCATGCCACCGGAACCCTGGCGCTCGCCGCCGGACTGATGCCGCTGGCGCCGCGCCGCGCGCTGGCAAGCCTGCCCGCGAACCTGCCCGCCAACCAGGCGCTGGCCGGCCTGCCCGATGCCCGCACGCTGGCTTTCGATCACACCCACACCGGCGAGCGCGTATCGCTGGTCTATGCCGTGGGCGACCGTTTCGTGCCCGACGCGCTGACCACGCTCAACGGTTTCCTGCGCGACCATTATTCCGGCAAGGTCGGCACCATCGATCCGCAGCTGTTCGACCTGTTGTTCCAGGTGCGCCGCGAGCTGGGCACCGACAAGCCGTTCCAGGTCATTTCCGGCTACCGCAGCCCGGCCACCAATTCGCGCCTGCGCAACTCGCGCGGCGGCGGGGTGGCCAAGCACAGCCTGCATATGGACGGCAAGGCCATCGACATCCGGTTGGCCGGCGTGTCACTGGCCGATGTGCGCGATGCCGCCAAGTCATTGCAGCGCGGCGGCGTCGGCTACTACGAGTCCGACCAGTTCGTGCATCTTGACACCGGGCGCGTGCGCTACTGGTAAGCGTTGCACGCGGGGCCGTCCGGCATGGACGGCCTTGTGTCATTGTCGCGAATGCCTGTCGTTGAGCACCAAAGCAAAAAGCCGCGAACCCTTGCGGGATCGCGGCTTTTCAAATAGATGGTGGCGAATCAGGGACTCGAACCCCGGACCTGCGGATTATGATTCCGTCGCTCTAACCGACTGAGCTAATTCGCCAACGAAGACTGAGATTATACCTGGGCTTTCTTGGCTGTCAACACCTTCCGGTGAAGATTTTCCACGATGCTTCCGTGCATAAAAAAACGGCAGGCCAGCGGGCCTGCCGTTCTGCTTGGTGCCGCACGCCTGCTCAGTCGTTGGCGTAGATGTTCACGTCCTTGGTCTCGCGGATAAACAGCGCGCCGACCACGAAGGTGAGCGCGGCGATGATGATCGGGTACCAGAGGCCGTAGTAGATGTTGCCGTTCTGGGCCACCAGCGCGAACGAGATGGTGGGCAGCAGGCCGCCGAACCAGCCGTTGCCGATATGGTAGGGCAGCGACATCGAGGTGTAGCGGATGCGGGTCGGGAACAGTTCCACCAGCATGGCGGCAATCGGGCCGTACACCATGGTGACGTAGATCACCAGGATCACCAGGATCACCAGCACCATGATCGTGTTCATCTGCGCCGGATCAGCCTTGGTCGGGTAACCGGCCGCGGCCATCGAGCTGCCCACTTCCTTCTTGAACGCCGCGATCTGCTGCTTGCTGGCGTCGTCGAAGCTGTGGCCGTTCACCAGCTTGGCATCGAAGGCCTTGATCTCCTTGTCGCCGATCTTGACGCTGGCCACGGTGCCGGCCGGCGCCTCGACCACTTCATAGCTGGCCGAAGCCTGCGCCAGGGTACGCTTGACGATGTCGCACGAGCTGCGGAAGTCGATCTCGCGGGCGATCGGGCTGCCCTGGAACGAGCACTGCTTCGGATCCGCGGTCACCACGATCTGGGCGCTTTGCTGCGCGCGCTCCAGCGCCGGGTTGGCGTAGTGGGTCAGGGCCTTGAACAGCGGGAAGTAGGTCAGCACGGCCAGCGCGCAGCCCGCCATGATGATCCACTTGCGGCCGATCTTGTCCGACAGCGCGCCGAAGAAGATGAAGAACGGCGTGCCGATCACCAGTGCGCCGGCAATCAGCAAGTTGGCCGTCTTGGCATCGACCTTGAGCACCTGGGTCAGGAAGAACAGCGCGTAGAACTGGCCGGTGTACCAGACCACGGCCTGGCCGGCGGTCAGGCCCAGCAGCGCCAGGATCACGATCTTCAGGTTGCGCCATTGGCCGAAGGACTCGGTCAGCGGTGCCTTGGAGGTCTTGCCCTCGGCCTTCATGCGCTGGAACGCCGGCGATTCATTCATCGACAGCCGGATATACACCGACACGCCCAGCAGCAGGATCGACAGCAGGAACGGGATGCGCCAGCCCCAGGTCTCGAAGTTGGGACCGGTCGCCTCGCGGCACAGCAGGATCACGATCAGCGACAGGAACAGGCCGAGCGTGGCGGTGGTCTGGATCCACGAGGTGTACGCACCGCGCTTGCCGTGCGGGGCGTGCTCGGCCACGTAGGTCGCGGCACCGCCGTACTCGCCGCCGAGCGCCAGGCCCTGCAGCATGCGCAGCGCGATCAGGATGATCGGCGCGGCCCAGCCGATGGTGGCGTAGCCCGGCAGCAGGCCGACGATGAAGGTCGACACGCCCATGATCAGGATCGTCACCAGGAAGGTGTACTTGCGCCCGATCATGTCGCCGAGGCGGCCGAACACCAGCGCGCCGAACGGCCGCACGATAAAGCCGGCGGCAAACGCGAGCAGCGCGAAGATGAAGGCCGAGGTCGGGTCCAGCCCGGCAAAGAACTGCTTGGCGATGATCGCCGCCAGCGAGCCATACAGGTAAAAGTCGTACCACTCGAACACCGTGCCCAGCGACGAGGCAAAGATCACCTTGCGCTCTTCGGCAGTCATCGGTGCGTTCTGCGCGCCCCCTCCGGGCACCGCAACGTTTTGCACGTTTGCCATTTGTCTCCTCCGTCTGGAATGGATCCCGGGACGGGCGTGGCGCGCGGAAAGCGCCGCGCGGCTGGCCGCTATGCCCAGAGTTGCAGAGGATTGTGGGTGGCGAAACTTACTGCGTTCTGACAGATTCCGGCGCGCCGCCAGCAAAAAACGTCGGGGTATACGCTAGGCGCGCACGGGGCTGTGGATGCTGCGCTGCGGGCCTTCGGCGCATGCGCTCCGCACGGTTATGCGCGTTGCGGGCGTGCGGCTATGCAGCATCCACGCCGGGTCCGCGCGAGGCGCCTTGCGATGGCATTGCCGCCGGCGGCGGCTCGGTGCGGTGAGCTTCGGCTTCCGCCTCGGCATCGTCGTGGTTCATGCGCCAGGCGTAGAGCGCGGCCATCAGCACATAGACCACCAGCGCGCCCTGCGCGCCGACCCAGAACGAGAACGGCCAGCCGAAGAAGTTGAAGCGCAGGTCGCGTGCAAACCACGCCACCACGAAGGTGACCGTGAACCAGACCGCGAGCAGGCCGCAGATCCAGCGCAGGTTGCGATGCCAGGCAAGGCGATGGCGAGCCTCGTCGCTGCCGGGGGCAGGGGTGTCGTTCATGCGGACGGAAAGTTCTCGGGGCGGCGCAGCGTCACGCGGAAATGCGCGCCGGCCAGCCGCGGCGATTGCTGGTAGACGTGGTCCGAGATCTGGACGTCGCCGCCGTGCTGCTGCACGATCTCGCGCACGATCGCCAGGCCCAGGCCGCTGCCTTCGGTGTTGGTGCCGAGCACGCGGTAGAAGCGCTCCATCACGCGCTCTCGCTCCGACGGCGCAATGCCCGGGCCGGTGTCTTCCACGTCGAGATAGGCGAACGGTTCGAAGGCGTCGGCGCTGACCCGCACCGTGGCGCGGCCGCCGCGCGGCGTGTAGCGGATGGCGTTGTCGAGCAGGTTGTTCAGCATCTCGGTCAGCATCAGGCGGTTGCCCTGGACCATCACCGGATGGTCGTCGGCATCGAGGCCCAGGTCGATGTCGCGCGCCCATGCCCGCGGCAGCCAGTCCTTGACCACCTCGCGCGACAGCGCCGCCAGGTCGAGCGCGGCCATGCCGCCGGTGCCGGCCAGGTTTTCCATGCGCGCCAGCGACAGCAGCTGCGTCACCAGGTGCGCGGTGCGTTCCGAGCTGCCCGCGATCTGCGCCAGCGAGCGCCGCAGCTCTTCCGGCGACTGCTCGCGCTGCGCCAGCTCGGCCTGCATGCGCAGGCCCGCCAGCGGCGTCTTCATCTGGTGCGCGGCATCGGCGATAAAGCGCTTCTGGGTCTGCACCGACTGGTCCAGCCGCGCCAGCAGGTCGTTGAACGAGCCCACCAGCGGCGTGATTTCCTGCGGCGCGGCGCGTTCGTCGATGGGGCTGGTATCGCCCGGGTTGCGCGCGCGGATGCGCTGCTGGATCGCGGTCAGCGGCGCCAGCCCGCGCGACAGCCCGAACCACACCAGCACCACCGCCAGCGGCAGGATCACGAACTGCGGCAGGATCACGCCCTTGATGATCTCGTTGGCCAGCCGCGCGCGCTTGTCCAGGGTTTCGGCCACCTGCACCAGCACCGGCTGGGTGCCGCTGACCTGCTTCAGCTCGATATAGGTGTAGGCCACGCGTACGTCGTTGCCGGCGACGCGGTCATCGCGCAGCGACACCAGCCCGGCGTGGCCCTGGTCGTCCTCGGAAGGCAAGGGCAGGTCCTGGTCGCCGGCGATGTATTCGCCGCGCTTGCCGACCACCTGGTAGTAGATGTTGTCGGTCTCGTCGGCGCGCAGGATCTCGCGTGCCGACAGCGGCAGTTGCAGCGTGACGCGGCCGTTGACCTCGCGCACCTGCTGCGACAGCACGATGGCGCTGGCTTCGAGGGCGCGGTCGAAGGGACCGTTGGCGATCGACTTGGCCACCAGGTAGGTCACCGCGATGCTCATCGGCCAGAGCAGCAGCAGCGGCGCCAGCATCCAGTCCAGGATCTCGCCGAACAGCGAGCGCGGCGCGGGGTGGGCGGTGCTTTCCTCCAGGTGCGGCAGCGCGTCGGCCAGGTCCTGGTCGGTGGCTTCCGGCGTGGAGGAGGAAGGGGGCGTGGCGCGCGGCACGCGCCGCCAGGGCAGTCGCAGCAGGCTCATGTCGGCGAGGTAGCGCTCAGGTCGGTCGCGTGGCCTGCGGTAATGGGGTCAGTGCGGCGTGGCCACCGCCGGCTGGAATTTCTCCAGGCAGTAGCCCAGCCCGCGCACGGTGGCGATGCGGATGCCGCCGACCTCGATCTTCTTGCGCAGGCGGTGCACATAGACCTCGATGGCATTGTTGCTGACTTCCTCGCCCCATTCGCACAGGTGGTCCACCAGCTGCTCCTTCGACACCAGGCGGCCGCTGCGCGTGAGCAGGATCTCCAGCAGGCCGATCTCGCGCGCGGACAGCTCCAGCATCTGGTCATTGAGATACGCGATGCGCCCGACCTGGTCGTACGCCAGCGGCCCGTGGCGCATCAGCGTGGCACCGCCGCCGGCGCCGCGCCGCACCAGCGCGCGCACGCGCGCTTCCAGCTCGGACAGGGCGAAGGGCTTGGCCATGTAGTCGTCGGCGCCGAGGTCCAGGCCCTTGACGCGCTCGTCGACGCTGTCGGCGGCGGTCAGGATCAGCACCGGCAGCATCGCGCCGCGCGCGCGCAGGCGCTTGAGCACTTCCAGCCCGGACATGCGCGGCAGGCCCAGGTCGAGGATCAGCAGGTCGAAGGTCTGGGTCGACAGGGCCGAATCGGCTTCCAGGCCATTGGCGACATGGTCGACGGCGTAGCCCGAGTGGCGTAGCGAACGGGTCAGGCCGTCGGCCAGCACGTCGTCATCTTCGGCGATCAGAATGCGCATGGTTGTCTCCACCCTGGCCGGCATAGCCGGCACCGGTGCGCAACGGGCACGGGGGCGCGAAGGGGCTTGCCAAGCATACTGTTTTTTTATACAGTACCCGCACGTTCCGCTGGGGCCGCCCGGGGAGACCCCCTGGAGTGCGGCCGCGCAGACAGCCGGGCCGGCGCTGATGCCGGCAAATGCCGGTGCCGCGCCACATGCGGCCTATTTATACACCATTTGATTCAAGGACGACCATGGACGACAAGAAGGCAGGTGCCGGCGTGAGCGCCGAGAAGCAGAAGGCGCTTGCCGCCGCGCTCTCCCAGATCGAGAAGCAGTTCGGCAAGGGCTCGATCATGCGCCTGGGCGACGGCGAGGTCGAAAAGGACATCCAGGTGGTTTCCACCGGTTCGCTCGGCCTGGACATCGCGCTTGGCGTCGGTGGCCTGCCGCGCGGCCGCGTGGTCGAGATCTACGGGCCGGAATCCTCGGGCAAGACCACGCTGACGCTGCAGGTGGTGGCCGAAATGCAGAAGCTGGGCGGCACTTGCGCCTTTATCGACGCCGAGCACGCGCTGGACGTCAACTACGCCTCCAAGCTCGGCGTCAATGTCGGCGACCTGCTGATCTCGCAGCCCGACACCGGCGAGCAGGCGCTGGAAATCACCGACGCGCTGGTGCGCTCGGGCTCGATCGACCTGATCATCATCGACTCGGTCGCGGCGCTGGTGCCCAAGGCCGAAATCGAAGGCGAAATGGGCGATTCGCTGCCCGGCCTGCAGGCCCGCCTGATGAGCCAGGCGCTGCGCAAGCTGACCGGCACCATCAAGCGCACCAACTGCCTGGTGATCTTCATCAACCAGATCCGCATGAAGATCGGCGTGATGTTCGGCTCGCCCGAAACCACCACCGGCGGCAATGCGCTGAAGTTCTACGCCTCGGTGCGCCTCGACATCCGCCGCATCGGCTCGATCAAGAAGGGCGACGACGTGATCGGCAACGAGACCAAGGTCAAGGTGGTCAAGAACAAGGTGTCGCCGCCGTTCCGCGAGGCCTTCTTCGACATCCTCTACGGCCAGGGCATTTCGCGCCAGGGCGAGATCATCGACCTGGGCGTCGATGCCAAGATCGTCGAGAAGTCCGGCGCCTGGTACAGCTACAACGGCGAGAAGATCGGCCAGGGCAAGGATAACGCGCGCGAATACCTGCGCGAGAACCCCGACATTGCCGCCGAGATCGAAAACAAGGTGCGCGCGGCGCTGGGCGTGGTGGCCATGAACCCCACCGCCGCAGCCGCGGCGGCAACGGTCGAAGACTGACCGCGCCGGCGGCCGCTGCGCCATCCGGGAAGGCCGGGGCATCGCCGATGCCCCGGCCTTTTTGCTTGGCCCGCGGCACCGTCCTTCCAACCGCTGACCCCGGTCACCCATGGCAACCCGTCCCCCGCTGTCGCTGAAGGCCCGCGCCGTCGGCTACCTGTCGCGCCGCGAGCACAGCCGCGCCGAGCTGGCGCGCAAGCTGGCGCCGCATGCCGAGTCGCCGGAGCAGCTGGAACAGCTGCTGGATGCGCTGGAGCGCGAGAACTGGCTGTCGAACCAGCGCTTCGCTGACAGCCTGGTGCATCGCCGCGGCGCCCGCTACGGCACCGCGCGCGTGATGCAGGAGGCCAAGACGCACAAGCTCGACAGCGAGCAGCTGGGTGAACTGCAGGAGCGACTGCGCGCTACCGAAGCCGAGCGGGCGCGCGAGGTCTGGCGCAAGCGCTTCGGCACGTCGCCCGACACGCCCGAGGCACGGGCCAAGCAGATCCGCTTCATGGTGGCACGGGGGTTTTCGCGCGCGGTGGTCGGCAAGATCATCCAGGGCGCGGACGAGGACTACGGCGACGCGGACTGAGCCAGCGTCGCGTGGCAGGTTGCTGCAGTACCTGCGCTGCCGTCATGTGTATTTCGCTGCGTTGCGTCATCGCGCCGTGCCGGCAGCTGACCTTTGTCGCGGCCGGGAGGCCGGGGCCTGCTGGTGCATTGCGGCAAGGCGGCCCGGGCTGCCGCGCTGCCATGGTCGGCCGACAATCCGGGCGCGACAGTTGCCGCACAAGGATGTTCCCGGCCAACGCGGCATGGCATGTTAAACTCCCGGGGTTATTTCGGTGCCGCGGCACCACGGTGCCCCAGCCCCCCGTATTCCCGGTATCACCGCATTCTCGTCCTCTAGTCCGCATCCCAGCCTGGCCATGCCTCTGTCCCAGCCCGTCAACCGCTCCCTGCGTCACCGTCGCGCCATTGCGGCCGAGGCGTACCAGAGGGACGACGGCCTGTGGGACATCGAAGTGCGCCTGACCGACACCAAGCCCCGTGACATCGAACTGGCCGGCGACCGCATCCGCCCGCAAGGCCAGCCGCTGCACGACCTGTGGCTGCGCATCACGATCGACGAGGAAATGACGGTGCTGGATGCCGAGGCCTGCTCCGACTGGGTGCCGTACCCGTCCCATTGCGACACGATCGGCCAGGCTTACCGCAAGCTGATCGGGCTGAACCTGCGCAAGGGTTTTCGCAAGGCGGTGCGCGAGCGCCTGGGCGGCATGCACGGCTGCTCGCACCTGACCGAAGCCGCCGGGGTGCTGCCCAGCACCGCGATCCAGGCCTTTGCCGGCGAGGTCATCAGTATCCGCGACAACGGCGAGGACGATCCGAATCCGGAGCCGCCCTATCAGTTGAACGGCTGCCACGCCCTGCGTTTCGACGGCGAGGTGGTTCGTCAGTTTTACCCGCGCTGGTATGGTCACCAGCCGACGCCCAAGGCAAGGGCCGAGGCCGCGCCTGCCGTCGCATCCGCGCCTCAGGCGCAGCAGCCCGCGGCCAATGGCGACCGCGGTGGTCACGCAATCGACGGCAACGACGCTGTCCCGGCCGACCGGCCGACCGGCACCTCCGGCTGATTCTCAGGATCGGCCAGCCCGACGAGAGAGTTCGTCTTCTTTCAGATTCTTCCCTTCTACCTTTTACGCCTACCCGAAAGGAAACACGCATGAATATCCATGAGTATCAAGGCAAGGAAATCCTGCGCAAATACAATGTGCCGGTTCCGCGCGGCATCCCCGCGTTCTCGGTTGACGAGGCCCTGAAGGCCGCAGAACAACTCGGCGGCCCGGTGTGGGTTGTCAAGGCGCAGATCCACGCGGGTGGCCGCGGCAAGGGCGGCGGCGTCAAGGTTGCCAAGAGCATGGACGAGGTCAAGACCTACGCGTCCAACATCCTGGGCATGCAGCTGGTCACGCACCAGACCGGTCCGGAAGGCAAGAAGGTCAACCGCCTGCTGATCGAAGAAGGCGCCGACATCAAGAAGGAACTGTACGTTTCGCTGGTGGTGGACCGCGTTTCGCAGAAGATCGCCCTGATGGCATCGAGCGAAGGCGGCATGGACATCGAGGAAGTCGCTGCCCACAGCCCGGAAAAGATCCACACCCTGATCGTCGAGCCGTCGACCGGCCTGACCGACGCCGACGCCGACGACATCGCCCGCAAGATCGGCGTGCCCGACGCGAGCGTGGCGCAAGCCCGCCAGGCCCTGCAAGGCCTGTACAAGGCGTTCTATGAAACCGACGCCTCGCTGGCCGAAATCAACCCGCTGATCCTGACCGGCGACGGCAAGGTGATCGCGCTCGACGCCAAGTTCAACTTTGACTCGAACGCGCTGTTCCGCCATCCGGAAATCGTTGCCTACCGCGACCTGGATGAAGAAGACGCCAACGAAATCGAGGCCTCGAAATTCGACCTGGCTTACATCTCGCTGGATGGCAACATCGGCTGCCTGGTGAACGGCGCCGGCCTGGCCATGGCCACCATGGACACCATCAAGCTGTTCGGCGGCGAGCCGGCCAACTTCCTCGACGTGGGCGGCGGTGCCACCACCGAGAAGGTGACCGAAGCCTTCAAGCTGATGCTGAAGAACCCGAACGTGCAGGCCATCCTGGTCAACATCTTCGGCGGCATCATGCGTTGCGACGTGATCGCCGAAGGCGTGATCTCCGCTTCCAAGGCCGTGCATCTGACGGTGCCGCTGGTCGTGCGCATGAAGGGCACCAACGAAGAGCTGGGCCGCAAGATGCTGGCTGACTCGGGCCTGCCGATCATCTCGGCCGACACGATGGAAGAAGCCGCCCAGAAGGTCGTGGCTGCCGCCGCCGGCAAGTAAGCCGAGGCGCCGTTACCCAATACAAGCGAACTTCGGCAGCGCGCGTGGCCTTTGCCCGCGCTGCCAGAGTCAAGCAAAGGACGAAAGCATGTCGATTCTGATCAACAAAGACACCAAAGTCATTACCCAGGGCATCACCGGCAAGACCGGCCAGTTCCATACCCGTGGCTGCCGCGACTACGCCAACGGCAAGAACGCCTTCGTCGCCGGCGTGAACCCGAAGAAGGCCGGCGAAGACTTCGAAGGCATTCCCATCTACGCCAGCGTCAAGGACGCCAAGGCCCAGACCGGCGCCACCGTGTCGGTGATCTACGTGCCGCCCGCGGGCGCCGCTGCCGCGATCTGGGAAGCCGTTGACGCCGACCTGGACCTGGTGGTCTGCATCACCGAAGGCATTCCCGTGCGCGACATGATGGAAGTCAAGGACCGCATGCGCCGCGAGAACAAGAAGACCCTGCTGCTGGGACCGAACTGCCCGGGCCTGATCACGCCGGACGAAATCAAGATCGGCATCATGCCGGGCCACATCCACAAGAAGGGCCGCATCGGCGTGGTGTCGCGCTCGGGCACGCTGACGTACGAAGCCGTGGGCCAGCTGTCCGCTCTGGGCCTGGGCCAGTCGTCGGCCGTCGGCATCGGTGGCGACCCCATCAACGGCCTGAAGCACATCGACGTGATGAAGATGTTCAACGACGATCCGGAAACGGACGCCGTGGTCATGATCGGTGAGATCGGCGGTCCGGACGAAGCCAACGCGGCCAACTGGATCAAGGACAACATGAAGAAGCCGGTGGTGGGCTTCATCGCTGGCGTGACCGCGCCTCCGGGCAAGCGCATGGGCCACGCCGGCGCGCTGATCTCGGGCGGTGCCGATACCGCCCAGGCCAAGCTGGAAATCATGGAAGCCTGCGGTATCAAGGTGACCAAGAACCCGTCGGAAATGGGCCGCCTGCTGAAGGCAATGCTGTAACAGGCAGTCCAGCGCTTTTTCCGCCGCGGCGGAGAAAGCCCCGGCTTGAAATGCCCCCGCCCTGCGGGGGCATTGTCATTTCCGGCCCTCGAAGTGGTTCGTTTGCCACGCCTGACCCGAAGATTACAAAATTGAAATCTAATCGAAAGGTTGATGCGTTAAACAGTCATGTCTGCGCTTTCAGACATCCAAAATCCCGTCGGATGACGGGGCGCACCACCACATAGAACTCGAGGAGCCTCCCCGTGGAACTGCTGTCTTCCACCACTTTCTGGATTGCGTTGGGATCGATCATCCTGACCAATATCGTCCTGTCCGGCGACAACGCGGTAGTGATCGCGCTCGCCTCGCGCAACCTGCCGCCGGCCCAGCAGAAGAAAGCCATCTTCTGGGGCAGCGCCGCCGCCATCATCATGCGCGTGGTATTGACCGTGGCCGCGGTCAAGCTGCTGAGCCTGCCCTACCTGAAGATCATCGGCGCCGTGTTGCTGGTCTACATCGGCGTGCAGCTGCTGACCGGCGAGGACGACGAAGACGGCCATGACGCCAAGGACAATATCTGGGCCGCCATCCGCACCATCCTGATCGCCGACCTGGTGATGTCGCTGGACAACGTGGTCGCCGTGGCCGCCGCCGCGCAGAAGGGCCCGGAAGGCAGCCAGCTGCTGCTGCTGATCGTCGGCCTGGGCCTGTCGATCCCGCTGATCGTGTTCGGCAGCACCCTCCTGCTCAAGGTGATGGAGCGCTTCCCGGTCATCATCGTGCTGGGTGCCGCGCTGCTCGGCTATCTCGCCGGCGAAATGCTGGTCAGCGACCCGGTCGACGCGGCCTGGTTCGAAGTCCACGTGCCGCACGCCCACCTGGTCTTCGGCGCCGCCGGCGCGATCCTGGTTGTGATCATCGGCAAGCTGCTGAGCCGCCGGTCGGCACAGACGGCCTGACGCGTCAACATGAAGGGAAGGGCGGCCAGCTGGCCGCCCTTTTTCGTTGTGAGCGGCGCGCGCGTGTCGGTGCCCGCGCCAACTAACTCATGTGAGTGATCGCACTTTTTGTCGCGCTTGCCTGTGATAGCGGTCCCGGGTGACAATTTTTGGCGCAACCGGCAAGCCTCACCCCGACGGGTGACGAAATTTGTCGCTTTTCACCCCCTACCGATGGGGGATGCGCCTGGCACACTTGCTGCTCTATCGTCCCCGCGTCACGAAACCGAAGACGTGCAACGCTTAACCAAAATCTCTTCGAGGGGTCAAATCATGCAACGGGTACAACAACTGAAAAAGCTGGGCCGCCGCGTCCAGAAGGGCTTTACGCTGATCGAACTGATGATCGTGGTGGCGATCATTGGTATCCTGGCGGCGATTGCGATTCCGCAGTATCAGGATTATGTGACGAAGTCCAAATGGCAGAACAACATTTCGGACCTTGCGGCACTAAAAACGGCCGTGGCTCAATGTCTTCAGGTCAACGCCGGTGACGGCTCGCTGTGTGATACGGCTACCGAACTGAACATCACGTCCTTGCCGACGCCCAAGTATGCAACAGCCGCAGTTGCCCTGACTGGTACCGCTGCAACCGCTGGCCCGCCGGCCGCCCCTGGCAAAGTGAACGTGAAATTTACCGGCAAGGGTGAAGTCGGCGGCTATATCTACGAAGCCGACTGGGCCCCCGATGCAACTGGCACCCAGGTTACTTACACCAAGATCAACACGGACAATATTCCGACAAATATTATGCCCGCCACCAACCGCTAACCTGTAGCGATGAATCCGACATAAAGCGCCTTCGGGCGCTTTTTCTTTGCCCATCGCCCAAGCTATCATGCGCCTTTCCCATGAACAGGCGCCTAAATGCCGCCGTCCCGGACAACCCTTCCGTCGGCTGCCCTCATCGCAGCAATCGTCATCCCGCTGCTGGTCTCCCGGCACACGCTGCCACTAGCCACGTTCTACGGCGAATGGGCCGCCGCGCTGTGCAGCATTGCCGCGGTCGCTGCCGTTGCATTTCGAGCGACCCGCCGGCCGGTGACGACGATCGCCACGTCATCCGCATCGCTACCGCTAATCTCACTGCTATTCCCCTGGCTTGTCCTCGTCAGCCTGATCTTCGCGAGCCTGGGACACACCGACTTTTCCGGCAGCCGCCTGATGACTGTGCTGACGCTTTCGCTCGGCGCAGCCGTGGCCTCTGCCGCATGGTGGTACCGCAGCACGCAGTCTGGCAGCGAAGCGGAAACCGGTGACGCCCTCGCCGTTGCGGCCCTGATCGCCGGCCTGCTAGGCACCGTGTCGCAATGGGTGCAGTTGTTCCACCTGGAACCCCGCTCCTTCGGCCTAGTCTCCACCTACTTCTACGACACCAACCGCCGCCTCTGGGGCAACCTCAACCAGCCCAACCACCAGGCCACCGTACACGGTCTGGCACTGGTCGCATCAGTGTGGCTGGCCTCGCGTGGGCGTTTGCACTTTCCGATGTGGCTGGCGGCAGTGGCCTTGCTGGAAAGCGGTATCGTGCTGTCCGGCTCGCGTACCGGCGTGCTGCATGTTGGCCTTGCCGCGAGCTACGCAATGATCGCAGCGTGGCTGGCGCGAGGCGAGCGCCGCGGAGCGGATCCGATGCAGCGTCCGGTCGGGCTCGTGGTCGCTGCCGCTGCCATGGTGGCGATGCTCTTGATACTGCAACCCGCCATCAAGGCCGCAGGGCAGGCCTTCGACTGGCGCCTGTTCGACACCATCGCCCAGCTCGAAGCCGAAGACCAGATCTCAGCGCGCGGCGCGCTGTGGGCGCACGCCATCGCCATGTTCCGCGCCCATCCCTGGTTCGGCGTCGGCTGGGGCGAGTTCGGCTGGGCGCAGTTCCAGCAGCTCGATCAGGTCGGTGTGAAGGTCGAGATGTCCCTGCACGCCCACAACGCGATTCTCGATCTGCTGGCGAAGACCGGGATCGTCGGCACCACCGGCGTCGGCGTGATCTTGCTGGCGTGGCTGTGGCGCGTGGTGCGGGTGCGCTTGTGGCATGGCGATGCCGAAGAGCGCAGGCAAACCGTGCTGGTGCTGACCTGGCTGGCGATGCTGTGCGCGCATTCGATGCTGGAATACCCGCTGCATTACCTGTATTTCTTCCTGCCGTTCTGCTTCATGCTCGGCTGGCTGGAGCCGTCTGGCTTCGGGCGCTGGCGTCTTCCGTTACCGTTGGCGCGGGGACTAGTGCTCGCCTTTGTCGCGGTGGCCGCGGTGGTGCTGGGCACCATGTGGCAGGACTATCGCCGCGCGGAAGCGCGCGAGTATGCCAGCAGCGAAGGCCGCCAGGCCTTGCCGATGCCGCGCTTCTGGTTCCGCCAGCATGCGCAGGCCGATGCGGCCGGGCAGGCCGCGATCACGCCGGAGAATGCCGCGGCGCTGTTGCCCGTGCATATCGCGGCGGTGCATCTGCTGCCGACGCCGACCATGATCGCGCGCACGGCATGGCTGCTGGCGCTGACGGGCGATGCCGCGCAAGGCCGGCAGTGGATGGAGCGCCTGCGCTGGTACTACCTTGGCGACGAGGCCACGCAGTACGCGACGATCGCGCAGGCGTGCCGCGGCGTGACGGCGGACCAGCGCCCGCAGGCGTTCTGCGGCTGGGTGGTCGACCGCTCGCGGCGGCTTGCGGAGCTGGGCCGGGACTGACCTAGTAGTACGGATACGGGCTGTAGTAGACCGGCGGCGGGGGCGGCGGATAGTAGTACCGCGGCGCCGGCGCCGGGACGGCGGCCACGCGCCCCGGCACGGGCACGCGATTGCCGCTGGCGTACATGCACTGCACGTAGGCGGCGTCGTATTGCTGCTGCGTGCCATAGCCGGCGTATTGCGCATTGCCGGCGCCGACTGCCGCGCCCGTCAGCAGGCCGATGCCCGCGCCCACGGCAGCGCCCGAGCCACCGTTGAAAGCCGCGCCCGCCGCGGCGCCCAGTGCGGTGCCCACCGCGGCGCTGCCCAGCGCGGCGTTGTTGGCCGCCTGGGCCGAAGACACCCCGCCGACGCGCCCGAAGGCGAATTGCCGGCAGTTGTAGTCGTCGGCGCGGAACTGGTCGAAGTTCTTGCCGGTGCCCGGCAGCGCCATCACGCTGGGTCCGGACGGCAGCACGGCGCAGGCGCCGAGGGCGAGGGTGGCCACGGCCAGCGTGGCACGGATCAGGGCATGCATGGTGTCACCCCGTGTCAGGAATTGGCCGGCGGCTGTGCCGGCACGCGTTGCCAGCCGCCGGGGCAGGATGCGACGTAAGGGTAGTAGCCTTCCGGCTGGCTGCAGTGGTACCACCAGCCCTGCTGCGGCATGACGCCGTCCGGGCCGGGGGCCGGCACCGGGCCGTTCGGGCCTTGCTCGATGTACTGCGGTGGCGCCGCGGGTACCGCGACCACGGCGGGCGGATAGTAGTACGGAGCGGGGTAGCCGTAGGGATAGCCACCGTAGAACGCGCCGGGCCCGAGATAGATACCGACGCCTACGCTGGTGCGCGTCTTCACCATGCCGTCGCGCACATTGCCGACATTGCCGCCATGCCAGGCGGCATCATGGAGATCGGCCCGCCCGGCAAGGGCGGCGCCGCTGGCGGCCGTGGCCGCGAGTGCCAGGGCGATCTGGCTTAGCATGCGCCCGTTCATGGTATCCACCTCATCCCCGCGCGCGTCGCGGACAGGGTCACCCGGCCGCCATCCCGGGCGGCCCGCAATCATATTGAATACCAAATTGTCGCGCGCGGATGGCGCCGACGGCGCGTGTGGAAATGCGGCGTTACCTTTATTACCAGAGAAGGAATATGGCGTAAGAAGAGGCCGCGTGCGCCCTCGCCGGGCGTACCGCGGGCATCACGTAAGCGCCGTGCCGCGACGGCTGGGATCAACCGGCCGCCACCCAATCCCCCGACTTGCCGCCATGCTTCTCCAGCAGCTTCACATTGCCGATCACCATCCCCCGGTCCACCGCCTTGCACATGTCGTAGATCGTCAGCAGCGCGACCTGCACCCCGGTCAGTGCCTCCATCTCCACGCCGGTCTGGCCGCGGGTCTCGGTGCGCACGGTGCAGGCGACGGTGGCGCTGGCCTCGTCCAGCGCGAACTCGACCGCCACCTTGGTCAGGCCGATCGGGTGGCACAGCGGGATCAGGTCGGCGGTGCGCTTGGTGGCCATGATCGCCGCCACGCGGGCGATGCCGATCACGTCCCCTTTCTTGGCGCTGCCGTCGCGCACCAGGGCGAAGGTGGCGGGCTGCATGGTGATGGTGCCGGTGGCCACCGCGACGCGATGGGTGCTGGCCTTGTCGCCGACGTCGACCATGTGGGCTTGTCCGGCGGTGTCGAAATGGGTGAGCTGGGTCATGATCGAGAGCTTCGGGCGAACTGCGTGCATGGGGCCGCCGGTGCCGCCAGTGTCGCCCCGAAGGGTCCGACCGACGCGTCCGATGGGAACGGCCACGGGAGGCCGCTATCATAGCAACATGCCAAAACACCCATCGCTTCGCAGGTCTGCCGCATATGGCCGTGGCGCCGTGGCGGATGCCGTTCCTGCCGGTTCCGCGTCACATCGCGAAGCCGGCAGCCGCCGTGCCGGTGGCGCCTGGGCGCCATGGCGACGGCCGCTGGCGGCGCTGCTGGCGCTGACGTTCGCGGCACCGGCCTGGCCACAGGGTACGCCGCGCCCGGCAGCGGCACCAGCGACGCCGGTGGCTGCGCCCCGTGCGCCGGCGCCGGCCACCTCGGCCGAGGCCGCGGACCAGGTCTACGACAACCTGAACCGCAGCGTGAAGGCGGGCCAGAAATCCGAGTTCGGCCTGCGCACCAACAACGCGGTGGTGGAGGCCGGCGGCGTGCAGCTGCCGGATCTGGGCGACCCGTCCACTGCATCGCTGTCGCCCGATATGGAAAAACGCTTGGGCGATCGCATCATGCGCGATATCCGGCGCGATCCGCTGTACGTGCCCGATCCGCTGCTGTCCGACTACCTGAACGCGCTCGGCTACCGGCTGGTGCAGGCCGCGCGGCGCCAGAACATCTCAGGCTCGACCGGCGCCGGCACCTTCGCCACCGGCTTCGACCTGTTCGCGGTGCGTGACCGCAGCATCAACGCCTTTGCGCTGCCGGGCGGCTATATCGGCGTGCACACCGGGCTGCTGGTGCAGTCCGATACCGAATCCGAACTGGCCTCGGTGCTGGGCCATGAAATCGGCCACGTGATGCAGCGGCATATCGCGCGCGGCATCACCCAGCAGGACCAGTCGATGTGGATTGCGCTGGCGTCGATGGTGCTGGCCGGGCTGGCTGCGACGCGCAGCCCGGATGCGGCGGCGGCGCTGGCGATGGGCGGGCAGGGCGCCGCCATTGCCAACCAGCTGTCGTTCTCGCGCGGCGCGGAGCGCGAGGCCGACCGGGTCGGCTTCCAGATCCTGACCGCGGCGGGCTTCGATCCGCAGGGCATGCCCGATTTCTTCATGCGGCTGCAGCGCGCATCGGGCACCGCCGAGAACTCGGTGCCGTCCTATGTGCGCACCCACCCGCTCACCTCCGAGCGCATCGCCGACATGCAGGACCGCGTCAGCCATGCCAGCCAGCGCAAGGTGCCCAACACGCCCGAATACGAGTTCGCGCGCATGCGCGCCCGAGTGATCCAGGAAGCGTCGCCGAGCGACCTGCAGAACCTGCGCGCGGCGCTGCGCACGCAGCTGGCCGGGGCGTCGGCGCTACGCGCGCCGGCGGTTCACTACGCGCTGGCGTTCGTCGAGCAGCGCCTGCGCCGCTATCCGGCCGCCGAACAGGAGCTGGCCGAAGCCCGCCGCCTGTACGGCAACATCCCCGGCGCCAGTTCAGGCAGCCCCATGCTCGACGTGATGGCCGTGGAACTGGCACGCGCGCAGGGCCGCGTGCCCGAGGCGCTGGCGCAGGCCAGCGCGTCGATGAAGGCGTTCCCGCTTTCGCACGCGGTGGCGGTAGCCTACGCGGAGACGCTGATCGGCTCCGGCCGCCATGACGAAGCGGTGCGCTTCCTGCGCGAGCGCACGCGCCAGGAGACCGGCCGCAGCGAATGGTGGGAGATGCTGGCGCGCGCCTACGCCGGCCAGGGCAAGCGGCTGCAGCAACACCAGGCGCTGGCCGAGAAATATGCGATGGATGGCGCCTACCAGGCCGCCATCGAACAGCTGCAGATCGCGCGCAAGGCCGGCGACGGTGATTTCTACACGCTGTCCGAGGTCGATGCGCGTCTGCACCAGCTGGAGCGCCAGTACCGCGAGGACAAGCAGGACAACAAGGGCATGCCTAACTGATGGGGGCAGCTCAGCCGGCCGGCGCCGCCGGCTGGCGCACGAAACCAAAGCGCTTCGGCACCTCGCTCTCGGCGATCGGCTCGATCGGCAGGTCGCGGCCATCGTGGTGGAATGCGCCCAAGTCGGCGCCGCAGGCTTCGCCATGCCAGGTGCTGGCGCCGCTGAACTGCTCCAGGTCGTGGTCGTGCAGCAGCGCCGCCTGCAGCGCCGGCGCGGTGCCCGGTGCTATGCCGGCGACGGTGCCTGCCAGCACCACGTTGCCGTGCTCGTCGGCAAAACACGCCTGCGGCGAGAACGCCTGCCCCGTGGTGGTCTGCAGCGCGCCCTGGTGCAGCCGCACGATCCAAGGCGCATAGCCCAGCGTCACGAAGACGCGCTGCGGCCCGTTCTGGAAATACCAGCAGCCGCGTTCGTCGCACTGGTAGTTGCGTTCGATAAAGCCGATCAGCGCCTCATGGCGGATGGGGTCGCCCGAGAGCCCGTGCTGCTGCGCATATTCATTGCGCAGGCGCCACTGCCCGCGGCGGTCCAGCGTGAGCCAGCCGTAGGCATTGGGCACGTTGGGCCAGCGTGCCATGGCCTGCCTGACGATGTCGTCCATCTCTGTCTCCCCGGCGGGCGGTCGGATCGGTGCCCGCCTACTTCATGCTGTCGAAAAATTTCAGGATCCGCGCCGGCAGCCATTCGATATGGCCGCCGAAGCGTCCGTCGGCCTGCAGCGGCAGGTGCCGGCGCCAGCCCGCGGGCGGGGTCATGAAGCCGACATGGCCGCCGTGCTCGGGCTGTTCCAGCCAGACCTGCGCGCTGGCGTCGGCAGGGCCGGGCAGGTGCCGCGCGGGCAGGAAGGGATCGTTGCGCGCGTTGAGCACCAGCGTGGGCACGGCGATGTCGCGCAGCACGGGTTTGCTGGCGGCGCGGCGCCAGTAGTCGTCGGTATCGGCAAAGCCGTGCAGCGGCGCGGTAACGACATTGTCGAAGGCGTACAGGTCGCGGCTGGCCAGCATGGTGTCGCGGTCGAACAGGCCCGGGAACTGCTGCAGCTTGGCCAGCGACTTGCGCTTGAGCGTCTGCAGGAACATGCGCGTGTAGACCAGGTTGAAGCCTGCCGACAGCGCGGCACCGCCGGCGGCGAGATCCAGCGGCGCGGAAATCGCCGCGGCCGCATGCACGTAGCCCGCCTGGCTGCCGTCTTCGCCCAGCATGCGCAGCAACGCATTGCCGCCCAGCGAGATCCCCACCACCAGCAGCTTGCGGCCGCCGGCGCAGTGGTGCTGGCGCATGCGCTCCAGCACCCAGCGGATCTCGGCCGAATCGCCGGAGTGGTAGAAGCGTGGCGCCAGGTTGAGTTCACCCGAGCAGCCGCGGAAATGCGGGATCACGCCCTGCCAGCCGCGCAGCGACAGCGCATGCATCAGCGCCTGCGCGTAGTGGCTGCCGGAGTCGCCCTCGAGGCCGTGAAACATCACCACCAGCGGCGTATCCGCCTGCACCGCGTGGGTGGTCCAGTCGAGGTCGATGAAGTCCTGGTCGGGCGTGGCCCAGCGTTCGCGGTGAAAGCCGACGCGCGGCGGGCGGCGCGTGAAACGCGCGGGGATGATGGTCTGGGCGTGGCCGCCGCGCAGCCACCAGGGCATCGGCGTGTCGTCGCCATAGCCGTGCGCGCCGACGGGATCTGCCTGGACGGCGTAGGGCAGGCGGTGGTGCGGAAGCTGCGTCATGCCGGCTTGTGTTGCAGCAGGCCGCTGCGCGGCCGCGGGTTCAGTGCAGCGCCTGGCCCGGCGTGGCGGCCACGGCGGCAACCTGTACCGCGTTGGCGGGGCTGCAGTGGATGTGGGCCAGGCGCCAGCCTTCGTGGTTCTGCATCAGCACGTAGGTGGTGTGCACGTACAGGTCGGCCTCGACGCGGTCGCTGCCGAAGCGCAGCGCCTCGGTCACGTCGAAGATCGACACGGCCATCGACGCATGGCTGCTGGTCTCGATGGCGTCGACCAGCACCGGCTGTTCTTCCAGCAGCTGCGAGAAGGCCTGGCGCAGCTGCTCGTGGCCGATCAGGCGCTGGCCGTCGGGCAGCACGCAGGTGATCGAGTCTTCGTCCAGCCACAGGCGCAGCGCGCCTTCGGCGTCGCGCAGCTTCAGCGCTTCGCGGAAAGCGTCGACGATGTCTTCGGCGGAATCGAACAGGCGGGCAAAGCGAGGCATGTTGGCAATGGACGTGGCTAGGGCAGGGGCGTCAGGGACGTCAGGCGGTCAGGGCCGGTGCAGCAGCTTGCGCAGCTCGACGAACACCATTTCCGGTTCGATCTCTTTCAGGCAGCGCAGGTGGCCCAGCGGGCACTCGCGCTTGAAGCACGGACTGCACTCCAGCTGCAGCCACATGATACTCGCTGCCTGTGACAGCGGCGGCGTGTGGCGCGGATCGCTCGAGCCGTACACCGCCACCTGGGGCCGACCCAGCGCCGCGGTCACGTGCATCAGGCCCGAATCGTTGCAGACCGCGGCTTCGGACAGCGCCAGCAGGTCGACCGCGTCGTCGAGCGAGGTCTGGCCGCACAGGTTGCGCACGAACGGCGCCTCGCTGTCGATCTCGGCGGCGATCTCGGCGTCCTTGGCCGAGCCCAGTGTGATCATCTGCGCGTACGGATACGAGCGCCGCAGCATCTGCGCCAGTTTGGCGAAATGGGCCGCGGGCCAGCGCTTGGCAGGGCCGAACTCAGCGCCCGGGCAGAACGCGATCACGCGCGTGTGCGGCGCCAGGCCAAAGCGCTCGGCGGTGGCGGCCACGCGCGCCGGGTCCACGCGCAGGCGCGGCTCGCTCAGGTTCTCTGGCAGGCGCCCGCCGGGCTTGAGTGCCAGGCGCGCGTAGTGCTCCACCATCGGCGGGCGGTGGTCGCGCGGCGGATTGGCGTGGCGCACGTTGAGCATGCCGAAGCGCGCTTCGCCGCGGTAGCCGATGCGCAGCGGAATGCCGGCCAGCCACGGGATCAGCGCCGACTTGAGCGAGTTCGGCAGCACGTAGGCGAGGTCATAGCCTTCGTTCTTCAGCTGCTGCGCGAACATCAGCCGCGCCGACAGCTGCAGCTTGCCGTGCGCAAGGTCCGACGGGAACACGCGGCCGATTTCCGGCATGCGCGCGAGCACCGGCGCGACCCACTTGGGCGCGAGGGCATCGATGACCAGGCGCGGATGGCGCGCCTTGAGCAGCGCGAACAGCGGCTGCGCCATCAGGGCGTCGCCGATCCAGTTGGGGGCGATGACGAGGGCTTTCTTCATGGAAGGGGCGCAAGGAGCCGGCACGGGCGCAGCGGCGCGGGCGCCGGCAACGCCAACGCTCCGGGGCGCCAGTGGGCGGCCCGGAGCGTCAGGGAGGTGCGATGGCAGGCGGCTCGGGTCAGTGGTGGCCCTTCAGCACGGTGCCCGGCTTGAGCTTGTACACGGTGCCGCAGTACGGGCACTTGGCTTCGCCGGTGTCGGCCACGTCGAGAAACACGCGCGGATGGTAGTTCCAGGCCGGGGTGTTGGCGGTCGGGCAGTGCAGCGGAATGTCTTCGGCGCCGATTTCGATGATGGTCGCGGTTTGCGTCATGGTGTTGCAGGGAATAAAACGTATTGTTCGTCAAAACAAGGCGCGTGCCGCGCCCGCACGGGCGGGCGACTGGCACGCGGGCTGCCGGCCGGTGCTTACACCAGCGTCAGCCACTTCTTGTACTTTTCGTCGGTGCCGCCGACGGCGGCAAAGAAGGCGTCCTGGATCTGCTTGGTCACCGGGCCGCGGCGGCCTTCGCCGATGATGCGGTCGTCCAGCTCGCGGATCGGCGTGACCTCGGCGGCGGTGCCGGTGAAGAAGGCTTCGTCGGCGCAGTACATCTCGTCGCGGGTGATGCGCTTTTCGCGCACTTCGATGCCCAGGTCGCGCGCGATGGTCAGGGTGGCGTCGCGGGTGATGCCGTCCAGGCACGAGGCCAGGTCCGGGGTGTAGATCACGCCGTTGCGCACGATGAAGACGTTCTCGCCCGAGCCTTCGCTGACGTAGCCGTCGGTGTCGAGCAGCAGCGCTTCGTCGTAGCCCAGGCCGGTCGCCTCCTGGTTGGCCAGGATCGAATTGATGTAGTAGCCGCTGGCCTTGGCGCGCACCAGCGACACGTTGACGTGGTGGCGGGTGAACGACGAGGTCTTGACGCGGATGCCGCGCTCCATGCCTTCCTCGCCGAGATAGGCGCCCCACGGCCACGCCGCGATGGCGACATGGATGGTGTTGCCCTTGGCCGAGACGCCCAGCTTTTCCGAGCCGATCCACACGATCGGGCGGATGTAGCAGGATTCCAGGTTGTTGGCGCGCACCACTTCGCGCGTGGCGGCTTCCAGCGTGGCCTCGTCGAACGGCATCGCCATCTGGAAGATCTTGGCGGAATTGAACAGGCGGCGGGTGTGCTCCTTCAGGCGGAAGATGGCGGTGCCCGCGGGGGTCTTGTAGGCGCGCACGCCTTCGAACACGCCCATGCCGTAGTGCAGCGTATGCGTCAGCACGTGGATCTTGGCGTCGCGCCACTCGATCAGCTTGCCGTCCATCCAAATCTTGCCGTCGCGATCCGCCATCGACATGTCTGTTCTCCCTGCGCCGTGGAAATAGCAAAAACGATATTGTAAGCCCCGGGGGCATGGGTCACAACGCGGCGCGGGCGCCGCGGCGGTCTAGAATGCGCTTTTTCACGTCATCGTCGCTGCACTGGCGGCGGCGTGCCGCCCGTCGACCTTCCTGCAAGCCGTGCCTTCGAGCCCACATTCCAGCCCCGATCGTCAGCCTGACGCGCCACCGGACGCCCCTGGCGCGCCGCAGGCCGGCTGGCAGAAGGCGCTGGACGCGCTGCGCGCCCTTGCCGGCACCGACCCGGTCACCGCGCAAGGTGCGGCGGCACCGGCCCGGCGCCTGCTGTGGGCGCTGACGCTGGACGCCGACGGCGCGCCCGGCACGATCGAGCCGCTCGAGCAGGTGCGCGGCCCCAAGGGCTGGGGCAAGCCGCGCCCGGTGCCGCTGGCGCGCATCGCCGAGGACGAGCGGCTCGAGCCGTGGGATGCGCGCGTGGCGCGCGCCATCCGCCGCGATGCCTCGCACCACCGCCGCTACGTGCTCGACCGCGCCATGGCCCTGATGGCGCTGGCCGGGCACCCGGGCGTGGTGCTGGCCCACGCGCCCACGCAGACGCTGGACGTGGTCGAGGACGCGCCCGCGCTGGAGGCCGTGCGCAGTGCCGGCCGCTACGTGCTGCGGCTGTTCCCGCCGGTGCGCGAGGCGCCGGCGCTGGAGGCGCTGCTGCCCGCCGCCGCGCGGCAGGAGGCCGAGGCGCTGCGCCAGTTCACGCTGCTGCGCGACGGCCCGCACCGGCTGCGGCTGGTCCGCTATACCCCCGCGCAGTTCGAGGCCGCGCGGCTGATCGGCAACGGCCTGGCCGTTCCCGAGGAAGGCCACGCCCGGCTCGACCAGACCCTGCGCGCGCTGGCCGGCCAGTTCCAGATCCAGGCCGATGCCGCGGCCGGCACGCGCGCGGTCGAGGCCGAGGCACGGCTGCGCGCCGAAGTGGCGCCGGTGGGGCGCGGCATCTCGCTGCGGCTGGTGGTGACGCCGCTGGGCCCGCTCGGGCCGCGGCTGGCGCCCGGCGCCGGACGCGAACGGCTGATGGCGACGGTGCGCGGCGAGACCCTGTCCACGCAGCGCGACCTCGACGCCGAGCTCGCCAGCGTGGCCGAAGTCTTCGCCGCGCTGCCGCAGCTGGTGGCGCTGTCGCCGCCGGGCGGCGAGTACACCTGGACGCTGGACGATCCCGAGGATGCGCTCGCGGTGGTCGAGGCATTGCCCACGCTGCCTGCGGTGCAGGCGGTCGAATGGCCGCGCGGCAAGGAATTGCGCGTGCTGCCCGCCGACCTGCCGCAGCTCGGGGTGCAGATCGAGAGCCGCGGCGCCTGGTACAAGCTGGCGGGCGAGCTGCGCGTGGCCGAGGGGCTGGTGCTGGAACTGGGCAAGCTGATCGACTGGACCGGCAGCCATGCCGGGCGTTTCGTGCCGATGGGGCAGGGCGTCTACGTGGCGCTGACGAAGATGCTGCGCGGCCGGCTGCGCGATCTTGCCAGCGTGGCCGAACCGGTGCCCGACGGCATCCGCGTGCCGCAGATGGCGACGCCGTGGCTGGACGACGTGCTGGCCGGCGCCGGCGTCGATCCCGACGCGCACTTCCGCACGCGCATCGCCCGGCTGCGCGCCGCGCGCGAGAGCGAAATCGCGCTGCCGGCCACGCTGGCGGCCGAGCTGCGCCCGTACCAGGAAGCCGGCTACCGCTGGGCCATGACGCTGGCCGCCTCCGGCCTGGGCGCCTGCCTGGCCGACGACATGGGCCTGGGCAAGACCCTGCAGGCGCTGGCGGTGCTGGTCGCGCGCGCCGCCGGCGGCGCGGCGCTGGTGATTGCGCCGACCTCGGTGTGCGGCAACTGGGCCGCCGAGGCGCGGCGCTTCGCGCCCACGCTCAACGTCCACGTCTATGCCGAGGGCGATCGCGACGCGCTGCTGGCGCAGGCCGGGCCGCATGACCTGGTGATCGTCTCGTACACGCTGCTGCAGCAGGCCAGCGACGATTTCTGCGTGCGCGCCTGGCATACCGTGGTGGCCGACGAGGCCCAGGCCTTCAAGAATGCAGTCACGCGGCGGGCGCAAGCGATGTTCGCGCTGCCGTCGGACTTCCGCATGGCGCTGACCGGCACCCCGGTGGAAAACCGGCTGGCCGAGCTGTGGTCGGTGATGCGGTTCTGCAATCCGGGCCTGCTGGGCTCGCTGGCCCGCTTCAACGAGCATTTTGCCAACCCGATCGAACGCGCCGGCAGCCGCGAGGCGCGCCTGCGGCTGCGCCGCATGATCGCGCCGTTCGTGTTGCGCCGGACCAAGGCGCAGGTGCTGGACGAGCTGCCGCCGCGTACCGAGCTGGTGATCCGGGTCGAGCCCGAGCCGGTCGAAGCCGCGCACTACGAGGCGCTGCGCCGCCAGGCCCAAACCGAAGCCGAGGCCGCGCTGGCCCGCGTCGAAGCCGCGCGCAAGGCCACCCGCGATGCGCCCGCCGGCGCCAGGGCGCGCGCGCTGGCGCAGGCCCAGCACCAGGCGCAGGCGCGCCTGCATGTGCTGGCGCAGCTGATGCGGCTGCGCCGCGCCGCCTGCGATCCGCGCCTGGTCACGCCCGAAGTGGGCGGGCAACTGAGCGGCCAGCTGAACGAAGGCGCCAAGGTGCGCGCCTTCGTCGAACTGGCCAGTGGACTGGCCGCCAGTGGCCACAAGGCCCTGGTGTTCAGCCAGTTCGTCGATTTCCTGCAGCTGCTGCGCCAGGGGCTGGAGCGCGCCGGGCTGGCGCTGCAATACCTGGACGGCGCCACCCCCCCGGCCGAGCGCACGCGCCGCGTGGCCGCGTTCCAGGCGGGCGAGGGCGATGTCTTCCTGATCAGCCTGAAGGCCGGCGGCTTCGGCCTGAACCTGACCGCGGCCGACTACGTGATCATCGCCGACCCCTGGTGGAACCCCGCCGCCGAGGACCAGGCCATGGGCCGCGCGCACCGCATCGGCCAGCAGCGCCCGGTTACGGTGTACCGGCTGATCAATGCCGGCACCATCGAGGAGCGCATCGTCGAGCTGCACCGCGACAAGCGCGCGCTCGCCGACGGCCTGCTGGAGGCCGACGACGATGCCGCCGCGGGCACCGGCGCGCCGCTGCCGGACGTCGACGAACTGGTGGGGCTGCTGCGGCGCTGAAGCGCAAGCCGCGCCGAGGCGGGTTGCCATATGCCCGCACGGCATACCTTCAGGCAAACTCAGTCGTTTGGTTTTGGCAGGAACCTTGCTATCTTGTTGCGCTGGCCCGGGGCTCAGATCCCGGCCATTGCTCAGGTCCGCCGCGAAGTCCGCCGCGCCGGGCCGCTTCCTTGTGACATTCACCCGACGGTGCCCCCCATGCCCAACTCGTCCCGCCTGCTTCCGCGCTTGTCCTTCCGTTCCGCCGCCCGCGTGGCCGCGCTGTGCGCCGCCGCCATCGGCACGGCCAGCCTGCCCGCCCACGCGCAGGGCGAATGGCCGACGCAGCCGGTGACGATCCTGATGGGCTTCACCGCCGGTTCCGGCGTCGACATCGTCGGCCGCACGCTGCAGGAATCGCTGCAGAAGTCGCTGAAGACCACCATCGTCTATGACTACCGGCCGGGCGCCGGTGGCAACGTTGCCTCCGAGGTGGTGGCGCACGCCAAACCGGACGGCTACACGCTGCTGCTCGGCACCGCCGCCACGCACGGCATCAACCCGGCGCTGTACAAGACCCTGCCGTTCGATGCCGACGCCGATTTCACCCCGATCGCGCCGCTGGTCGAGGTCTCCAACGTGCTGACCGTCAACCCGGCGGTGCTCGACGTCAAGTCGGTCAAGGAGTTCATCGAGAAGGTCAAGGCCAATCCCGGCAAGTACAACTTTGCCTCCACCGGCAACGGCACCGGCACCCACCTGGCGTTTGCCGAGTTCAATGCGCGCGCCGGGCTGGACATGGTGCACGTGCCCTACAAGGGCGGCCCCGATGCGCTGCAGGCAGTGGTGAAGGGCGAGGTCTGCTGCATCTTCAACCAGGTGCAGAGCGTGCTGCCGCAGTTCCGCGCCGGCAAGGTGCGCCTGCTGGGCGTGACCACCAAACAGCGCGTGCAGGTGATCGCCGATGTGCCGACCATTGCCGAAAGCGGCCTGCCCGGCTTCAACAGCACCATCTGGTTCGGCCTGTTCGGGCCCAGGGGACTGGACCCGAAGATCGCGCGCAAGGTCAATGACGCGGTCAAGGTGGCGCTGGAAACGCCGGCGATCCGCCAGAAGCTGATCGATGCCGGCAACACGCCGCGGGTCGAGACCGTGGAGCAGTTCAAGGCGACGGTGAAGGCCGACCGCCAGAAGTGGGCGGGCGTGGTCAAGACCGTGGGCGCGTCCATCGACTGATCCGTCGACTGATTCGTCCGCTGATCCGCCCCCGCGCGGCTGGAGCCTGCCTGCGCCGCTAGGCGCGCACGCCCAGCCGCGTCAGCAGGTGCGCCAGCTGCGCCTGCGTGCCGGTGCCGGTCTTGGTGAAGATCGCCTTGAGCTGGGTGCGCCCGGTTTCGCGCCGGATGCCGATCAGCTCGCAGGCCTCCGGCAGGCCGATGCCCGAAGACAATTGCAGCGCCAGCCGGATCTCCGCCGGCGTCAGGCCGTAGAGGTCGCGCAATACCGTCGGCAGCGTCATCGGCACGGCGCCCGGTTCGTGGATCGCCACCAGCACGCTGGGGCGCTGCCAGTCCAGCGCCAGATGATGTGCCGGGGCCAGCGGCAGCAGGATCACCTGCGCCTGCCGGCCCGCGCCGTCGACGGCCCGCAGCGCCTGTGCCGGCTGCGCGCTGGCGGGGTTGCTTACCGCGCGCAGCGCTTCCGCGAACGGGCGCGACAGGGTCCAGCCGCCATCGTCGCGCGCGGCCAGCGGCGCCGCGAGGCTGGTCTCGATCGACACCGCCGGCAGCAGCCGGCGCACCCAGGTTTCGCCGATGCTGTTGGCCAGCAGCGGCTTGCCATCGTCGCGGAACACGATCACGCCGAACGGCAGCCGTTCCATCAGCTGCGACGACGCATGCGCCAGCGCCGACACCTGGTGGGTGCGCTCGCGCAGCGCCATGGCCTGGCGCACGTGCGGGATGGCCCAGTCGAGCGCGCGCGCGTCCTCGGGCGAGTAATGGTCGTGGCCATGCGGGCGCTGCAGCGACAGGAACACGTCGTAATGCGGCTGGCGCTCGATCAGGCAGGCCATCACCGACGACTGTTCGATCGGCCGCAGGAACTCGCCGTAGAAGGGCGACTGCCGCATGACCTGCGGCCCCAGTTCGCGCGAATCGATATACCAGCTGCCCACCGCCATGCGCCGCGCGAACGGCAGCGCCGGGTCGATCGCGGCGAACTGTTCGCGGTAGGCGGCCACGGCCTCGGGCATCGGGTTGACTTCCTGGTGCACCAGCACGCGCTCGTGCACGGTGTCGAGCACGAGCAGGTGCGCGTGGCTGCTGCCGCTGGCCTGGCACAGCGCGCTCAGGCTGCGCTGCCAGGCATCGGCGTCGAAAATCCCCTCGTACAGCGCGCGAATGGTGTCGTGCATCTGTGTGTCGCTCATGGCTTCCCTTCTTTCTACTTCTTGTATTTTTAGCACTTTACTCGCGTGGCAGCGCGCGTGCCGCCGGCGCGGCGCCGGTCCGTTGCGGGGCTTGCGGGTTCAGTCCTGTTCCAGCGCCGCGCCCAGGCGCGAGAGCAGGTGCGTAAGCTGGGCCTGGCTGTTGCAGCCGGTCTTGTGGAATACCGCCTTGAGCTGCGTGCGCGCGGTTTCGTGGCGGATGCCGAGCTGCTGGCTGGCTTCGGGCAGGCCCTGGCCATGCGCCAGCTGCACGCTCAGCCGGGTCTCGGCCGGCGTCAGCCCGTAGAGGTCGCGCAGCACGGGGCCGAGCAGCAGCGGCGCGCGGTCCTGCTCGTGCACGATCACCAGCGCGGCCGGTTCCTGCCACTGCGCGGCAAAGGCGTGCGACGGCGGCAGCGGCAGCACGATGACCTGCGCGCTGGCGTCGCCGCTGGTGGCGCGCGCCGCCTGCGCGGCCACGGCGTGGCGCGGCTCGCAGGCGGCCTGGACCATGTCGGCGAACGAGCGCGACAAGGTCCACTCCGAAACCTTGCCGGCCGGGTCCAGCCGCCGCGCCCAGCGTTCGCCGGCGCGGTTGCACAACAGCACGTGGCGCTGCGGCGAAAATACCAGCAGGGCGAAATTGAGCCGCTCCACCAGCTGCGTCGACAGCCGCGCCAGCACCGTCAGCCCGAGCGTGCGGTCGCGCATCGCCATGGCGCTGCGCATATGCGGGATGACCCAGTCCAGGCCGCCGGTGTCGACGCTCGAGAACAGCGGCTGCCGGCGCGCGCGCTGCATCGAGAAATAGACTTCGTAATGGGGCTGGCGCTCGACCAGGCAGGCCACGTAGGAGCGCAGGCCGTAGCGGTGGAAGAAATCGCGGTAGAACGGATGGCGCGCCATGGCGCCTTCGCCCAGCTCGCGCGCATCGATATACCAGTCGCCCGGTTGCATGCGCGGCGCGAACTGCTTGGCCGGGTCGATCGCCTGGTAATCCGATTCGTATTCGGTGAACAGCTCGACCACCGGGTTGACGATCTCGTTGACGCTGATCTGGTCGCGCACCGTATCCCAGACCATCATTGAGGCATGTGCCGCCCCCGCCAGCGCGGTCAGGGCGCGCAGGCTGTCCTGCCAGGCCCCGGGATCCAGAATGCCCTCGTACAAGCCGCGGATGGCTCCGTGGATGTCGGCTTCATTCATCTGACTTACCCCTTGCATTCGCGACAAAGTAATGCGCGGCGCCGGTGGTGCGTCCGCTCGCACCCCGGCATGCTTTGTTGTTCTGGCTGCTTGCAGTGGGCCGTATGGTTAGCCTCTTGTCGGCCGCCGCTTGTCTTGGCCGTTTGTAGACCGGCTCTGGCGTGATTGTGTGTCTGATGTAGCAGACGTTGCGTACATTACCGCACTTGGGGGTCTCGCGGAAAACGCGAGCGCCCCTTCTTTGGTGGGGAGTCGGGTCAGGCGCAGCACCCATTCGCGCTGGCTGACGGACCGTTTGTGCCTTGCGGGGCGCATCATGGTGCGCCACAGTCCGGATTCGGCAAAGCCCCCATCGCGTTCAGGTAAAATGCCGGTTTCCCCGAGTCCGCAGCGAAATCTCGCGCCATCCACCGTCATGACCTCTGTCCTGCGTCTTTCCGATCTGATCTCCCAAGGCAAACTCTCCGGCAAGCGTGTGTTCATCCGTGCCGACCTGAACGTGCCGCAGGACGACGCCGGCAACATCACCGAAGACACCCGCATCCGCGCCTCCGTGCCCGCCATCGAAGCCTGCCTGGGCGCCGGCGCCGCGGTGATGGTCACGTCCCACCTGGGCCGCCCGACCGAGGGCGAGTTCAAGCCCGAAGACTCGCTGGCGCCGATCGCCGCGCGCCTGTCCGAACTGCTTGGCAAGCCGGTCAAGCTGGTGCAGAACTGGGTCGACGGCGTCGAAGTGGCGCCCGGCCAGCTGGTGCTGCTGGAAAACTGCCGCGTCAACAAGGGCGAGAAGAAGAACAGCGACGAGCTGGCGCAGAAGATGGCGCGCCTGTGCGACGTCTACGTCAACGACGCCTTCGGCACCGCGCACCGCGCCGAAGCCACCACCCACGGCATCGCAAAATTTGCGCCGATCGCCTGCGCCGGCCCGCTGCTGGCCGCCGAGATCGACGCGCTGGGCAAGGCGCTGGGCCAGCCCGCGCGCCCGCTGGTGGCGATCGTGGCCGGCTCCAAGGTTTCGACCAAGCTGACCATCCTGAAGTCGCTGGCCGACAAGGTCGACAACCTGGTGGTCGGCGGCGGCATCGCCAACACCTTCATGCTGGCCGCCGGCCTGAAGATCGGCAAGTCGCTGGCCGAAGCCGACCTGGTCGGCGACGCCAAGGCCATCATCGACATCATGGCCAGGCGCGGCGCCTCGGTGCCGATTCCCGTCGACGTGGTCTGCGCCAAGGAATTCAGCGCGACCGCCGCGGCGACCGTCAAGGACGTCAAGGACGTCGCCGATGACGACATGATCCTCGATATCGGTCCGAAGACCGCCGCGATGCTGGCCGAGCAGTTGAAGGCCGCCGGCACCATCGTCTGGAACGGCCCGGTGGGCGTGTTCGAGTTCGACCAGTTCGGCAACGGCACCAGGGTGCTGGCCGAGGCCATCGCCGAATCGAAGGGGTTCTCGATCGCAGGCGGCGGCGACACGCTGGCCGCCATCGCCAAGTACGGCATCGCCGACCGCGTGGGCTATATCTCGACCGGCGGCGGCGCGTTCCTGGAATTCCTGGAAGGCAAGAAGCTGCCCGCCTTCGAAGTGCTGGAGCAGCGCGCCGCAGGCTGACGCAACCGCCCCGCGCCTGGCGGAGCCGTCGGCCCGCCGGTCGCGCCAACCGGCCGTCGGGCCATCGAGCGCTGAAACCAGGAAACCCCGCATGACCCGTTCCACCAAGATCGTCGCCACCATCGGCCCCGCCTCCAGCTCGCTGGAAATCCTGACGCGCATGATCGCGGCGGGGGTCGACGTGGTGCGGCTGAACTTTTCGCACGGCACCGCCCAGGACCATCTCGACCGTGCCCGGCTGGTGCGCGAGGCGGCGCAGGCGTGCGGGCGCGAGGTCGCCATCATGGCCGACCTGCAGGGCCCCAAGATCCGCGTGGGCAAGTTCGAGCACGGCAAGGTCCTGCTCAAGGCGGGCGCGCCCTTTATCCTCGATTCCAACTGCAAGCTCGGCAACGAAGAGCGCGCCGGCCTGGACTACCAGGACCTGCCGCGCGACGTCGGCCCGGGCGACCTGCTGCTGCTCAACGACGGCCTGATCGTGCTGGTGGTCGACCGCGTGCTGGGCAACGAGATCTTCACCACGGTGCGCGTGGGCGGCGAGCTGTCCAACAACAAGGGCATCAACCGCCAGGGCGGCGGACTGTCGGCGCCGGCGCTGACCGCCAAGGACATGGACGACATCAAGACCGCCATGGCCCTGGGCGCGGACTACCTCGCGGTGAGCTTTCCCAAGAACGCCACCGACATGGAAATGGCGCGCCAGCTGGCCGCCGTGGCCGGCCAGCCGCACGGCCACCGGGCCCGCATGATCGCCAAGATCGAGCGCGCCGAGGCCATCCATCCGGGCGTGCTGGAAGAAATCCTGCAGGCCTCCGACGGCATCATGGTGGCGCGCGGCGACCTCGCCGTGGAAGTCGGCAATGCCGCCGTGCCGGCGCTGCAGAAGCGCATGATCAGGCTGGCGCGTGAGGCCAACAAGCTGACCATCACCGCGACGCAGATGATGGAAAGCATGATCGTCAACCCGGTGCCGACCCGCGCCGAGGTCTCGGACGTGGCCAACGCCGTGCTGGACGGCACCGACGCCGTGATGCTGTCGGCCGAGACCGCCGCCGGCCGCTATCCGGTCGAGACCGTCGAGGCCATGGCCGCGGTCTGCATCGAGGCCGAGAAGTCCGAGGTGGTGCAGCTCGACACCGATTTCCTGAACCAGACCTTTTCGCGCATCGACCAGTCGGTGGCGATGGGGGCGCTGTTCACCGCCTATCATTTGCAGGTGAAGGCGATCGCGGCGCTGACCGATTCCGGCGCGACCGCGCTGTGGATGAGCCGGCACCGCATCCATGTACCGATTTACGCGATGACGCCCAACCTGGCGTCGCAGCGCAAGATGCAGCTGTACCGCAACGTGGTGCCGCTGCCGCTGCAGTCGAGCACCGACCGCGATACCGCGCTGGAGCAGGCCGAGGAACTGCTGCTGGCGCAGGGCGTGGTGCAGCGGGGCGATTTCATCGTGCTGACCATCGGCGAGCCGATGGGGCAGCCGGGCGGTACCAACACCCTGAAGATCGTCAGGGTGGGGCATTGAGCGCCGACAGAAGAATACCGAGACATCCCATTTTCATTTAGGAGTTAGACATGCCACTCGTTTCGATGCGCCAGCTGCTGGACCACGCAGCCGAGAACAGCTACGGCCTGCCGGCCTTCAACGTGAACAACCTCGAGCAAGTGCAGGCCATCATGCAGGCGGCCGACGAGGTCAACGCTCCGGTGATCATGCAAGCCTCGGCCGGCGCCCGCAAATACGCCGGCGAGCACTTCCTGCGCCACCTGATCGAAGCCGCGGTCGAAGCCTATCCGCACATCCCGGTGGTGATGCACCAGGACCACGGCCAGTCGCCGGCGATCTGCCAGGCCGCGATCGATCTGGGCTTCTCGTCGGTGATGATGGACGGCTCGCTGCGCGAAGACGGCAAGACCCCGGCCGACTACGAATACAACGTCGACGTGACCCGCAAGGTGGTGCAGCTGTCGCACGCCATCGGCGTGACCGTCGAGGGCGAGCTGGGCTGCCTGGGCTCGCTCGAAACCGGTGAAGCCGGCGAGGAAGACGGCATCGGCGCCGAAGGCAAGCTGGACCACTCGATGCTGCTGACCGATCCCGAGCAGGCCGCCGACTTCGTCAAGGCCACCCAGCTCGACGCGCTGGCGATCGCCATCGGCACCTCGCACGGCGCCTACAAGTTCACCCGCAAGCCCACCGGCGACATCCTGGCGATCAACCGCATCAAGGAAATCCACGCGCGCATCCCCAACACCCACCTGGTGATGCACGGCTCGTCGTCGGTACCGCAGGAACTGCTGGAAGAGATCCGCAAGTTCGGCGGCGACATGAAGGAAACCTACGGCGTGCCGGTCGAGGAAATCCAGGAAGCGATCAAGTACGGCGTGCGCAAGATCAATATCGACACCGATATCCGCCTGGCCATGACCGGCGCGATCCGCCGCTTCTTCGTCGAGAACCCGAGCAAGTTCGACCCGCGCGAATACCTGAAGCCGGCCCGCGAAGCCGCCAAGCAGGTGTGCAAGGCGCGCTACCTCGCGTTCGGCTGCGAAGGCCAGGCCGGCAAGATCAAGCCGGTGGCGCTGAGCGAGATCGCGCAGCAGTACAAGTCGGGCAAGCTGGCGCAGGTCGTGCAGTAAGTCTTAATCGTCGTTCCCGCGCAGGCGGGAACCCAGCGTCTTTAACGCGGCGCTGACCAAAGGCAAAAGTCACTGGGTCCCCGCCTCCGCGGGGACGACGCATTTTTAAGCGTCAGTGTTTTTTGCAGACGCTGTGCTTTACCTCCGTTCGATCGGAACCATCATGACCAACGCTCTCTACCAGTCCTCCATCAACTCGCTGCCGCTGCTGGGCCACGGCAAGGTGCGCGACAACTACGCCGTCGGCAACGACAAGCTGCTGATCGTCACCACCGACCGCCTGTCGGCGTTCGACGTCATCATGGGCGAGCCGATCCCCGACAAGGGCCGCGTGCTGAACCAGATGGCGAACTTCTGGTTCCGCAAGCTCGCCCACATCGTGCCGAACCACGAGACCGGCATCGCGCCCGAGACCGTGGTGGCCGCGGATGAAGTGGAGCAGGTCAGGGGCCGCGCGGTGGTGGTCAAGCGCCTGAAGCCGATCCTGGTCGAGGCCGTGGTGCGCGGCTATCTTGCCGGCAGCGGCTGGAAGGACTACCAGGCCACCGGCAAGGTGTGCGGCATCGAGCTGCCGCCGGGCCTGCAGAATGCGCAGAAGCTGCCCGAGCCGATCTTCACGCCGGCGGCCAAGGCCGAGATGGGCGAGCACGACGAGAACATCTCGTTCGCCGAGGTCGAGGCCCGCATCGGCATCGCGCTGGCGCGCCAGATGCGCGAGATCTCGATCCGCCTGTACAAGGAAGCGGCCGAGTTCGCCGCCACGCGCGGCATCATCATCGCCGATACCAAGTTCGAGTTCGGTCTGGACGACAACGGCGTGCTGACGCTGATGGACGAAGTGCTGACCGCCGACTCGTCGCGCTTCTGGCCGGCCGATTCGTACCAGGTGGGCACCAACCCGCCGTCGTTCGACAAGCAGTTCGTGCGCGACTGGCTCGAAGCCGTGCGCATCGACGGCAAGCCCTGGCCCAAGACTGCGCCGGCGCCGCAGCTGCCGGACGACGTGATCGAGAAGACCGCGGCGAAGTACCGCGAGGCGCTGACGCGCCTGACGGGTGAAGAGTTGAAGTAAGTTTCCCTTCGGCTTCGCGCAAGCCGACGGTGCTCCCCGCTCCCGCCAGCCGGGGAGGGGAGCAAACAAGCAAGGATCAAACGTGAGCAAGCAAGAAAAGCCATTGGTCGGCGTCGTCATGGGCAGCAGTTCCGACTGGGACGTGATGCAGCACGCCGTGGCGATGCTGAAGGATTTCGGCGTGCCGTTCGAAGCCCAGGTGGTGTCCGCGCACCGCATGGCCGACGACATGTTCAGCTATGCCGAGAGCGCCCGCAGCCGCGGCCTGCGTGCCATCATCGCCGGTGCCGGCGGGGCCGCGCACCTGCCCGGCATGATCGCCGCCAAGACCATCGTGCCGGTGTTCGGCGTGCCGGTGCCGTCGAAGTACCTGCGCGGCGAGGACTCGCTGCTGTCGATCGTGCAGATGCCCAAGGGCGTGCCGGTGGCCACTTTCGCCATCGGCGAAGCGGGCGCGGCCAACGCCGCGCTGCACGCGATCGCCACGCTGGCCACTGCCGACGACGCGCTTGCTGCCGCGCTGGAAGCCTTCCGCGCGAAGCAGACCGAAGCCGCGCGCGCGATGACCTTGCCGCTGTAATGCTGCCGCTGTAACCCTCCGGACCCACACGGAACCGAGCAATGCCTACCGATATCCATCCCCACCTCTCCGAAGCCCACACGCCGGAATCGCGCGCCGAATTCGGCGTCGACCGTCCCGACGCGCCCATCCTGCCCGGCGCGTGGCTGGGCATGCTGGGCGGCGGCCAGCTCGGCCGCATGTTCACGCATGCGGCGCAGGCGATGGGCTATCGCGTGTGCGTGCTCGACCCGGACCAGGACAGCCCGGCCGGCGTGGTCGCCGACAAGCATATCTGCGCCCAGTACACCGACGAGGCCGCGCTGGCCGAGATGGGCAAGCTGTGCCAGGCGGTCAGCACCGAGTTCGAGAACGTGCCGTCGCTGTCGCTGGACCGGCTCGAGCAGCTGGGCGCGTTCGTCGCGCCGCGCGGCTACTGCGTGTCGATCGCGCAGAACCGCATCGGCGAGAAGAAGTTCTTCGCCGCGTGTGCCGAGCGCACCGGCGTGCCGACCGCGCCGCACTGGGTGATCCAGCACGACGCCGACGTCGACCAGCTGCCCGACCACGTGCTGCCCGGCATCCTCAAGACCGCGCGCATGGGCTATGACGGCAAGGGCCAGGCGCGCGTGAAGACGCGCGACGACGTGCGCGCCGCGTGGAAGGCGATGCAGCACGTACCGTGCGTGCTGGAGCAGATGCTGCCGCTGGCGTACGAGGTGTCGGTGCTGGCCGCGCGCGGCGCGGACGGCGCCACCGCGACCTGGCCGCTGGCCGAGAACGTGCACCGCGACGGCATCCTGTTCTCGACCGAGATGCCGTCGACCAGCGTCTCGCCCGAGATCGCCGAGCGCGCCCGCGCCGCCGCCGCCGCCATCGCCACGGAAATGGGTTATGTCGGTGTGCTGTGCATCGAGTTCTTCGTGCTCACCGATGGCTCGCTGGTCGCCAACGAAATGGCGCCGCGCCCGCACAACTCGGGCCACATCACCATGGACGCGTGCGAGACAAGCCAGTTTGAGCAGCAGGTGCGCGCCATGGCGCGGCTGCCGCTGGGCAGCACGCGCCAGCATTCGGCCGGCAAGATGCTGAACCTGCTGGGCGACGTGTGGTTCGAGTTCGGCCTGGAACGCACCCCGGCCTGGGACGAAGTGGTGGCGCAACCCGGCGCCAAGCTGCACCTGTACGGCAAGAGCGATGCGCGCCCGTCGCGCAAGATGGGGCACGTCAACTGCATCGGCGAGCATGCCGAGGCGGCCGACGCGGCCTTCACCGCGGCCGCGCAGGCGCTGCATATCCCGCTCTGAGTGGACGCAAGGAACACCATGTCGCCGCGCACGCCAACGGCTGCCGAACTGGATGAGGCCGTCCGCCTGCTCGAGGCCGGGCAACTGGTAGCTTTCCCGACCGAGACCGTCTACGGCCTCGGCGCCGACGCCGAGAACCCCGCGGCGGTCGGGCGCATTTTTGCGCTCAAGGGCAGGCCGTCGAACCATCCGGTGATCGTCCACGTGGTCGACGGTGCCGACATCGGCTACTGGACCGACGACGTCCCCGCGGCCGCGCAGCAGCTGATCGACGCCTTCTGGCCCGGCCCGCTGACGCTGATCCTGAAGCGCGCCGCGCATATCGACGCCGCCGTTGCCGGCGGGCAGGACAGCATCGGCCTGCGCTGCCCGTCGCATCCGGTGGCACAGGCGCTGCTGTCGCGCTTCAAGCGCGGCCGCGGCGGCATTGCCGCGCCGTCCGCCAACAAGTTCGGCCAGGTCAGCCCGACCACCGCGCAGCATGTGCGCGAGGAATTCGGCGACGCGGTCTATGTGCTGGAGGGCGATGGCGTCGAGGTCGGCATCGAATCGACCATCGTCGACCTGTCGCGGCTGGACCAGGGCATCGGCCCGGTGCTGTTGCGCCCGGGCGCGGTCACGGTCGGGATGCTGGCGCAGGTGCTGGGCGAAGCCCCGCTGCCGCCGGACGCCGCCGCGCCGCGCGCGTCGGGCACGCTCAAGGCCCACTACGCGCCGCACACGCCGCTGCTGCTGGCCGATGCGCAGGCCGCCGCCGCGCGCCTGCAAGCGCTGCCGGCGGATGCCCGCTTGGCATGGGTCGGGCGCGCGCCGCTGGCGGACCAGCGCTGCACCTGGGTACAGGCGCCTGCCGATGCCGCAGCGTATGCGCAGGAGCTGTACCGGCTGCTGCGCAAGCTTGATCGGCAGGGGTATACGCAGCTGGTGTTCGAGGTATTGCCCGAAGGGCAGGACTGGGCCGGGGTAAGGGACCGGCTGGAGCGGGCGGCGGCGGCGTTCGGGGGGTAGGCGGGACGGTGGTTTGCTTTGGGGGATTACTTCGTTGAAGCTTCGGCCCTCTCCCCCACCCCTCTCCCGCAAGCGGGCAAGGGAAGCGATTGCGAGGGATGTCGGCAAGCTCCAACGCTCTCGCATACCAGCGTCTTGCTCCCGCCTGCGGGAGAGGGGTCGGGGGAGAGGGCCGGCGTGTGCCAAGCACGCCTACGCCAACATTACCCCCCCAGCAACCGCAACGCCGTATACACCGCCATCCCCACCGCAATCATCCCCACCATCTTCCTGGTCACCAGGTAGAACACCGTCGCGGCCACGCCCGCCATCAGCTTGTAGTTAGAAAACGCCACGGTGAAATGCCCCTGCCAGGTCATCAGGTCCGGCAGGATGATGGCGGCCAGTGCCGCTGCCGGCGCATAGCGCAGCGCGCGCTGGATGCGGTCCGGCACGGTGATGTGCTCGCCCGCCATCAGAAACAGCGCGCGCGTGATCACGGTGACGACCGCCATGCCGACGAGCGCGATCCAGACTTCGGTATGGCTCATGCGCGGTCTCCCGGTACGTCCGCCGGCCCGGGTGCTGGCTTGGAAGCGGGCTTGGGCAGCGGTGCCTGCTTGCGCCGCTGGATGCCGCGCAGCGCGGCGCGCGCGGCCAGTTCGTCGCTGGCCATGCCGGCGGCGATCGCACCCACCACGGCCACCACCAGCCCGAGCCGGTACGGCAGGTCGAAGCACAGCAGCGCCAGCACCGCGGAGATCACCACCGCCATCAGCGTCGAGCGCGAGTTGATGGTGGCGATCATCACCGGGATCAGCGCCATGGTGCCGGCCAGCCCCAGGCCCCAGCTGTCGGGGAACAGGCTGGCCAGCACGATGCCGATGATCGACGACACCTGCCACATGCAGAAATTGGTCAGCGCCATGCCCCAGAAGTAGCCTTCCTTGCCCGGCTCATAGCCTGGCGTGCTGTACTTCTGCAGGAAGTAGACGAAGTGCAGGTCGCCGTTGAAGAAGCCCAGCACCGTGCGCCGCGCCAGCGTCAGGTAGCTGAAATGCGGCTGCATGCCGGCGCTGAAGATGACGAAGCGCAGGTTGACCATGGCCGCGGTCAGCCAGATGGTCCATAGCGGCAGCCCCGCGGCGAACAGCGGCAGCACCGCCAGCTGCGCCGAGCCGGCGTAGACCAGCAGCGACATGCCGATGGCCTCGGGCACGGTCAGCACGGATTTGCTCATGGCCACGCCGGTGACCAGGCCCCAGGAAAATACCGCGGGCAGGGACGGGGCAAAGCGGCGCGCGCCGTCGATAAAGCCGGCGCGTTCGGCCGGTGCGAAGCGATGCCAGAGGCGCAACCACACCGGGGGTTGTCGGGAAGTCATGTCAGAGGAAGCGGGGGCGATGCGGCCCGGGGCCGAAGGCCGGCCCGGAAGGCTGCCGCCGCAGGACGCGGCCGGCACCCTGGCATTATAGGGTGGGATGGCGGGCTGGTAAGCGAGCGCTTAACAAAATGCCGTCGCGGCGTTGGCGGCAGGCCACGGCGCCGCGCCGCCGCGGCGTCAATGCGCTCCGCGGTACACCCACTGCAGCAGCGCGTCGTGCGCCTCCTGCGCCTGCGCGGCGTTGGCATGGTTGATCATGCTCACCACCACGTAGCGGCCGCCCTCGGCCGCATCGACATAGCCGGCCAGCGCGCGCACATCGGCCAGCGTGCCGGTCTTCAGGTAGCCGCTGCCGGCCGCGCTGGCGCGGGTCAGGCGATTGCGCAGCGTGCCGTCGACGCCCAGCACCGGCAGCGAGTCGATCAGCACCGGCCCGACCGGGCTGGCCGCGGCCTGCTGCAGCAGCCGCGCCATGTCATAGGCGCTGATGCGTTCCGCGCGCGACAGGCCCGAGCCGTTGTCCAGCACCAGCCCCGGCATGTCCAGCCCCTGCCGCGCCAGCCAGCGCTGCACCACGCGGATCGAGCGCCCGGTGCTGGCGGGCCCGCCGCGGTCCATCTCGGCGCCGAGGGTCAGGAACAGCTGCCGCGCCATCACGTTGTTCGAGAACTTGTTGATGTCGCGCACGATGTCGGCCAGCGGCAGGCCGTAATGGCGCGCCAGCAGTACCGCGCCGCGCGGCACCTTGCCGCTGCGCAGCGCGGGCAGACGGGCAAAGCGCCCGCCGGCGCGCTGCCACTCGGCGACAAAGCCGCCCCAGGTGAATTCCGCATGCGACAGCGTGGCGATATTGAGCACGTGCTCGCCGCAGTCGCTGGAATAGTCGCCCGAGAACGAGGCCAGCACGGTGCCGTCGGCCTGCGGCAGCACGGTCGGGCTGGCGCTGCTCTGCCAGTCGCCGCAGCGGCCGTTGGTCAGCGTGAGGCGGTTGTCCAACTTCAGCTGCGCCAGCTCCGGCGTGACGCTGACCGCCACGGTCTGCGAGGCCGGGTCCGGTGTCAGCGTGAATGACAGGGTCTTGAAGGCGTACAGCAGCGCATCGGGGCCGACGTTGTAGGCGCGCTGCACCTCGCCGTCGATGGTGCCGTTGCCGTCCAGGCCATCGGCGAAGTAGCTGCGGTCCAGCACCAGGTCGCCGTTGATGGTATTGGCGCCAGCGGCGCGCGCCCGCGCCACCAGCTTGGCCATTTCCTCGGGCACCAGCTTGGGATCGCCGTGGCCGCGCAGGTAGACGTTGCCGTTGACGGTGCCGTCGAAGCCGGGCTGCGCGTCGGCGTAGAGCGAGGTCTGCCAGCGGTAGTCTGGGCCGAGCAGCTGCAGGCCGGCGAAGGTAGTGACCAGCTTCATGGTCGACGCCGGGTTCATCGGCTGCTGCGCGTTCCAGCTGGCGCGCGCGCTGCTGTCGCCCAGCCGCACCACGTAGAAGCTCGCCGCCGCGGCCGGCACGCCGGCGCGGCGCAGGGCCGCGGCCACCGGGGCGGGCACGCCGGCGCTGACCAGCGCCGGATCGGCTACGGCCTTGGTGCTGGCCTTCGGCGCTTTGGCGGGCTTGCTCGCCTTGGTTGCCTTGGCCGCCTTGGCCGGCGGCTTGGCGTAGGCCGGTGTCAGTGCCGGACCGCCGGCCAGCAGCACGGCGGCAAGGAGGGGCGAGAGCAGCGGCGACAGGCGGCGCAGCAGCGCGCCGGGTCGCGCTGCGGTGGGCGCGGCGAGGGTTCTTGGCATGGCGGCCATGTTAACGCATGGCCGCCCGCAAACGGATGACAGTTGCGACGGCGCGGCGGTTCAGCCGGCGCGCGGCGGGCCCAGCCGTGCCAGCAGCGCTTTCAGCGTGGCCTGTTCGGCATCGCTGAGCGCCGAGCTGACGTGCGCGTCGTGCGCCTGCACCGCCTGCGTCGCGGCTTCCAGCGTGCGGCGGCCGGCCGGGGTCAGCACCAGGCTGTAGGCGCGCCGGTCGCCCGCGGCCGGGCGGCGCGCCACCAGCTTCATGGCCTCGAGCGCATCCACCAGCAGCACCGCGCCCGAGCGCGCGATGCCCAGGATCTGCGCCAGCTCGGTCAGCTTCAGGTGCGGGTTGCGCGAGATGATCACCAGCGCCGAGAAGCGCGGCGGGGTGATCTGCCACTGCGCCAGCGATTGCACGAAGTCTTCGTAGATGCGGATCTGCGCGCGGCGGATGGCGTAGCCGACCAGGTTGTCGAGCACGCCGTAGTCGATGTTCGGCACATGCGGGTCGAAGCCGCCATCGGCGCCGTCGCCGGCGGCCGGGTCGGGCGCCAGCGGGTCGCGCGTCCTGCGCCGCGCGGTCACTGCGGCGGTGCGGGCCCGCCGCGCGGGGGTGGCGGGCGGGGTGCCGGATGCGTCGGGAATCATTTGAGCAGTTTCCAGTTGCCGTTCTCAATTGTCACCATAACCCGACCACGCTGGTCAAAGCCATAGTGGTCTTGCGCACTGAAATTCAGCACCCCGTGCGAGACCACGATGTCGCGCTCGGTTTCCAGCGCGTGGCGCAACGCCTGGCGGAAGGCCGGCGTGCCGGGGCGCGCCTGCTTCAGCGCCACCGGCACAATGCGCTCCAGCACCAGCCCGGCATCGTAGGCATGGGCGCCGAACTGCGTGCGGGTCTCGGCCCCGTACTGCTTTTCATAGCGGGTGACGTAGTCCAGCCCGGGCTTGCGCACCGGATCGCCGGCGGGCAGCTGCTCCGGCACGATCACCGGGCCGGCGGGCAGGATCGCGCCGTTGACCAGGCGTCCGCCGATGCGGATCAGGTCCTTGGTGGCCGCGCCGTGGGTCTGGTAGAGGGTGCCGCCGTAGCCGCGCTCGCGCAGCGTGGTGTGCGGCAGCGCGGCGCCGGTGCCGGCGCCGGCGATCAGGATGGCATCGGGCTTGGCGGCGATCAGCTTGAGCGCCTGCGCGGTCACGCTGGTGTCGGCGCGGCCGTAGCGCTCGGTGGCGATCAGGCGGATGCCGTTGGCGGTGGCGGCGGCGGTGAAATCCTTCAGCCAGGTCTCGCCGTAGGCATCGGCAAAGCCGATAAAGCCGATAGTCTTGACGCCCTGGTTTTTGGCGGTGGCCGCCACCGCATTGGCCATCAGCCGCACCGGCTGCGCCAGCCGGAAGGTCCATGCGCCGCGCCCGGGCTTCAGTTCGATCGGCGAGAACGCCAGCTGCACGGTCTGGGCTTCGTCGGCGACCTCGGCAATCGCGATCGACGGCGCCACCGCGGACGAGCCCAGGATGATGTCGACCTTGTCCTCGGCGACGAAGCGGCGTGCCGTCTTGGCGCCCTGGGTCGGATCGGAGGCATCGTCCAGCACGATGTAGCGCACCGGCTCGCCGCCGATCCGCTGCGGCAGGTAGGCCAGCGAGTTTTTCTGCGGGATGCCGAGCGAAGCGGACGGGCCGGTGGTCGACAGGCTGACGCCGACGGTGATGTCGGCGAGGGCGGTGGTCGCGGTGAAGGCTAGGGCGATGCCGAGTGCGAGGCGGGTGCGCCTGGCAGGGGTGTGGGACGCCATGGTGGTTCTCCTCGAAGCTGAATGATCTTATGTGTTTTCTAGCTTACGCCTTGCCCTGCATCGACTGCCGGTCGAAACCCGCCAGCTGCTTGTACCGCAGCGAAATCGCTTCCAGCTCCGCGCGCGGGATCACCTGGTCGATATCGCTGAACCCCTGCGGCGCGCGCTCCTCGGCCAGCTGCATCACCTGCTCGGGCCCGTTCATGCGGTTGCGCAGCACGATGCCGGCGGTGCGCGGCAGGCGCTCGGCCTCGTATTCGCGCAGCGCGTAGCCGGTGTCGCGGGTGCCGAGCAAACTGTCGACCAGGTAGCGCGCGTCGAGGATGGCCTGGGCGCTGCCGTTCGAGCCGATCGGGTACATCGGGTGCGCGGCGTCGCCCAGCAGCGTGACGCGGTCGAAGGTCCAGCGCGGCAGCGGGTCCTTGTCGACCATCGGGAATTCGTAGATGGCGTCGGCGCCGTCGATCAGCGCGGGAATGTCGATCCAGTCCCACTGCCAGCCGGCAAACTGCGCGCGGAACACGGACTTGTCGACCTGCTTGTTCCAGTCGCTGCGCGGCGGCGTGTCGGACACGCTGTCCGGCACGCGCAGTTCCGCAATCCAGTTGACCAGCGAGCGGCCCTGGCGGCGCAGCGGTTCCGAGATGGGGTAGGCGACGAACTTCTGGTCCTGGTGCCCGGCCATGAACATCGAGCGGCCGTCCAGGTAGGGCGGCGCCTCGGTGACCGCGCGCCACAGCAGCCGGCGCGAGAAGCGCGGCAGGTCGCCGCCGGGATAGAAATGGCGGCGCACCGCCGAATGGATGCCGTCGGCGCCGACCAGCACGTCGGCGCCGGACTCGAACGCGGCGTTGTCGGCGCGGCGGCGCAGCACGAAGCGCGCCTGGCCGCGCGCGCCGGTATCGAGCACCGACTCGAAGCTGTGGCCGGTATGGACCGCGCCGGCCCCAAGGCGCTCGACCACGGTGCGGTGCAGCAGCATCTGGAATTCGCCGCGGTGGATCGAAAACTGCGGCCAGTCATAGCCGGCGGCCAGCCCGCGCGGCTCATGCCAGATGCGCTGGCCCAGCTTGTTGTAGTACGACAGCGACGAGGTCTCGACCGCGAGCGCGGCGAGCGCATCGCGCAGGCCCAGCTCGGACAGCACGCGCACCGCGTGCGGCAGCAGGTTGATGCCCACGCCCAGCGGGCGCAGTGTTTCGCTGGCCTCCCAGACCTCGGCCTCGATGCCGTGGCGGTGGCACAGCAGCGCCAGCGTCAGGCCGCCGATGCCGCCCCCGGCGATTGCGATCTTCATGGTGTCTCCCCGCGTTCAGGTGGCGCCGGAGGCCACGCGCAGGGCTCCGCCGCCGGCTGATCGAATTTGTTATGGAGTATAACGATTCGGCCGGTGGCGGCAAGACGGGAAAGACCCCGGCAACTGGCATCCGGGGTCGGGAAAAACCCGCGCTCAGCTGAGCGCGGCGTTTTCCGGATTGGCCGGGGCCGCGGACTGCGCCTTGAGCGACGGCACCGGGAACACGATGTCGTAGAGCCAGTTGTAGACCAGCGCGTAGACCATGTAGAAGCCGGCCACGGCGATATCCATGATGAGCGCGTCGACCAGGCTGATATCGAGGTACCACGCCAGCGACGGCAGGAACACCACCAGCAGGCCCAGTTCGAACAGCAGCGCGTGCAGCATGCGCACCGGCACCGACTTGCGCAGCTGGCCGGTGAAACGCAGCATGCCCTTGTCGAACAGCACGTTGTACAGGTAGTTCCAGCCAGTGGCGATCAGCGAGGCGACCGCGCCGATCAGCCCCATCTGGTGCAGTTCGTAGCCGAAGGCCCAGCTCGCCAGCGGGGCGAAGATCAGCAGGCCGACCACCTCGAAGCCAACGGCATGGCGGATTCGGTCCCAGGTTTTGCGCATGGTTTCTCCTTGCGGGCAAAGACGATGGGGCCTAGTCTATCTGCTGGGCAGGGATTGCCAAGTTGGATACCATCGCTTTAACAGATACATGAGGGGGCGAAGATACGCATGAGTCTCTCGCTGGAGCAATTGCAGGCCTTTGTCGCGGCGGCCGACACGGGCTCGTTCTCGGCCGCCGCGCGCCGGCTCGGCAAGGCCCAGTCGGTGGTCAGCGCGGCCGTGTCCAACCTCGAGATCGACGCCGGCAGCGCGCTGTTCGACCGCAGCGGCCGCTACCCGGTGCTGACCCCGGCCGGCGAGCGCCTGCTGGCCGAGGCGCGCGTGATCCTGGAGCGCTGCGAGCATTTCCGCGGCGTGGCCAAGAGCCTGGGCGAGGGCGTCGAGACGCGGCTCGTGCTGGCGGTCGACGAGCTCTATCCGGAAGAGACGCTGGGCGCGCTGCTGGTGGAGTTTTCCGGGCGCTTCCCGGCGGTCGAGCTGGAACTGCTGTTCCCGCTGATGGAGGATGTCAGCCGGCTGGTGCTGGAGGGCGGCGCCGACCTCGGCATCATGTGGCGCCAGGAGGTGCTGCCGCCTGAGCTGGGCTTCCATGCGCTCGGCTGGATGCCGATGCAGATCCTGTGCGCGCCCGACCATCCGCTGGCGTCGCAGCGGGTGGACTGGGAAGAGCTCAAGCGCTACCGCCAGCTGATGGTCGCGACCCGCACCGACAGCGAGGAAAAGATGCGCCTGCGCGTGGCCGCCGACGTGTGGTGGGTGGAAAGCCAGTGGGTGATCGTCGAGCTGGTCAAGCGCGGACTGGGCTGGGCCTTCGTGCCATGGCACGTGGTCGCCAATTCGCCGGCGGCGGCGCAGCTGGTGTCGCCGCCGCTGGCGTTCCAGCAGCAGGACTGGCCGGTGGCGATGGAACTGGTCTGGCACAAGCAGCGTCCACTGGGAAAGGCCGCCACCTGGCTGCGCGAGCGCATCTGCGCGCAGCCGCTGCCGAGCGCGCCGCAGCGCGGCGCCTAGCGCTGCCCGACGGTGGCGGGCGCGGCGGCTGGCCCGCTGCCGCTGTCACTACCGCTACCGCTTGCAGGCTGCGCGTGCCAGCCGCCCCCCAGCGCCTTGATCAGCACCACCGCCGCGGTGTACTGGCGGCCGGTGATCGACAGCGCGGTGCGCTCGGCGGTGTAGGCGCTGGTCTGCGCCGTCAGCACGTCGAGCAGGCCGGCGGTGCCGGCGCGGTAGCGGTTGTTCACCAGCGCCAGCGCCTCGCGCGCCGAGCGCAGCGCGTCGTTCTGCACCACCGCCTCCTGTTCCAGCAGCCGCTGCGCGGCGAGGTTGTCCTCGACTTCCTGGAACGCGCCCAGCACGGTCTGGCGGTAGTTGGCCACGGTCTGGTCGTAGGCCGCCACGGCCTGCGCCTTGGCGGCGCGGCGCGCGCCGCCGTCGAACAGGGTGCCGGCCAGGCCGCCGCCGATCGACCAGATCCGGTCCGGCAGCGACATCCAGCGCGCCAGCGTGCTGGCGGTCAGCCCGCCGCTGGCCGACAGCGACAGGGTCGGGTAGTAGGCTGCCTGCGCCACGCCGATCTGCGCATTGGCCGACGCCATGCGCCGCTCGGCCGCGCCGATGTCGGGGCGGCGCTCCAGCAGTTGCGACGGCACCGCGGCCGGCACGCGCGGCGGCGCGGCGCGGAACTCGCCGGCGGCCAATGACAGCGCCGCGGGCGGCTTGCCCACCAGCACGGCGATGGCATGCTCCAGCTGCGCGCGCGTGATCTGGATGTCGATCTGCTGCGCCTGCGCGCTCTTGAGCTGGGTCTCGGACTGCAGCACGTCGGAGCGCTGCGCGGTGCCCGCCGCGTACTGGTTCTGCACCAGCTGCAACGACTTCTGGTAGTCCGCCACGGTGCGGTCCAGCAGCGCCTTCTGCGCATCGGCCACGCGCAGCAGGAAGTAGCTCTGCGCCAGCGTGGCCTGCGTCGACAGCAGGGTCGAGGCCAGGTCGGCCTCGCTCGCCTGCGCGCTGGCCTCGCTGCTTTCGACCTGGCGCCGCACCCGGCCCCAGACGTCGAGCTCCCAGGTCGCGCCGAGCGTGGCGCTCTGGCCGTTGAGCGTGTTACCGGTGGCATTGCGCGCGCGCGAGGCGCCGGCCTGCGCATCGACCAGCGGGAAGAAGCCGGCGCGGGCCGCCTGCAGCGACGCCACCGCCTGGCGGTACTGGGCCTCGGCGGCCTTGATGTTCTGGTTCGAGATCTGCACCTCGGCCATCAGCGCATCGAGCTGCGCATCGCCGAACACGGTCCACCAGTCGGGGCGCGCCAGCGCATCCTGCGGCTCGGCGGGCTTCCAGTCGCCGGTCCAGGCCGGGGTGGCGGCGTCGGCTTCCTTGAAGGCCTCGGACACCGGCGCGTCGGGACGCTGGTAGTCGGGGCCGACGGCGCAGCCGGCCAGCAGCAGCGCGCATGCCAGTGGTACCGGCAGGGCGCGGGACAGGAAACGGGCAAAAGCATTCATGTCGAGTCTTCGCAAATCTAGACGGCGGCCGGCTGGTCCGGCGTGCCGGCACCGCGGCGGCGCTGGCGCCAGGCCTTCACCTTGAGGCGCCAGCGGTCCAGCGTCAGGTAGACCACCGGCGTGGTGTACAGCGTCAGCAGCTGGCTCACCACCAGTCCGCCGACAATGGAAATGCCCAGCGGCGCGCGCAGCTCGGCGCCGTCGCCGCGGCCCAGCGCCAGCGGCACCGCGCCCAGCAGCGCGGCCATGGTGGTCATCAGGATCGGGCGGAAGCGCAGCAGGCAGGCGCGGTAGATGGCGTCGCGCGGCGACAGCCCCTCGCGCCGCTCGGCGTCGATGGCGAAGTCGATCATCATGATCGCGTTCTTCTTGACGATGCCGATCAACAGGATCACGCCGATCAGCGCGATGATGCTGAAGTCGGTCTTCGAGGCCAGCAGCGCCAGCAGCGCGCCCACGCCGGCCGACGGCAGCGTCGACAGGATCGTCAGCGGGTGCACGTAGCTCTCGTAGAGCACGCCCAGCACGATATAGATCGTGACCAGCGCCGCCAGGATCAGGATGGGCTGGCTCTTGAGCGAGTCCTGGAACGCCTTGGCGCCGCCCTGGAAGTTGGCGCGCAGGGTCTCGGGCGCGCCGATGCGCGCCATCTCGCGGTTGATGGCGTCGGTCGCCTGCGACAGCGAAGTCCCTTCGGCCAGGTTGAACGAGATCGTCGACGCCGCGAACTGGCCCTGGTGGTTCACGCCCAGCGGCGTGCTGCTGGGCGTCACGCGCGCGAACGCGGCCAGCGGCACGCGGTTGCCGTTGCCGGTGACCACGTAGATATCCTTGAGCGCATCGGGCCCCTGCAGGTATTCCTGGCTCAGCTCCATCACCACGCGGTACTGGTTCAGCGGATGGTAGATGGTCGATACCAGCCGCTGCCCGAAGGCATCGTTCAGCACCGCATCCACCTGTTGCGCGGTCACGCCCAGGCGCGAGGCCGCGTCGCGGTCGATGATCACCGAGGTCTGCAGGCCCTTGTCGTTGGTGTCGGTGTCGATATCCTCCAGCCCCTTCAGGTTGGACAACGCCGCGCGCACCTTGGGCTCCCACGCGCGCAGCACCTCCAGGTCGTCGGACTGCAGCGTGAACTGGTACTGCGAGCTGCTCTGGCGCCCGCCCACGCGGATGTCCTGCACCGATTGCAGGAACAGGCTGGCGCCGGGCTCCCTGGCCAGCTTGCCGCGCAGCCGGGCGATGATGGCGTCGGCCGATTCCTTGCGCTCCGACAGCGGCTTGAGCGTGACGAACATCTGCCCGGTATTGCGCTGCGAGCCGCCGGTAAAGCCGGTCACGTTGACCACCGCCGGATCGGACTGCACGATCCTGATGAAGTTGTCGAGCTTGCCGCGCATGGCCTGGAACGAGGTGGCCTGGTCGGCGCGGATAAAGCCGATCAGCCGCCCGGTGTCCTGCTGCGGGAAAAAGCCCTTGGGCACGATCACATACAGGTACACGTTGAGCGCGATGGTGGCGAGCAGCACCAGCCATACCAGCGGGCTCAGCCGCAGCGCGGTCGACAGCGAACGCGCATAGCCGTCATGCAGCCACTGGAACATGCGCTCGGTGGCGCGGAAGAAGCGTCCCTGCTTTTCCGGTTCCACCGGCCGCAGCATGCGCGCGCACATCATCGGCGTGGTGGTCAGCGAGACCACCAGCGACACCAGGATCGCCACCGACAGCGTGATCGCGAATTCCTGGAACAGCCGGCCGACGATGCCGCCCATCATCAGCAGCGGAATGAACACCGCGATCAGCGACAGGCTCATCGACAGCACCGTGAAGCCGACCTCGCGCGCGCCGCGCAGCGCCGCCGCCAGCGGCTTCATGCCTTCCTCGATATGGCGCGAGATGTTCTCCAGCACCACGATGGCATCGTCGACGACGAAGCCGGTGGCGATGGTCAGCGCCATCAGCGACAGGTTGTTCAGCGAGAACCCGGCCAGGTACATCACCGAGAACGTGCCGATCAGCGACACCGGCACCGCCACGCTGGGAATCAGCGTGGCGCGCACGTTGCGCAGGAACACGAACACCACCATGATCACCAGCGCCACCGAGATCATCAGCGTGTGCTCGACCTCGCGCAGCGAGGCGCGGATGGTGGGGGTGCGGTCCATCATCACGTCCATCGAGATCGCCGCGGGGATCATCTTCTGCAGCTGCGGCAGCATCTCGTTGACGCGGTCGACGGTCTCGATGATGTTGGCGCCGGGCGAGCGGTTCAGCACCAGCAGCACCGACGGCTTGCCGTTGGCCGAGCCGGCGTTGCGGATGTCCTGCACCGAATCGACCACGTTGGCAACGTCGCGCAGCCGCACCGGCACCGCGAACGAATTGGGGCCGCTGGTGGCGCTGGTGCCGCCGGTGGCGCCGCTGGTGATGGTGGTGGTGCCGCTGCTGGTGGTCAGCGTGGTCACGGTGACGCCATTGACCACCTTGGTGCTGACGCCGCCGCTGGCGGTGGCGTTGGCGGTGCTGGCGATCAGCGCGCCTGCCGACGCCGACGAGTACGTGCCCGGCGTGGCGTAGCGGATGATCAGCGGCATGTAGTCTTCCGCCTTCATCGCCTGGTCGTTGGCGCAGACCTGCCAGTTGTTGCTGGCGTTCTCCAGCGTGCCCAGCGGCCGGTTGGCATTGGTCGCGCTGATGGTATTGCGCACGTCCTCGAGCGAGATGCCGTAGTTGTTCAGCGCGGTCGGGTTCAGTTCGACCCGCACCGCCGGCAGCGACGCGCCGCCGATGGTGACCTGGCCCACGCCCTCGACCTGCGACAGCTTCTGCGCCAGGATGGTCGAGGCCGCATCGTAGAGCTGCCCGCGCGTCATGGTCGGCGAGGTCAGCGCGATGATCATGATCGGCGCGTCGGCCGGGTTGACCTTGCGGTAGGTCGGGTTGTTGGGCAGGCTGGTCGGCAGCGTCGCGCGCGAGGCGTTGATGGCGGCCTGCACGTCGCGCGCGGCGCCGTCGATATTGCGCGACAGGTCGAACTGCAACGTTACCCGGGTCGAGCCCAGCGAGCTGCTCGAGGTGATCTCGGTCACGCCGGCGATGGTGCCGAGCGCGCGCTCCAGCGGCGTCGCCACGGTGGCGGCCATGGTTTCCGGGCTGGCGCCGGGCAGCGACGCCGACACCGAGATGGTGGGGAAGTCCACCTGCGGCAGCGGCGACACCGGCAGCAGCCGCAGTGCCGCCAGCCCGGCCAGCAGGATGCCCAGCGTCAGCAGCGCGGTCGCGACAGGGCGATGGATGAAGGCGGCCGAGAGATTCATGCTCAGACCGGCTCCTCGCCCGTGCCGCCTTCCTCCGGATCACCGAAGCGGCGCTTGCGCCAGCCCTTCACGCGCGTCGCCACGCGGTCGAAGGCCAGGTAAATCACCGGCGTGGTGAACAGCGTCAGCACCTGGCTCACCAGCAGGCCGCCGACCATGGTAACGCCCAGCGGCCGGCGCAGCTCGCTGCCGATGCCCGAGCCCAGCATCAGCGGCAGTGCCGCCAGCAGCGCCGCCATGGTGGTCATCAGGATCGGGCGGAAACGCAGCAGGCAGGCCTGGAAGATCGCGTCGCGCGGGCGCATGCCTTGTTCGCGCTCGGCCTCGAGCGCGAAGTCGATCATCATGATCGCGTTCTTCTTGACGATGCCGATCAGCAGGATGATGCCGATGATGGCGATGATGCCCAGGTCCATCCCCGCCACCAGCAGCGCCAGCAGCGCGCCGACGCCGGCCGAGGGCAGCGTCGACAGGATCGTGACCGGGTGGATGGTGCTTTCATACAGCACCCCCAGCACGATATACATCGTCACCACCGCGGCCAGGATCAGCCACAGCGTGTTCGACAGCGACGCGCGGAACGCCAGCGCCGCGCCCTGGAAGCTGGTCTGCATCGAGATCGGCAGCCCCAGCTCCTGTTCCACCCTGGTGATCTTGTCGACCGCGGCGCCGAGCGACTCGCCATGCGCCAGGTTGAACGAGATCGTCGCCGCCGGGAACTGCCCCTGGTGGTTGATCACCAGCGGCCCGGTGCGCTCGGTGATGCGCGCGAACGCGCCCAGCGGCACCTGCCCGCCGGACGAGGACGGCAGCCGCAGGTCGGCCAGCGATTGCGGGCTGGTGCGGAATTCCGGCATGGTCTCGAGCACCACGCGGTACTGGCTCGACTGCGTAAAGATGGTCGACACCAGCCGCTGGCCGAAGGCGCTGTACAGCGCGCTGTCGATCACCGCGGTGGTGATGCCGAAGCGCGCCGCGGCGTCGCGGTCGATATCGACATAGGCGCGCAGGCCGTTGTTCTGCTGGTCGCTGGTGACGTCGCGCAGTTCCGGCTCCTGGCGCAGGCGCTCGACCAGCTTCGGCACCCACGCGGCCAGCGTTGCGGGATCGGGATCTTCCACCGTGAACTGGTACTGCGTGCGCGAGACCTTGTCCTCGATGGTCAGGTCCTGCACCGGCTGCGTGAACAGCGACACGCCGCCGAGGTCGTGCACCGCCTGCTGCAGCCGCTGCGTGACCACGTCGATCGGATCGCGCTCGTCCTTGGGCTTGAGGTTGATCAGCATGCGCCCGGCGTTGAGTGTGGTGTTGCTGCCATCCACGCCGATGAACGACGACAGGCTGGCCACCGCCGGGTCCTGCATCACCACCTTGGCCACCGCTTCCTGCTTGCGCGCCATGGCGCTGAACGAGGTGGTCTGCGCGGCCTCGGTGATGCCCTGGATCACGCCGGTGTCCTGCACCGGGAAGAAGCCCTTGGGCACCAGCAGGTACAGCAGCACGGTCAGCGCCAGCGTGGCCACGGCCACCACCAGCGTGGCCTTCTGGCGGTCGAGTACCCACTCCAGTCCGCGGCCGTAGCGCTCGATCACGTTGTCGAAGAAGCGGCCGGTGGCGCGGTGGAAGCGCGACAGCTGGTCTTCCGGCACATGGTGCAGCAGCCGCGCGCACATCATCGGCGTGAGCGTCAGCGACACCACCGCCGAGATCAGGATCGACACCGCCAGCGTGATCGCGAACTCGCGGAACAGGCGCCCGACCACGTCGCCCATGAACAGCAGCGGGATCAGCACCGCCACCAGCGAGAAGGTCAGCGAGATGATGGTGAAGCCAATTTGCCTGGAACCCTTGAGCGCTGCCTGCATCGGCGAGTCGCCCTTCTCGATGTAGCGCATGATGTTCTCGATCATCACGATCGCGTCATCGACGACGAAGCCGGTGGCGATGGTCAGCGCCATCAGCGTCAGGTTGTTGATCGAGAAGCCGGCCAGGTACATCACGCCGAAGGTGCCGACCAGCGACAGCGGCACCGCCACGCCGGGGATGATGGTGGCCGGGATATTGCGCAGGAACAGGAAGATCACCAGCACCACCAGCGCGATCGCCAGCAGCAGCTCGAACTGCACGTCCTCGACCGAGGCGCGGATGGTGGTGGTGCGGTCGGTCAGCAGCTGCACATGCACCGATGCCGGCAGCGCGTTCTGCAGCTGCGGCAGCAGCGCCTTGATGCGGTCGACCACCTCGATCACGTTGGCGCCGGGCTGGCGCTGGATGTTCAGCACGATCGCGGGCTTGTCGTTGGCCCATGCGGCCAGCCGGCTGTTCTCGGGGCCGTCGACGATCTCGGCCACGTCGGTGATGCGGATCGGCGCGCCGTTCTTGTAGCCCAGGATGATCTGGCGGTATTCGTCAGCCGAGCGCAGCTGGTCGTTGGCGTCGATGGTGGAGGCGCGCTGCGGGCCGTCGAAGCTGCCTTTGGCGCCATTGACGTTGGACGCGCCGATGGCGGTGCGCAGGTCGTCGATAGACATGCCCAGCGACGCCAGCGCGGCCGGGTTGGCCTGGATCCGCACCGCCGGGCGCTGGCCGCCGCTGATGGTGACCAGGCCCACGCCCTGGATCTGCGAAATCTTCTGCGCCACGCGCGTGTCGACCATGTCCTGCAGCTTGGGCAGCGGCATGGTGTCGGAGGTCATGGCGATGGTCATGATCGGCGCGTCGGCCGGGTTGACCTTGCTGTAGACCGGCGGCATCGGCAGGTCCGACGGCAGCAGGTTGCTACCGGCGTTGATGGCGGCCTGCACCTCCTGCTCGGCCACGTCCAGCGGCAGCGTCAGCTCGAACTGCAGCGTGATCACCGACGCCCCCCCTGACGAGGACGACGACATCTGCTTCAGCCCCGGCATCTGGCCGAACTGGCGTTCCAGCGGCGCGGTCACCGACGAGGTCATCACGTCGGGGCTGGCGCCGGGGTAGAGCGTGGTGACCTGGATGGTGGGATAGTCGACCTCGGGCAGCGCCGACAGCGGCAGCAGCCGGTAGGCGACCAGCCCGGACAGCAGGATGGCCAGCATCAGCAGCGCCGTGGCGACCGGGCGCTCGATGAAGAGGCGGGACGGGTTCATGCGGCGTCCTTACGGCTGCGGCGCGCGCGCGGCCGGTGCGCTGGCGCCGGCTTCGCGCTGGCGGCGGCGTTCGCCTTGCGGTGCCGAAGCGCTTGCAGCGCCTGTAGCGCCTGCAGCGCCTGTAGCGCCTGTAGCGCCTGTAGCGCCGGCATCGGCCTGCGCGCCGCTGGCACCGCCCGCACCGCCAGCGCCATCGCGATGGCGCCGACCGCGCGCGCGCGGCTGGCTGGCCGGCACCACCGCGGCGGCGCGCGCCGCCGGGTCGACGGTTTCGACTGTCATGCCTTCCTTGAGCCGGTCGGCGCCGTCGACCACCACGCGCTGGCCCGGCTGCAGGCCCTTGAGCACCGCGGCACGGGTGCCGTCGCCGGGGCCCAGCTCGACCACCTGCACCTTGACCTTGCTGGCTTCGTCGACGGTATAGACGAAGGTGCCCTGCTGGCCGCGCTGGATCGCCGCCACCGGGATCACGGTGGCGTCCCGCAGCGTGTCGACGCGCGTGCGCACGTTGACGAACTGGTTGGGAAACAGCATGCCGTCGGCATTGGGGAACACCGCCTTGAGCTTGACCGTGCCGGTGGTGGTGTCGATCTGGTTGTCGGTGGTCAGCAGCGTGCCTTCGCCGAGCTGGTTGCGCACCTGGCGGTCCCAGGCCTGCACCGGCAGCTTCTCGCCGGCGTTGAGCTTCTTCAGCACGGACGGCAGGTTGTCCTCGGGGATGGTGTACATCACCGCGATCGGCTGGATCTGCGTGATCAGCGCGATGCCGTTGGTGTCGCTGGTATTGACGATATTGCCGGGATCGACCTGGCGCAGGCCGATGCGGCCCGACACCGGCGCCACGATCTTGGTGTAGCCCAGCTGCAGGCGCGCGTTGGCGACATTGCCCTGGTCGGTCTTGACCACGCCCTCGTACTGGCGCACCAGGGCGTCCTGGGTATCGACCTGTTGCTTGGAGATCGAATCCTGGCCCAGCAGCGTGCGGTAGCGCTGCTGGTCCAGCCTGGCGTTCTGCAGCAGCGCCTGGTCGCGCGCCAGCTGGCCCACGGCCTGGTCGAGCGCGGCCTGGAACGGGCGCGGGTCGATCTCGGCCAGCACGTCGCCGGCCTTGACCATCTGGCCTTCCTTGAACAGCACCTTGAGCAGCGGCCCGGACACCTGCGCGCGCACGGTCACGTTGGAGACCGGGGTGACGTTGCCGAGCCCGTTCAGGACCACGTCCATGTCGCGCTGGGCCACGGTGGCGACCACCACCGGCGAGCGCGGCATGCCTGCGCGGCTGCCGGGACCGACCGGACCGCCCGGGCCTCCCGCCGTGGGTCCGCTGGCACCGCCGGGGCCTGCCGCGGTGCCTTTGGTGGCGTCGCCGCGCTGCGCATACCAGTACCAGCCGCCCCCGGCCAGCACCAGCACCAGCAGCCCGGCATAAAGCCGGCGCCGGTTCCTGCGCGGCGGGCGCGAAGACGGGGAGGGGGAGGGGTTAGGCTGGCCTTGTTCGGGGTTGGACATGTCCGCAATCCTGGGAACGGTGCGCCGGGCGCACCGTCGTGTTCTGCTGGCAAGTGACGATGCCGCAGTATGCCGCATCGCCATGGGCGCCGGCCGGCCTGGCGGGCAGCCGCGCACAGCCGCCCGCGGGCCGCCGGCGTGCCGGCGCGTGCCGTGCGGCGCGCACGGGGCGGCGCTGACGGCAAAGTCATGCGGCAAGGATAATGTGCGGGCGCGGACGCCCGTATTTCGGCGCCCGGCGCTTTTATTACAGAGGATTACCAGCGGCCCGGGTGTAACCTCCGGAAACAATACCGCCCGGCCGAACCGGCGTGTGCGCCGCCCGGGCTGACTATCATGTGCCTATGCGAACGAACCAGCCTACCCAGATCCTTGTCGTCGACGACGATCCCGAACTGCGCGACCTGCTGCGCGAGTACCTGACCCAGCAGGGCTTCGCGGTCTCGGTGATGCATGACGGCGACGGCCTGCAGGCGCGCCTGGAGCGCGAGCGGCCGGCGCTGATCGTGCTGGACCTGATGATGCCCAAGGTCGACGGCCTGACCGCGCTGCGCAACCTGCGCGCCCGCAACGACGATATCCCGGTGATCCTGCTCACCGCCCGCAGCGACGAGATCGACCGCATCGTCGGCCTCGAGATCGGCGCCGACGACTACCTCGGCAAGCCGTTCTCGCCGCGCGAGCTGCTGGCGCGCATCAACGCCGTGCTGCGGCGCAAGCTGGCGCGCCCGGCGGCGGCGCCGGAGGACCGCGAGTCGGTCGCGTTCGGCCCGTTCCGCGTCAACTTCCGCCAGCGCACGCTGACGCGTGCCGGCCAGGCGCTGTCGATCAGCGACACCGAGTTCGCGCTGCTCAAGCTGCTGCTGATGCATCCGCTCGAAGTGCTGTCGCGCGAGCGCATCGTCGAGCTGATGTACGGCAGCGCCAGCGGCATCAGCGACCGCGGCATCGACGTGCAGATCTGGCGCCTGCGCCGGCTGCTGGACGAGGACGCGCAGCGCCCGCGCTATATCCAGACCGTGCGCGGCCGCGGCTACACCTTCGTGCCCGACGAAGCGGAAGAGATTCCCGCGGGCCTCCCCGAATAACCCGGCGCCGCCAGAACCGCTTCCCGATGAAGTTGCGACGTATCGATACCCTGTTCGGCCGCATTGCGCTGCTGATCGCCGCGGTGCTGGTGATCAGCCATTTCTCGTGGCTGGCCATCCTGCGCATGGACCGGCGCCAGCAGCAGGTCGACTATTCGGTGGAGCAGATGCTGTTCCAGCTCGACAGCATCGAGCGCGCGCTCGATGCGCGGCCCCCGGCGAAGCTGCCCAGCCTGGTGGAAACCGCCAACACCGCCGATGCCGACGAGCATGCCACCGCACCCAAGGGCGGCCGCTCGCGCCGGCTGGTGGAGCAGTTCATCAGCCGGCTGCCGCAGGGCACCGAGATCCGGCTGGAGGACGAAACCACGCCGCGCATCTGGATCAAGCTGCCGAGCCGCGCCGACTGGATCGCGATGCCGATCCTGTGGGTCCACAACCCGCCGCCGGACAACCGGCTGGTGCCGGGGGTGATGCTGGTGGTGGGCGTGGCGATCGTGTTCGCCGTGCTGATCGCGTGGCAGATCCAGCGCCCGGTGCGCGACATGGCCAACGCGGCCGCGCTGCTGTCGCGCCAGCACGCCGTGCCGCCGCTGCGCGAGCGCGGCCCGCACGAGCTGCGCCAGCTGATCGAGCGCTTCAACCGCATGGTGGCCGACCTCGCGCGCATCGACCAGGAACGCAACACCATGCTGGCCGGCATCGCCCACGACCTGAAGACGCCGCTGGCGCGGCTGCGCCTGCGCGCCGAGATGCTGGCCGATCCCAAGGCCGCGGCCGGGGTCACGCGCGACGTCGACTCGATGGCGGCCATCGTCGAGCAGTTCCTGAGCTTCGCGCAGACCAGCGAGTCGACCGCGCGGCCGGTGCCGGTGGACCGGCGCGTCAACGAGCTGGCCGCTTCGCTGGCCGAGCAGGAGCGCCAGGTGGTGCTGTCGCTGGGCGCGGGCGAGGGCTTCCGCATGATCGCCACGCAGCTGGACCGCATCGTCGGCAACCTGGTCGACAACGCCTACGCCTATGGCAAGCCGCCGGTCTGCATCGCGACCTCGCGCACGCCGGACGGCTACATGCTGGTGGTGGAAGACCAGGGCGACGGCATTCCCGACCACGACAAGGAACGCGCCACGCTGCCGTTCGTGCGGCTCGACCCGGCGCGCGGCGGCAATGCGCATTCCGGGCTGGGCCTGGCGATCGTCGACCGGCTGGTGCGGCAGGCGGGTGGGAAGCTGAACCTGGTGAATGCCGAGGGGGGCGGGCTGCGGGTGGAAATGCTGTTTGGGGCGGCTACGGTCTAGTGACCGTTTCGTAAAAAACGTGTAGTGCGGTACGGCTGGGGCTTGCCACCACCCCTGGCAAAGGCTCCCCTCTCCCGCAAGCGGGCGAGGGGAGCAAACCAGCAGCGGTCGGACGCTCTCAGCAGTTTGCGTTCACGCCTTCAAACCTTCTTCTTCTCCCCGATCCGGCTTTCCTTCCCCGCCAGCAGCTTGGCGATGTTCTGCCGGTGCCGCGCGATCAGCAGCACGCTGATGGCGAAGATCGCGCCGGCCATCACGTCGACGCCGTTCATCAGCACATGGAAGAACGGCGCGAAGATCGCCGCCACCAGCGCCGCCAGCGACGAATAGCGGAAGAAGAAGGCGATGATCAGCCAGGTGGCCAGCGTGCCCAGGCCCAGGATGGGGTTGATCGCCAGCAGGATGCCGGCCGCGGTGGCCACGCCCTTGCCGCCGGCGAAGCGGTGGAATACGGGGAACAGGTGGCCCAGGAACACCGCCAGCGCCACCATGGCCAGGCCGGTGTCGGTGAGGCCGTGCGCCGGGCCGAAGCGCGCCGCCAGCCAGACCGCCAGCCAGCCCTTCAGGGCATCGCCGATCAGCGTCAGGATCGCCGCCTTCTTGTTGCCGGTGCGCAGCACGTTGGTGGCGCCGGGGTTGCCCGAGCCATAGGAATGCGGGTCCGGCAGCCCCATCAGCTTGCTGACGACCACAGCGAAGGAAACGGAGCCGATCAGGTAGGCGGCAAGGGCAAAAAGCAGATTGGCCATGTGGAGTGGGATGTTTTCAGGCTGGCGCGATTGTAGCGCGGCAGGGGCTTGGCCACGACCGTGACTACCCGGATTGGCGTGGAGGCTTGCTTCGGTCTGGCGCGGCGCCGTGCGGCCGGCAAGGTCAGTCCGGCAGCGCGCACTGCACCGGCTGGGCGTCGAGCAGCGCGGGCAGCAGCCTCGGGTCCAGGCTGACCAGGTAGCCGCGGCGCCCGCCGTTGATATAGATGCGCGCCAGTTCCAGCACGGTCGCTTCCACGTACACCGGCATTCGCTTCTTCGTGCCGAACGGCGAGGTGCCGCCCACCAGGTAGCCGCTGTGCCGCTGCGCCACCTCGGGCTTGCACGGCTGCACGCTCTTGCGCCCGGTCTGGCGTGCCAGGTTCTTGGTCGAGACCGAGCAGTCGCCGTGCATCAGCACCACCAGCGGCTGCGCGCGCTCGTCTTCCATGACCAGCGTCTTGATCACGTCATGCTCAGGCACGCCGAGCTGGCGCGCCGATTCGCCGGTGCCGCCGTGCTCGACGTAGTCATAGGGGTGCTCGCCGAAGGCCACGCCTTGCTTGCGCAGGAACTGGGTGGCAGGGGTTTCGGAGACGTGCTTGGTCTTGCTCATGGCGATCGCTGGGTGCCGCTCAGCCGCGCGGATGATGCTGCTGGTGCAGCTCGCGCAGGCGTTCGCGGGCGACGTGGGTATAGATCTGGGTGGTGGAGATGTCGGCGTGCCCCAGCAGCAGCTGCACCACGCGCAGGTCGGCGCCGTGGTTGAGCAGGTGCGTGGCGAAGGCATGCCGCAGCGTGTGCGGCGACAGCGGGGCATGCACGCCGGCGTCGCGCGCATGGCGCTTGATCAGGTGCCAGAACGCCTGCCGCGTCATGCCCTCGCCGCGCTGCGTGACGAACAGCGCGTCGCAGGCGCGCCCCGCCAGCAGCAGCGGACGCGCGCCGGCCAGGTAGCGCCGCAGCCAGTCGCCGGCCTGCTGGCCGAATGGCACCAGGCGCTCCTTGTCGCCCTTGCCGCCGACCACGCGCGCGACCCCTTCGTTCAGGCCGACCTCGACGGTCTTCATCTGGGTCAGCTCCGATACGCGCAAGCCGCTGGCGTACATCAGCTCGAGCATGGTGCGGTCGCGCAGGCCCAGCGGCGTGGCGGTATCGGGCGCCTCCAGCAGCGCGTCGACCTGGGCCTCGGTCAGGGTCTTGGGGTAGCGCGGCGGCTGCTTGGCGGGGCGCAGCAGCAGGCAGGGGTCGGTCTGCACCAGGTGCTCGCGCAGCGCCCACTGGTAGAAGCGGCGGAACACCGCCAGGCGCCGGTTGGCCGACGAGGCGCGGGTCTGCGTATGGCGCGCGCTGAAGTACGCCGACAGCGCGCCGTCGTCGGCGCCGAGCAGCTCGCCGCGCTGCTCGTGCTGCAGCCAGCGCGCCAGCAGCGTCAGGTCGCGCCGGTAGGCATCGATGGTGTTGCGCGAGAGCCCGTCTTCCAGCCACAGCGCATCGCAGAAGCGGCTGACCAGGGCCGCGTCGGCAGCGCTGGCGACGGCGGTAAGCTCGGCTGCCGCCGGGGCGCCGCTCATATCAGCATGGCGCCCTCATGGCGCAGCAGCCAGCGTTTGACGTCGAGGTAAAAGCCGTCCTCGGCATGGTGCGAGAACCCGCCGATGCCGCGCGCCGAGACCACGCGATGGCAGGGCACCAGGATCGGGAACGGGTTCTGCCCGCACGCCTGGCCGACCGCGCGCGGCATCGCGCCGATGGCTTCGGCGATGGTGCCGTAGGTGGTGGTGGCGCCGCGCGGCACGGCGCAGATGGCCTGCCACACGCGCTGCTGGAAGGCGCTGCCGGCGGCGGCCAGCGGCACGTCGAAGGCGCTGTTGGGATCGTCGTAATAGGCCGCCAGCTGCGCCGCGAGGCGCTGCGTCAGCGCATCGGCGGGGGCAGGACCCTCGACGTGCCCGGGAAGGTACACGATGGCCCGGATGCGCGCGCCGTCCGTGCGCACGCCGATCTTGCCGAACGGGGCGGTAAGGATGGCGTCGTAGGGTGCGGGCATGGCGGTCAGGCTGGGGCGAATGCTGGATTTTAGTGCTTTTTGGCGGGGGCAGAAAAAAGGCCGCCTCGCGGCGGCCTTATGGGGTATGACGTCACACCGGCCGGATTACTGCTCCAGCTTGATGTTCTGCACCTTGACCAGGTTCTTCATCTTGTCGAATTCCTTCTTGATCTCGGCCGCGTGCTGCGCCGGCGTGTTGCCCGACGGCTCGGCGCCGGCGGTGCGCAGGCGCTGCTGGAAGTCCTTGTCCTGCAGGGCCTTGACCGCGGCTTCGTTGAGCTTCTTGATGACTTCGTCAGGCGTGCCGGCCGGCGCAACCAGGCCGTACCAGGCCGGATCGTTCGGCTCCTTCAGGCCCATTTCGCCGAAGGTCGGCACATTGGGCAGCGACTCCAGGCGCTTGTTCCAGGCCACCACGATCGGGCGCAGCTTGTTGGCCTTGATGTAGGGCATCGACGACGGCAGGTTGTCGACCATGATCGGCACCTGGCCGGCCAGCACGTCGTTCAGCGCCGGGCCCGCGCCGCGGTACGGGATATGGACCATGAAGGTCTTGGTCGAGACCTTGAACTGCTCGCCCAGCATGTGGCCGAAGCCGCAGGTGCCCGACGACGCGTACGAATACTTGCCCGGGTTGGCCTTCAGCACGGCCAGGAATTCCTTGTAGTCCTTGGCCGGGAAGCTCGGGTTCACCGCGATCACGTTGGCCACGTTGGCCAGGTTGGTGATGGGCTTGAAGTCCTTGATCGGGTCGTACGACAGCTTGGGGTTGCAGGCCGGGTTCACGGCCATGGTCGAGACCGTCGAGATGCCGATGGTGTAGCCGTCGGGCGCGGCCTTGGCGATGGCGTCGGCGCCGATCGAACCGCCCCCGCCGGCGCGGTTTTCCACCACCACCGGCTGGCCCAGGATGCGGCTCATCTGGTCCGCCGCGCCGCGGCCGACGATGTCGGTGGTGCCGCCGGGGGCGAACGGAATGATCAGGCGGATCGGCTTGGTGGGGTAGCTCTGGGCTTGCGCCGCGGTGGCGGCGGCCGCCAGGGCCAGGGTCAGTGCGAGTTTGCCAGCTTGCATGAGATCATGTCTCCCGTCATAAATCCGGGCAGGGTGCGGCCCGGAAGCAAAAAAACCGTCGCAGTGCCACAGGTCGGGCGGTGCGGCGGCAGCGTAATCTGGGTCAGCCGCCCAGCAGGCCGCGCTTGACGCCGGCGTCGACCGGGCGTTCGCCCAGGAACACCCGCAGCAGCGCCTGGTAAAAGTCTTCGCCGGGAATCGGCCGGCCGCGCGGCGTGCCGTTGATGGCGACGACCGTCCCCGTTTGCGGGGAAAAATCCAGGTTGATGACATCGCCCTTGTGCGCGGTGCCGATCTCGCCCAGGGTGCGCTCGAACTGTACCAGCCGCGCCGCCAGCCCCTGCATCTGCGCCTCGCTGTGGTTGTCGCGCATGCCCTGGCGGATCGCGCGCACCACCGCCGGCGGCTCGGTCTCGCGCAGGATGCGTAACTGTAGCCGCTTGGCCCCGGACGTGCCCAGTACCACGGTCGCGTTGCGGGCCTTTTCCTCCAGGTACAGCGCGGCCACGTAGCCCTTGGTCAGGAAGCCGGTGCGCAGCGCCGCGCCATTGAGCTGCAGTTCCTTGCCGCCCACGCGCGCCGCATCGTCGAAGCGCACGCCGGCGATCTCGACCGCGCGCGCCGGCCCCGGCACGGCATGCACCATGGCCGCGGCGCCGAGCGCGGCCAGCACGACGGCCAGGCGCAGGCGGCGGCCAGGGCTGAGTCGGGAGCGGAGGAGGGTGTCCACGCGCAGGCGCGCGGAACGGATGCGGGACAACATGGCGGCAGGCGTACAACTTGGCATGCCATGCTGCCCGAAATCTGGAAAAATACCTATCCGTATCTGCCCTAGTCTGCACATTCCGGCTTTTTTGCCGTTATCGCTCCCCGCCGCTGTTTCTGTGCGACGGCTGCCCGGGCAGTGCCGCGCCATGCCACTGCCACCACAACAACAACCCTAGATGTCTTCCGCCCTCCTGCTGGTCCCGGACTTCAGCCTGATCCTGATCGGCTGGCTGCTGGTGCGCTATTCCCCCTTCGACCGCGCCTTCTGGAGCGGGGTGGAGCGGCTGGTCTACTTCGTGCTGTTCCCGGCGCTGCTGCTGCAGTCGACCAATACCGCGGTGCTCGATTTCTCGTCGACCTCGGCCATGCTGGGGCTGGCGCTGCTGGTGCTGGCCACCGGCCTGGCCGGCGGCTATGCCGTCAAATGGGTGCTGCGGCCGGACCCGGTCAGCTTTGCGTCGGGGCTGCAGACCGCGTTCCGCTTCAATTCCTATATCGGGCTGGCGCTGGCCGCGCGGCTGGGTGGCTCCGAAGGGCTGGCGCTGATGGCGGTGATCGTCGGCTGCACCGTGCCGCTGTGCAACGTGGCCGCGGTGTGGGCGCTGGCCCGCCATGGCCAGGCCGCGCTGTGGAAGGAGCTGGCGCGCAACCCGCTGATCCTGGCTACCGCCGGCGGGCTGGCGACCAACCTGATGGGGCTGCACGCGCCCGAGGTGCTGGGCATGACGCTGAACCGGCTGGGCTCGGCGTCGACCGCGCTGGGGCTGATGACGGTGGGTGCCGGGCTGCAGATGAGCGGCGCCACCGGCACCGCCGGGCCAGTGGCGTGGTGGACCGGGGTCAAGCTGCTGGCGATGCCGTGCGTGGCCTGGCTGGTGGGGCGGCACCTGCCGCTGACCGCGCTGCAGTACCAGATCGTGGTGCTGTACGCCTCGCTGCCGACCGCCTCCAGTGCCTACATCCTGGCCGTGCGCATGGGCGGCAACGGGCCGATGGTGGCGGCGACGATCTCGCTGATGACGGTGGCGGCGATCGTCACCACGCCGCTGTGGCTGGCGCTGGTGAGCTGACCTGGCCGGGAAGCCGGGAGATCAGCCGGCCCGTTGCACCGGCGGGCCGCCCTGCGCCAGGGCCCAGTCGATATGTTCCTGCACCATGGGGGTGGCGGTCTCGCGCCGCGCCAGCAGTGCGCCGCGAATGCGGGCGGCGAGTGCCGCGTCCTCGGCGCGCGAGCCAGACAGTGCCGTGCGCAGGCTGTTGCCCAGTCCCACCGCCAGGTTGCGCAGCCAGCGCTCGTGGCCGATGCGGCGGATCGGGCTGCCCTCGAGGCGCTGGTTGAATTCCGCTTCGGTCCATTGGAACAGCGCCACCATGTCGGGCGCGTCCAGGCCATTGCGCACATCGAAGTCCGGCACCGTAGCCACGTGCGCGAACTTGTTCCACGGGCACGCCAGCTGGCAGTCGTCGCAGCCGTAGACGCGGTTGCCCATCGGCGCGCGAAATTCCACCGGGATCGCGCCCTTGTGCTCGATAGTGAGATAGGAAATGCAGCGGCGCGCATCCAGCCGGTAGGGCGCGACGATGGCGCGCGTGGGGCAGATGTCCACGCAGCGGTGGCAGCTGCCGCAATGGCCGGATTCGGGCGGATCGGCGGGCAGCGGGATGTCGACCAGGATCTCGCCGAGAAAGAACATCGAGCCGCCGTCGCGATCCAGCAGCAGCGTATGCTTGCCGCGCCAGCCAAGGCCGCCCTGGCTGGCCAGCGCAACTTCCATCACCGGGGCCGAATCGGTAAAGACGCGGTAGCCGAACTTGCCGATCTCGGCCTCGATCCGGCTGGCGAGCTGCTGCAGGCGGCTGCGCAGCACCTTGTGATAGTCGCGTCCGCGTGCGTACAGCGACACCACCGCAGTGGCCGGGTCGTCGAGGCGCGCGAGCTCGTGGCGGCGCCAGTCGGCGGCCTGCGCGTGCGCGCCGGCGACCGGGACATAGGGCATGCGCGCCACGATCGCGCGTACCGTGCCGGGCACCAGTTCGGCCGGACGGGCGCGCCGCAGGCCGTGGTTGGCCATATAATCCATGTCGCCGTGGTAGCCCTGCGCCAGCCAGGCCAGCAGTCCGGGCTCGGCATGCGCGAGGTCGACATCGGCAATGCGCACCGAGGCAAAGCCCAGCGCCGCGCCCCATGCGCGGATCGACCCGGCCAGCGCCGCAAGCTCCCCCGGGCCCGCGGCCGCATGGCCGCTGGTGTCTGGTACTGGTGTGGGCGGCGCATCCGCCTGCCCGGGGGCGACTCGGTCGATCATTCCTGAATTGTACGCAATGCCCTTGCTCGAAGAACGCACCCTGACGCTGCCCGACGAAGCCGCCACCGCGCGCCTGGGCGCCGCGCTGGCCGCCGCCGTGCAGGCCATGCCGCCGCGCACGGTGCATGTGCAGCTGTCCGGCGACCTGGGCGCCGGCAAGACCACGCTGTCGCGCGCCGTGCTGCGCGCGCTGGGCCATGCGGGCAAGGTCCGCAGCCCAACGTACACGCTGTGCGAGCCCTATGACGTCGCCCGCGCCGACGGCTCGCCGCTGACGGTCTACCACTTCGACCTGTACCGCTTTGCCGATCCCGAAGAGTGGCTCGACGCGGGTTTTCGCGACTGCTTCGCCGAACCGGCCTTCAACCTGGTCGAGTGGCCGGAAAAGGCCGGGCGCCTGCTGGGGGAACCGGACCTGCACGTGTTGCTCCAATCGGACATGGCCGGCGCCGATGACGCCGGCGAGCGGCGGATCGCGACGCTGCGCGCCTATACTCCCACTGGACTTACCTTGCTGAACGCATGCTGATCAAGCGACTTGCCACCGACCGCCCCGATGGACCCGACGGCCTGCTGCAGGCGCGCCGCAAATGGATGGCGCAGGCGCTGAAGCTGGGCGCCGGCACCGCCGTGCTGACGCTGGCCGGTCCGCAGATCGCGTTCGGCGCCGGCATCGTCGCGGTGCGCGTGTGGCCGGCCGAGGACTACACCCGCGTCACCATCGAATCGGATTCGCCGCTGGCCGCGGTGCACCAGATGATCCGCGACCCCGACCGGCTGGTGGTGGACATCGACGGCCTCGACCTGTCGCCCACGCTGCGCGAGCTGGTGGCCAAGATCACGCCTAACGACCCGTATATCCAGACCGTGCGCGTCGGGCAGAACCGCCCGCGCGTGGTCCGCATGGTGTTCGACCTGAAGGAAAACGTGGCGCCGCAGGTATTCACGCTGGCGCCCATCGGCAGCTACCGCAACCGGCTGGTGTTCGACCTGTACCCGGTCAACCCGCCCGACCCGCTGTGGAAGCTGGTGCGCGACACCGAGGAAAAGCAGCGCCGCTTTGCCACCTCGGACCCGGCGCCGGGCGCCGAAGGCATCGCCGGCGCGCCGGCCGGCGCCGAGGAGGACGCCATCGGCGCGCTGGTGCGCCGCTTCGACGAGAAGGGCGAGGTGCCGCCCACCACTGCGCCGCCGCCGGTGGCAGCGGCCCGGCCGCGGCCGTCGACACCATCCACGGCACCGGTGCCGCCGGTGCCGGCCCCGAATGCCCCGGTGGTGCCGCCGGTTGCGCGCGACAATCCCACCGCCGAGCGTCCCTTCAAGATGCGTCGCCTGCTGACCGTGGCGATCGACCCCGGCCATGGCGGCGAAGACCCGGGCGCGATCGGCGCGGCCGGCTCGCGCGAGAAAGACGTGGTGCTGCAGATCGCGCACCGGCTGCGCGCCAAGATCGATGCCCAGCCCAATATGCGCGCGATGATGACGCGCGACGCCGATTTCTTCGTGCCGCTGAACGTGCGCGTGCAGAAGGCGCGCCGGGTGCAGGCCGACCTGTTCGTGTCGATCCACGCCGACGCCTTCCTGTCGCCCGAGGCGCGCGGCGCGTCGGTGTTCGCGCTGTCCGAGCGCGGCGCGTCCAGTACCGCGGCGCGCTGGCTGGCCAACAAGGAAAACGCCTCCGACCTGATCGGCGGCGCCAACATGGGCAACAAGGATGCGCAGGTGGCGCGCGTGCTGCTGGACCTGTCGACCACCGCGCAGATCAACGACAGCCTGCTGGTGGGCAAGGCCGTGCTGGGCGAGATCGGCGGCATTAACAAGCTGCACAAGGCCCGTGTCGAACAGGCCGGGTTTGCGGTGCTGAAGGCGCCGGACATCCCGTCGATCCTGATCGAAACCGCCTTCATCAGCAATCCGGAAGAGGAGCGCAAGCTCAACGACAACGCCCACCAGGAACAGCTGGCCAATGCCATCCTGAAAGGCATCCGCTCGTACTTCGCGCGCAATCCGCCGCTGTCGAAGAATCCGTCGGTCTGATCCGCCGCGCAGGCGGCGGGGCACAGAAAAAACCGGACATGCCCCAAGGGCATGTCCGGTTTTTTTCATGGTGGCGCGCTTCAGGCGCGCGCCGTGGCCTGGTCCTCCAGCAGCGCATCGCGGTTGGCATAGCGCGACGCGATCACCGAGCAGACGATCAGCTGCAGCTGGTGGTAGACCATCAGCGGCAGCACCAGCAGGCCCAGCGCCGGATGGCCGGCAAACAGGATCTTGGCCATCGGGATGCCGTTGGCCAGGCTCTTCTTCGAGCCGCAGAACACCGCGGTGATCTCATCCTCGACCGAAAAGCCCAGGCGGCGCGCGGTCAGCGTGGTGAAGCCCAGCACCACGAACAGCAGCACCGCGGCGATGCCCATCACCGCGCCGATGGTCTGCCACTGGTACTGGTGCCACAGGCCTTCGGCGGTGGCGTCGCAGAACGACGAGTAGACGATCAGCACGATCACGCCGCGGTCGATCTTGTTGGTGATGTGCTTCTTCTTGGCGAGCCAGCTGCCGATCAGCGGGCGCAGCAGCTGTCCCAGCGCGAACGGCAGCAGCAGCTGCAGCGCCACGCCGGTCAGCGCCTTGCCCAGCGGCATCGACGCGCCGCTGGCGCTGATCACCAGCCCCATCAGCAGCGGCGTCACCAGCATGCCGATCAGGCCCGAGATGGTGGCGTTGAAGATCGCGCCGGAGACATTGCCGCGCGCCATCGAGGTCATGGCCACCGACGACGACACCGTGGACGGCAGCGCGCACAGGAAGAACACGCCCAGCAGCAGGTCGGCCGGCAGCGTATTGCGCAGCGACAGCATCAGCAGCGCGCCCACCACCGGGAACACCACGTAGGTGAAGACCTGCACGAACACATGCAGGCGCCAGTGCTTGGCACCCGCCACCAGCTTGTCGCGCGACAGCGCCGCGCCGTGCAGGAAGAACACCAGCGCCACGCCCAGGCTGGTGACCACGCCGAGTTGCAGCGGGCCGTCGCCGGTGCCGAGTTCGGGCGCGGCCAGCGCGATGGCGATGGCGGTCAGCATGACGAGCACAAAGCCGTCGATCAGGTCATAGAGCTTCTTGAGATTGCGGACAATACGGGACATGACTGCGGGTGAAATCCTGCGATGTTAGGGTTTTGCCTAGTATTGGACGCTAGCCCGGTCTAGAATGCAAATTCATTTATAGAATCTATTTATCCGGTTGTTGCATGAATTACACATTGCGCCAGTTGCGCGTGTTTCTGGCGGTGGCCAGCAGTGGCGGCTTCAGCCGGGCCGCGGACGCGGTCGGACTGACCCAGCCGGCAGTCAGCCGCGGTGTCGCCGAGCTGGAAGACGCGCTCGGCGTGCGCCTGCTGGACCGCACCACGCGCGAAGTGGTGCTGACCGAGGCCGGCCATGCGCTGGCGCCGGCGCTGGAGCGCCTGCTCGGGCAACTGGACGACACCCTCGAAGAAACGCGGCAGCTCGGTGAGCGCTATCGCGGCCGTGTAGTGATAGCCGGCGCGCCGACCATCTCCGCCCGGCTGATGCCGCTCTACGTGGCCGCCTGCGCCGCGCAATATCCCGAGATCCGCCTGACCGTGCGCGACAACGTCCAGGCCGACGGGCTGGAGCAGGTCCGCGCCGGCGCGGTGGACTTCGGCGTGCTGATCGACCCGCTGGTGCGCGACGGGCTGCTGGTGGAGCCGGTCGCGACCGACCCGTTCTGCTTCGTTTGCCGGCGCGACCATCCGCTGGCGCAGGCGGAAACGGTGCCGTGGTCGGCGCTGCATGGGATGCGGCTGGTGCTGCTGGACTTTGCCTCGGGCAGCCGGCCGCTGATCGACCGCGTGTTCGGCCGCCACGGCGTGGTGCCGCAGGTGGTGCAGGAGCTGGGCCATTCGGCCAGCGTGTTCGGCATGGTCGAGGCCGGCATCGGCGCATCGGTGCTGCCGTCGTTCTCGCTGCCGCTGCCGGCGGCGTCGCCGCTGGTGTGGCGCCCGCTGGTGCCGTGCGAGGAACGCAGCATCGTCATGGTGCGGCGCGAGGACCGCTCCTTGTCGCCGGCCGCGGCGGCAGTGTGGGAACTGGTGCGGCGCCTGACCGTGCGGGCCGAGCCGCCAACGATCAGTGCCGCGGCCTGAGCAGGCTTGCTCCCTGTCAGCGCGCTGTCACCATCACCGCTTCCAGCTCGAAGCTGCCGTCTGCCTGCACGCGATAGTGCTCGCGCACTTCGGCGGGCGCCACCTGCCACAGGTGCCGGATCGCTTCCACCGCCACCGCCGGCGTGCGCATGCGCTGCACCCAGCTGTCGAACTCGATGCCAATGCGCCAGGTTTCCGATACGGCAATCGCTTCCGCGGCAAAGCCCGCGGCTTCGAACATCGCGCGCCAGGCCGCCGGGGTGTAGTCGCGCACGTGCGAGGGGTCGCGCAGCAACTCGACCGATTGCAGCCAGGTATCGCGCAGCGGATCCGGCGCGCCGGCGATGTCGATCATCACCACCTTGCCGCCGGGCTTGAGCACGCGGCGGATCTCGGCCAGCGCGGCGGGCACGTCGCGCCAGTGGTGCGCGCTCATGCGCGACACCACCGCGCAGAAGCTGGCATCGTCGAACGGCAGTTGCTCGGCCGCGCCCTGGCGGGTGCGCACATTGGACAGCCCGCGCTCGCGCGCGGCGGCCCCGACCACGGCCAGCATGTCGTCCGACAGATCGTAAGCGGTGACCTCGCCCGCCACCGCGGCGGCGGCAAAGCTGGCGTGGCCGGCGCCGCAGCCGAGGTCGAGCACGCGGCTGCGCGCGCGGTTGGCCGCCGGAATCAGCGCGGCCAGTTCGTCCTTCAGTTGCTGCAGGTCCGCGCCGCTGGCGTGGACCGCGCTGGTGAGATAGGCGCTGGCGGTGGCGCCGAACTGGGCGGCGACGAGTTCCTGTTGCTGCATGGTGCTGGGCTCCTTCAAGCCGCGGCCGAGCCAGGCCGGGCGGGTGCTGTTGTTGTCGGGGAGGGGACTTGCCCGCGAGGCGGGTCCGGCATACTGTAGGCGGGTCGTTTTCCCGGTACAAGTCACCGCTTTATCCTGGTATAAGCGCCACCAGCCTGCCATGCCGCCACTCGCCCCGCCTGCCCCTCCTCCAGCTTTGCCATCCTCGCCAGCCTCGCGGGAAGCAGTGCTCGGCGCCTTCCTGCGCGCGCACCGAGAACGCCTGGCGCCGGCGGATGTGGGGCTGGCGCCAGGCCAGCGCCGGCGCACGCCCGGGCTGCGCCGCGAGGAAGTGGCGCACCTGGCAGGGCTGAGCACGACCTGGGTGACATGGCTGGAACAGGGCCGGCCGGTGGCGCTGTCGGCGCGTGCGCTGGCCAGCCTGGCCGCGGCGCTGCGGCTGTCGCGCGCCGAACGCGCCTACCTGTTCGAACTGGCCGGCCGGCGCGATCCGCAACACGCCGCCGGCGAGCCGCTGCCGCCCGCGGTGCTGGCCAGCGTGCATGCCATCGACGGGCCGGCGTACCTGCTCGACCGCCAATGGACCGCGCTGGCCTGGAATGCCGCCGCCGCGGACCTGTTCATCGGCTGGCTCGACGCCGCCGCCACCGAGCGCAACTTGCTGCGCGCGATGTTCCTGTCGCCGGCGCTGCAGGCGCTGGTGCAAGACTGGCCGCACCGCGCCGCACGGCTGGTGGCGGAATTCCGCGCGCACAGCATCCGCCACGCCGATGCGGCGCCGACGCGGGCATTGATCGAGGGATTGATGGCTGAGAGCGCCGACTTCCGTGCCGCCTGGCTGTCGCAGGACGTGGAAGAGCGCGAGGGTGGGCGCCGCGGCTTTCGCCATCCGCGCCAGGGCGCGCTGCAGTTCGAGCAGTTGACGCTGGTGCCGGCGGCGGCGCCGGGGCTGATGCTGGTGATGCTGCTGCCCGGCTGAGCGGGCAGCAGCCAGGGCTACTTACTTAGGCTGCATCCGGATCGCGCCGTCCAGGCGGATCACCTCGCCGTTGAGCATGGGGTTCTCGATGATCGAGCGCGCCAGCTTCGCATATTCGGCGGGCCGGCCCAGTCGCGACGGGAACGGCACCATCTTGCCGAGCGCGTCCTGCACCTCCTGCGGCATGCCCAGCAGCATCGGCGTCTCGAACAGCCCCGGGGCGATGGTCATGCAGCGCACGCCGTCGCGCGCCAGGTCGCGCGCGATCGCCAGCGTCATGCCGACCACGCCGCCCTTGGACGCGGCATAGGCGGCCTGCCCGATCTGGCCATCGAAGGCCGCCACCGAGGCGGTATTGATGATCACGCCGCGCTCGCCCTCGCTGTCGGGGGCGTTCTGCACCATCGCCGCGGCGGCCAGGCGGATCATGTTGAAGGTGCCGATCAGGTTGATGCGGATGGTCTTGTCGAAGGCATCGAGCGGATGCGGACCATTCTTGCCGACCGTCTTGTTGGCGGTGGCAATGCCGGCGCAATTGACCAGCCCGGCAAGACGGCCAAGCGACTGCGCCGCCGCGACCGCGGCCTGGCCATCGGCTTCCGAGGTGACGTCGCAGCGCACGAAGCGGCCGCCGGTCTCGGCTGCCAGTGCCTGCCCGGCGGCCTCGTTCAGGTCGGCAATGACAACCCTGGCGCCGGCTTCGGCAAGCAGCCGCGCGGTGCCGGCGCCAAGGCCGGAGGCGCCGCCGGTGATGATGAAGACGTTGTCCTTGATTTCCACGATGGTGTCTCCTCGGTATGGTTTCCGTTTACGTAAACGTTAAGCATTGTACGGAGGCAGGGCCGATGTGCAAGGGGGCGGTCAATTTCCGGTAAGGGTACTGTTCAGGCGAAGTTGCCCGAAAATTGGGCGCCGATCACTCCGCCGTCACTGAACGGTCGTTCACACTGGATCACACGGTCTTTCATAGTGGGCCACCGTACCTTGCAAGACCTGCAGGGGATTGCGCGCCAGTCCGCGGTATGGACGCACTTCAAACGCCGGTCGACCGTGGTCGGTCACGACCATCGTTTCTCCGGTGGTTTCAATCTGGCGAAAATATTCGAGCGCGCGTGCCTTGAAATCCGTTTTCGATATATGGCTGGGTGGCATGACGTCTCCTAATAGCTGACGATTCGAACCATCACCACGATGCCAGACCAACATTCTTTGCTCAATAAAAAAAGCGGCCCGAAGGCCGCTTTCATCTTTCTGCATTGTCCGGCGAGACAAATTACTTCAGCGCCTCGAACACCCGCGCCGTGATTTCGTCGACGTTGCCGACGCCCAGGATCTTGCGGTACTTCGGCGGTGCCACCTTGGCCGCGGCGTCGCCGTTGGCGGCCCATGCCGAGTAGTAGTCGACCAGCGGACGGGTCTGCTGCGAGTAGACGTCGAGGCGCTTCTTGACGGTTTCTTCCTTGTCGTCGTCGCGCTGGATCAGCGGCTCGCCGGTCTCGTCGTCGACGCCTTCCGCCTTGGGCGGGTTGTACTTGAGGTGGTAGGTGCGGCCCGATGCCACGTGCACGCGGCGCCCGCTCATGCGTTCGATGATGGCGTCGAACGGCACGTCGATCTCGAGCACGTAGTCGATCGCCACGCCCGCGTCCTTCATCGCCTCGGCCTGCGGGATGGTGCGCGGGAAGCCGTCGAACAGGTAGCCGCTCTTGCAGTCGTCCTGCTTCAGGCGGTCCTTCACCAGGCCGATGATGATGTCGTCCGACACCAGTCCGCCCGCGTCCATGACCTTCTTGGCTTCCACGCCCAGCGGCGTGCCGGCCTTCACCGCGGCGCGCAGCATGTCGCCGGTGGAGATTTGCGGAATGCCGAACTTCTCGCAGATGAACTTGGCTTGCGTGCCTTTGCCGGCGCCAGGCGCGCCCAACAGGATCAAACGCATTTACGGGTCCTCAGAGTTTTTAATCCGGTATGGCGGGAGATCAGAAGGAGGGTAACGCCGTAACTTGACGCGAGACTGACTGCGGTCCCGGTGCGCGCTGACTGCGTTCAGCGCGGGCACGGCACAGGCGTACCCACGCGTACGGCCGGCGGCGGCTGCCAGGGGGATGGCGGCGCGGCGCACCGGACGGGCTCTATCTTTATCTCCCCACCGAGCCTTGGCCGGCGGCGCGATTGCTCGCGCCAGCGGGGCGGCTCTGTATCGGCAAGCATTATGCCATGAGGCAGCGGGGATTCGGCCCGAAATCGGCCCCCCGGTTCGGTTGCAGCAGAATCGACCTGAGCGGGCAGGCAACCGGCGCGGTGGCCCTGCCCGCGCCGGCGGGGATGCGTCGGGATGGCGGTCAGGGCCCTTCCTGGGCCATCGACTGCGCCCACAGCGCGCGCACCCGCTCGAGGTCGGCCTGGGTGTCGACGCCGGGCGCGGGCGCGGCGGCGGTCTGCATCACCGCGATGCGCTCGCCGTGCCACATCGCGCGCAGCTGCTCCAGCGCCTCGGCCTGCTCCAGCGGGGCCGCGGCCAGCGTGGGGAAGCGGCGCAGGAAGCCGGCGCGATAGGCGTACAGGCCGATATGGCGCAGCACCGGCATGTCGGGCAGCGGCACCCGGGCCGAAGCGGCGGGCATGGACGGCACGCCGGACCATGCGTCGCGCGCCCACGGAATCGGCGCGCGCGAGAAATACAGCGCGCGGCCGGCGGCGTCGCACACCACCTTGACCACGTTGGGATTGAACACCTCGGCGCTGTCGTGCAGCGGGTGGGCCGCGGTGGCGATGGCGCAGTCGGCGTGGTGCGCCAGGTGCAGCGCGACTTCGTCGATCAGCGCCGGCTCGATCAGCGGCTCGTCGCCCTGCACGTTGACGACGATGGCGTCGTCGGCCAGGCCCAGTTGCGCGGCGACCTCGGACAGGCGGTCGGTGCCGGACGGGTGGTCGGCGCGGGTCAGCACGGCTTCGATGCCGTGCGCGGCGCAGGCCTGCGCCACCGCGGGCGCGTCGGTGGCGACCACGGTGCGCTGCGCCGACGAGGCGTGCGCGCGTTCGGCCACGCGCACCACCATCGGGCGCCCGCCGATATCGGCCAGCGGCTTGTCGGGCAGGCGGGTCGAAGCCAGCCGTGCGGGAATGACGACGGTAAACGCGGGCAAGGTCATGGCCGCGCTGCTCAGTTGCCCGCCGGCGTGTCCGGCTCGATCACGCGGCCGGGCACCGACTGGCGGGCCTCGTCGGCCAGCATCACGGGGATGCCGTCGCGGATCGGGTAGGCCAGCTTGTCGGCGTGGCAGATCAGCTCCTGCGCGGCGCGGTCGTATTCCAGCTTGCCCTTGCACAGCGGGCAGACCAGGATTTCAAGCAGCCGGTTGTCCATCTCGGTGTTCCTCGTTGCGCCCGGCGGCGCCGCTCGCGGCGGCCGGCGCGGTCGGCGCGGGTTGGATTTGCGCCTGCACGGCGCGGCGGATTTTATCGATCAGGCCCGCGTCGATCACGGGCCTGGTGGGCACGACCCAGATGCGCGGGTCGTCGAAGCGCTCGCATTTTACGGCATCCTTCTCGGTGATCAGGATCACGTCGGCATCGAGCGCATCGGGATGGTCGACGAACGGGTCGACCACGAAGTCATAGTGGTCCGGCAGCGGCAGCGTCTTCGGCGCCAGGCCGGCGCCGCGCAGGCTGGCGAAGAAGCGCTCGGGGTTGCCGATGCCGGCCGCGGCCAGCACGCGCCGGCCGGCAAACGCGCTGAGCGGCCGCGCCATGGTGGGATCGGCAAGCTGCCACGCGTCATCCAGTTCCAGGCGCATGCCGTACACGCCGGGGCGGTCGGGGGTGGCGCGGAAGTTGGGGTCGTTGATCAGGGTGGCGTCGCGCGGGCGCGAGAGCGGCTCGCGCAGCGGGCCGGCCGGCAGCATCAGGCCGTTGCCGCCCATGCGCGCGTCGAACATCACGATCTCGAAGTCGCGCTGCAGCTTGTAGTGCTGCAGGCCGTCGTCGAGCAGCAGCACGTTAATGCCGGGGTGCGACACCAGCATGGCCTGCGCGCACAGCGCGCGGTCGGGGTAGACCCAGACCGGCACGTCGGTGGCGCGCGCGATCAGCAGCGGTTCGTCGCCCACGTCGCCGGCTTGCGAGGTCGGCTTGACCCGGCGCGGGTGCTTCAGCTGCACGCCGTAGCCGCGCGAGACCACGCCGGGCCGCAGCCCGGCCTCGGTCAGCGCATGCGCCAGCGCGATCACCGCGGGGGTCTTGCCGGTGCCGCCCACGGTGACGTTGCCGACCACCACCACCGGCATCGGCAGCCGCGTCGACTTGAACCAGCCACGCTGGTAGCCATGGCGGCGCACCCGCGCGACCAGGCCGAACAGCAGCGAGAACGGCAGCATCAGCCACGCGAACCAGCCGCGGCGTTGCCACTGGGCGGTCACGAAGTCGGCAAGGGCATGGCGGGGAACGGGCATGGACGCGGCGTGCGAGAGTCGATGGTCGGGATGCGATTGTAGTGCGCTCGCGGCTACGCCCCTCGGGGCGACTCAACCATTATGGGCATTGGCGTGCGCATGGAGCAAGGCCGCCGGCCGCCGGCGCACGGGCCGGCCTGGGGATCAGCGCGGCTGCGCGCTCTGCGTGGCAAAGGTCAGGCGCGACAGCCCGGCCAGCCGCGCGGCCTCCATCACGTTGACCACGGCCTGGTGCGTGGCCTGTGCGTCGGCGTTGACGATCACCACCGGCGCCTGGCCGCCGTTGCCCGCAACGGTGCGCAGCTGGTCGGCGAGGCTGGTGACGTCCTTGTGCTCCATCACCTGCTTGTTGACCGAGTAGACCCCGCGCGCGGACACCGACACCACGATCTCCTGCGGCTGCTGGCGCGCGCGCTCGGCGTCGGCGGTGGGCAGCTGGATCTGCAGCTCGGTAAAGCGCGAGTACGTGGTCGTGATCATCAGGAAGATCAGGATCACGAGCAGCACGTCGATCAGCGGGATCAGGTTGATCTCCGGCTCTTCGCGCCGCTGGCGGGAACGGAAGTGCATGGCGGTCGGGTGGACGAGCCGCGCTCAGGCGCGGCGCTGCGGCAGGATGGCGTCGAGGAACGAGGTGGCGCGGAATTCCAGTTCGGCCACGTAGTCGTCGACGCGGCGGCGGAAGTAGCGCCAGAAGATCAGCGCCGGGATCGCCACGATCAGGCCGAAGGCGGTGTTGTACAGCGCCACCGAGATGCCATGCGCCAGCTGCTCGGGGCTGGTGCCGGTGCCGCCCTGGCTGCCGAAGATCTCGATCATGCCGATCACCGTGCCCAGCAGCCCCATCAGCGGCGCCACCGAGGCGATCGTGCCAAGCGCGTTCAGGTAGCGCTCGAGCTCATGCGCGACCACGCGGCCGGCTTCCTCGACCACGTCCTTGGCGGCATCGCGCGAGGTATGCGGCTGCAGCACCACGTGGCGCAGCCCGGCGGCCAGCACGCGCCCCAGCGGTGAATTCTGTTCCAGCGTGTTGACCACTTCCGGCGTGGCGCGGCGCTGCTGCGCGGCCGCCAGCGCCTCTTCATAGAGCTTCGCCGGCAGCACCTTGCTGCGCTTGAGCGACAGGAAGCGTTCGACGATCAGCGCCAGCGCGATGACCGAGGCGAGCAACAGCGGCCAGATCGGCCAGCCGGCCGCTTGAATGATGGAAAACAATTGGACCCCCGGGATCGACAACCGAATTACGAAACCCCAAACCACCAACCGGCATGCCTTGAGGCGCGTGGGCATGGTGCCTTGCTGCGCGCTCCGGCATTGCTCTGAAAAAACAGGCGCCACTCTAACCCGCGGCCTGGCGCGCGGCAAGGGACGATGCGCGCCTGTCTCCGGCGCGCATCGTGTCACTGCCGCGCAGGCTGCCGCTTTCCACAGCCGGCAGGGACAGTGTTGTGGATCGATTGTGGAAAGTCGCCGGACAAGATGGCTAACTCATTGATCGGACAGGGAAAAGCAGGTGCTGCTTAAATTTTGTGCAATTGCGCTCCCCGGCGGCTGCGGCGCATCCGGCACGTGCCGCCGCGACGGCTGCCACGGTTTCGGGCCCCGCTTCTGTGCGCAAGCGCACGACTTTCCACAAAGCAGCGGGACAGTACTGTGGAGGGCTTGTGGAAAGATGCCTGAGAGTTTCCATAAACCATTGATTCCAAAGGGACTCCAATCCCCTGCTTAAAAAACAGGCAGACACGCTTATTCGCTGCGGGCCGGCGTCGCAGCGGACAGGCGTGGTTAAAAGCGCGGCTTGTCCACAGCGCGCAGGGAGAGCGCTGTGGATGGCTTGTGGACAAATCCGGGAGAAGATGCACAAGTTTTTGAATATCAAAGGTTTTTTTGGTGCTGCCGAGAAAATGTGCAAACGCAGCAGAAGCGTCCCCTGACGGCGCTGCCTTCGGGCGCTGGTTGGCCGGGCGCAGGGCGAGGCGCTTGGCGCATCCGATAAGCGGGCTACCCGCCACGCAGCGTGAAAAAGAGTTCTATAAGCCTCATTTTATCCAGAGAGGCTGTGGATAACTTTGTGAACAAGCGCTTGGGCGGCGATGTAAGTGGTTGATGCAAAAGAGAAATGGTTATATTGCCTAATTTTTGTTGTGCTCATAAATCGCATAAGAATCAAAGGCTTGCACGAACGAATGCGGCTTTCGGGGTAGCCCTTTGCCATCAACGCTACCCCCTTGACATTGCAGTTATGCTGTGGACATGTCTGATCCACGCCGCTTGCCCGCGGCCTCCTCATGTCTGACCTGCCGAATTTTCCGCGTGACCCTTCCACCACCACGCCGCGCAGCGGCCGCGAGGTGATTCCCGTCGGCGAACTCAACCACGCGATCGCGCGCGTGTTGGAACGCAGTTTTCCGCTCGCCTGGGTAAGGGGCGAAATCTCAAACTTCACGCGCGCCGCCAGCGGGCACTGGTATTTCTCGCTGAAGGACGCGCGCGCGCAGATCCGCTGCGTGATGTTCCGCGGGCGCAACCAGCATGTCGACTTCCAGCCGCGCGAGGGCGAGGCGGTCGAGGTGCGCGCCGTGGTCTCGATGTACGAGGCGCGCGGCGAGCTGCAACTGGGAGTCGAGGCGATGCGCCGCGCCGGCCTCGGCAACCTCTATGAAGCCTTCCTGCGGCTCAAGGAAAAGCTGTCGCAGGCCGGGCTGTTCGCGCCGGAGCGCAAGCGGCCGGTGCCGGCGCAGCCGCGCACCATCGGCGTGATCACGTCATTGCAGGCCGCGGCGCTGCGCGATGTGCTGAGCACGCTGCGGCGGCGCGCGCCGCATGTGCCGGTGGTGGTCTATCCGGTGCCGGTGCAGGGCACTGGCGCGGCGCAGAAGATCGCGGACATGCTCGACATGGCGGCCGCCCGCGCCGAATGCGACGTGCTGATCCTGTGCCGCGGCGGCGGCAGCATCGAAGACCTGTGGTCGTTCAATGAAGAGGTGGTGGCGCAGGCGATCGCGCGCTGCACGCTGCCGGTGGTCTCCGGCGTCGGCCACGAGACCGATTTCACCATCGCCGATTTCGTTGCCGACGTGCGCGCGCCGACGCCCACCGGCGCGGCCGAACTGGTCAGCCCCGATCGCGCGCACCTGCTCGCGCAGACGCTGCGCGCGCGCGATGCGCTCAGGCAATGCCTGCGCCGCGGGCTGGACCTGCGCGCGCAGCACCTCGACTGGCTGGCGCGGCGCGTGCGCAGCCCGCAGGCGCAGCTGCAGGAGCGCCGCGCGCAGGTCGACAATCTGGCGCGACATTTGCGGTCGGCATTGCGTGACACCGTGGTGTCGCAGCGCCATCGCCACCAGTTGCTGGCGATGCGCTGGCGCGCATGCCGCCCCGACGCCGCCGCGGCCCACGCCGACGTGGCGCGCCTGTGGCAGCGGCTGCAGGCAGCGGCGCTGCGCCAGCACGAGCGCGCCGGCCAGCGCCTGGCGCGCAGCGCCGGCGCGCTCGAATTGCTGGCGCCGCAACGCACGCTGGAGCGCGGCTATGCGGTGCTGCTCGACCAGCGCGGACGCGCGCTGCGCGCTCCCGCCGAGATCCGTGCCGGCAGCGTGGTCGAAGCGCACCTGGCCGAGGGCGTGGCCGATCTGGCGATCGCCGGCGTGCAGGCCAAGTTGCCGGAATTCTGAGCCGCCGCGCGGCGCCGGGAACGCCTCCCATTCGCGTGCGGCACAGGCCCGAAAGGCCGCGCCGAAATCTCCCGGAAAGCCGCGCGCGGACAAACTAACATCGGAGCAGGGGGCTTTGCGCCGCGGTTTGCGTGGGTCTTGCAAGTCCCCTACAATCGGCAATTCCGGACCCAACAACCCCAACCCACAGAGACAGAACAATGGAACACAAGCTCCCCCCGCTTCCGTACGCGCATGATGCCCTGGCTCCGCACATCTCCAAGGAGACGCTGGAGTTCCATCATGACAAGCACCACCAGACCTACGTCACCAACCTGAACAACCTCATCAAGGGCACCGAGTTCGAGAACGCGACCCTGGAAGAGATCGTCAAGAAGTCGTCGGGCGGCATCTTCAACAACGCCGCCCAGGTGTGGAACCACACCTTCTACTGGGATTCGCTGAAGCCCAACGGCGGCGGCCAGCCGACCGGCGCACTCGCCGATGCCATCAACGCCAAGTGGGGCTCGTTCGACAAGTTCAAGGAAGAGTTCACCAAGGTTGCCGTCGGCACCTTCGGTTCGGGCTGGGCCTGGCTGGTCAAGAAGGCCGACGGCTCGCTGGACCTGGTGTCCACCTCCAACGCCGCCACGCCGCTGACCACCGACGCCAAGCCGCTGCTGACCTGCGACGTGTGGGAGCACGCCTACTACATCGACTACCGCAATGCCCGCCCGAAGTACGTCGAGGCATTCTGGAACGTCGTGAACTGGGACTTCGCCGGCAAGAACTTCGCTGGCTGATCCACGCATCGTCCAGACCGCAGCAAACAAAAAAGGGCCGCCAGGCCCTTTTTTGTTGCCCCGCAATTCCGTAGTCCCGCACACTCCGCACTTCCTGTTTTCACGCCGTCCCATGGCTGGAACACAGCGACACACCACCGCCCACTACCGGGTCCCGCACCCGCGCCCTATGCTGCGGATGTCCATGCCAGCGTGGTCCGCCATCACGATAACAAATCGATATGGTGACCAAAAGAAAATGCGAATGGACGCTGCGATACCCGATTTCTAGAATCCCCTCACGCTGCATCGCCGCGTACATCCGCCGCATGAGATAGCGCAATCAAGAATCCAGACATTGCTGATGCCGTAGTCCGGGCAGGGGTTGCTGCTGCCCGCGATTTCGCGCACGGGGCGGGGCAGGCATCCCCGTATCGATTCGGACAGGCGCAAGACCGACACTGGAGACAACATGAACAACCCCCTTGCGGGCGCCACCTTTGCGGCGCTCGCGGCCTGCTGCACCGTCGCTTCGGCGCAGAACCACGTGACGCTGTATGGCCGGCTGAATACGTCGATGGAGTATTCGGACGCGTCTACGGCGTCCGACGGCACCAAGCTCGGCGGCACCGGCCGGCTTACCAACAACCGCTCGGTGTTCGGCATGCGCGGCGAAGAGGCGCTGTATGGCAGTCTGAAGGCGATCTGGCAGATCGAAAGCAACATCTCTTTGGATACGGGCAGCGGGCAACTGGCCAGCCGCAATACCCGCGTTGGGTTGGCCGGATCGGCCGGCAGCTTTTTCATGGGCAACTGGACCACGCCCTACCTCGAAGCCACGTCGTCCTACGATCCGTTCTATCCGACCACGGCCGGCTATATGGCGCTGATCGGCAACGGCTCGACCCCGACTTCCGACAACGTGCAGGACACCAGTGCCTTCGACCGCCGACAGAAGAACAGCCTGCACTACCGCAGCCCGAAATGGAACGGCTTCAGCGGCGGCGTGACCTGGGGCGTCAATGAAGAGCGCACCACGGTGCCGCGCAACCCCAGCCTGTGGTCGTTCGCCGCGGCCTATGACAACGGACCGCTGAACGTGGTGCTGGCCTACGAGCGCCACAACAACTACCAGGCCGCGGGCCGCGACGACGAAGGCATGAAGATCGGCCTGTCGTACCAGTTCCCGACCACCAGGGTATCCGCGATCTACGAGCGGCTGCACTACCGCACCGCCACCGGCGACCTGAAGCGCGATGCGTACTACGCCTCGGTGGTGCAGAAGCTGTGGACCGGCAGCCTGCGTGCCGGCGTCGGCTACGCCGGCAACGGCCGCGGCAACGCCACCGAGACAGTCGGCTTCTTCCGCAGCGGTCCGGACACCGGCGCCGTGCAGGCCACCGTCGGCTACGAATATCCGCTGTCCAAGCGCACCTCGGTGTTCGGCTTCTACAGCCGCATCTTCAACAAGAAGAACGCCACCTACGACTTTGCCATCAATGAACTCGGCATCTCCGCCGGCGCCGATCCGCAGACCTTTGCGCTGGGCATGCGCCACGTGTTCTGAAGGCGCTTCGCCGCAGGCCATTACCAAGACACCCACGATCCAGGAGACCCCACATGAGATTCCGCAACATGCTGCGCGCCACGCTGGCCGCCGCCTTGTGCCTGCCGCTGCTGCACGGCGCCGCGCGCGCCGACAGCTATCCCGACAAGCCGATCCGCATGGTGGTGCCGTTTGCCGCCGGCAGCGCCACCGACCTGCTCGCGCGCATCGTCAGCGCCGAGATGAGCGCCTCGTCGAACATGCAGATCGTCGTCGACAACCGGCCCGGCGCCGGCGGCACCATCGGCACCGCGGTGGTGGCCAAGGCTCCCGCTGACGGCTACACGCTGCTGCTGACGTCCGCCGGCCATGCGGTCAATCCCACGCTCTATCCGAAGCTGCCGTACGACACCACGCGCGACCTGAAGGGCATCTCCACGGTGGCGACCATGCCCTACCTGCTGGTGGTCAGCGCCTCCAGCCCGTACCGCACGCTCAAGGACCTGCTGGCCGCGGCGCGCGCCAAGCCCGATTCGGTCACCTACAGCTCGGCGGGCACCGGCAGCTCGTCGCACCTGAGCGGCGAGCTGTTCAACGTGACCGCCGGCGTGCAGACCCGGCATATCCCGTACAAGGGCGCGCCGGCCGCGATCACCGACGTGATGAGCGGACGCGTCGACATGTTCTTCGCCCCGTCGATCACCGCGCTCCAGTTCGTCAAGGACGGCAAGCTGCGCATCCTGGGCGTGGCCACGGCGGCGCGGGTGCCGTCGCTGCCGGACGTGCCCACCATCGCCGAGGCGGGCGTGCCGGGTTATGTGTTCGATGCGTGGTTCGGCGTGCTGGCGCCGGCGGGCACGCCCAAAGAGATCGTGGCGCGCCTGAATACGGCGATGCAGCAGGCGCTGGGCGCGCCGGCGACGCGCGACAAGCTGATGGCGCAAGGCGCCGAGGCCAAGCCGTCGACGCCGGCCGCGTTCGACAAGCTGATCGCCGCCGACATCGCCAAGCTCGAGCCCATCGTCAGGCGCTCGGGTGCGCAGCCGGGCCAGTAACGCTGCAGCACTGGCGCCCGCCCTGCGGGCGCCGCTTCCACTGACACACGGAACTCCGTTATGCGATGCATTGCACGGGCCCTGGCACATGCCACGGCGGTTGGTTGCCTGATGGCGGCATGGGGAACCCAGGCGCAGGCCGCCGCCGCGCACGCGGACCGGATCCTGGTCAACGGCACGGTGCTGACCATGGACGCCGCCGATACGGTGGCGCAGGCCATCGCCATCCGTGGCGAACACATCGTCGCGGTGGGCGCCAACCCGCAGATCCGCCGCCTGGCCGGCCCGGCTACCGAGGTCATCGACCTGGGCAGGCGCACTGTGATCCCGGGCCTGATCGACACCCATATCCACGCCATCCGCGGTGGCCAGAGCTATGCCTTCGAGACCTACTGGTACGAAGGCGAAACCACCAGCCTGGCCTCGGGGCTGGAGCAGTTGCGCCAGACTGCGCAGGCGCGCGGCCCGGGCAAGTGGGTGGCCGTGACCGGCTCGTGGCACCCCGACCAGTTCACCGAGAAGCGCGCCCCGACGCCGGCCGAGCTGACCGCGCTGCTGCCCGACAATCCGGCCTACGTGCAGTACCTGTACGACTACGCGCTGGTCAACGCCAGGGCGATCGAAGTGCTCAAGCTCGACCAGCCCGATGCGCTGCCGCCCGGCATCCGCATGGAGCGCGACGGCGACGGCCGTCTCACCGGCCGCGTGTTCGGGGCGATCCGGCCGCTGTCGGCGCTGTTCGGGCGCATCCTGGCGCAGAGCGATGTCGATGCCAAGGCCAGCCTGCAGGCCTTCTTCGGCCGGCTCAACAGCCTCGGTGTCACCGCGCTGATCGACCCGACCGCCGGGCCAGGCGTCGCGTACGATCCGCTGTTTGCACTGTGGCGCGAACAACGGCTGTCGCTGCGGGTCGGCTATCGCATCCCGACGCTGGTCGCGGGCAACGAGGCCGAGTGGTTCCGCAACACGCTGGCCTACCTGCCGCCGCGCATGGGCGACGGCAAGCTGCGTTTCCTTGGGCCGGGCGAGATGCTGGTGCATGGCATGGACGACGGCGTCACCATGGGCCCCGGCTTCCGTCCCACGGCGAAGGACCGCGAGGAGCTGCTGAAGGTTGCCACCTTCGCCGCCAGCCGCGGCTATCCGGTGGAGATCCACGCCTATACCGACGATGCCGCCAACGCCATCCTCGATGTGTTCGAGCAAGTGGCAAGACACCATGACCTGGGCAAGCTGCGCTGGGCCATGGCCCACCTGAACACCGGCAAGCCGGAAACGTTCCGGCGCATGAAGGCGCTCGGGCTGGCCTACACGGTGCAGATGGGGCCGTACTTCGAGGCCGGCGCCATCGGTCATGCCAACGGCCATCATGTGGCCGAAGCCGCGCCGCCGGTGCGGCTGGCGCTGGAGAACGGGCTGAAGGTGGCCGGCGGCACCGATGCCACGCGTATCGGCATCCCCGGCGTCTGGCGCGCGCTGGAGTTCCACGTCGGCGGCTATTCGATTGGCAGGGAAGTCCGGCGCAAGGAGGAGTTCCGGCTCTCGCGGCTGGAAGCGCTGCGGCTGTACACCGCGAATGCGGCGTGGATTTCGTTCGACGAGAGTTCGCGCGGCACGCTCGAGGCGGGCAAGCTGGCCGACCTGGCGGTGCTCGACAAGCCTTACCTGACCGTCCCGGTCGAAGACATCCATCGTATCCGTTCGGTGCTGACGATGGTGGGTGGCAGGGTGGTGCATGGCGATGGGGGCTTTGCTGCGCGCAAGGAGCGATAGGAGCAGCGAAAGCTCCGCGGAAGGGCAGACGTGCTTAACCGCGCCAACGCCCACTAAGAACCACCCCCGATCTCCCCCAGCACCCTGCAATTCGGCCAGCTCCCAGCCACCGCCAACTCCGTCGCCACCCGCCTCAGCGTTTCCATCACAGCCAGCGTCGCCCGCGACGGCGGCCGTGCCGCGGCATAGCCGATCAGCCGATGCAGTTCGAGCCCTTGCACCGGCACGGCCTGCAGGTGTCCGGCCTCCAGTTCATCCCGGATCGCCGCGGCAAAATGCACGGTCCAGCCGAACCCGCGCGCCACCAGTCGCCGGGCTACCTCGATCGATTCCACCTCCATCGTGACCTGCAACTCCAGGCCCTGGCGCGCGGCCAGTGCTTCCAGCGCCAGCCGCACGCCTGACTTCGGCACCCCGGTCAGGATCAATGGGAGGCCCTGCAGCTGTTCGATCTCCACCGGCCCATCACCCAGCGCGGCATCGCCCCGCGGGCCGATCGCGCACAGGCTCTCCGCCACCAGCGGCACCGCCGAAACCCCGGGGCTCGACACCGGCCCGCTCAGCAGCGCGACGTCGAGCGTGCCTTGCAGCAGCGCATCCTGCAGCGCGGGCGCGAAATTCTCCACCAGGCGCAGGCGGATCTCCGGATACTGCTCGCGCAGCGCTTCGGCCAGCGGGATGAACAGCAGGGGCGCCAGCGCCGGCGTCAGCCCCACCGCGACCAGCCCGCGCGGCGACGCGGCAAGGTCGGCGATATCCACCTTGACCTGGTCGGCGTAGCGCAGCAAAAAGGACGCGCGGTCCAGCAGCACCAGGCCCTCCGGCGTGGGCGTGGCGCCGCGCACGTGGCGCTCCAGCAGGCGCACGCCCAGTTCTTCCTCGAGCAGCCGGATCTGGCGGCTGAGCGCAGGCTGCGCGATATGCAGCGCAGCCGAGGCGCGGCCGAAGTGCTGCAGCGTGGCCAGCACCTTGAAGTAGCGAAGCTGTCGGAGATCCATGGCGAAGCTCTACTGGCGTGATTTGTGCAATCGATTGCACAAGATGTCCAAAAAAACGGCGCCCTTGCGAGCGCCAGCGTTACAGCGGCCGGGTCGAGCCCCGCACCACCAGTTCGGGCGCCAGCAGGGTCCGCGCCGTGGTGGTGATGCTGCCGTCCAGCGCGCCCAGCATCAACGCGGCAGCGCGCGTGCCCATCTCGTAGAACGGCACGCGGATGGTGGTCAGCGCCGGGGCCACCGCATGCATCAGCAGCATGTCGTTGTGCCCGACCACCGACAGGTCCGACGGGCAACTGCCGCCCGCCGCGTTGACGGCCGCATAACAGCCCAGCGCCAGGAAATCATTGGCGGCCACCACCGCGGTGACGCGCTGGCGGCGCGACAGCAGCTGCGCGCACGCGGCCTGGCCCGCCGCTTCCGTGTAGGCCGGCGCGCGCACCACCGGGCAGGACGAGGCGGGCAGGCCCAGCTCCGCCACCGCCTGCAGGAACCCCGCTTCGCGCTCGTGGCCGGTGGAGAGATTGGTCGGGCCGGCCACATGGCCGATGCGCCGGTGGCCCAGCGCGTGAAGGTGGCCGACGGCAAGCGCCATCGCCTGACGGTGGTCGGCGACGATGCTGGACACGCGCCCGGCATCGTCGCTGCGATTGACCATCACCAGCGGCACGCCCTGCGCCAGGCAATGGTCCACCACCGGGTCGTTGCGCTCGGCGGTGGCGAGGATCAGACCGTCGACCTGCCGCGCCAGCAGCTGATCGACGATAAAGGTCTGGCGCGCCTTGTCGCCGCCGGCATTGGCGACGATCGGGATATAGCGGTGCCGCGACAGTGCGTTCTCGATGCCGAGTACGATCGGCGGAAACACCGGGCTGCCGATGTCCGGCACCACCACGCCGATGGTGCCCGAGCGCCGTGTGCGCAGCGCCGCGGCGATGCGGTTCGGCGAGTAGTGCAGGTCCTGCGCCGCCTTCAGCACGCGCGCCACCAGTTCGTCGCCGATGCGATGGCGGGTCTGCGGGTTGAGCACGCGCGACACGGTCGAGGGATGCACGTCGAGTGCCTCGGCAATCTGCTTGATGGTGGGCTTGCTCATCGCTATGTGCTACGTGCGGCAGACGGCGCGCCATACCGCCTGGTTATCGGGATACCGGCAAAAAGTGGATTGGACGCAAGGCACCGGCGCTTCCTAGAATCGGCCCGGATGCGCGCAATCTCGCGCTTGTCGTGCAATCGATTGCATTGTAATCTGCCCGGCGCGTCATGCCAAGCCATGGCTGGCCGGGCGTAGCAAAAGGAGACGGAGATGAAGGCAGCGGTTTCGCTCGCCGGCCAGGCGCCGGTGTACCAGGAGTTCGACGACCCGGTCGCCGAGCCCGGCAAGGTGGTGGTCAAGGTTGCCGCGTCTGCGCTGACGCGGCTGGACATGGCGATTGCGGAAGGCCGCCACTACATCAAGCCGGGTGCGGGCCGCTTCGTGGTGGGGCGCGAGGGCGTGGGGCGCCTTGGCGACGGCCAGCGGGTCTACTTCAACGTCAATGCGCCGCGCGCGCCGTACGGCTCGATGGCGCAGCGCGCGCTGGTCGACCCGGCGTTGACCTTCCCGGTGCCGGACGGCATCGACGATGCCCGCGCGGCCGCGCTCGGCAACGCGGGCCTGGCGGCATGGCTGCCGCTGTCGTGGCGCGCGCGCATGCAGCCGGGCGAAACCGTGCTGGTGCTCGGCGCCACCGGTATTTCCGGGCTGCTGGCGGTGGCCGCGGCAAAGCTGCTAGGCGCCGGCCGCGTCATCGCCGCCGGGCGCGACGTGCACGCGCTGCAGCGTGCGCGCCGGCTCGGCGCCGATGCGGTGGTGCCGCTCGACCAGCCCGGCGACCTGCTCGACGCCTACCGCAATGCGGCCGACGGCAGCGTCGATATCGTGCTGGACTACCTGTGCGGCGCGCCCGCCGAAGCCGCGCTGCTGGCGCTCGGCCACGGCGGCCGGCTGGTCCATATCGGCACCACGGTCGCGCCGACCATCACCTTTGCCGGCGCGGCCGCGCGCCAGGCGTGCTTCGACATCATGGGCTTTGCCTATTACCACGCACCCATTGACGCGCAGGCGCAGGCCTATGCCGAACTGTGCCGGCATACCGCCGCGGGGCGCATGGAGATCGATATCGTCGCCGAGCCGCTCGAAGCGGTCGGGCGCGTGTGGGCGGCGCAGGCCAGGGGCGCACGCCAGCGCTTCGTGCTGCTGCCCTGAACACGCGTCCGGATCAGCGCCCCTTGGCGTCCGGCACGCGGGTCTGGTCGATCGAGGCCCCGCCGCTGCCCGTGCGCGGCTTGCCGTGCAGGCCATCGCGGTCGACCTTGCCGGCGCTTTCTGACGCGGGCTTGGGCTTGTCGCGGCCAGGCAGGCCGCCCGCGGTGTGCGGCTCCTTGGGCACGTCGCCGAGGTCCTTGGCGAGGCCGCCGGGGTTGGTCGGGGTAGCGCCCGGCGTGCTTGCCGGCGCCACGCTGGCGCCGGGCGGCGGTATGGTCTGGCTGCCCTTGGGGCCCTTGTCGGTGCGCACGCCGGTCTCGGGCTGCGCCAGGGTGCCGCCGGCGAGCGCGCACAGCAGCGCGACGGCGGCGGCGCGGGGGATGATGGATCGCATCTGGGTTCTCCTGTCAAACGCTGACATGCTGGTACGGCAAAAGCATTTGCCGGGCCATCTCGCGTGCTGCCGCGCGGGGCCGGGCGGGGCACCGGCGCAGCGCACTTTCTACAAGCGCCGGTGGTTGTTACAAGGGCGCGGCGGCGACGGGCGATGCAATGCCAGCAGGCGCGGGCAGCGGCCAGGCCAGTGCCGCGGGAACGGAAGTTGCGCGCACTTCAGCGTTGGCCCGCGATTGCGGCCCACCTCAGCGGAGGCGTCATGAAGCACAGCAAGCACGACACGTCGAACGATCCGGCGCTGGACCGGCGCCAGGGCCTGGATGACCGTGAACTGAAGGAAAACGCCGCGGACAACCAGCGCGCGCGCGAGCGCGCCCGTGCCGATTGGGAGCATGCGGCATCACACCGCAAGGACGACCAACCGGCGCGCAAGCCGGACAAGGCCGGCAAGGGCGAGATGCCGCCGGGGGTCGGCGCGCGTGACCTGCACGATCCCGGCAGCCGCGACCCCGACGCGCCGCCGACCGTAAACCGGTCCTGACGCGGTCAGGGCTTCGCGCCGCGCGCCAGCCGCGCGGCTGCCTGCAGGCTGCGCACGATGCGGTCGAAGGCCGCGGCACGCGCTTCGTCGCTGCGCTGGCGCAGCGCAAACGAGGGGTGGTAGGTGGCGATGACCAGCCGCCCCTCGTGCTCGACCGGCGTCTCCATCATGCCCGCCAGCGTTACGCTCTTGCGGCCCAGCACCGCGCGCGCCGCGGTGGCGCCGAGCGCGACCACCACCGTGGGGTGCACTTTTTCCAGCTCCCGCTCCAGCCACAGGTTGCAGGCCTCGATCTCCTGCTGCGCCGGCGATTTGTGCAGCCGGCGCTTGCCGCGCCATTCGAACTTGAAATGCTTGACCGCGTTGGTCATGAAGAGCTTGTCGCGGTCCAGGCCCGCAGCCTGCAGCGCTTCATCCAGCAAGTGCCCGGCCGGCCCGACAAAGGGCGAGCCTTGCAGGTCTTCCTGCGAACCGGGCTGCTCGCCCACCAGCATGATGCGCGCGTGCGCCGCGCCGGCGCCGGGCACGCCCTGGGTGGCGTTGCGCCACAACGGGCAGCGCCGGCATTCGTTCAGTTCGCCGCGACTGACAGGCGGCTTGTTGCGCTCGGGCATGGCGGATGACGGTGGCGCAGCGCGCGCGGGGGCTGCTGCCGATGCGCTGCAGGTTTCGCGCCATGGCGCCGCGTGGCGATCGGTATGGAACTTGCCTTCTCCCCTTGTTTTCTCGCATGACGCGCGTCGGCCACGCCACCGCGCGCCTTGCCTTGCCGCACCGAACGCCTGACGCCTGAACCGCGCGCATGTCCCAGACGATCCGTCCCGCCTCCCGCCGCCGCATCGCGGCCGAACTGTTCCGCGCGATCTGGCGCTTCCGTGCGCGCGTGCTGATCGCGGTGTCGTTGCTGCTGCTGGCCAAGGCCTGTGCCGTGGCGGTGCCGCTGATGCTCAAGCTGGTGGTCGACGAGGTCACGCCCGCCGCGGCCGGCACCGATGCCGCGCGCCTGGGGCTGGTGGCGATGCCGGTGTTCCTGGTGCTGGCCTATGCGATCCTGCGGCTGCTCGGCAACGCCTTCAGCGAACTGCGCGACGTGGTCTTTGCCTACGTCACGCAGAGCACGGTGGCGGGCTTCATGGAACGTGCCTTCGCGCACCTGCATGCGCTGGGGGCGCGCTTCCACGCGCAGCGCGCCACCGGCAGCGTGATCCGCGACCTGGAGAAGGGCACCGCGGCGATCGGCTTCCTGCTGGGTGTGGCGGTCTTCACCATCGTGCCGACGCTGATGGAGATCGTGTCGGTGCTGGCCATCATGATCGGCGCCTATGGCGCGGCCTTCGCCGCGATCATCCTGGGCGTGTTCGTGCTGTACGCCGGCTTTACCTATGTCTTCACGCAGCGGCGCATGCGCGTGCAGCGCCAGGTCAATGCGGTCGAGGCCACCACCAACAGCAAGGTGGTGGACAGCCTGCTCAACTACGACACCGTCAAGTTCTTCGCGCGCGAGTCGTTCGAGACGCGGCGCTTGTCCGAGATGCTGCAGCGCTGGATCGGCATCAGCGTGGAAAACCAGTATGCGCTGTCGGCGCTGCATATCGGGCAGAGCCTGTGCATCGCGGTGGGGGTCGGCGCGGTGATGCTGCTGGCCACGCAGCGGGTGATCCAGGGCTCGCTGTCGGTGGGCGACCTGGTGCTGATCAACGCCTACATCATCCAGGTGGTGCTGCCGCTCAATACGCTGGGCTTTATCTTCCGCGAGTCGAACGACGCCATGACCAATGTCGAGCGTCTGTTCGCGCTGCTCGACGCCCACGGCAAGCCCGGCGAGGACAGCGACGCGCCGGCGGCGCGCCCGCTGCGCGTGAGCCGCGGCGAGATCGTGTTCGACCGCGTCAACTTCAGCTACGACCCAAGCCACCAGACCCTGTGGGACGTCAGCTTCCGCGCCGGCGCCGGCCAGACCGTGGCGGTGGTGGGCGGCAGCGGCTCGGGCAAGTCGACGCTGGCGCGGCTGCTGTTCCGGCTGTACCAGCCCGACAGCGGCAGCATCAGCATCGACGGCCAGGACCTGCGCCTGGTGACCCAGCGCAGCCTGCGCGAACTGATCGGCATCGTGCCGCAGGACACCATCCTGTTCAACGACACCATCGCCTACAACATCGGCTACGGCCGCGAAGGCGCTACCCGCGCCGATATCGTCGCCGCGGCGCGCGCGGCGCAGCTCGACGCCTTTATCGACCGCCTGCCCGACGGCTACGAAACCCAGGTGGGCGAGCGCGGCGTGCGCCTGTCGGGCGGCGAGCGCCAGCGCGTGGCGATTGCGCGCGCGATGCTCAAGCGCCCGCCCATCGTGGTCTTCGACGAGGCCACCTCGGCGCTGGACACGCGCTCGGAGCGCGCGATCCAGCAGGAGCTGTCCGCAGTCGCGCGCGGGCGCACCGCGCTGATCATCGCGCACCGGCTCTCGACCATCGTCGATGCCGACCGCATCCTGGTGATGGAGCACGGCCGCATCGTCGAAGACGGCAACCACGCCACGCTGCTCGAGCGCGGCGGCATCTACACCCAGATGTGGCAGTTGCAGCAGCAGCAGCGCGAGCTGGAACGCGCCGAACGGCGCCTGGCGCTGCAGCCGGTGCGGCTCGAGATCCTGCTGGCGAGCGTGGTGGACGGGCTGCGCGAGCTGATCGCCGAGCGCCATGTCAACCTGTTCACGGTGCAGAGCGAGTCCGAGCTGCGCGTCACCGGCGATCCGGGCGTGTTGCAGAAGGCGATCTGGGAGCTGTGCCAGCACATGATCGCCACTATCGAGCCGGGCGGGCGGCTGGAACTGCGGCTCGAGCGGCTGGACGGCCAGGCCGGCCTGCGGCTGTCCGCCACGCCGGGCGATCTGCCGCTGCCGGATGTGCAAGGCCTGCACGAATGGCTGGCCGAGCACGGCGTCACGCTGACTGCCGACGGGCCCGCGCACGCCTACCAGCTGCTGATGCCGATGCGCGCCGTGCAGGAACCCGAGCCGCGCCGCGCGCCGGACGCCACCCCGCACGCCGAGCCCGCACCCGAGGCGCCCGATGCGCAGGCGCTCAAGGGCCTGCGCGTGCTGCTGCTGGACGACGACGAGCCCACGCGCGAGGTGCTGAGCGCCTCGCTGGAAGACTACGGCGCGCATGCCATCGCGCAGCAGCGCGGCGACGACGTGATCGCGCTGCTGGCCGGCACGCACCCGGGGCAATGGCCGCAGGTGCTGTTGTGCGACCTTGCGCTCGAAGAGGAAGACGGCTACACCGTGCTGCGCCGGGTGCGGCGGCTCGAGGCGCAGATGCAGGTGCCGCTGGGCAAGCGCATGACCGCGATCGCGCTGTCCGGGCACGCCGAGCCGCAGGACCGCATGCGCGCGCTGATGGCGGGGTTCCAGCTGCACCTGTCCAAGCCGGTGCGGGTGGGCGAGCTGGTGGCGGCGATCCGTTCGCTGGCGGTGCGCTCCACGCAGGACGCGCAGGAAGCGTAGCGCGGTTGCCCCGACCCCGGCCTCAGGCGCGCGGCTCGCGCAGCCGGCGCCGCAGCTTCAGCACCTCTGCCGGGATTACCCGCCGCTCCTGCCACACCCACGGCATGCCGCCCAGCACCTCGGCCAGGCCGCGCCATCCCTGGCAGTGCCACAGCTGCGGCAATGCCGCCGCGGTCTCGCTCAGCGCCACATGCCAGGGCAGCCGCAGCCAGGCGGACCAGATCGCATTGCGTGCCAGCAGCGAGCGGCGCTGCGCGGGATTGCGCAGCGGGCTGGGATGATGGTGCACCACCAGCTGCGGCGCGTACACCAGCTGCCAGCCATGCGCGGCCAGGTCCAGCGCCAGCAGCGTTTCCTCGCCGCCGAGGAAGAAGCGCGGATGGTAGCCGCCGGCCTGGCGGAAGGCATCGGTGCGGAACGCGGTGGCGCCCGCCATCAGGCCCAGGATCGCACGGCCCGGCAGCATCGCCGAGGGCAGCGGGCTGGCCGCCATGCGCGTGCAGGTCGGGTCTTCGCCGCGGTGCTCGCCCACCAGGATGCGCGCCGTCAGCGCGGCGACGCGCGGATGGCGCTCGAACATGGCGCACGCTGCCGACAGCGATCCGGGCGCCCACCAGCAGTCGTCGTCGCAGAAGGCGACGTAGCGGGTGCGGGCCCAGTCCGCGCCCAGGTTGCGGCCGGCGGCGCCGAGGTTGCGCGCGCTGCGCAGCAGCGCGGCGTGCGGGAATTCGCTGCGCACCATGGCGGCGGTGCCGTCGTCCGAGGCGTTGTCGACCACGGCGATGGGCGGGCGTTCCGGCAGCGCGCTCAGGCGCGCCAGCGCGGTGCGCACCGAATCGCGCCGGTTGTGCGTCAGCACCACCACGCTGATGTCGCAAGCGCGGGTACGCGGGGAAGGGCGGGAAGCGGAAGCGGTGGCTGGTATCGGCATGGGTATTTGCAGGAAGGACCCGGGCAAAAATCAGGCAAGCCCGGCATCGGCCGGCTGCAGCATCCAGTAGCGCTCGGGCGCGCACAGGTCGCACAGCCGGTCTTCGCTGAACAGTTGCAGCTGGCTCTGGTAGGCATTGAGCGCGTAGCTCTTCTGCGTCAGGTACTGCGCCACCGGCAGGTTGAGGGGCGTGGCGCGCAGGCCGCTGTCCCGGCATTGCACCAGGCGCTGCTGCAGCAACCCCGGCATGCGGCGGTAGATCGCGTCTTCGTAGTAGAGCCACTGCACGGGCGGGGGTGCGGCCGTGGGTGCGGCGGCATGCGGCGCGCTCCAGGCGGGGCCGCGCGCATGCGCGGCGAGCATCAGCAGCCGGCAGGCGTCATGCACCAGGGCATGGTCGGAATGGAACAGCCCGAGCGGAGCCACCACCACGCCCTCGGTCTGCGTCAGCAGCACGGTGTGCAGCGCGTCGGCAAGCTGCTGCGCGGTGTAGCGGCGCCCGTACTGGCTGTCCCAGAAGTCCAGCCACACCGCGTGCGCGCCCAGCATGGTCAGCGCGTGGTTGTCCTCGCGGCGGCGCGACAGCACCGCCTGCTCGGCGCTGGCGAAGCCGGCGGCCTGGTCCCAGTCGGGCGCCGCCATGTCCGCCGGCGGCACGCCCGCGAACACCGTCACCACGCGCGCCGCGCGCGCGGCCGCGATCAGCCCGCCGCAACTGAACACGGCATCGTCCAGGTGCGGCGAGATCACGGTCACCGCGGCGGCGAGATCGACCACCATCGCCGTGCCCATGCCGCCCCCTCGCGCGCCCCGGCACGCCGTCAACTGAGCGCGGCACGCGCTTCGCGCGCGGTGGCGGAAACCGGCACCACGTTGCCGGGCGCACCGTCGGCATGCGCCTGTGCGGCCAGCCGCGCGGCAAAGTAATCGACGGTGCGGCGCAGGCCGTCTTCCAGCGCGGTGTGCGGCTCCCAGCCCAGCAGCTGGCGCGCCAGCGTGATGTCGGGGCAGCGCTGGTGCGGGTCGTCGGCCGGCAGCGGCCGCAGCTCGATGCGCGATCGCGAGCCGGTGGCGCGCAGCACCGCCTGCGCAATCTCGAGCATGGTGGTTTCGCACGGGTTGCCCAGGTTGACCGGGGTGCCGCTGGCGGGGGCTTCCATCAGCCGGATCAGCGCATCGACCATGTCGTCGACATAGCAGAAGGCACGCGTCTGCGCGCCGTCGCCGTAGACCGTCAGCGGCTGGCCCGCCAGCGCCTGGGTGATGAAGTTCGAGACCACGCGGCCGTCGGCCGGGTGCATGCGCGGCCCGTAGGTGTTGAAGATGCGCGCGATGCGCACGTCCAGCCCGTGCTGGCGGTGGTAGTCCATGAACAGGGTCTCGGCGCAGCGCTTGCCTTCGTCGTAGCAGGAGCGGATGCCCACCGGATTGACGTGGCCCCAGTATCCTTCCTGCTGCGGATGGTGCTCGGGGTCGCCATAGACCTCGCTGGTGGAAGCCTGCAGGATGCGCGCCCTGAGCCGCTTGGCGAGTCCCAGCATGTTGATGGCGCCGTTGACGCTGGTCTTGGTGGTCTGCACCGGGTCGTGCTGGTAGTGCACCGGCGAGGCCGGGCACGCGAGGTTGTAGATCTCGTCGACTTCCACATACAGCGGGAAGGTGACGTCGTGCCGCAGCAGCTCGAAATTGGTCCGGCCCAGCAGGTGCGCGATGTTCTCCTTGGTGCCCGTGTAGAAGTTGTCCACGCACAGCACGTCCTGCCCGGCGCGCACCAGCCGCTCGCACAGGTGCGAGCCGAGGAATCCCGCGCCGCCGGTGACCAGGATGCGCTTGCGATCGCTTTCCTTCATTTCCGCTCTCCTTGTATTGCTTGCTCATGCGGGCCGGTCGTGTCCGCCGCTGGTGTCTACATCAAGCCGCGCCCCCATCAGGCCGCGGCGCGGCGGGCGCCCGCCTGCAGCACCGGCGCGCCGGCGCAGACGCGCGCATAGACCGCCTCCATCTGCCGGGCCACGCCGGCCCAGGTGAAATGCGCCTGCGCGCGGCGCCGGCCCGCTTCGCCCAGCTGGCGTGCCAGCGCGGGGTTGGCGGCCAGCTGTGCCAGCCGCGCCGCCAGCGCCGCCGGCGCCTTGGGCGGCACCAGGAAGCCGGTGTGCCCGTCCACCACGGTGGAGCGGATGCCGCCGACGTCGGCGCCGATCACCGGCGCGCCGCACGCCATCGCTTCCACCGGCGTGATGCCGAAGGGCTCGTACCACGGCGTGGTCACGAAGACATCGGCGGCGCTGTAGAACAGGCGCAGGGTGTCGCGCCCGCGCCGGCCGGTAAACACCACGCGTTCGGCCACGCCTTCGGCGCCGGCCACGTCCTGCAGCCGGCCGATTTCAGGCGTGGCCTGCACGCTGGGCTGCTCGGCGTTGCCGCCGACCACGTACAGGGTGGCGTCGAGGCCGGTGTCGCGGCGCAGGCAGCCCAGTGCGCGGATCACGTTGTCGATGCCCTTGCGCGGCACCAGCCGCCCCAGCTGCAGCACGCGAAAGCCATGCAGCGGCCAGCCCAGTGCGCGCCGCGCCGCGTCGCGCGGCACCGGCGCGAACTCGGCCGCGTCGAAGCCGCACGGCACGGTCTGCACGCGCGCGGGATCGGCGCTGTACAGGTTGACCAGGTCGTCCAGGTCCTGCGGACATTCCGCCACCACGCAGTCGGCCTCGCGCACCAGCGTGTCCTCGATGCCGAAGCGGTCGTCGGGGAAGCCGTCGGTGCTGCCCTGGTGCAACCGGCGCACCTTGCCCAGCGCATGGAAGGTCATCACCAGCGGGATGCCGAGGGTGTGGCGCGCGCGCAGCGCGGCCAGCCCGGACATGAAGAAGTTGGCATGGAGCACGTCGTAGCCGGTGGCATCGCGGCGCACGAAGTCAGCCAGGAACGCGCCGAAGTCCTCCATATAAGGCAGCAGCTGTTCCTTCGGGATCTGCACCGGCGGCCCAGCGGTAACGTGGATCACGCGCACATTGGGCGCGAACGACACCACCTCGGGCAACAGCGCCTTGTCGCGCCGGGTGAAGACATCGACCTGGTAGCCGCGGCTGCCAAGCTGCCTTGCAAGATGCGCCACATAGATGTTCTGTCCGCCGCAATCGGTGCTGCCGACACTGGCGAGTGGCGAGGCATGTTCGCTGATCAGCGCGATCTTGCGCATGGTGAGCTCCGGTGTTTTTGCGGCCGTGCCCGCAACGCGGACAGGTGCCGGGAGGTGGTGGCCCCTGCAGCTAGCGTGCCAATGCAGCGCGGCCTGCCATGCCCCGCGACACGTGCCGGCATGGAACCGATGGAGAAGCGATATAACGGTTCTCGCCCGCCCTACGGCACCGCATAGCGCAGAAGACGCACCAGCCCTTGCAGATGCGGTTTGGTCATTCTTACGCCGCCCATTTGTAATTTGCGCTTACCGATCTTTCATTTGCCGGCCTGCATAGCGCAGCGTTGCAACCGGCCCGATGTTTGCTGTGTCGATGGCGCCCATGCAGGTCTTGCTGCACGCGCTGCACGCGTTGCACGCGTTTCGGTGGCGGCCTGCCGTTCAACCATCGATGGAGTTGCCCATGCCCATGACCCCCGATGCGGGCCAGCCGCCCCGCGCTTCCCAGGCCGGCGCCAGCCGCTTCAGCGATCCCGCCGCGGCGCGGCGCGCGGTCGAGCTGGCGTTGCCGATGCTGCAGGCCTCGCTGCGCGACAAGGCCGTCGGCGAAAGCGGCTGCATGCATGTGGTCGTGATGGATCCGACGCTGCAGCCGGGCGATTGCGCCTTCGAGGAGGCGATCCTCTATGAGCATTCGCTGCCGTCGCGCGAGGCCTGGGATGCCGACTACAGCCGCTATGCGCGCGCCAAGGCCAGCCTGAGCTGGCGCACCGGCATGGCCAGCGCGCAGGTAGTGCACTGCAGCCCGCACCGGCTGCGCAGCGACGACACCCTGCTCGGCGGCGCCGCCGTGGTGGATGGCATCGTAGTCGCGGTCAGCGGCGCCAACGCATGGTACGACGAGGCCTTTGCCGGTTGCGTGGCGATGCTGCTGCGGGCCGTGGCGCAAGGGTCCTGCATGCGCGCGCAGCCGGCCGGCTGATGCCGGCAGCCGCGCGTTCGCCTGACTGTTGGCACACATTTCGCACCGGCAGCAAGCCTGCGCACCAGGCAACGCCTGTCCCGGTCGCGGCATGCCGCAGCCGACAGGGTGCCAGCGCCGATGTCCGATTCGTCGTCCGATTCGTTGTCCGCTCGTCGTCCGAATCACAGTCCACCACCTACCGATCGCCAGGGAACCACCATGCCAACTTCGCATTCGCCACGAGCCGCCGCGCACACCGAGGCCGCCATGCCGCTGCAGCACCGCACCTATCTCGTCAGCGGGGCGGGCCGGGGACTGGGCGCCGCCATCTGCCGCACGCTGAGCGCGGCCGGCGCCGCCGTGATCGTGGCCGATATCGACGACAAGCTTGCGCGCGACAGCGCCGGCGGGCTGGCCGAGGCCGGCGCGCAGGCGTGGCCGCTGCACCTGGATGTCTCCGACCCCGCTTCCGTGCGCTCCGCCTTCGAAGCCGTGCGCGCGCGCGGCGGGCGCCTCGACGGCATCGTCAACAACGCCGCCATCGACATCACGCTGCCGGTGGACGAAGTCGACGCCGAGACCTGGCGCAAGGTGCTGATGGTCAACCTGTACGGTCCCTACCTGATGGCGCATGCCGCGGTGCCGGTGCTGAAGGCGCAGGGCGGGGGGCATATCGTCAACATCGCGTCGACCGCGTCCAAGCGCGCGTGGCCCAATGCCTCGGCCTACCACGCTACCAAATGGGGACTGCTGGGCTTCTCGCACGCGCTGCATGCGGAATTGCGGCCGCACGGGATCAAGGTGTCGGCCATCGTCGCAGGTGGCATGCGCACGCCTTTCCTGCTTGACCGCTTTCCCGACATCGACCAGGGCAACCTGCAGGATCCGGCCAATGTCGCCAACGCGGTGCGCTTCGTGCTGACGCAGCCCGAAGAAACCGTGATCCCCGAGGTGATGGTGCTGCCCATGAAGGAGACCTCGTGGCCATGAGCCCCGCGCCCGCGCTACGGGCGGCCGTGCTGCTCGACAAGGACGGCACCGTGCTGCAGGACGTTCCCTACAACGTCGATCCGGCGCGCATGCGGCTTGCGCCAGGCGCCGCCGCCGCGCTGCGGCTGCTGGGCGGCCTGGGCTTGCCGCTGGTGGTGGTGACGAACCAGCCCGGGGTGGCGCATGGCCTGCATACCGAGGCCGAACTGGTGCCCGTGCATGAACGGCTGGCGGCGATGTTTGCCGAGCATGGCGCTACGCTGGCCGGCTTCCTGTATTGCCCGCATCATCCCGAAGGCCAGGTGGCGCCCTACGCGCGCGCGTGCCTGTGCCGCAAGCCCATGCCCGGACTGCTGTTGCAGGCGGCCGCGGCCATGCGGCTCGACCTGGCGCGGTCCTGGATGATTGGTGACATCCTCAATGACGTCGAGGCCGGCAACCGCGCAGGCTGCACCACCGTGCTGGTCGACTGCGGCAACGAGACCGAATGGCAGCTGTCGCCCGCGCGCCAGGCGGATTACGTGGTGCCCACGCTGGACGCCGCTGCGCGCCTGGTGGTGGCACGCATCCGGGCCGCAAGTCACGCCGGCGCGGCAGCATCGGTGGACGCGTCGCCATGCCATGCGGAGGCGCCATGAACTGGCAATCCGCGCGCAGCGTGCTGTGCGTGCGCCTCGACAACATGGGCGACGTGCTGATGAGCACGCCGGCGATGCAGGCCCTGGCCGATGCGTTGCCGGGCCGCCGGCTGACGCTGCTGACCTCGCACAGCGCGGCGGCGCTGGCCCCGCACCTGCCGATGATCAGCCGCGTACTGGCCTGGGACGCCCCTTGGGCGAAGCACGCCGAGGCCCAGGCGGCGCCGGCACCGGGGCCGGAGATTGCCGCCTGCGCGCGCTGGCTGGCGCGCTTCCGATTCGACGCGGCGGTGATCTTTACCGTCTACAGCCAGAGCCCCTTGCCCGCCGCGGTGTTGTGCGCGCTGGCAGGCATTCCGCTGCGGCTGGCCTGTTGCCGCGAGAATCCCTACACCTTGCTGAGCGACTGGATTCCCGACACCGAGCCAGGCACGCAACCGGGCCCGCGTCCGCGCCACGAAGCGCAGCGCCAGCTCGACCTGGTGGCGCGGGTGGGCGCGGTCCCGCGCGATACGCGCCTGCGTTTTCGCGTGCTGGCGTCGGACCGCACCGCGGTCGCGGGGCGCCTGGCCGCGATCCGCGGCGGACGCAGCGGGCCGGTGGTAGTGGTGCATCCCGGCGCCAGCGCGCCGTCGCGGCGCTGGCCGCCGGCGCGCTTTGCCCAGGTAGCGCACGCGCTGGCGGTGAAGGCCGGCGCGCACGTGCTGGTGACCGGCGATGCCGCCGAGCACGACATCGTGCGCGCGGTCTGTGCCGCCGCCGGCCACGCGCGCGTGGTGCCGCTCGCCGGCGCCTTGCGCCTGGGGGAAATGGGCGCGTTGCTGGAAGCCGCCGACCTGCTGGTGTCGAACAACACCGGGCCGGTCCACCTGGCCGCCGCACTGGGCACGCCGGTGGTGGACCTGTACGCGCTCACCAACCCGCAGCACACGCCGTGGCAGGTGCCGCACCGCACGCTGTTCGCCGATGTGCCGTGCCGCTATTGCTACAAGAGCATGTGTCCGCAGGGACACCATCGCTGCCTGGAAGACGTGCCGGCCGCGCACGCGGTGCAGGCCGCGCTGGCGCTGCTGGGCGGCACTCCCGACAGCCTGCCCGCGGTCGAACTGCCGTGGCCGGGCACGGGCGCGGCCGCAGCGGCGCCAGCCGAGTTCGATGCCGTGCCGGCGATGCCGGACGACGGTGCAACCCGCCACCTCCCACACGACGAGGCCGACCATGTACACCCTTGGCATTAACGCCGCCTACCATGACTCCGCCGCCTGCCTGGTGCGCGATGGCGAGGTCATCGCCGCGGCGGAGGACGAGCGCTTCACCCATATCAAGCACGGCAAGCGCCCGGTGCCGTTCACGGCGTGGGAGCTGCCGTTCCACGCCATCGACTATTGCCTGGGCGAGGCCGGCATCGCGCTGCGCGACGTCGACCATGTCGCCTACGCGTTCGACCCCGCGCTGATGCTGGGCGCGCGCCGGCATGACGCCACCGTGACGCTGCCGCTGGAGCCGTCGGCGCACGGCGCCGCCAGTGGGCACGAGTCGCCGTGGGATCCGCTGTTCCTGTCGTACGTGGTCAACGCGCCGCGGCAACTGGCCAGCGGCGCGCCGCACCACCTGGCCGCGCGCTTTCGCGGCGTGCGCCACGACGGGCCGTTCCGCTGGCATTTCGTCGAGCACCACATGGGGCATGAAGCCAGCGCCTTCCTGGCGGCGCCGTTCGCGCGCTGCGCGGTGCTGACCATGGACGGCCGCGGCGAACGCGCCACCACCAGCTACGGCGTGTTCGACGGCAAGGAGTACCGGCGCATCAAGCAGATCGACCTGCCGGACTCGCTCGGCCTGCTGTACGAACGCGTCACGCGCCACCTGGGCTTCCTGCATTCGTCGGACGAGTACAAGGTGATGGCGCTCGCCTCCTACGGCAAGCCCGCGCATCTCGGCGTGTTCCGCGACATGGTCAGGCGCGATGCCGAAGGCGGCTACCGCGTGGCGCAGCCCGACCTGGAAGCGTTGCTGGGCCCGCCGCGCCAGCGCGGCGAGGCCTTCGGCGCCGCCCATTTCGATATCGCGCGCTCGCTGCAGGAGGTGCTGGAGGAAACCGTGGTCGGCATGACCACCTGGCTGGCGGAGGCCAGCGGCGAACGGCAGCTGGCCATGGCCGGCGGCGTGGCGCTGAATTGCGTGATGAACGCGCGCGTGCGCGACCAGAGTCCGTTCGACGAGGTCTGGGTGCAGCCGGCCGCGGGCGATGCCGGCACCGCGCTGGGCGCGGCGCTGTGGATCGACTTCCTGCAGCGCGGACGTCCGGCGCGGCAATGGTCGATGGCACACGCCTACCTCGGCCCGGCGTATGGCGAGGACGAGATCGCCGCCTTCCTCGACTGGGCCAAGCTGCCTTACCGCCGGCTCGACGACCTGGCCGGGCAGACCGCCGAGCTGCTGGCGCAGAACAAGATCATCGGCTGGTTCCAGGGCCGCATGGAGTTCGGCCCGCGCGCGCTGGGGGCGCGCTCGATCCTGGCTTCCCCGATTGATCCCGGCATGCAGCAGCGGCTGAACCAGATCAAGGATCGCGAAGACTTCCGCCCGGTGGCGCCGGTGGTGATGCAGGAGCGCGCGCCAGAGTGGTTCAGCGCGGCCAAGCCCGGCCGCGGCGAAGCGCCGTTCATGCTGTTCATCTACGACGTGCGCCCCGAGCAGGCGGCGCGCATCCCGGCGGTCTGCCACGTCGACGGCACCGCGCGCGTGCAGACCGTGCGCCGCGAGCAGAACCCGGCCTATTACGATCTGCTGGCAGCGTTCGAGCGCCGCACCGGCGTCCCGATCCTGGTCAACACCTCGTTCAATACGCGTGGCGAGCCCATCGTCTGCACGCCGCGCGATGCGGTCGAGTGCTTCTGGACTTCGCCGCTGGATGCGCTGGTGATCGGCCCGTTCCTGCTGGAGAAACCCGGCGCCGGAGGCGCCCAGGGACAGACGGGAGGCGCCCATGGACAGGCCTGAGCCCAGGGTCGCGGTGGTGGTGCCCACCTGGCGCCGGCCGGCGCTGCTGGCGCGCTGCCTGCAGGCGCTGTGCGCGCAGCGCCTGCCCGCGCAGGCATACGAGATCATCGTTGCCGACGATGGCTGCGAGGCCCGCATCGAACGGCTGGTGGCGCTGATGGCTGCGCAGCATCCGCACCATGCGCTGCGCTATGTGCCGGTGCCGGGCACGCAGGGGCCGTCGGGCGCGCGCAATGCGGGCTGGCGCCGCGCGGGCGCGTCCGTGATTGCCTTTACCGACGACGACACCGTGCCGGATCCGGGCTGGCTCGAAGCGGGCTGCGCCGCGCTCGCGGAGCAGCCGGAATGCTGCGCCGTGGCCGGAACCGTGCACGTGCCGCTGCCCGCGCGGCCGACCGACCACGAGCGCGATACCGGCGGCCTTGCGCACGCCGAGTTCGTCACCGCCAATTGCTTTGTCCGGCGCGACGCGCTGCTGCGCATCGGCGGCTTCGACGAGCGCTTCACGCGCGCGTGGCGCGAGGATTCGGACCTGCAGTTCCGGCTGATCGAGCAGGTCTGCCCGGTGGGGCGCGCGCCCGCGGCCGTGGTGGCGCATCCGGTGCGCCCGGCCGCATGGGGCAGCAGCGTCGCCGCGCAGGCCAAGGTGTACTTCGACGCGCTGCTGTACAAGAAGCATCCGCGCCTGTACCGGCAGCGTATCCGCCGCGTGCCGCCCTGGCATTACTACGTGACGGTGCTGGCGCTGCTGGCCGCGCCGATCGCATGGCTGGCGGGCGCGCCGGCCGTGGCGGCGGCGGCGGGCCTGCTGTGGCTCGGGTTTACCGCGGCATTCTGCGCGCGCCGCCTGCGCGGCGCGGCGCTGACGCCGGCCCATGTGGCCGAGATGGCGTTAACCTCGATGCTGATACCGCCGCTGTCGCTGTACTGGCGGCTGCGCGGCGCGCTGGCCTTCCGGGTGGTGTTCCTATGAACGCACGCGTCGAGCCGGTCACGGCCTTGCCCCTCGCCCGGTATCCCCAGCAAGCGGCGCGACGCCGCGCGGCGCCGGCGCGCGTGCGGCGCATTGCGGTGTTTCGCGCGCTGCAGCTGGGCGACATGCTGTGCGCGGTGCCGGCGCTGCGGGCGCTGCGCGCGGGCGAGCCCGAGGCCCGCATCACGCTGATCGGCCTGCCGTGGGCGCAGGAGTTCGTGTCCCGCTTCAGTGCGCTGGTGGATGACCTGATGGTCTTTCCCGGCGCACCGGGGATGCCCGAGCAACCTTGCGCCGAAGCGGCGGCGGGCCCGTTCTACGCGGCCGCGCACGCGGCGCGCTTCGACCTGGCGATCCAGCTGCACGGCAGCGGCGCGCTGACCAACGCCGTGGTGCAGCGGCTGGGCGCCCGGCGCATGGCCGGCTTCTGTCCGGACCCCGCCGCGGCGCGCTGCAGCCGCGCCGGCGTGCTGGTGCCGTGGCCGCAGGGCAACGAGGTCGAGCGGCTGCTGGCGCTGATGCAGGCGCTGGGCTATCCGTGCGCGGACCGCAGCCTGGCGTTTCCGCTGCGTCCGCTTGACCACGCCAGCTGGCGGCTGCTGGCCGCCGAGCATGGGCTGGTTGCCGGCGAATACGTCTGCCTGCACGCGGGCGCGCGCATGCTGTCGCGGCGCTGGCCGGTGGAGCGCTTTGCCGAGGCCGGGCGCGCGCTGCGACGCCACTGGAAGGTGGTGCTGACCGGCAGCCGCGACGAGGCCGCGCTGGTGGGGCAGCTGGCGCGGCGCCTGGGCAAGCCGGTGGTCAACCTGTGCGGGCAGACCGCGCTGGGCACGCTGGCCGCACTGATCCGCGACGCGCGCCTGCTGCTGTGCAATGACACCGGCGCCTCGCATATTGCCGCCGCGGTGGGCACGCCCAGCGTGGTGGTCTCGTGCGGCAGCGACAGCGCGCGCTGGGCGCCGCTCGACACCACGCTGCACCGCGTGCTGGCCGACCAGCCGCCATGCCGTCCGTGCATGCACCAGCGTTGCCCGCTTGCCGGGCACCCGTGCGCGTCGAATATCAGCGTGGCCAGCGTGGTGGAGGCCGCGCTCGCGCTGGCGGCCCGGGAGCGCGGCCATGGCTAGGCGGCTGCGCATCCTGACCTGGCACGTGCACGGGAACTACCTGTATTACCTGTCGCAGATCCCGCACGAGCTGTACCTGGTCACCCGCGATGACGGCACGCCCGGCTATGCCGGCGTCGGCGGCGCGTTGCCGTGGGGCGCCAACGTGCACGAGGTGCCTTACGACGCGGTCCCGGCCGGCCGCTTCGACTGCGTGCTGTACCAGCACCGCCACCATTACGAGCATGACCGCGCAGACCTGCTCAGCGCCGCGCAGCGCGCGCTGCCGGCGATCTACCTGGAACACGATCCGCCGCAGGAACACCCGACCAACACGCGCCATCCGGTGCAGGATCCGTCGATGCTGCTGGTGCACGTGACGCCGTTCAACGCGCTGATGTGGGATAGCGGCGTCACGCCGTGCCGCGTGATCGAGCACGGCGTGCTGGTCGACGAGGCGGTGCGCTACAGCGGCGAACTGGCGCGCGGCATCAGCGTGGTCAACCACCTGTCGCGCCGCGGCCGCCGGCTCGGCGCCGATCTGTTCGCGCGCGTGCGCGAGCAGGTGCCGCTGGACCTGGTCGGGATGGCGGCGCAGGAGGCGGGCGGGCTGGGCGAGATACCCAACCCGGACCTGGCGGCGTTCGTCGCGCGCTACCGCTTCTTCTTCAACCCGATCCGCTACACCAGCCTGGGGCTGGCCGTGGTGGAGGCGATGATGCTGGGGGTGCCGGTGGTGGGCCTGGCCACCACCGAGCTGGCCACCGTGATCCAGAGCGGCAACAACGGCTATGTCGATACCCGCGTCGAGGTGCTGGTCAGCGTGATGCGCGAACTGCTGGACGATCCGGAACTGGCGCGCGCGTGGGGCGAGCGCGGCTGCCGGGTGGCGCGCGAGCGCTTCGGCATCGGCCGCTTCGTGGCGGAGTGGGACGAGACGCTGCGTGCGGTCTGCGCGTGACCGCAGCACGTGCCGCTAGCCCGGCCCGCCGTTGCCGTGGAGCCGCGCGCGGCTTCCCGACGACGCCGTGCAGCACACCAGGTAGTACGCGCGCTTGAACTGCAGCGCCGCTTCGAGCCGGCGTCCGGCGGCCGCTTCGGCAAACGCTGCCTGCAGGCAGCGTTCGATGCTGTCGGCGGTGCCGTCCTGCTCGAACAGCCCCGGCGCGCGCTGGTCCCATAGCCGCATCAGCACGGCGCGGCGCTGCGCCAGCGTATGCGGCGGCCAGCCGTGGTCGCGGCTGAGCAATTCCAGCCGCGTCGCCAGCAGCGTTTCGAGCAGCAGGGTAGGCCTGGCAAAGCGTGCGGGCAGCGGCGTCGCGTCGGGCGACCCGGTGGCATCGACCAGTGCCGCAGGCAGCTCCGTGGCGTTGGGCGGGCGCTCGGTCATGGCAGCACGCAACAGATAGCCGGGCGCGGCACAGCGGTGCCGCGCGTTGCGGCGGAGGGTTTCATTCCGTCGCCGTTTCGGTGGCGGGTTCTTCGGCGTCGGCCAGGGCGATGGCCGCCGCGCGCTGCGCCAGCGGCTCGGCCGCCCGGATCCGCAGCACGGTCTGGCGCGACGTGCTGAAGCGCCGCGCGGTCTCGCTGACCGAATAACCTGCCGACAGCGCGCTCAGGATCGCGTGGCGCTGCTCGGGCGTGTGCTTGGGTGGACGGCCCACCTGGCGCCCCATGGCCTTGGCCGCGGCCAGGCTCTCGCGCACGCGCACGCTGCGGGTGGCGCCTTCCAGCGCGGCCACTGCACGCAATACCTCGACCGCTTCAGGCGGCGTCGCGCTGGCGAGGTCATCGCGCGACAGCTGCACGCAGTACAGCGCCACGCCCAGCAGGCGGAAGCGCCGGACCGTGGCCAGCACTTCGGGCACGCTCCAGCCCAGGCTGCACAGGCGCAGCGCAACCACCGCGTCGCCGGGCTGCACCTGGTGCTGCAGCGCGCGCAGGCGCGGGCGCTGCAGTGCCTGCACCGAGGCGGGCGCAGCCTCCCAGAACACGTGTTGCGGGTCGATGCCATAGCCGGCGGCGCTGGCGGCCTGCAGTTCATCCTGGACCGCCGACGCAGCATCGGCGCAATTGGAGTAGAGGAAGGTGGTCGGCATGATGGTGTCGGACGGCGCGCGCGCCGCCCGCTGGTGAGAGCGGTCCGGACAGAGGATTCTGTTCCGGCGGGTTGCGCGATAACGCAACGGTTGCCGTAGCTGCCGCAACTTTCATGCCGCGCGTGCCGGCCCCCATCAAAGCGGCGCAACGCTATACCCGCGCTATACCGGCGCGCTAAGGCGATGCGAGGACGCCATGCGCGGCCCCACGCGCCGCCGCGGGCACAATTACAAGGCTTCGCGCAGGAATTGCAATGACATGCAGGCCAGGCCGCCATGCGCGCGCCACGGCGCCCGATGCGGTGCGGGCACGGAACCTGCCTGCCTTGCGGGGCGAAGCCGGAGTGCCGGCTCCCCACCAGGAGAGAACCGTGGACAAGTCGAAGATCCCCGCAGACCAGGCCGAGGCACTCGGTGCCTTGATGGACGACCACCGCGCGGTCAAGAAGCAGTTCAAGGCGTTCAAGGACACCGAGGACCGCGACGAGAAGGAATCGATCGCGCTTGACGTGTGCCACCAGCTCACGGTGCACGCCACCATCGAGGAAGAAATCTTTTACCCGGCGTTGCGGGGCGTCAGCGAAGAAATCGATGACATGCTGGACGAGGCCCAGGTCGAGCACCAGGTCGCCAAGGACCTGATCGCCGCGATCGAGGAAGATCCCGCCGGCGACATGCTCGAGGCCAACTTCACGGTGCTGTCGGAATATGTCTCCCACCACGTCGAGGAAGAGGAAGGCGAGCTGTTCAAGAACGTGATCAAGGAAAAGGTCGAGCTGCGCGATGTGGCGCAGACCATGGCCGCGCGCAAGGAAGAGTTGATGCGCGAGACCGCTTGAGGCTGCGGTAACTGCGGCGGTGCCGGGCGGGCGCGGCGCCCCGCCGCTTCAGCGGATTTGAAGAAGTCGCACAAGCCGGGGTGCTCCACGCGCCCCGGCCGGCCGTTAACATCACGCACCACTTTCCCCGCCGTGCCGTGATTGCCCCATGACCTTTGTCGTGACGGATGCCTGCATCCAGTGCCGCCATACCGACTGCGTCGAAGTCTGCCCGATGTCGTGCTTCCACGAAGGGCCGAACTTCCTTGCCATCGATCCCGACCAATGCATCGACTGCTCGATGTGCGTGCCGTTGTGCCCCGTCGGCGCAATCTACTCCGAGCATGACCTGCCGGAAGACCAGCGCCATTTCCTCGCGCTCAACGCCGAACTGTCGCGACGGCCAGACTGGCTTCCGCTGATGAAGGCGAAGGGACCGCTACCGGACCACGAGCAGTGGGCCGGCCATCCTGACCGCTTGTCGTTGCTGCGGCGCTAGCGCGGCGGCGTGTCGCGGTAGTCCGGGAAGGCTTCCGGCAAGGTCTGCACGGTCCCGGTCAGGGTGCCGTCATAGCCGGGCAGCGCGTTGACGCGCTGGCGGAAGGCCTCGCTGGTCAGCGCCCCGACCGCGCCGGCCAGCGCCGCGCTGCGCAGCTTGGCGCGCTCGATCGCAAAGAAGTAGCGCTCCTTGATCACCGGCACGAACGCCAGGCCGAAGCGCCGCGCCGCGGTCTCGACGCCGAAGCCCACGTCGGCCATGCCGCTGCCGATGTAGGCCGCCACCGCGGCGTGGGTGAATTCCCCGTTGCTGTAGCCCTCGATGCGCGCGCCGTCGATGCCGCGCGCCGCCAGCATCAGGTCCAGCAGCAGCCGCGTGCCGGAGCCCACCTGCCGGTTGACGAAGCGCACTTCGCGCCGGGTCAGGTCCTCGAGCGTATGGATGCCGAGCGGGTTGCCCGGCCGCACGAACAGCCCCTGGCTGCGCACCGCCAGGTGCACCAGGCAGTGGGTCTCGGGCTTGAGCCAGGTGGTGAAGTGGCGCCACATGCCATGCTCGAACTCGCCCACCGGCACGTGGAAGCCGGCGATGTCGCAGGCGCCCTCGGCCAGCGCCGCCACGGCCTCGACGCTGCCGCAGTACTTCAGGTCGTGCCGCACCTGCTGCTCGTCGAGGAAGTCGCGCAGCGCCGCCACCGCGAAGCCGTGGCTGGCATGCAGCCGCGCCGTGGCCTCGGGCTGCGCCATCAGCTTCTTCAGCTCGATCTCCAGTTCGGACGCAAGGCTGTCCAGCGTCGGCGACAGCCGCGCGCCGATCCGCTTGCTGGCCCACACCAGCTGCTGCGCCAGCGGCGTCAGCGCGCTGCCGCGCCCGCGCGTCTTGTCGATCAGCGGGCCGCCGAACAGCGCCTCGGCATCGCGCAGGATGCCCCAGGCATAGCGGTACGACAGCGACACCGCCTGGGCCGACTGGCTGATGCTGCCCGATTCGCCGATATGGCCGAGCAGGGCCACCAGGCGCGACACGTCGAGCGGCTCGGCGCCCGGCCGGGCGTCGTCCCGGATCTGCAGGTGGGGTTGGATCGAGATGCGGATCATATGTAGAAAATAGCTTATTGAAGGCCCGCTGTCACTCTCATATAGTCCGCCTAACGGGCGAAACGGCGAACCGGTAGCCCGGAAATAGGAAAAAAATAGCATATAAGCGGGATCCGGCAGGCACTTTGGCCGGTCCTGGCGAGCCCTCACAGGAGACGCCATGCCAGACATCGCCCCCCACGCACCCCGTGCCTCCGGTGCCGCGGCATCGCCCGATGCCGCGCGCATCGCCGCCATCGTCGCGGCACGCCAGCACATGCCGGGCGCCTTGCTGCCGATCCTGCACGAGATCCAGGACACCCAGGGCTTTATCCCCGACACCGCCGTGCCCGTGATTGCCCGCGCGCTGAACCTGTCGCGCGCCGAGGTGCATGGCGTGATCACCTTCTACCATCACTTCCGCCAGCAGCCCGCCGGCCGCCACGTGGTGCAGGTGTGCCGCGCCGAGGCGTGCCAGGCGGTCGGCGCCGAGGCGCTGGCCGAGCACGCGCAGCGCGCGCTGGGCTGCGGCTTCCATGAAACCAGCGCGGACGGGCAGGTGACGCTGGAGCCGGTCTATTGCCTGGGCCAGTGCGCCTGCGGCCCGGCGGTGATGGTCGGCGAGCAACTGCACGGCTATGTCGATGCGGCGCGCTTCGACGCGCTGGTGCGCGCGCTGCGCGCGTCGCCCAACCCGGCCACCCCGCCCACCCCGGCAGAAACGGAGGCGCAGGCATGAGCAAGGTCACCACTCTCTTCGTGCCGCGCGACTCGACCGCGCTGGCGCTGGGCGCCGACGAGGTCGCGCGCGCGATCGCCAGCGAAGCCGCCGCGCGCGGCGAAGCCGTGCGCATCGTGCGCAACGGTTCGCGCGGCATGTTCTGGCTCGAGCCGCTGGTCGAGGTGCAGACCGATGCCGGCCGCGTAGCCTACGGCCCGGTCGGCGCGGCCGACGTGCCGGGCCTGTTCGATGCAGGGCTGCTGCAGGGCGGCGCGCATGCGCTGGCGCACGGCCCGACCGAGCAGATCCCGTTCCTGCAGCGTCAGGAGCGCTTGACCTTCGCCCGCGTCGGCATCACCGACCCGCTGTCGCTGGACGACTACCGCGCGCACGAGGGCTACGCCGGCCTGGAACGCGCGCTGGCGATGCCGCCCGCCGAGATCGTGCAGGAGGTCACCGACTCCGGCTTGCGCGGCCGGGGCGGCGCGGCGTTCCCGACCGGCATCAAGTGGAAGACCGTGCTCGGCGCGCAGTCCGCAACCAAGTACATCGTCTGCAATGCCGACGAAGGCGACTCGGGCACCTTCTCCGACCGCATGGTGATGGAAGACGATCCCTTCATGCTGATCGAAGGCATGACCATCGCCGGCCTGGCGGTGGGCGCGGAGCAGGGCTACATCTACTGCCGCTCCGAATATCCGCATGCAATCGCCGTGCTGGAAAGTGCGATCGGCATCGCCAGCGCCGCGGGCTGGCTCGGCGACGACATCCGCGGCAGCGGCCGGCGCTTTCATCTCGAAGTGCGCAAGGGCGCCGGCGCCTATGTCTGCGGCGAGGAAACCGCGCTGCTGGAAAGCCTGGAAGGCCGGCGCGGCGTGGTGCGCGCCAAGCCGCCGCTGCCGGCGCTGAAGGGCCTGTTCGGCCAGCCCACGGTGATCAACAACGTGATCTCGCTGGCCACGGTGCCGGTGATCCTGGCGCGCGGCGCGCAGTACTACCGCGATTTCGGCATGGGCCGCTCGCGCGGCACGCTGCCGTTCCAGCTGGCCGGCAACATCCGCCACGGCGGGCTGGTGGAGAAGGCGTTCGGCGTCACGCTGCGCGAGCTGCTGGTCGACTACGGCGGCGGCACCCGCAGCGGCCGTGCGATCCGCGCGGTGCAGGTGGGCGGGCCGCTGGGCGCCTACCTGCCCGAGTCGCGCTTCGACGTGCCGCTGGACTACGAAGCCTATGCCGCGTTTGGCGGCGTGGTCGGCCACGGCGGCATCGTGGTGTTCGACGAGACCGTCGACATGGCGAAGCAGGCGCGCTACGCGATGGAGTTCTGCGCGATCGAATCGTGCGGCAAATGCACGCCGTGCCGGATCGGCTCGACCCGCGGCGTCGAAGTGATGGACCGCATCATCGCCGGCGAGCAGCCGGTGCGGCATGTGCAGCTGGTGCGCGACCTGTGCGACACCATGCTCAACGGCTCGCTGTGCGCGATGGGCGGCATGACGCCGTACCCGGTGCTGTCCGCGCTGAACGAATTCCCCGAGGACTTCGGCCTCGCATCCAATCCGGCCAGGGCCGCCTGAGCCAGGTCCGTCAGAGACACGGGAGACAAACCGCCATGAACGCCCGCAACGAGATTGATTTCGGCACGCCCGCCAGCCCTTCGACCGAGATGGTCACCCTGGAGGTCGACGGCGTCAGCGTCACCGTGCCGGCCGGCACGTCGGTGATGCGCGCCGCGATGGAGGCGCAGATCGCCGTGCCCAAGCTGTGCGCCACCGATACCCTGGAAGCGTTCGGCTCGTGCCGGCTGTGCCTGGTCGAGATCGAGGGGCGGCGCGGTTATCCGGCCTCGTGCACCACGCCGGTCGAAGCCGGCATGAAGGTGAAGACCCAGAGCGACAAGCTCGCCGACCTGCGCCGCGGGGTGATGGAGCTGTATATCTCCGACCATCCGCTCGATTGCCTGACCTGTCCCACCAACGGCAACTGCGAGCTGCAGGACATGGCCGGCGTGGTCGGCCTGCGCGAAGTGCGCTACAACGACGGCGGTCCCGAATCGGCCCCGATCGCCACGCACACGCGGATGGAGAAGGACGAGTCCAATCCTTACTTCACCTACGATCCCTCCAAGTGCATCGTCTGCAACCGCTGCGTGCGCGCCTGCGAGGAAACCCAGGGCACCTTCGCGCTGACCATCAGCGGCCGCGGCTTCGATTCCCGCGTCTCGCCCGGCACCAGCCAGCCGTTCATGGAGTCGGACTGCGTCTCGTGCGGCGCCTGCGTGCAGGCGTGCCCGACCGCGACGCTGACCGAGACTTCCATCATCAAGCTGGGCCAGCCTTCGCACAGCACCGTGACCACCTGCGCCTATTGCGGGGTGGGCTGTTCGTTCAAGGCCGAGATGAAGGGCAATGAAGTGGTGCGCATGGTGCCGTACAAGGACGGCAAGGCCAACGAGGGCCACGCCTGCGTCAAGGGCCGCTTTGCCTGGGGCTATGCCACGCACAAGGACCGCATCCTCAAGCCGATGATCCGGGCGAAGATCACCGACCCGTGGCGCGAGGTGTCGTGGGAAGAGGCGATCGACTATGCCGCGTCCGAATTCAGGCGCATCCAGGCCAAACACGGCAAGGACTCGATCGGCGGCATCGTGTCGTCGCGCTGCACCAACGAAGAAGGCTACCTGGTGCAGAAGCTGGTGCGCGCCGCGTTCGGCAACAACAACGTCGACACCTGCGCGCGCGTATGCCATTCGCCGACCGGCTACGGGCTGAAGCAGACCCTGGGCGAATCGGCGGGCACGCAGACCTTCAAGTCGGTCGAGAAGGCCGACGTGATCATGGTGATCGGCGCCAACCCGACCGACGGCCACCCGGTCTTTGCCTCGCGCATGAAGAAGCGCCTGCGTGCCGGCGCCAAGCTGATCGTGGTCGACCCGCGCCGCATCGACCTGGTCAATTCGCCGCATATCCGCGCCGACTTCCACCTGCAGCTGCGCCCCGGCACCAACGTCGCGCTGGTGACGTCGCTGGCGCACGTGATCGTCACTGAGGGCCTGCTCAACGAAGCCTTTATCGCCGAGCGCTGCGAGGATCGCGCGTTCGGGCAGTGGCGCGACTTTGTCGCGCTGCCGGAGAACTCGCCCGAGGCCATGGAGAGCGTCACCGGCATTCCCGCCGACCAGCTGCGCGGGGCGGCGCGCCTGTACGCGACCGGCGGCAACGCCGCGATCTACTACGGCCTGGGCGTGACCGAGCATGCGCAAGGCTCCACCACCGTGATGGGCATCGCCAACCTTGCCATGGCCACCGGCAATATCGGCCGCGAGGGCGTCGGCGTGAACCCGCTGCGCGGGCAGAACAACGTGCAGGGCTCGTGCGACATCGGCTCGTTCCCGCATGAACTGCCGGGCTATCGCCACGTGTCGGACTCGACCGTGCGCGGCCTGTTCGAGGACGCCTGGAATGTCGAGATCAGCCCCGAGCCGGGCCTGCGCATCCCCAACATGTTCGAGGCCGCGCTGGCCGGCAGCTTCAAGGGCCTGTACTGCCAGGGCGAGGACATCGTGCAGTCGGACCCGAACACCCAGCACGTGTCCGAGGCGCTGTCGTCGATGGAATGCATCGTGGTGCAGGACATCTTCCTGAACGAGACCGCCAAGTACGCGCACGTGTTCCTGCCGGGCTCGTCCTTCCTGGAAAAGGACGGCACCTTCACCAACGCCGAGCGCCGCATCTCGCGCGTGCGCAAGGTGATGCCGCCCAAGGCGCGCTATGCCGACTGGGAGGCCACCATGCTGCTGGCCAATGCGCTCGGCTACCCGATGGACTACCGGCACCCGTCCGAGATCATGGACGAGATCGCGCGGCTGACGCCGACCTTCGCCGGCGTCAGCTACCAGCGCCTGGAGCAGTTGGGCAGCATCCAGTGGCCGTGCAATGCCGACGCGCCGGAAGGCACGCCGACCATGCATATCGATGCCTTCGTGCGCGGCAAGGGCAAATTCATCATCACCAGGTACGTGCCCACCACCGAGAAGGTCACGCGCGCCTTCCCGCTGATCCTGACCACCGGTCGCATCCTGTCGCAGTACAACGTCGGCGCGCAGACGCGGCGCACCGACAACGTCCACTGGCATGCCGAGGACCGGCTCGAGATCCACCCGCACGATGCTGAAGAGCGTGGCATCAAGGACGGCGACTGGGTCGGGGTGCAGAGCCGTGCCGGCGACACCGTGCTGCGCGCCATTGTCAGCGAGCGCATGCAGCCGGGCGTGGTCTACACCACCTTCCACTTCCCGGAGTCGGGCGCCAACGTGATCACCACCGACAACTCCGACTGGGCCACCAACTGCCCCGAGTACAAGGTCACCGCGGTGCAGGTGCTGCCGGTGGCGCAGCCGTCGGCATGGCAGCGCCAGTACCAAGACTTCAACGCCACGCAGCTGCGGCTGCTGGAGGCGGCCAGCGCCGACCCGGCGCAGGCCGCGAGCTGAACGGAGGGCTACGCGAGATGCGTTGCATGCAGTCGCCGGAACGCGATCCGGCCGCGGCGGAGGACGCCGCAACCGCGACCCACAGCACCTTCGCCGTCAACCGCTGGCGCGGCGGCGAGCTGATGCTGGGACCCGACGAGGTCGCCGAGGAGGTGCCGGTGGCGCTGGAGTACAACGGCATCTCGCATGCGGTGATGCTGGCGACGCCGGCCGACCTGGAAGACTTCGCGCTGGGCTTCAGCCTGAGCGAGGGCATCGTCGGCAGCGCGCGCGAGGTCTACGACATCGAGGTCGACACGCGCGCGCACGGCATCGCCGTGCAGCTGGAGATCGCCTCGGAAGCCTTCATGCGGCTTAAGGACCGGCGCCGCACGCTGGCCGGGCGCACCGGCTGCGGGCTATGTGGTACCGAATCGCTGGAACAGGTGATGCGCACGCCGGCGCCGGTGCGCAGCACGGCGAGCTTCCATACCGACGTGATCCAGGCGGCCTTCGTGCAGCTGCAGCTGCGCCAGGCCTTGCAGCGCCATACCGGCGCGACCCATGCCGCCGCGTGGCTGCGCGCCGACGGCCATGTCGCGCTGGTGCGCGAGGATGTGGGCCGCCACAACGCGCTCGACAAGCTGGCCGGCGCGCTGGCCCGCAGCGGTGAAGACATCGCCGGCGGCGCGGTGCTGGTGACCAGCCGCGCCAGCTATGAAATGGTGCTGAAGACAGCCGCGATCGGCGCAGGCGTGCTGGCGGCGGTGTCCGCCCCCACCGCGCTGGCGGTGCGCCTGGCCGACCAGGCCGGCATCACCCTGGCTGGCTTCGTGCGCGCCGGCGCGCATGTGGTCTATGCCCATCCCCAACGGCTGCAGCACGGCAGCACCCAAGAGAGCCTGGCATGAAGATCGATAACCTTGTCACCATGGCCAACCAGATCGGCAGCTTCTTCGAGGCCATGCCCGATCGCGAGGAGGCGGTCGCGGATATCGCCGGGCATATCAAGCGCTTCTGGGAACCGCGCATGCGCCGGGCACTGCTGGGGCATGTCGATGCCGACGCCGGCAGCGGGCTGCTGGAGATCGTGCGCGAGGCGCTGGGCCGGCACCGCGCCATGCTCGAGTAGCCGGCGCGGCTCAGCGCAGGCGCAACGGCTCCAGCAGGGCGCCGTCGTATTCGCCGCGCGAAATCCGCCCCAGCTCCAGCATCCGCTGCAGGATATACACCTGCCGCTGGCGCGCGCGCCGGGGATTGGCCACCGGGTTGTTCGCCGAGGGCGCCTTCGGCAGGCCCGCCAGCATCGCGCACTCGGCCAGCGTCAGCTGGTCCAGCCGCTTGCCGAAGTAGGTCTGCGCGGCATTGGCAAAGCCGTAGGCGCCCTGTCCCAGGTAGATCTTGTTCAGGTACAGCTCGAGGATCTCGTCCTTGCTCAGGGTCTTTTCGATCCGGTAGGACAGCAGCACCTCGTACAGCTTGCGGGTGTAGGTCTTTTCCCGCGACAGGTAGAAATTGCGCGCCACCTGCATGGTGATGGTCGACGCTCCCTGAGACAGCTCGTCCGACAGGTTGGCCACGCCCGCGCGGATCACGCCGACATAGTCGATGCCGTCATGCAGGTAGAAGCGTTCGTCCTCGATCGCCACCACGGCCTCGGTCAGCGCGCGCGGCATCCTGTCAATGGGCACGTAGTCCGGCGTATCGCGGAAGGCGGTGAGCGCGTCGAGCGACGGCAGCTGCCGGTCGGCGGCGAGGATGGCGATGGCGGCCAGCAGCGCGCCGCCGATCGCGGCGAGCAGCAGCAGCTTGAGCAGGGCGGAGCACAGGCGTTTCATGGCGCGTATTGTGCCAGCCGCCGCGCGCCCCGCGCGAGCCCCCGGTTTTCGGGTTTGCGGGTTTTGCTTACACCCAGCCCAGCCAGCGCCAGTAGGTCGCGGCGAACAGCAGCATCATGGCGTAGCCGATGATCGTGACCGGGATGCCGATGCGCGCGAACTGCCGTCCGTTGAAGGTCTCGGTGCCCAGGCACACCATGTTCTGCGGTGCGTTGATCGGCAGGATAAAGCCGAAGCTGACGGTAAAGCCCAGCAGCATGGTGATGCCGACGCGGTTGATGTCGCCGGGCAGAGTCTGCAGCACCGAGATCAGGATCGGCAGCAGCGCCGCGGTCAGCGCGGTGGCGCTGGCAAAGCCCAGGTGGATCAGGATCAGGAAGGCCGACAGGATCGCAAACACCAGCAACGCGCCATGCGCCGCCAGCCCCGAATGCGTGACCACGAACTGGCCCAGCCACTGCCCGGCCTGGGTCGACAGCAGCGCGGTGCCCAGGCTGATGCCAACCCCGAACACGATCAGCGTGCCCCACGGCGTGCGCTGCTGCATGGTCTTCCAGTCCATCACGCCGAGGCGCGGCAGCATCAGGATCACCAGTCCGACGAAGGTCACGGTGGCGGTGTCGAAGCGGTGCAGCTTGCCCTCGGTGGCCCAGAACAGCAGCAGTCCCAGCGACACCGCGGCCAGCCGCTTCTGCGGGCCGCTCATCGGGCCTAGCGCGGACAGTTCACGCTGCACCGCCTCCTTGCCGCCGGGAATGGCCTCGGTCTCGGCCGGCAGCAGCCAGCGCACCAGCACATAGAGCACCACCGACATCGCCACCGCCCACGGCGCGCCCGCGATCAGCCATTGCAGCCAGGTGACGCGCTCGCCCAGCAGCTTGTCCATGAAGCCGACCGTCAGCAGGTTCTGCGCGGCGGCGGTCTGGATGCCGACGTTCCAGATGCTGGTGGCCTGCGCCACCGTGATCATGATGCCGGCGGCGATATTGGACTTCTTGTCGACGCCGAAGGCGGCGATCACACCCATCATGATCGGCACCACGCAGGCGCTGCGTGCGGTGGCGCTGGGCACTACCAGGCTCAGGGCGATGGTGACCGCGATGGTGCCGACCAGGATGCGGCGCGTACTGGTGCCGATTGCCGACAGCGTCACCAGCGCGATGCGCCGATCCAGCCCGGTCACCGTCATCGCCGCGGAAATAAACAGCGCCGCCGCGACCAGCGCCAGCGCGGTGTTGGAGAACCCGGCCAGCGCCATGCCCAGTGCCTTCGACGTGCCGTATTGCACCGAGGGGTCGTTCACGGTCGGCGCAAAGCCGATCAGCCCGGCCATCAGCGAGGTGATCATGATGGCGCTGGCCTCGTACGAGACCGCCTCGGTGATCCACACCACGATGGCGAACGCCAGGATCGCCAGCATGCGCTGGCCGGCAATGGTGAGCCCGTCGGGCTGCGGGATTGCCAGCACCGCGATCAGCGCGGCGGCGGCTGCGAACAGGCCCCAGTGCAAAGTGAGCTTCGGTGCGGGCGTGGCCGCGGCCGGGGCGAGAGGGGCAGGGGCAGGGGCGGGATGGGAGGCGGGAAGTTCTGGCATCGCCGACGTTCCTTGTCGTTTCGACTATCTGAAATTTTCCGGCGCGCAGCGGGCGATGTCGAGGACCGGGGCGGGCTAGTTACGCCCGTCATGCGCAAGATCAAGGCGATGGCAGATCGCCGGATTCCCCGGCCGCGGCCCGCGTCATACCAGTGAGAGGCTCGCCACACAAGGCTCGCGCGGCAGTCCGCATGAGCTGACACCGGCGCCGCGCCGTGGTGTGTGAGACACGAGCCGGAGTGATCTGAAATAATTGGAGCCGACCATGAAGGTTTTAGTACGCGGTCTCAAGGCCGGGCTGGACCCGGCAGCGCTGCGCAAGGCGCTGGCACGGTATGCGAAGATCCGTTCGGTGGAACTGGTGAAGGAAGGTGACCCCAGGCATCCCTGGGCCTGGGTCGATATCGACGCCGGCGCGCTGACGGTATGGAAGCTGGTGGCGCGGCTGGACCGGCGCTATGTCGCCGGCTGTCATCTGCGCTGGCACGTGCCGGCGTACCGCGAGCGCTGAAGCGACGCACCGGCACCGGCGCGCCTGGCAACGACAAAATGGAAAAGACAATGCTCAAGTGGCTTCAACGCGCGGCATGCCCGCATGCCTCCGCGGCCATGCCGCAAACACCGGCGGCGACCGGCCCCGCGCCGCACATGCCGGACGCGCCGGACCTGGTGTTCGAACGCATCAGCAACGCGCGCGACCTGGGCGGACTGGTGGGCGCGGAAGGGCGCCGCGTGCGCCATGGCCGGCTCTTCCGCAGCGGCAACCCGGCGCTGGCGAGCGACGCCGACCTGCAGCGGCTGCAGGCACTCGGGCTCGACATGGTGGTGGATTTCCGCTCGCCCGGCGAGAAGTCGCCGGGCGAAGCGGCCTTCGGCCAGCGCTTCCGCTGGCAGGCGGTGCCGGTGCTGGAAGGCAGCATGGCGATGGATGTGCTGATGCCGCGCCTGCGCGCCAGCACGCCGGCGCAGATGGATGCCTTCATGCTCGAGGTCTACCGCGATTTCCCGGTGCGTTATCGCAAAGCCTTCGGCGGCTTCATGCAGACCGTGCAGGGCGGCCAGACCCTGCTGTTCCACTGCACCGCGGGCAAGGACCGCACCGGCTTTGCCGCGCTGCTGTTGCTGGCCGCGCTCGGTGTGGGGCAGGACGACATCCTGGCCAACTACCTGGAATCGAACCAGCGCAACGCGCAGTTCAACGCGGCCGTGCTGGCGCAGATGAGCGGGCTCGGGGTCGATGCCGCGGTGATGATGCCGCTGCTGGAAGTCCGGGCCAGCTATCTCGACGCGTCGATGCAGGCCATCGACGCGGGCTGGGGCAGCGTCGCCAACTACCTGCGCGACGCGCTGCAGGTCGACGTCGCGCAGTTGCGCGCGCACTACCTGGCTGGCTGACTCACCGGCTCACTGGCGGGGCGGATCCCGAAATCGGATTACCATAACCGCGTTTCGGACTTCATTGCGGTGCCCGCCAGCGGCGCCCGACCCTCAATGCTCGAACTCCAGGGAGCCATCTGGTTCCGCTCCGGCTCGCAGGACTGGGGCGGCAAGGACCGCATCGCGCTGCTCGCCGCCATCGGCGCGCACGGCTCGATCACGGCCGCCGCGCGCGCCGTCGGCATCAGCTACAAGGCGGCGTGGGACGCCATCGACGCGATGAACAACAGCGCCGGCGAGCCGCTGGTGGTGCGCGCCGCGGGCGGCAAGGGCGGCGGCGGCACGCGCCTGACCGCGCGCGGCGAACAGCTGATCCGCACCTATCGCGCGCTCGAGGACGAGCACCGGCGCTTTGTCGCGCAGCTGTCGCGGCTGGGCGAGGGCGTGGCCGACGATATCCACCTGATGAGGCGAATGATGATCAAGACCAGTGCGCGCAACAAGCTGTTCGGACGCGTGGCCAGCGTCAAGGGCGGCGCGGTCAATGACGAGGTCGAGCTGGAACTGGCCGGCGGGCAGCGCATCGTCGCCACCATCACGCACGAGAGCGTCGAGACCCTGGAGCTTGCCGAAGGCGTCGAGGCGTTTGCGCTGATCAAGGCGTCGTCGGTGCTGGTGGGGCTGCCGGAGCCGGGCCTGCGGCTGTCGGCGCGCAACCAGCTGCCGGGCGTGGTCGCGCGCGTGATGCCCGGCGCGGTGAACGCCGAGGTGGTGATCGAACTCGACGGCGGCGGCACGGTGGCCGCGATCGTCACCAACGGCAGCGTCGAGGCGCTCGGGCTGCAGGCCGGCGTGGCCGCGGTGGCGATATTCAAGGCCTCGAGCGTGATCCTCGGCGTGGTGGGATGATTGCCGCGGCGTGCAATAATAGCCGCCCCCAAAGCATGTCGTTTTCCCCGCAATGCACGCCGCGCTGGCTGGCTTTTCCCTCGGTCTTTCCCTGATTCTTGCCATCGGTTCCCAGAATGCCTTCGTGCTGCGGCAAGGCCTGCGGCGCGAGCATGTGTTCTGGGTCTGCCTGGTGTGCGCGCTGTCCGATGCGCTGCTGATCCTGCTGGGCGTGTCGGGCTTTGCCGTGATGATCCGCACGCTGCCGTGGCTGGGCGAGGCGATGCGCTATGGCGGCGCGGCCTTCCTGCTCTGGTATGGCGCGCGCAGCTTCATCGCGGCGTGGCGCTCGAACGCGGTGCTCGATCCCAGCGATGCCGCGCCGCGGCCGCTGGCGCCGACGCTGGCCGTGTGCCTGGCCTTCACCTGGCTCAATCCGCATGTGTATCTCGACACGGTGATGCTGATCGGCTCGGTGTCGACCCAGTTCGCGGGCCACGCGCGTGAATTCGCCGTGGGGGCCATGACGGCCTCGTTCCTGTTCTTCTTCGCGCTTGGCTATGGCGCGGCGCTGCTGCGGCCGGTGTTTGCGCGGCCGCGGGCGTGGCAGGTGCTGGAGGTGGTGATCGGCATCACCATGTGGGTGATTGCCGCGCGTTTGCTGATTGGTTGAACGAAACGAGCGGGGATGTCGGCCTACGTCGACCTGCTGCGCGCGGCTCAGGCCACGCGCGCCGACACCGGCGCGTAGACCGGCGGGTGGTGGCGGCTGGTGCCGCTGCCGAAGATGCGGCCTTCGCGGATTTCGAGCACGTGGTCGCCCAGCGCCTCGACATCGGCGGGGTCGTGCGAGATCACCACCATCGGCACGTCGAGGCTGGCCTGCAGCGTGCGCAGCTCTGCCCGCATGCGCGCGCGCAGCGCGGGGTCCAGCGCCGAGAACGGTTCATCCAGCAGGACGATGTCGGGCTGCGCTACCAGCGCGCGCGCCAGCGCCACGCGCTGCTTCTGGCCGCCGGAAATCTCCGACGGGTAATTGCCGGCGATGTCGGCCAGGCCGAAGGCGTCGATCCAGCGCTGCGCCTGCGGATGCACCGTGCCGCGGCGCGGATTGCGCCAGCCGCGCGCCAGGCCGAAGCCGATGTTCTGGCTTACGGTCAGGTGCGGTAACAGCGCATATTCCTGGAACAGGTAGGCCACCCGGCGCTCCTGCGGACGCACGTCGATGCCGGCGTCGGCGTCGAACAGGGTGCGGCCGTTCAGCACGATGCGGCCGCTGTCCGGCGCCAGCAGCCCGGCGATGGCGCGCAGCGTCAGGCTCTTGCCCGCGCCCGAAGGGCCGAACAGCGCAATGCGCCGGCTGGCCGAATCGAATTCGATATCCAGCGCGAAGTGGCGGTCGGCCGAGACCATCTGCTTGCGGATGCTGACATGCATGCCCATGGCGATATGCGGGTCCTGGCGTTAGCGGACGCGCGGACGCAAGCGCCGGCGTTCGTAGAGTTCAGCGGGATTGCGCGCGGCCGCCGGCACCAGGCGTCCGGCGATCACCAGCAGCAGCACGCAGGTGACGGAGGTCACCAGCACCAGCAGGTTGGCGGTATTGTCGTCGCCGGCCTGGACCGCCTCGTAGATGGCCACCGACAGCGTCTGCGTGCGCCCGGGCAGGTTGCCCGCGATCATCAGCGTGGCGCCGAATTCGCCCAGCGCGCGTGCAAAGGCCAGCAGCACGCCGGCGATGATGCCGCGCGCCGCCAGTGGCAGCGTGACGCGGAAGAAGATGCCGGCCTCTGGCACGCCCAGCACGCGCGCGGCGTTTTCGAGCTGGTGGTCGACGCCTTCGAAGGCAGCGCGCGCGGACTTCAGCACCAGCGGGAAGGCGACGATGGTCGAAGCCAGCACCGCGCCCTGCCAGGTAAAGACCAGTTCGATGCCGAGGCGCGCCAGCCACTCGCCGAATACGCCGCGGCGCCCCACCAGCACCAGCAGGTAATAGCCCAGCACCGTCGGCGGCAGCACCAGCGGCAGCGTCAGCACCGCGTCGACCACGTCGCGCAGCGGCGAGCGCCAGCGCGCCAGCGCCCAGGCCGCGCCGACGCCGAGCACGGCGTTCAGCGCGGTGGCCCAGCCCGCCACCTTCAGTGACAGCAGCAGCGGTACCCAGACGGCATCCATCGCGTGCGCGGCGCCGACTCAGGGCTTGTGGAAGCCGAAGCGCGACAGGATCGCCTGGCCGTCCGGCGAGGCGACATAGTCGACGAACTGCGCTGCTTGCTGCGGCTGGCGCGCCTGGCTGGTAACGGCGATCGGGTAGGTCACCGGCGTGCGGCTGGGCACGCGCACCGCCACCTTGACCTTGTCCGGCATCACGGTGGCATCGGTGGCAAAGACGAAGCCGGCCTCGACCTCGCCGCGCGCGACGTAGTCCAGGCTCTGGCGCACGTTCTGCGCCGGCACGCCCTTGGCGGCGACCGCGTCCCATAGCCCGGCCGCCTCCAGCGCGCCGCGGGTGTAGCGGCCCACCGGCACCGAGGCCGGGTTGCCGTAGGCGATGCGCCGGACTTCCGGGCGCGTCAGGTCCTGCAGCGAGGCGAGCGGCAGCTTGCTGTCGACCGGCACGATCAGCACCACCTGGTTGGCGGCGAAGTTGCGGCGCGAAGCCGGGGCGATCACCTTCTCGGCCTCGGCCTTGTTCATCGCCTCCTGGTCGGCCGACGCGAACACATCGGCCGGCGCGCCCCGGACGATCTGCTGCATCAGCACGTCCGAGGCGCCGAAGTTCAGCACCACGTGCGTGCCAGGGTGGGCGCGCTCGTACGACTCGGCCAGCGCCTTGAAGGCGTTGGTCAGGCTGGCCGCGGCAGACACCACCAGGTCGGCGGCGAAGGCGGGCGGGGCGACCAGCGCCAGCATCGCGGCGGCGGCCAGCAGCAGCCCGCGGCGGCGGGAACGGAAGGCAGACATCGGAATCCTCGGGAAGGGCCGCCGGCATGCAAGGGCAGGCGCGGCACGGCCGGAGCGGGTGGATTGTCATGCGCAATATACGTCTGTATATAGCGCGGCGTCAATGATGCGCCATGACGGGTGTCAGGGGTATTCCAACCGGCATAAGTGCTGTATCAGGGGCTGCGAATGAGCCCCGGGGCGGAAACGGCTGGCGCCTGCCCGGCGCCAGCCCTGCCGGCTTCAGGCCGGCGGCGTGCCTTCCTTGAACATGGATTTCAGTTGGCTGCGCAGCTCAGGCGTGTCCTGATGCTTGTGCACCGCCACCGCGTGCTGGACCGCGGCTTCGAGCAGTTCGTCCTCGCTGTCGGCGCTCAGCGCGACCGTGCAGTGGGTGTCGCTCGGATACTCGCGGCAATCGATAAACTTGCGTGCCATGATGCCTCCTGACGCCGGCCCGCAGGCTGGGCTGGAGCCGGTGCCTCCAGTATAGGCACGCGGTCCTTGTCGGTTGGTGCCCTAGGGCACCGGCGTCAGCACCTTGCCGCCGGCCAGGAACGCGTCGAGGTTCTGCAGCGTCAGCGCGGTCATGGCGGCGCGCGTCTCGTGCGTGCCGCTGGCCATGTGCGGCGCCAGCACGACATGGTCCATCGCCAGCAGCGCCGGTGGCACGTTGGGCTCGTCCTGGAACACGTCGAGCCCCGCGCCGCCGAGCCGGCCTTCGGCCAGCGCCGCGACCAGCGCCGCCTCGTCGACCACGCTGCCGCGCGAGACGTTGACCAGGATGCCGCGCGGGCCCAGCGCATCGAGGATCTCGCGCGACACCAGCCCCGCGGTCGAGGGGCCGCCGACGGTGGCCACCACCAGGAAATCGGCCCACGTTGCCAGCGCCTTCAGGTCGGCTTCGAAGCGCCACGGCGCGCCGGCGCGCGGGCTGCGGTTGTGGTAGGCGATCTCCATGTCGAAGCCCTGCGCGCGCCGCGCGACGATCTCGCCGATGCGGCCCAGGCCGAGGATGCCCAGCTTCTTGCCGGAGACGCGCGTGGTCAGCGGGAAGCCGCCCTGCGGCCAGCGCCCGGCGCGCACGAAGCGGTCGCCATGGGCGATGCCGCGCGCCGCGTCGAGCAGCAGCCCGAAGGCGAGGTCGGCGACGCAGTCGTTGAGCACGTCGGGCGTGTTGCTGACCTGGATGCCGCGCGCACGGGCCGCGTCCAGCGCGATCGCGTCATAGCCGACGCCGAAGCTGACGATGGCTTCCAGACGCGGCAGCGCATCGATCAGCGCGGCACTGCAGCCGTGGCGCGCCGAGGTCACCACCACGCGCACCTGCTGGCCTTCGCTGCGCGCCCAGGCCAGCGGATCGGCCTGCTGCCACAGCGCCGCGGCGCCGTACCGTTGTTGCAGGGTGGCATTGGTCTGCGGCGCGAGCGGGCCGACCTGGACGATCTGGGGAGCGGGCATGGGTAGGAGGAGGTCGAGGCGTGACCGGCTATGTTAGCGCAGGGGCCGGCCCCGCGCCGACGCCCGGCCTGACGTGGGCGCGCAAGCTGTGCGATGTTCGGGCGGCGGGTTATGCTGCAAGCCTCGCGGCCCGGCGCCGCGCCACGCTGCTTCCACGAGCCATGACCACCATCTACCTCGCCGGCTTCGACGTGTTCCGCAAGGATGCGCGCGCCTGGGGCGAGCATCTCAAGGCGCTGTGCGCGGCGCACGGCTTCACCGGCCTGTATCCGCTCGACCAGTCCGCCCCCGAAGGCCTGTCAGGCCCCGACACCGCACGCTGGATCTATGACGCCAACATCGCGCTGCTGCGGCGCGCCGACCTGGTGATGGCCAACCTGGATGACTTCCGCGGCCCGGGCGAGGCGGATTCCGGCACGGCGTTCGAAGTCGGCTTTGCGGTGGCGCTGGGCAAGCCCGTGTGGGCCTACAGCGCCGATGCCGGCACGCTGCGCGAGCGCGTCACGGTGGCCACCGATGCCGAGGGCACGCCGCTGGATGCGCGCGGCTTTACCGTCGAGGACTTCGGGCTGGGCAAGAACCTGATGCTGGCTTGTCCGGTCCGGCTGGTGCAAGGCGGAGCGGCCGAGTGCCTGGCGGCCATGGCCGCGGCCCGGCACGACATCGAAGCGGCCCTCCGCAGCGGCGGCTAGCGCCGCAGCGCCTGCACGCCGGCCGCGATATCGTTGGCGGTACTCGCGACGATCTCGCGATACGCCGCCACCACGCCGTCGACCGCGCCCGGCGCCGGCAGCTCGGCCTGGGTCCTGCCGCTGACCACCTTGCCATCGGGCAGGCGGCGCACGGTCCAGTTGATGGTGGCGCCGGCACGCTGGCCTACATCGGCGTCGAGGCGCAGCACTTCGGTGGTGATGCGGTACAGCGGCTGCACGTCGGACAGGCCCTGCTGGTAGGTGTCGACCGCGCCCAGCGTGGCCTGCAGGCGCTGCGACAGCGCATCGCGCAGCTCGTCGGGCAGCGGCGACGACCAGCGCGACAGGTCCAGCAGGCGCACGCCGGCATCGCCGCCGCTACCGTTCTGGCCATCGCGCACCACCAGTTGCGGCCGGTTGAGGCGCTCCGGCACGCGCACCGGCGCGACCTCCAGCCACAGGGTGTCGGTCGACGGCGCGGCTGCCGGCGCCGGCGCGGCAACCGCCGCCGGCCCTTGCGACAACGTGTAGTAGCGCGGCTCGGGCGAGGCGCAGCCTGCCAGTACCGCCGCGGCGAAGCTGGCGCAGGCCAGCGTGAGCGGAAGGCGCTTCATCATTCTTTCTCCGGCTTGCCGCGCAACAGCGCTTCAGGGTGGCGTTCCAGGTAGTCAGTCAGCGTGCGCAGCGACGTGGCGGTGCGCGTCAGTTCCTGCAGCATGCGGCGCGTGTCCTGCTGCAGCGGCGCGTCCGACGCCAGCGTGCCGTTGGCCGCGGTCAGGGTCTTGCGCGCGTCCTGCAGCGCGGCCAGCACCTGCGGCGCGACATCGCCGTTGAGCTGCTGCACCAGCTTGTCGGCGGTGGCCAGGGTCTTGTTCAGGCTCGTCACCGTGGTGCGCAGGTCCTGGCCGATCTGGTCGAACGGCACCTTGTCGATGCGGTTGACGATGTCGCCCACCTGCGCCTGCAGCTGGTCGAACGCGCCCGGCGTGGTGGCGAACTCCGGAATCGGCGCGTCCAGGTCCACCTTGACCGGCGCCGCCTTGGGGAAGAAGTCGAGCGCCACGTAGAGCTGGCCGGTGAGCAGGTTGCCGGTGCGCAGCTGCGCGCGCATGCCCCGCTGCAGCAGCCCCTCGATGATCTTGCGCGCGCGTTCGCGGTCCTGGATGTCGCGTTCGCGGAAACCCATGCGCGACGGGTACAGCTCGACCACCACCGGCATGCGGAAGGCGCGCTTCTCGCGCTGGAACTCGATGCCGATCGAGCGCACCTGGCCCACCACCACGCCGCGGAAGTCCACCGGCGCGCCCGGTGACAGCCCGCGCACCGACTGGTCGAAATTGAGCACCGCCAGCGTCGGCGCCAGCTCTTCCGGCTCCTTCATCGCCTCGGCCTGGTCGCCCGCCAGCAGGAACTGGGTGTTTTCGGCGGCGGCGTCGGTGGCGGTGGTGTGGTCAGGAGCCTGGAACGCGACGCCGCCCAGCAGCACCGTTACCAGCGATTGCGTCGACAGCTTGAGCCCGCCGGCATCGAGCTTGAGGTCGACCCCGCTGGCATGCCAGAAGCGCGTGTCGGCGGTGACCAGCTTGTCGTAGGGCTTGTTGACGAATACGCGCAGCGTGATGTCGCGCCCGTTGGGGTCGAGCTGGTAGGCCACCACCTGCCCGACCAGCACGCGCCGGTAGTAGACCGGCGAGCCGATGTCGAGCGAGCCCAGCTCGGACGCGCGCAGCACGAACTGCTTGCCGGAAGCGTCGGTGGTCACCACCGGCGGCACTTCCAGGCCCTTGAAGTCGCGCGCGGATTCCTTCGACTTGCCCGCGTCGACGCCGATATAGGCGCCCGACAGCAGCGTCTCCAGTCCCGACACGCCGCTGGCCGCGAAGCGCGGGCGAACCACCCAGAAACGGGTGTCGGCCACCGCGAAGTTCTCGGCGTCCTTGGTCAGGTCGATCGACGCCACCACGTGCGAGCGGTCGCGCGCCAGGCGCACCGACTTGACCAGGCCGATGTCGACGTCCTTGTAGCGCACCGCGGTCTTGCCCGGGATCAGGCCTTCGGCGGTGCGGAAGCTGACGGTGATCTCGGGCCCGCGCGAGGCCAGCGTGTGCATCAGCAGCGAGATCCCGACCACCGCGGCGACGATCGGTATCAGCCATACCAGCGAGGGCAGCCAGCGCGCGCGGCGCCGGCGTTCGGGCCGGGGCAGGCCGGACGGGGGTGGCGCAGGCGGAGCGGGCGGAGAGGGCGGCGGCGAGGGCGGCATGGCACCCGCCGGAGCTTGGTTGTCAGTGTCGGGCATTGTCAGGTTCCAGCGAATCCCACAGCAGGCGCGGATCGAAGCTGAGCGAGGCCAGCATGGTCAGCACCACGACCGCGCCGAAGGCGAGCGCGCCGCCGCCGGGGATAATGGTGGCCAGCGCCCCGGCCCGCACCAGCGAGGCCAGCAGCGCCACCACGAAAATATCGAGCATCGACCAGCGGCCGATCACCTCCACCAGGCCGTACAGCCGGGTCTGCTGCCGGATCCGCCAGCTCGAGCGGAAATGCACCGACAGCAGCAGGAAGGTCAGGATCACCATCTTCAGCAGCGGCACCACGATGCTGGCGATCAGCACCAGCACGGCCAGCATGTGCGAGCCGGACAGCCACAGGTAGATCACGCCCGACAGGATGGTGTCCTGCTGCGTGCCGAGGATGGACTGCGTCACCATCACCGGCAGCAGGTTGGCAGGAATATAGAGGATGTAGGCGGCCAGCAGGAAGGCCCAGGTGCGCGCCAGGCTGTCGGGCTTGCGATGGTGCAGGGTGGCGCCGCAGCGCGGGCAGGGCGTGCCTTCCAGCGTGCGTGGGCTGACCAGGTCGCACGCGTGGCACGACACCAGGCCCAGCCTGCTGGCGGTGGGCACCTGCGGCAGCGGGGTGTTCTCGTCGTCGTCGGTCAGTTCCGCCACCACCTCGCGCGCGAGCTGGCGCGGACGGGCCAGGCGGCCGGCGGGCGGCGGCGGTCGCTGCGGTTGCCGCGGTTGCGTCATCGGCGCTCCCCGTCCGCCGCCGCGGCCTTGTCATCGGGCGTTTCCAGGTGGCGCCACAGGTCGCGCGGATCGAACGACAGCATCGCCGCCAGCACGATCACCAGCGCGGCGAACGACCACAGCGCAATGCCGGGCAGCACGCGCGCCATGGTCGAGAGCTTCACCAGCGTCACCAGCACGCCGATCATGAAGACCTCGATCATGCCCCACGGCCGGGTCTGGCGGATGCCGCGCACGATGCGGTCGAAGCCGGCCGGCATGCGGTGCTGCGCCATCGGCACCAGCAGGTAGATCATCATCAGCAATTCGGACAGCGGGAACAGGATGGTGGTGGCGAACACCAGCGCCGCCACCAGCGCCATCTGGTCCGCATACAGCGCCTGCACCGCGCCCAGCAGCGTGGTCTGGGTGCGCACCCCTTTCAGGTCCATCTCGACGATGGGGTAGGCGTTGGAGATCAGGAACAGGATCAGCGCGGTGATCACCAGCGGCAGCAGCCGGTGGTAGTGGCGCCGGCTCTCGCGGTAGAGCTGGCCGCCGCAGCGCAGGCACAGCGCGCGCTCGCCCGGTGCGATCGGGGTGCGCTCGTAGACGGCGTCGCAGTATTCGCACGCCACCAGCCGGTGCAGCGCGGCCGGCGAGGTGTCGGGCAGCGTGGTCTCCGGCGGGGCCGGGGGTACGTCGTGTGCCGCCATCAGCCGGATCGCTTGCCGGTGGTGGCCGGCGGCACATCGGGATTGTCGACCACGGCCGGGGCCGATGCCGCAGCGGGCGCCGCGGCCGGTGCCGGCGCGGATGCCAGCGCCGCGCCCTGCTGCAGGTCGCGCTGCAGCTCGCCCTGCGAGCCGATGGTCCAGTCGCGCAGCAGGGCATAGGCCACCGCCAGCAGCGTCGGGCCGATGAACACGCCCAGGAAGCCGAACGCCAGCGCGCCGCCGAGCACGCCCAGCATGATCCAGATCAGCGGCATGCCGGTGCCCTTGCTGATCAGCAGCGGCTTGACGATGTTGTCTGCCATGCTGACCACGCCCACGCCCCACACCACCAGGAAAATGGCCCAGCCGGTGGCGCCGGTGTGGTACAGCCACAGTGCGGCCGGCAGCCACACCAGCGGCGGGCCGACCGGCACCACCGACAGGAAGAAGGTGACGAAGCCGAGGATGGCGGCGCCCGGCACGCCCGCGATCCACAGGCCGATGCCGGCCAGCACGGCCTGGATGAAGGCGGTGCCGAGCACGCCGTAGACCACGCCCTTGACGGTGCTGCCCGCCAGCTCCAGCAAGTGGTCGGCGCGCTCGCCGGCGATGCGGCGCATGCCCGCGCGCAGCCAGGCAATGGCGAACTCGCCGCCGGTGTAGAAGAAGAACGCCAGGATGATCGACAGCGCCAGCTGCCCCAGCCCGGCCCCGATCGACAGCCCCGCGCCCAGCAGCACGTGGCCGACCGGCGCGATCAGCTTGCGCAGGTTGGCGACCATCTCGGAATCGGCATTGATCAGGCTGTCCCAGGAGTTTTGCAGGTAGCTGCCGACATAGGGCAGGCTGCTCAGCCACAGCGGCAGCTGCGGCAGCCCCTGTTCCATATAGCGGTCGACCAGCGCGGCGAGGTCATCCAGGTGCGCGGAGAAGCTGGCGCCGGCATAGACGAACGGGCCCAGCACGATCACCGTCGCCAGCAGCACGCAGATCAGCGCGGCCAGGCCGCGGCGGTTGCCGAGCCAGCGCGACAGCACGGTGTAGGGGTGCCAGGAGCTGAACGCCAGGATCGCGCCCCACAGCAGCGCCGTGGTAAACGGCGCGAGGACCAGCAGCGAGCCGCCGATCAGCACGATCAGCGCGAAGACGGCGGCGATTTTCTCGATCAACTGGCCGGAACTCATGGTTGGGGTCTCCGTTTGTCCCCTGGGGGGTTGGGTGTGACGGGGACGGCGTAAATATAGCTTATGGGGGAGGGGCGGCTGTGAAACGTGGGTTTGGGTCTTTGCCTGCGGGGTGGTGTCGTGCTTGGCGGGCGTGGCTGTTTCGCCGGCGTAGCCGGCGACCTCCTTTCTGTCCGGAGCGACAGAAAGGAGGCAAAGAGCGCGTCGCCTAAGCGGCTGGCTAAGGCGGTGTTGGCGGTTCCAGCGGTGGTGACTCGCGGTGAGGCGCTTGGTGGTTCCACCCTGCTGACGCTACCTGGATGTGCCTGGCGTTCGGGGTCGGATGGACGAACCCGACTTTAGGCCGGTGGCAGCCTTCTAACTGCGTTGTCGGTGGGACGCCTTCGGCTGCGCTGCGCGCGCGCCCAATCTTAGGTCTGCTGCTCAAGCACGGAGTGCGTCGCTGCGCTCGCACGCGTTGACGCGGGCGAGTCTTCTGTTTTTTATTGCCCGCTTGCGGGAGAGGGGCGGGGGAGAGGGCCGGAGCATCCACGAAGTCCGGCGTCCAAGGACAACCCAGCCTCAATCCGGCACCGCCATCACCCCGCTCTTCAGCAACGCCGCCACCAGGTCCGACTGCGTCACCATGCCCACCACGCGCCGCTGGTCATCGATCACCGGCGCATGATGCAGCCCGCCGTCGGAGAAGGCCTGCGCCAGTTCCACCATCGGCTGCTCGGGCCGCGCCGTGACCACGGCATGCGTCATCAGGTTGCGCACGGTGCCGGCCAGACGCCGGGCGCCGGTATCGCGCTGCGCCGCAAAAAAATCGCTTTGCGTGACGATCCCTACCAGCTTGCGCGTCGCATCCACCACCGGCAGCGCCTTGATGCGATGTCGCGACAGCAGATGCCCGGCCTCATGCGCGGGCTGGTCGGGCGTCACCGTGATCACGTCCCGCGACATGATTTCGCCGCACAGCACATTGCCGAAATGGCGGCGATAGGCGCGCAATTGCGCCGCGACCAGGATCTGCTCGAGGTCGTCTTCCTCGATATCCAGGAATTCGCCGCGCACCTTCAGGGCCGCATCCAGGTCCGCGCGGGTTACGCCGACGCGCTGCGTGGGCGGAAGGTCCCTGGTGCCATGCTGCACCGCGGGTTCGGGCGGGCGATGCGGGTAGCGCCGGCGCGACAGGTTGTTGAAGGCCAGCGCCATCATCAGCATCAGCATCGAATTGAACAGCACCGGCACCGCCACGAAGCCGAAGCCCAGCGCACTGACCGCCGGCCCGCCGAAGACGGCGGTGATGGCCACCGCGCCGCTGGGCGGATGCACGCAATGGAACTGGAACATCAGGGCGATGGCGACGGCCACCGCGACGGCGGCGGCGAGGCCGGGGTCGGGAATCCAGCGCGCGCACGCCACGCCGACCACCCCGGCGATCAGGTTGCCGCCGATGATCGACCATGGCTGGGCCAATGGCGACGCCGGCACCGCGAACAGCAGCACCGCCGAGGCGCCCATCGGCGCGACAAACCAGGGATTGAAGCCGCCCAGGGTCTGGTGGCTGATCCATTCCGTGCACAGCAGGCCCAGCAGGGCGCCGAAGCAGCTCTTGAGGCGCTCCTTGCGGCTGGCGGCGACCGGCAGGGGAACGAATGTGCGCAGCCAGGCACGGGCGTTATGCGCCAGGGCGGAGACGGGGGCGGTTGGCATTCTTGGAACGGGGGGCGCTTTGGAATGGTGCACGTAATATATCACGGGGTGATATATCGGGTTGGCTTTGGTGCAGCGCATCCCGGAGATGGGGCATGCCGCACCGCACAAGGGCGCGGCAACACCAAGCGTGCCCGGATCACGGCCCTCGCGGCCCTTACTTGTAGGTCGACAGCAGGATGCTGGTCTCGGTGGCGCTGATGCCGTCGATCAGGCGGATCCGGTCGAGCGCGCGATCGAAGGCCTCGAGCGTGTCGGCGCGCAGCTCGGCGATGATGTCCCAGCGGCCGTTGGTGGTGTGCAGCGCCTGCACGTTGGGCTCGCCGCGCAGCGCCTGCAGCACGGCGCGGGTCTTGTTGCCGTCGACCGCGACCGTCATCCAGGCGCGGATGCGGTGCGCCTCGGCTTCGGGCCGCAGGCGCACGGTGTAGCCGACGATCAGCCCTTCCTGTTCGAGCTTGTCGATGCGGTTCTGCACGGTCGCGCGCGACACGCGCAGCGCCTGCGCCAGTGCCGTCACCGGCGAGCGCGCGTTGTCGCGCAGGAGGGCTATCAGCTGCTGGTCGGTGGCATCCATGGGACGGTAGGGGGCGGGTTTGGGGGCGATTGGCAAAACGCCAGCCGCGGCTGGCGTTTTGCACAATGGTAGGCGCAAACCGCGCAGTTTGCTGGCTTTTGGCTAACGGGTGATTGCACCAGAATTCAATCGACGGATGGATTTCCCTGACAGGACGCCGTCGCCCCGCCATTGCTTACCAGGAGCCGCCGTGATCCAGACCCCCACCATCTTGCTGGTCGAGCCGACCTACTACGACGTGTCGTACAGCATCAATCCGTGGATGGACCCGGCCGCCTGGGCGCGCGATCCGCACGGCATGCATCGCAATGCGACGCAGTCGTTCCACGCGCTGCGCGAAGCGCTAGGGCGCGCGGGCTTCGCGGTGGAGCTGGCGCCCGGCGCGCCGGGGCTGCCCGACATGGTGTTCCCGGCCAACGCCGCCGTGGTGCTGGACGGGCGCGCACTGCTGGCGCGCTTCCGCTATCCGCAGCGGCGCGGCGAGGAAGCGCCGTTCGCCGACATCTTCGGCAAGCTGCGCGAACGGGGGCTGCTCGACGAAGTCGCGCTGCTGCCGGAAGGGTGCTACCAGGAAGGCGCCGGCGATTGCATCTGGGACGCGGGGCGCGGCCATTTCTGGGCCGGCTTCGGCCCGCGTTCGTCGCACGAGGCGGCGCTGGCGGTGTCGGGCTATTTCGGCAAGGACGTGGTGGCGCTGGAGCTGGCCACCGAGCAGAGCTATCACCTCGACGTGTGCTTCTGCCCGCTCTCGGGCGGCGAGGTGCTGTACTACCCGCCGGCGTTCAGCGCAGCGGCGCTGCGCGAACTGCGCGCGCGCGTGCCGGCGCGGCTGCGCATCGAGGCCAGCGCCGACGACCTGCGCCATTTCAGCGTCAATGCAGTCAACCTCGATGACCAGGTGGTGATGACGCGCACCACGCCGCACCTGCGCACCGAGCTGGGACGGCGCGGCTACCAGCTGCATGAGGTCGACCTGTCGCCGTTCATGCTGTCGGGCGGCGGCGCCTATTGCATGACCCTGCGGCTGGACCGCAGCAGCGGACGCGGCGTCGCCGCGGCGGCCGCCTGAACGCGGGGAGAGGGTCATGAAGAACACCGTCCGATCCTTGTTTCTCGACGCCACCGACGTCGCCCGGCTGGTGGCCGCGATCGGCCCGCAGGCCGCCATCGTCGACCTCGCCGCGCAGGTGCGCCAGGCGTTCGCGCGCTGGGCCGATTTCGACAAGTCCGCGCGGCTGGCCAGCCATTCCGCGCGCGGCGTGATCGAGCTGATGCCGGTCAGCGACGGCAGCCAGTATGCCTTCAAGTACGTCAACGGCCATCCGCGCAATGCCCAGCACGGCATGCCCACGGTGATGGCGTGCGGCCTGCTGGCCGAAGTGGAGACCGGCTTCCCGCTGATGCTGGCGGACCTGACGCTGGCCACCGCGCTGCGCACCGCGGCCACCTCGGCGCTGGCAGCGCGCGCCATGGCGCGGCCGGGCGCGGCGACCATGGCGCTGATCGGCAATGGCGCGCAGGCGGAATTCCAGGTGCTGGCCTTCCACGCGATGCTGGGCGTGCGCGAGATCGCCGCCTATGACATCGATCCCGCCGCCACTGCACGGTTGATGCGCAATCTTGCCGCGGTGCCCGGCCTGGCGATCCGGCGTGCCGATTCGATCGAGGCCGCGCTGGCCGGCGCCGACATCGTCTCCACCGTCACCGCCGACAAGACCCGCGCCACCATCCTGACGCCGGACCTGGTGCAGCCCGGCATGCACCTGAACGCGGTCGGCGGCGACTGCCCCGGCAAGACCGAGCTGCATGCGGATATCCTGCGCCGCGCGCGCATCGTGGTGGAGTACGAACCGCAGACCCGCATCGAGGGCGAGATCCAGCAGCTGCCCGCCGACGCGCCCGTGACCGAGCTGTGGCAGGTGCTGGCCGGCCAGGCCCTGGGCCGCGCCGCGGCGGACGAGGTGACCGTGTTCGATTCGGTGGGGTTTGCGCTGGAAGACTATGCCGCGCTGCGCTGGCTCTACGCCGCGGCGCAGGCGCACCGCGCCGGCACCGCGGTGGAACTGGTGGCGATGCCGCCCGACCCGCGCAACCTGTACGGCTGGATGCTGGCGCAGGCCGACGGTGGCGGCGCCGGGCGTTCAGTGCCACGGCCGGCGGCCGTGGCCTGAAGCGTGACCCGAGGCGCGACCTGAAGCGTGACCCGAGGCTTCAGGCTGCGCGGCCCATCATCAGCTGCGCCCGCAGGAAGCCCTTGACCTCTTCGAGCGAGGGCGTCTTCAGGAACACCATGATGCCCCAGTGCTGCAGGGCATCGGCCACGCCGTCATAGGCCTGGCGGTTGGTGATGACGGCGAAGATCACGTGCTGGCTGGCGAAGAAGTTCTGCAGCTTCTCGACGGTGGCCGACTCGGCATCGTTGAGCTCGTCGACGTAGTACAGCACCACGCGCGGATGCTCGCTGACCGAGGTGATGACGGTGTCGAGCACGTCGTCCACCACCACGCTCTTGAGAGGAAGGCCCCATTTGGCGAGCTGGCTGTGGATGCGCTGCGCCTCCTGATGGTTGGGGTGGAACACCACCAGGTCGAGCCCGTGCGGCGACGCCGACTCGGGCCCGATGCGCGTCGCCAGCAGGCGATGCACGGTTTCCTTGTGGATGCGCCGATGGCCGCCGTTGGTCTTCCAGGCCCCCAGTTCGCCGCGCTCGACCATCTTCTGGACGGTGCCCAGTGAGACGTTGAGCAGTTTTGCCGCTGTCCGCGTGCTGTAGTAAGGCTTTTCAGCCAGTGCCGGATCAAGTTTCATCCCATCACCCGTAGTCCATAGGCAGTCGCGCCGTCATGGCGCACGCGGCCCCTGGCACTGGCGCCGCGCGTTTGTCACTGCCAACAGTTGACTGACCCTGTGTGCCCGGCCCGCTCCCCCGCTGGCCAGGCTGCTTTTTGTGGTTGTTTTGATCTTTTGTGCATTTCCAGCAAGCGCAGCGCGATCCCAATGTATTGGATGTCTCGATGCTGGATTTGCTGGAAGCTAATAATATGCCGCAAACGACAAAGTATCTGTAGGAAAAAACATAAATCTGCGGGGCTTTTGTTTCTTAACGCACATTGAGTGCATCGTGATGACAACAGGGTTGTCAGTGCAGACCTGCCAGCTTCGTCATGGTTCCCATGACTGCAATGTCTGCAGCGTATGCTGAATTCAGCGGGCGCTTCACAGTTCCGCCAAACGGTACCGCTCAACGGTTCCGCGTAACGGTTCCGTTTAGCGGTACCGCTGCAAACACCGCGTTACCGTCTGTTTCACAATCCGTACTTGCGCACCTTGTCGAACAGCGTGGTCTTGGCCACGCCCAGCGTTTCGCTGGCGCGGCTGAGGTTGCCGTCGTGCCGACGCATGGCGTCGGCGATCAGCGCGCGCTCGAACTGCTCGACGGCCTGCGCGAGCGGCATGGCCTCGGGTGCGGTGGCGCCCTGGCCGGGATTGCAGCCGAGGCCCAGCACATGGCGCTCGGCGAGGTTGCGCAGCTCGCGCACATTGCCCGGCCACGGGTAGGCCACCAGTGCCGACAGTTCCGCGGGCGTGGCCGGCACCGCGTCGCGCTCGAAGCGCAACGCAGCCTGCGCGACGAAATGTTCAAACAATGCCGGCACGTCCTCGCGCCGCTCGCGCAGCGGCGGCAGCTCCAGCGTGATCACGTTCAATCGGTAGTACAGGTCGGCGCGGAACTGGCCGGCATCGGACAGCGCGCGCAGGTCCGCCTTGGTGGCGGCCACCACGCGGGTGTTGACCGGCACCGGCTGGTTCGAGCCCAGCCGTTCCACCACGCGCTCCTGCAGCACCCGCAGCAGCTTGATCTGCAGCGGCATCGGCATGCTCTCGATCTCGTCGAGAAACAGCGTGCCGCCTTCGGCATGCTCGACCTTGCCGATGCGGCGGCGCGCGGCGCCGGTGAAGGAGCCGGCCTCGTGGCCGAAGATCTCGCTTTCGAACAGCTGCTCGGGCAGGCCGCCGCAGTTGATCGCGACAAAGTTGCGCGCATGGCGCTGGCTGGCCTCGTGCAGGCAGCGCGCGACCAGCTCCTTGCCGGTGCCGGTCTCGCCGTGGATCAGCACGTTGGCGTCGGTGCCGGCCAGGTCGGCGATCAGGCGCCGCAACCGCTCGACCGCGGGCGAATGGCCGATCAGGCGGGTTTCGAGCTTCTCGCGGCCGGCCAGCCGTTCTCGCAGTTCTGATACTTCCAGCGCGAGCCGGCGCTGCTCCAGCGCGCGGCGGGTGGCATCCACCAGCTGCTCGGGCGAGAACGGTTTTTCCAGGAAGTCGTAGGCGCCTTGCTTCATCGCCTGCACCGCCAGCCCGACGTCGCCGTGGCCGGTGATCATGATCACCGGCAGCGCGGGGTCGCGCGCGCGCAGTTGCGCCAGCAGCGCCATGCCGTCCTGGCCGGGCAGGCGGATGTCGCTGACCACCACGCCGGCATAGCCCGGGCCGGCCTCGCGCAGTGCGGCCTCGGCGCTGCCGACGCCGCGCGTGGCAATGCCTTCCAGCCGCAGTGCCTGCTCGCAGCCCAGGCGCACGTCGGCATCGTCTTCGACGACCAGTACGGTCAGATCAGCCGGCATGTTCGGCATCCTGTGAATGGGATTCCAGCGCCAGCGGCAGCACCAGCGTGAAGCAGGCGCCGCCGTCCGGATGGTTGGTGGCGGACAGGCTGCCGCCGTTCTCGTTGAGGATGCCGGCCGACAGCGTCAGCCCCAGCCCCAGTCCCTGGCCCGCGGGCTTGGTGGTGAAGAACGGTTCGAACAGCCGCGCGAAGGCTTCCTCGGACAGGCCGGCGCCGTTGTCGCGCACGGTCAGGTGGACCATGCCGCCGGCCACGTGCGCATGCAGCGCGATGCGCGGGCCGGGCTTGCCGGCGACCGCGTCGAGCGCGTTGCCGAGCAGGTTGACCAGCACCTGTTCCAGCCGGTTGGGGTCGCACACCACCGTCAGCGCCGGGTCGACATCGCGCTGCAGGGCCGGCTGCACCGCGTCGACGCGGGTCTGCAGCAGGAACAGGGCGTTGTCGACCGCCTCGGCCAGGTTTGCCTGGCGCCTGCCGTTGCCGGGCTTGCGCGCGAACGACTTGAGCGCGCCGGTGATGCGGCCCATGCGCTCGACCAGGCCGATGATGGTGTCGAGGTTGGCGCGCACCGTCGCGTAGTCGCCGCGCTCGAGGAACTTGCCGGTATTGCCGGAGATGGTGCGCAGCGCCGCCAGCGGCTGGTTCAGCTCGTGCGCGATGCCGGTCGACATCTGCCCGACCGCGGCCAGCTTGCCGGCCTGCAGCAGCCCGTCCTGGGCCTGGCGCAGCACGGTCTCGGCGCGGATGCGCTCGGTGACCTCGGCCTGCAGGCGCTGGTTGGTGGTGGACAGGTCGGCGGTGCGCTCGGCCACCTTGCGCTCGAGTTCGCTGTTGGCCGCCTCCAGCGCCGCGCGCGCCGCCAGGCGTTCGTTGATGATGCGCCGGCGCACGTTCCAGGCCGCGCCCAGCAGCAGCACGAAGGCGGTCAGCACGCCGGCCAGCGCCGCGGTGTTGAGCGCGGCCACGCGCGCCTGCGAGGTATTGGTCAGCAGCGTCAGCTGCCAGTCGGTGCCCGGCAGCGCGGCATGCTGGGCCAGCATCGGCGGGCCGCGGCGCAGGCGCACCAGCTCGTCGCTGCTGGTGCTGGCGGTACCGCCGTTGCCGCTGCCGTTGCCATTGTCCAGCTTGCGCACCCGGGTCAGCGGCAACTGCGGCAGCGGCGCGCGGTTGTACTGCAGGCTGCGCGCCAGGCGCTCGCGCGCCTCGGCCGACAGCGGGCGCAGCGCGGCCAGCTTCCACGACGGGTCCGAGGCCAGGATCACCACGCCGTTCTCGTCGGTCAGCAGCATCTGGCTGTCGGCGCCCTGCCAGCGGTTTTCCAGCGGCTCCAGGCCGATCTTGACCACCGCCACGCCGACTGGGTTGTCGCGCTCGCCCAGCGGCGCCGACAGGTAGTAGCCCGATTCGCTGCGCGTGGTGCCGACGCCGTAGAAGCGGCCCAGCTGGCCCTCCATCGCCGAGCGGAAATACGGGCGGAAGCTCAGGTCTTCGCCGAGATAGCTGTCCGGGCGCTGCCAGTTGCTGGTGGCCAGCACCTTGCCATGCGCATCCAGCACATAGATCACGCGCGTGCCGGCGCGGGTGTTGAGGGCGCTCAGGTATTCGTTGGCGCGCGCGGTGCGCGCGGCGTCGTCGGGGCGCAGCAGCAGCGCGGCGATGCGCTCGTCGAGCGACAGCAGGCCGGGCACGTAGTCGTAGTGCGCCAGCTCGCTCTCCAGCGCCTGCTTGTACAGCCGCAGCTGCACCTGGCCGCGTTCGGCCTGGCGCGCCAGCGCGGTGTCGTAGGTGTAGCGGTAGCCGAGCGCGCCGGCCAGTCCCACCAGCACGGCCAGCGCCAGCAGCGCCAGCAGCGGCGCGGCGCCGCGCAGGCCGTGAGGCAGGCGCGCGCCGTTGGTCGCGGCAGGGGCAGCGGATGTGGCCGCGGGGGTGGCCGAAAGCGCGGGGCTGGCGGCGGGGGCGCGGGGGGTATCGCCGGGAGGGTGTAGCGGGCCGGTCATCAGGTGTTGGGCGAGGCAGGTGGCATAGCCGCCGCGCCGGCAATGGCTGGAGCCGGGCGCGGGAGCCTACTTTTACCACACCAACGGGGGGTGCCGGCCGCCGCAATGCAAAAAGGCCCGGTTGCCTGATCGGCAACCGGGCCCTGGCACGCCTGGCGGACCGTGTTACTTGGCCGCCAGGACCTGGGCAGGTGCCAGGCCGGTGGTGGTATCCGCGGCGGGTTCATCCTCCTCGGACGGTACCGGCGCGCCGATGGCGCCTTCGCTTTTGGCGACGACGGCGGTGGCAATCGCATTGCCAAGCACATTGGTCACGGTGCGACCCATGTCGAGTACGTGGTCGATGCCCAGCACCAGCAGGATGCCGGCCTCGGGCAGGCCGAACATCGGCAGCACGGCGGCGACCACCACCAGCGAGGCGCGCGGCACGCCGGCGATGCCCTTGCTGGTGACCAGCAGCACCAGCAGCATGGTGATCTGCTGGGTCAGCGACAGCTGGATGCCGTACACCTGCGCCACGAACAGCGCCGCGAACGAGGTGTACATGATCGAGCCGTCCAGGTTGAACGAGTAGCCCAGCGGCAGCACGAAGTTGGTGATGCGCTCCTTGACGCCGAAGCGGGTCAGCTGGTCGATCACCTTGGGGTAGGCCGATTCGCTGCTGGCGGTGGCGAAGCCGATCATCAGCGGCGCGCGCATCAGCTTGAGCAGGCGGAACACGTCGCGGCCCAGGAAGCAGTAGCCGCCGGCGATCAGCGCCACCCACAGCAGCGCCAGCGCCAGGTACAGGCTGCCCAGCAGCTTGGCGTAGACCACCAGCACGCCCAGGCCCTGCGCGGTGATCACGGCCGCGATCGCGCCGAACACGCCCACCGGGGCGAACGCCATCACGTAGTTGGTGACCTTCAGCATCACGTCGGCCAGGCCCTCGATGCCCTGCAGCACCGGCTTGCCGACGCCGTCCTTGACGGTGCCCAGCGCAAAGCCGAAGAACAGCGAGAACACCACGATCTGCAGGATCTCGTTGTTCGCCATGGCCTCGACGAAGCTCTTGGGGAACATGTGCGCGATGAAGTCGCGCAGGTTCAGCGCCCCGGTCTTCAGGTTCGCGCTGGCGTCCGCCGCCGGCAGCGCCAGGTTCATGCCGTGGCCGGGCTGCAGCAGGTTGGCCATGACCAGGCCGAGCAGCAGCGAGGTGACCGAGGCGCCGATGAACCACATCATCGCCTTCATGCCGATGCGGCCCACGGCGCGGCCGTCGCCCATGCTGGCGATGCCGGCCACCAGCGTGGCGAACACCAGCGGGCCGATGATCATCTTGATCATCCGCAGGAAGATGTCGGTCAGGATGGACAGGTGATTGGCAATCGATTTGGCGGTGGCGGCATCCGGCGCCAGGTTGTGCGCGGCGGTGCCGGCCAGCACGCCTAGCAGCATCGCAATGAAGATCAGGGTGGGCAGTCGATTCAGTTTCATCGTGGATCAGGCCTGTGCGACCGTTCCCGGGGACGGGACGGGCGACTGTGTATTGCAGGAAGGCTGGGCGACGTCGGGGCGCCGGGCCGGCCGTGTCAGGGTTCAGCGCGGCAACAGGTGCCGGGGGCGCGCCGGGATGGCGACGGGGGTGGGCAAGGCGGGGTCGGTCATGGGTGTGTCCTCCTTTGTTTTTTCGGCATCGGCCGGGACGCTGGGAGCGTGCCGGCGTACCTGTCTGGCGCTGTGAGCGGCGGCCTATATTGCACATGCCGTGCCAGCGCGAAGGTGCCGCTGCGGCTATGCAAGCTGTTGAATACAAAGGGGAAAATGATGTGATGCCGGCGCCTGGTTCGGGAAACCGGATCAGGCGGGCGGAGCGCCGTTCGGGATTCCGAACGGCGCTCTAGGTGTAAACCCGGGGTTTTACGGGTGTGCGGAGGGGGATGGTTTGCCGCCGGTGGCGGCGTTTCAGCCGCCGAGGAGGCGGTAGCAGAGGCGCGCCGCCACCCGCGCGCCGCAGCCGTCGCGGTCGTACCGCGGGTTGAACTCGGCAAGGTCTGCCACGCGCAGCTTGCCGCTGTCGCGCAGCAGCGTGGCGATGGCCTCGACCACGGCCAGCGGCACGCCGTAGGCGGCCGGGGCCGAGACACCTGGCATGACCGCGGCGGGCAGCACGTCGAGGTCGATGGTCAGGTAGACGTGGTCGGCATCGGCGACCCAGCGCTCCAGTTCGGCCAGGCGCGCGTCGAGGTGGCGCTCCTGCATCTCGGTGTCCTCGACATGGCGCACGCCCAGCGCATGCGCGCGCGCAAACAGCGCGGCGGTGTTGGCCAGCCGGCTGACGCCCAGGCAGGCGTAGTCGAACGGCAGGCCGCGCTGGCGGCAGTCGGCGGCGATCTGGTCGAAGGGCGTGCCGGAACTGCCGGGGCGGCTGGCGCGCAGGTCGAAATGCGCGTCGAGGTTGACGATCAGCACGCGGCCGCGGTCGCCGTGCGCGTCCAGGTGCATGCGCAGGCCCTGCCACGTGCCCCAGGCCACTTCGTGCCCGCCGCCCAGCACCAGCGGCCAGGCGCCGACCGCCAGTTCGGCGGCGACGGCTTGCCCCAGCCGCTGCTGCGCGGGCTCCAGCGCATCGCCGTCGCAGTGGATGTCGCCGCCGTCGATCAGCCGGCCGATACCGTGCGCCGGCACGCCGGCCAGCGCGCGGCGGATCTCGCGCGGGCCCGCGGCGGCGCCGGGGCGGCCCTGGTTGCGCACCACCCCGGCGTCGCAACAGAAGCCCAGCAGGACCGGCACGCCGGGCGTGCGCGGCGTGGCGGGGCCGGCGACGATATCGAACAGGCGGCGCGTGTCGCCGGCCTCGCCGGCATCGCGCCGGCCGCGCCAGACCGTCTCGTGTCCGGCGGCGGCCGCATCGTCGGTCGCCGGCCCGAACTCTGCCAGGTCGCTCATTTCAGCCGTCGCCCCAGGGTTTCGGGCACCATCAGCAGGCCGAGCAGCGACACCAGACCGCAGCCGATCACGTACAGCGCCGGGGCGCTGGCGTTGCCGGTGGCCTGGATCAGCTGGGTCGAGAAGTACTGCGCAAAGCCGCCGAAGATGGCGATGGCGACGCAGTAGGCGATCGACAGGCCGGTGGCGCGCAGGCGCTTGGGCAGCACCTCGCTGACCAGCACCATCGACGCCGGCGCGGTCATCGACATCGGCACCGACAGGCACGCCACCACCACCAGCAGCCGCGCCAGCGAGGGTTCGGCATTGATCAGCACGAACGCCGGGTAGACCATCGCCAGCAGCGCCACGCGCGACCACAGCACCACGGGTTTGCGGCCGACGCGGTCGGCCAGCCAGCCGGCGAACGGCGACAGCACGACCTGCACCGCCGCGGCGACGCAGCCGGCCCAGATGCCCAGCGACAGCGGCATCTTCAGCACGCTGACGGCGTAGTTGCTGAGGTAGTAGACGACGATGTAGGTGGAAGAGGCCAGGCCGATCATCAGCAGGATGCTGGCAAAGACCTCGCGCGCATGCTGGCGCAGCAGCGGCCATTGCGCGGCGTGCTCGCCATGGTGGGCGGGCGTGGCGGTCTCTTCCAGGCGGCGGCGGATCAGCAGGCCGACCGGGATCACCAGGATGCCGATCAGGAAGGCCAGGCGCCAGCCCCAGGATTCCAGCTCGGCCGGCGCCAGCAGGTTGCTCAGCACCAGCCCGGTGATGGCCCCCAGCAGCGCCGCCAGGCCCTGGCTGAACGGCTGCCACGCGGTATAGAAGCCGCGCGTGCGGTCGTCGGCGTATTCCAGCAGCAGCGCGGTCGACGCGCCCATCTCGCCGCCGATGGCGAAGCCCTGCACCAGCCGCGCGATCACCACCATGATCGGCGCGAGGATGCCGATCTGCGCGTACGGCGGGGTCACCACGAAGATCAGCGAGCTCAGGCCCATCAGCCACAGCGTCAGCGCCACCGCGGGCTTGCGCCCGGCGCGGTCGGCGTACATGCCGATCAGCAGGCCGCCGAGCGGACGCATCAGGAAGCCGACGCCGAAGGTGGCGAACGACATCAGCAGCTGGCCGGTGGGGTTGTCGACGGGGAAGTAGAGGCGGCCGATCAGCGTGGCAAAAAAGCTGTAGACCACGAAATCGTAGAACTCGAGGCCGTTGCCGATGGTGATGGCGGCGATGGCGCGTGTGCGCGACAGCGCTGGGGTGTGGGCGCCGGCCTGGGCGCCTGCGACACCATCGTAGGCGTGCGCAGTGGTATCGGATGGCATGCGGTTGTCTCCCGGTGAGCCTTGGTGTAATCAGCTTGTTTGCTCCCCTCTCCCACGCTAGTGGGAGAGGGGAGAACACATCAGGTTTTGTGGCCTCTGGTCAGTCGTGCAGCATCGGCAGGTCCAGGCCCTGCTCGCGCGCGCAGTCGACGGCGATCTGGTAGCCGGCGTCGGCATGGCGCATCACGCCGGTGGCGGGGTCGTTATGCAGCACGCGGGCGATGCGCGCGGCAGCCTCGTCGGTGCCGTCGCACACGATCACCACGCCGGAATGCTGCGAGAAGCCCATGCCCACGCCGCCGCCGTGGTGCAGCGAGACCCAGGTGGCGCCGCTGGCGGTGTTCAGCAGCGCGTTCAGCAGCGGCCAGTCGGACACTGCGTCGGAGCCATCCTGCATGGCCTCGGTCTCGCGGTTGGGGCTGGCGACCGAACCCGAGTCCAGGTGGTCGCGGCCGATCACGACCGGCGCCGACAGCTCGCCGCTGCGGACCATCTCGTTGAACGCCAGGCCCAGCCTGGCGCGCAGGCCCAGGCCGACCCAGCAGATGCGCGCCGGCAGGCCCTGGAAGCTGATGCGCTCGCGCGCCATGTCGAGCCAGCGGTGCAGGTGCGCGTCATCGGGAATCAGTTCCTTGACCTTGGCGTCGGTCTTGTAGATGTCCTGCGGATCGCCCGACAGCGCGGCCCAGCGGAACGGGCCGATGCCGCGGCAGAACAGCGGACGGATATAGGCGGGAACGAAGCCGGGGAAGTCGAAGGCATTGGCCACGCCTTCTTCCTTGGCCATCTGGCGGATGTTGTTGCCGTAGTCGAAGGTCGGCACGCCCAGCTTCTGGAAGTCCAGCATGGCGCGCACATGCGCGGCCATCGACGCCTTGGCGGTCTTCACCACCACGGCCGGCTCGCGCTGGGCGCGCTCGCGGTATTCGTCCCAGCTCCAGCCGGCCGGCAGGTAGCCGTTGAGCGGATCGTGCGCGCTGGTCTGGTCGGTGACCATGTCGGGGCGCACGCCGCGGCGCACCAGCTCGGGCAGCACTTCGGCGGCGTTGGCGCACAGCGCGATCGAGATTGCCTTGCCTTGCGAGGTGTAGCGGTCGATGCGGGCCAGCGCGTCATCCAGGTCGGTGGCCTGCTCGTCGACATAGCGGGTCTTCAGGCGGAAATCGATGCGGCTCTGCTGGCATTCGATATTGAGCGAGCAGGCGCCGGCCAACGTCGCCGCCAGCGGCTGCGCGCCGCCCATGCCGCCCAGGCCCGCGGTCAGCACCCAGCGCCCCTTCAGGTCGCCACCGTAGTGCTGGCGGCCGGCTTCGACGAAGGTTTCATACGTGCCCTGCACGATGCCCTGGCTGCCGATGTAGATCCAACTGCCGGCGGTCATCTGGCCATACATGGCCAGGCCCCTGGCGTCGAGTTCGTTGAAGTGCTCCCAGTTGGCCCAGTGCGGCACCAGGTTGGAGTTGGCGATCAGCACGCGCGGGGCGTCGCGGTGGGTGCGGAACACGCCGACCGGCTTGCCCGATTGCACCAGCAGGGTCTGGTCGTCTTCGAGCCGCGTCAGGGCCTCGACGATGCGGTCATAGCATTCCCAGTTGCGGGCGGCGCGGCCGATGCCGCCGTAGACCACCAGTTCCTTCGGGTTCTCCGCGACCTCGGGGTCGAGGTTGTTCATCAGCATGCGCAGCGGCGCTTCGGTCAGCCAGCTCCTGGCCGTCAGCGTGGTGCCGCGCGGGGCGCGGATCTCGGTGTCGCGGAAACGGGTGGGTTGGGTCGGGGTCTGGGTCACGGGAAACTCCTTCGGTCTTGCAGGTCTGGGACGCGCGCTTTGGGTCAACGCATAGGCATGTATATTCCTGTATATACAAGTTCATAGAAATCAGGGTATTCCCGGGGACTCGCAACGCCGTGCCTTGACTTTCATTTAACCAATAAGTTAAATGATTTCATGCCACATCCCATCGATCCGCTTACCACCATCTTTGCCGCCCTGGCCGACCCTACCCGGCGCGCGATCCTTGCCCGGCTTGCACAAGGGGATGCGCCGGTCAGCGAGCTGGCGCGACCGTTCGCCATGTCGGCCCCGGCGATCTCCCGGCACTTGCGCGTGCTGGCCGACGCCGGGCTGATCGAGCGCGAGGTCAGCGCGCGCTGGCGCATCTGCCACCTGCGCGCGGATCCGCTGCGGGACGCGCGCGACTGGCTGGAGGCCTATCGCTGCCATTGGGAAGGCAACCTGGACCGCCTCGTCGAATTTGTCGAGCGTACCCACGCCGCCGGTGTCGGCGCAGACACCGGTCATGCAACCAAGGACCAAGGGAACGAATCATGACCGAAGCCGCTAGCTTTCATCTGGAAATGACCCGCTTCATCCGCGCGCCGCGCGAGAAGGTGTTCGATGCGTTCACAGACCAGGCGGCGCTGGCCGCCTGGCATTGCCCGCGCGGCATGGGGGTGATCGAGGCCAGCGCCGACGCCCGCGTGGGCGGCAAATACCGCATCGTGATGGCTGGCCGCGACGGTGCCCGGCATGCCGTGCACGGCGAGTACCAGGTAGTTTCCCGCGCCGACTTCCTCGCCTATACGTGGCAGGCCGAAGCCGGCCCCATGCCGCCGCATATCAGGACGCTGATCGAGGTCACGCTGACGGCGCAGGAGGGCGGCACGCACCTGCATATGCGGCACAGCGGCTTCCCGGACACGCAGTCGCGCGATGGCCACGCCACCGGCTGGCAGTCGGTGTACAACCGACTGGTCGACTACCTGGACCCGGACGGCAGCGCGGCCACGGTGGTGGTGCTCGGCGATCCGCGCAGCAGCTATTGCCGCACGGTGCGCATGGCACTCGCGGAAAAGGGCGTGGCCTATACGCTCAAGCCGTTGCCGCCGCATGCGCCGGAAGTGCTCGCGCTCAATCCGTTCGGGCGCATCCCCGTGCTGTGCGATGGCCCGATCTCGTTCTACGAGACCCGCGCCATCCTCGGCTACATCGACGATGCCTTCGACGGGCCCAGCCTGCTGCCTCAGGGGCGGCCTTCGGCCCAGGCGCGCGGCGAGCAGTGGATCAGCCTGATCAACGCCCATGCCTACGATGCGATGATCCGGCGCTACGTGCTGCAGTACATCTTTCCGAAGGGACCAAACGGCCAGCCGGACCGCGCGGTGATCGACGCCGCGCTGCCGGAGATCGCCCGGCATCTCGGGGTGCTCGAGCAGGTGTACGGCGACCGCAACTACCTGGTGGGCGCGACGCTGTCTATGGCGGACCTGTTGCTGGCGCCAATCATCGCCTATGTGGGCATGTTCCCCGAGGGCGCAGCTTTACTGGAGAAGTGCCCGAACGTGCGGCGCGCGCACGCGGCGATGCGCGAGCGGCCCAGCTTCGCAGCGACGCAGCCGGAACATGGCTGAGGCGCGGCGGGTGTCGTGGTGACGCCAAAGGATGGCCCGGTGCAGGCCGCAGCAAGGCCTAGGACGTGAACCGGCCTTCCAGCCGATGCAGCGAACCGGGATGCACCAGCCGCACCGACGTCACCACGCGCCCGGCGGACCAGGTGCGGCGGCGGATCAGCAGGCACGGCTCGCCGCGTTCGATGGCGAGCAGCTCGCACTCTTCCGGCAGCGCCAGCACGGCCTCGACCACATGCTCGCCCTCGGTCAGCGGGGCGATGCGCGACAGGTACTGGTAAGGAGTCTCGCTGCTGAAGTCCTGCGCCAGGTAGTCGGGGGCGACCACGGCGTTGACATAGCGGTCTTCCAGCTGGATGGCCACGTCGTCCTCGTAGTGGACGATCACCGAATGGAACACCCGCGCCTCCAGCGCGACCTCCAGCGCCGCGGCCTGCGCCGGGCCGGCGCGCTCGGCCGCGAGGCTGATCACGCGGGCGCGATGGCGATGCCCGCGCGCGGCGATGTCGTCGGCGATATTGTTGACCGCGTACAGCGCGGTGCGCCGCTTGGGCTCGGCGACGAAGGTGCCGACGCCCTGCAGCCGCACCAGCATGCCCTCGGCGGTCAGCTCGCGCAGCGCGCGGTGCACGGTCATGCGGCTGACGCCGAGCGCTTCGACCAGCTCGGTCTCGGACGGCACGCGGTGATGGGGCGGCCAGCTGCCGTCAGCAATCCGGCTGCTGATGTGCTGCTTGACGCGCGCATACAGCGGCGCCGGCATCGGGTCGGACACGAGCGACAACGGGTTCCCCTTGGTTTCGGCCAGGCGGCCGGCGGCCACCACGCGGACAGGCGCCGAATGTATCACGGTCGCCGCGTGGACAGGCCGGCGGGCTATGAGGCCTGCGCGTTGCGCTGCGCGTAGCCGGCCAGGAACACGTCCAGCGCCACCGGCCGTCCGATCGCATAGCCCTGCGCGTAATCGACGCCGATCGCGCGCAGCGCATCGAGGGTGCGTTCGTCCTCGACCCACTCCGCCACCGTGCGCACGCCCAGCCGGTGGCCGATGTCGTTGATCGAGCTGACGATCTCGCGGTCCACCGCGTTATCGGCCAGCTGCCGGATAAAGCTGCCATCGATCTTGAGGAAGTCCACCGGAAACTGCTTCAGGTAAGCGAACGACGACAGGCCCGAGCCGAAGTCGTCCAGCGACACGGTGCAGCCGGCGCGCCGCATTTCCGCCACCAGGCGGTTGGCCGCAGCCATGTTGTTGATCAGCGCGGTCTCGGTGATCTCCAGCCGGATGCGGCTGGCGGGCAGGGCGCTGGCTTCAAGTTCGGCATGCAGGAACGGCAGCAGGAAGGGCTCGCCCAGCGAGTTGGCCGACAGGTTGATCGACACCGACAGCCCCGGCACCGCGCCCAGCCGTTCGCCGTAGCCGCGCAGCACGTTGCGGATGACCCAGCGGTCGACATGGCCCATCAGGTCGTAGCGCTCGGCCGCGGGAATGAAGGCGCCGGGCAGGATCAGCTCGCCGTGCTCGTCGACCATGCGCACCAGGATCTCGATATGGCGATCGCCGCTGGCGTCGTCCTGCTCCGGCTGCAGCGCGCGGATTTCCTGCGCAAACAGGCGGAAGCGGTTGGCCTCGAGCGCCGAGTGGATGCCGGCGGCCACTTCCAGTTCGCGGTGGTGGCGGCGCGCGTCGCTCTCGTCGCGGCGGTACACCGAGACGCGGCTGCGGCCCGCGGCCTTGGCCGCATAACACGCCACGTCGGCGCGGCTCATCAGCTCGCTCACCGGCGGCACGTCCAGGTCGATGGCGGCGATGCCGATGCTGGCGCCGACGTCGTACACGCGCCCCTCCCACGGGAAGCGGCGCCCGCGGATGGCGTCGATCACGCCCTGGCAGACCTGCTCGGCCTGGTCCACGGTGCAGTCCTTGAGCAGCAGCGCGAACTCGTCGCCGCCCAGGCGCGCCAGCACGTCGTCCGGGCGCACATGGTTGCGGATCAGGTAGCCCAGTTCGCGCAGCAGCACGTCGCCGGCGCCATGGCCGGCGGTGTCGTTGACGATCTTGAAGCGGTCCAGGTCGATAAAGCACAGCGCGGCGCGATGGCCATGCAGCCGCGCCGCGTCGCACGACTCGCGCAGGCGCTTCTCGAACCAGGTGCGGTTGGGCAGGCCGGTCAGCGCATCGTGCATGGCCGAGCGCGCCAGCTCGCGCTGCAGCGCGCGCGCTGCGGTGATGTCCTGGAACACCAGCACCGCGCCCAGCACCTCGCCGCGCGCCGTCAGTACCGGCGCGGCCGAGTCCTGCACGTCGTGGCGCTCGCCGGTCAGGCTCTGCAGCACCGCGCCCTCCTGCAGGTAGGCCGGCGTCAGCGTGCGCAGGCAGGCCTCGACCGGGCTCGGAATGGGCTCGCCGCTGCTCTCGTCGACGATGCGGAAGACCCGCTCCAGCGGCAGCCCGGTGGCGGCAGCCATGGTCCAGCCGGTCAGCTGTTCCGCGATCGGGTTCATGAAGGTCACGTGCATGGTGGCGTCGGTGCAGATCACCGCATCGCCGATCGAGCGCAGCGTGATATGCAGGCGCTCCTTCTCCTCGAACAGCGCCTCGGTCAGCCGGCGCTGCTCGGTGATGTCCCAGTTGGTGCCGACCAGCGCCCGGGCGGTGCCGTCGTCGCCGCGGGTCGCCATCGCCATGGCGCGCACGTGGCGCACCTCGCCGCCGGGGCGCACGATGCGGTATTCGGTGTCGAACGCGGCCTCGCCGCGGATGGCGCGGCGCATCTCGCCGCGCACGCGGCTGGCATCGTCGGGGTGCAGCAGCGCGATCCATTGCTCCGACAGCGGCGCGCCGCCGGCGGGGTCGGTACCGTGCAGCGCATGCATGCGCGCATCCCAGGTGATGCCGGCGCTGGCCAGGTCCCATTCCCAGATGCCCACGCCGCCGGCCTCGACCGCCAGCTGGATGCGCCGCGACAACCGTTCCAGCTCTTGCTGCGCCAGCTTGCGCGCGTGGATGTCTTCCACCTGCGTGATGAAGTGCTGGGGCTCGCCGGTCTGCTCGTCGCGAACCAGCGAGACCGCCAGCAACACCCAGCGGTAGTGGCCGTCCTTGTGGCGGTAGCGCTTTTCCAGGCGATAGGCCTCGACCTTGCCCGACAACAGGTTGGCCACCTGGCGCAGGTCGCCGGTCAGGTCGTCGGGGTGGGTCAGTTGCTGGTAGCTCAGCTCGCGCAGTTCGGCCGCGCTGTAGCCGAGCAGCTCGGTCATGGCGCGGTTGACGGTCTGCCAGCGGCCGTCCATGTCGACCAGCGCCATGCCGATGGCCGAATGCTCCATGGCCTGGCGAAAGCGCTTGTCGCTGCTGCGCAGGCTGGCGCGGCCGTGCCGGTTCTGCTCGGTCAGGTAGGCGATGCAGACCGGCAGCACCATGATCACGGCGGCCGACAGCGGCACCGCTTCATGGCGGTGCGACAGCAGCATCAGCGCCTGCAGGCACAGCGTCGCCACCAGCGCCAGCAGCGCGGTCGCAAACGGATTGCCGGCCAGCGCCAGCAGCACCAGCGGCAGCGACATCGCCGCGAACGGGTCGTGGCCCTGCCAGTGCGCGAACGCGCCGATGGCCAGGCTCAGCGCCAGCGCGCCCGCCTGCGGCGCCAGCATCGGCCGCGCGGCGGCGGCGCGCACGCGCACCGCGGTCATCGACAGCATCAGCGGCAGCAGCAGCGCCATGCCCAGCGCGCTGGCCTGCCACCAGGTCCACCACACCGGTGCGAAGCGGCTGCCCGCGACCGCGGTAATGGCGGCGGCGCCGGCCGTGGCGCCGACCATCGGCGCCAGGATGCCGCCGACCGCCAGCATCACCGCGAACGCGGCCAGCGGGCCGTGGCGCCCGGTCACGCCATGCCGGTCCAGCAGGCGCAACAGCAGCAGCGCGGACAGCATCTCGGCCAGGTTGGCGCCGGTCAGCATCAGCGCCGTGAAGGGGCTGTCGCCGGCACCGAGGTTGGCCATCACGCTGGCCACCAGCATGCCGGCCAGCAGCCACGGCGCCTGCGCGCGCGGCCGCTGCAGCAGCAGGCCTAGCCCGAACGCATTGGGCAGCCACACCGAGGCCACGCTCCCGGGCAGCCGCGCCAGCCACAGCGCCGCCGCCGCCAGCACGAAATAGCAGGCGCCGGCCAGCAGCAAGGGCAGCCAGCGGCGCGGCGCGGCGGAAGGGGCTGAAGCGGCCGGAGGGATCGGCGGGGCCGTATCGGGCGTCATGGACGAGAACGAGGCAAAGGCGGTGCGATGCGGGTGGGAAGGAGGCGGCGTGGCCGGCGCGCCCGGCGGCATGCCCCCGAAACGCCCGGACAGACTGCCGCCCAGCGTAGGGGCAATGTAGCGAGGATAAGCGCGTCGCCATCGGCAGGACAGGGGGCAGGTTGGGGGGTTACTTGCCTCTGGTGTTGGGGGCGATTTTTTGGTAGGGCGGCAAGCGCAGGGGTCCGCGCTGCCGGTATCCGCGTCGATAACCTCCCCGGTAATCGCGCCGCCGCGCCCCCGCGCCGATCATGCAGCCATGGCCTGACGCCAGGCCCCGAGAGCCTGACCACCAACCCCCAAGGAGAACGCCATGTCCGCTGCCATCCAGTCCCTCCAGGTCGACCACGCCGCCACCCTTGCCGACCGCTACCTCGCCGCCTGGAACGAGACCGATGCCGCGCGCCGGCGCGAGCTGATCGCAACGGCGTGGACGGAAACGGCTTGCTATGTGGATCCGCTGATGCGGGGCGATGGCCATGCCGGCATCGACGCGATGATCGCCGCGGTGCAGGCGAAGTTTCCCGGTTTCCGCTTCACCCGCGTCAGCCCGGTCGATGCGCACGGGGAAAACCTGCGCTTTACCTGGGAACTGGGCCCCGCCGGCGAAGCCGCGCTGGTGGTCGGCACCGACTTTGCCACGGTGGCGGCCGATGGCCGGCTGGCGCGCATGACCGGCTTTATCGACCGCGCCCCGGCCGGGCTGGCCTGAGCGCCGCCGGCGCTGCGCTATGTTGCCTTTCCCACCGACAGCCCCCGGGGCACTGGCCGCAAGCTGCGGCATCCAGTGCGGCGGACAGGGGAAGGCAAATGGCGCGGATTCTGCGGATGGCGGCATGGGGGCTTGCGGGCACGGCCGTGGTCGCCGCCGCGGCGGCGTACGGCGCGGCATGGGTGGGCGAGCGCAAGGCGCAGCGTCTGGTCGAGGTCCAGGTTGCGCCCGTCGCCATCCGCGAGGACCCCGCGTCCATCGCCCACGGCAAGTACCTGTATGAATCCCGCGGCTGCATGGAATGCCATGGCGCCGGCGGGGGCGGCAAGCAGGTGATCGACGACCCCGGCGGCCTGCGCGTGCGCGCGCCGGACCTGACCCGCGCCAACCCGGCCATCGCCGCCTACCAGCCAGTGGACTGGGTCCGCAGCATCCGCCATGGCGTGGCACCCTCGCTGCGCCCGCTGCTGGTCATGCCCAGCGAAGACTACAACCGGCTCAGCGACGAGGACCTCGGCGCGCTGGTCGGCTATCTGCGCAGCCTGCCCGCGGCGATGGGCGCGCCCGCCGAGATCACCATGCCGTGGCTGGTGCGCGCGCTGTATGGCGTGGGGGTGGTGCAGGACGCGGCGTCCAAGATCGACCACAGCCTGCCGGCGCAGGCGGCGATGGTGCCCGAGCCGACGCCGCGCTATGGCGCCTATGTGGCCAATGTCTGCCTGGGTTGCCACGGGCCGGCGTTCCGGGGCGGCAAGATCCCCGGGGCGCCGCCCGACTGGCCCGCGGCCGCCGACCTGCGCCCGGTGCCTGGCGGCGCCATGGCCCGCTACGGCGAGCCCGCCGCGTTCATCGAGATGATGCGCAGCGGCAAGCGGCCCGACGGCAGCACGCTCAGCCGCGTGATGCCGTTCGATTCGTTCGGGCGCATGAACGATACCGAGCTGACCGCCCTGTACCTGTTCCTGGCCGGCCTGCCGCAGCGCTAGCCGCGTGCCAGACGGCGCCCGGCCGCGATGCCGGGCAGCTCGACCCAGCGGTGCAGCAGCCAGGCCAGTGCCAGTGCCAGGCCGGCGTCGATGGCAAAGCGCAGCAGCTGCATGCCCGTCTGGTCCGGGCGCAGCGCGGGCATCAGGCGCTTGACCGCTTCGATCACGGTGGGGTGGGTCAGGTAGAGGGCGTAGGACAGCTCGCCCAGCCAGATCAGCGCACGCGGCACGCGCAACATGCCGGCGTGCTCGGCGGCGACCACGCCGGCCACCAGCAGCGCGGCGGGCAAGCCGCGTCCCGCCAGGCTGAAATCCGGCCCGACCAGCGGCAGCGACAGCGCGAACGCCGCGCTGCCGATGGCCAGCAGCGCCAGCGCCAGTGCCGGCGTCAGCAAGTGGCGCCAGCGCGCGTAGGCCCATGCCAGCCCGCAGCCCAGCAGGAATTCGAGCACCAGCGGATTGCTGACCATGGCCAGCCACGGTGAAGCGAACGCATAGCCCTGGGCGGGATCGGCCACCAGCGTGCCGAAGCGCCACCACGGCAGCACCAGCGTGGACAGCGCGAACACCCCCAGCACCACCAGCAGCGCGCGCCGCCCGGCGAGCAGCAAGCCCAGCGCAAACACCGCGTAGAACGCCAGCTCGTAGTTGAGCGACCAACCCACGTACAGCGCCGGATAGCCGTAGTAGGGCGCATGGCCGGTGGAAGTCGGCAGGAATGCCAGCGACGCGGCGAACAGCGCCGGCGTGACCGGGTTGAGCAGCAGTGCATGGATGGCCGACATGGTCCAGTACGGCGGGGCCAGCCGGCACAGGCGCCGGATCATGAAGCCGAGCGGCCGCTCCGGCCGGGGCCGGGCCAGCACCGCGACCCAGGCGATGATGAAGCCGCTGATGACGAAGAACACGTCGACGCCGACATGGCCGCGCTTGATCACGTTGTGGGTCAGCCAGTTCAGCACCGGCGCGTTGGTGCCGCCCAGCGTGAGCCCGGAGTGGTAGAGCACCACCAGCGCGGCGGCCAGTCCGCGCAGGGCCTGGATGCTGTCGAGCCGCGCTATCGAAGGTGACGATGCGGTGCGAGTGTGGGCCGCTGGCAAGGCGGCCGTGCCGGGCGTGGCAGCGGTGTTATGTGCTCGGGCGGTGCGGGCGGCGGGGAACGAATTTTCTGGAATAGTCGATGGCACTGTTTCAGCGGCGGGAACCGGACCACACCGGAATCCCGCCGGGATGGCAAGGCAATCCATGAGGGACAGCCGTTCGTTGCACAAAGTTCGTGCAACCGGCGCTGACGGGCACGTTAGTGCGCAAAGCCTCCGGCAAGGTGCCGCAAATTGCACTATCCTCACTTGTCCGTTGCGCCAGGCTGCGGCGCACAGGCAATGACCAGCGGGCAACGTACCCAAGGAGTGTCCCCCAAATGACCACCCTCTCCATCAACGTCAACGGCAAGACCCGTGAAGTCGACGTGGACCCGTCCACGCCGCTGCTGTGGGCACTGCGCGACAACCTTGAAATGACCGGCACCAAGTTCGGCTGCGGCATGGCCGCGTGCGGTGCCTGCACCGTGCACGTCAACGGCCAGGCCACGCGCAGCTGCGTGACGCCGGCCTCGGCGGTTGCCGGGGCGCGCATCACCACCATCGAAGGCATCGGCAGCGACCGCATCGGGCGCGCCGTGATGGACGCCTGGCTCAAGCACGATGTCGCCCAGTGCGGCTACTGCCAGAACGGGCAGGTGATGAGCGCCGTCGGCCTGCTGCGCAGCAAGCCGCGGCCCACCGACGCCGACATCGACCAGGCCATGGCCGGCAACCTGTGCCGCTGCGGCACGTACCAGCGCATCCGCGCGGCGATCAAAGACGCCGCCCGTGCGCTGGCCTGAGCGGGAGCGAACCGATATGCGTATCCGAGGCATCGAAGCCCTGGCCGGCGGCCAGGCAGGCAATAGCGGCGAAGCGCGTGGCGACGCCGGCGTGGCGACGCTCGACCGCCGCAGTTTCTTGAAACTGACCGGCCTGGCCGGCGGGGGGCTGGCGCTGGGCGTGGCACCGCTGGCGCAGGCCCAAGAGGGCGCCAAGCCCAAGGCACCGCCGGCAGCGCCGCAGGCGTTCCTGATCATCGCGCCGGACAACACCGTGACCGTGGCGGTGAACCGGCTCGAATTCGGCCAGGGCGTGCATACCGCGCTGCCGATGGCGCTGGCCGAAGAGCTGGATGCCGACTGGCGCAACGTGCGCGCGGCACTGGCCCCGGCCGGCGATCCGTACAAGGACCCTGGCTTCGGCATGCAGATGACCGGCGGTTCCACCGCGCTGAACCACTCGTTCCAGCAGTACCGCGAACTCGGCGCGCGCGCCCGCGCGATGCTGGTCGCGGCCGCGGCGCAGCGCTGGAAGGTCGACCCGGCCAGCTGCAAGGTCGAGCAGGGCGTGATCACGTCCGGCAGCCAGCGCGCCACCTTCGGCGAACTGGCGCCGGCGGCGATGGAGCTGCCGGTGCCGCAGCAGGTCACGCTGAAGGACCCGGCGCAGTTCCGCATCGTCGGCAAGCCCACGCCGCGGCTGGATGCGCGCGGCAAGATGGAAGCGACCACGCCGTTCGGCATCGACACCCAGCTCAAGGGCATGGTGGTGGCGGTGGTGGCGCGGCCGCCGCGCTTCGGCGGCAAGGTCAAGAGCTTCAGCGCCGACAAGGCGCGAGCGGTGCCGGGCGTGCGCGGCGTGCTGCAGGTGCCGGTCGACCGCGGCGGCAGCGGCGTGGCCGTGATCGCCAGCGGCTACTGGCCCGCCAAGATGGGCCGCGATGCGCTCGAGGTCCAGTGGGAGGACGCCGGCTCGAAAGTCTCGTCGCAGGCCTTGTTCGATGAATACGCGAAGCTGGCCGGCCAGCCAGGCACCGTCGCGCGCGCGGGCGAGGGCAATATCGCCGCTGCCATCAACGGCGCCCCGCGCAAGATCGAGGCCGACTTCCGCTTTCCGTACCTGGCGCACGCGCCGATGGAGCCGCTGAACTGCACGCTGCAGCCCGAGGTGGCCGGCGGCAAGGTGCAGTCGGTCAAGGTCTGGGTGGGCTCGCAGTTCCAGACCGTCGACCAGGCCGCGGTGGCGCGCACGCTCGGGCTGGCGCCGGACAAGGTGGTGCTCAACACCATGATGGCCGGCGGCGGCTTCGGCCGGCGCGCGGTGCCGACCTCCGACTACATCGTCGAAGCGGCCAACGTGCTCAAGGCGTGGGTCGCCGCCGGCCACACCGAGCCGCTCAAGGTGGTGTGGAGCCGCGAGGACGATATCCGCGGCGGCTACTACCGTCCGCTGCACCTGCACCGCGCCCGCATCGGCCTGGACGCGCAGGGCAAGGTGGTCGGCTGGCAGCACACCATCGTCGGCCAGTCGATCCTGAAGGGCACGCCGTTCGAGCCCTTCATGGTCAAGAACGGCGTCGACGCCACCATGACCGAAGGCATCGTCGAGAACGACTACGACCTGCCGCTGCAGATGTCGGTGCACCACCCGCAGGTGGACGTGCCGGTGCTGTGGTGGCGCTCGGTCGGCAATACGCACACCGCCTTCGTCAAGGAAACGCTGGCCGACGAGATGGCCGCCGCCGCCAAGCAGGACCCGGTGGCCTTCCGCCTGGCGCGGCTCGACGAGAAGAAGCACGCGCGCCATCGCGCCGCGCTGCAGCTGGCCGTGGACAAGTCCGGCTACGGCAAGCGCAAGCTGCCCAAGGGGCATGCCTGGGGCGTGGCGGTGCATGAGTCGTTCAGCACCGTGGTGGCCTATGTGGTCGATGTCTCGCTGGTGAAGGGCGAACCGCGCGTGCATCGCGTCACCGCCGGCGTGCATGCCAACCGCGTGGTCAACCCGTTGTCGGCCGAGGCCCAGGTCCAGGGTGCGTGCGTGTTCGGGCTGGCCATGACCCGGCCGGGGTTTGCCATCGAGATCGAGAACGGCGCGGTGAAGAACAGCAACTTCCCGGACTATCCGCCGCCGCGCATCACCGACGCGCCGGTGGTGGACGTGTTCTTCGTGCCGTCGCAGGACAACCCCACCGGGCTGGGCGAACCCGGCGTGCCGCCGATCGCGCCGGCGGTGGCCAACGCATTGTTCACGCTGACCGGCAAGCGCCAGCGGCAATTGCCGTTTGTGATGGCCTGAGCGCGGCCGCGCGGCACTGGCGCTGTTGTAATCGCGCCAGTGTCCGCCCGGCCGTGGCAGGACCCTATTGCCTTTGCGGGGCGAGCCGCGTAGAACGGGGAAAACCGCGCGCGCCAGGCTGCGCGGCAAGAGTGACCCCCCCGCATCGCCCCCGCCGCCGTGTATCCCCCGGCCCGGGTGCCGTGCCCGGAGACCGAGGTGTGATCATGGAGACCCAGGAAAGTACGCTGACGCTGGCGCTGATGACCGAACCCGCCCGCATCCGCATCTGCCGCGCGCTGCTCGAAGCCGGCGAGGCCGGGCTGCCGGCCACCGATCTGGCGCAGGTGGCGCGACTGAGCCTGGGGCGCGCCGGCCATGTGTTCTCGGAGCTGGTGCAGGCCGACGTGCTGGCGCTGTCGATCCAGGAGCGGCGGGTTTGCTATGTGCTGAAGGCGCGGCGTGCCGTTACCGAAGCGCTTGGTTATATCGACGCCAGCGGACTGGCCGACTGACACGGCAAAAACGGGCCCCGCGGGGCCCGTTTGCATTGGTGCGGCGGTGTGCGCCGCGACCGCTGCGTCACTGCTTGGGTGCAGCCATTTCCTGGCGCGCCGCTGCGTCCGCAGCCTTGTTCTCGACCTTGCGTTCCTGCTTGGCAGCGCCGACTTCGTCCTTGTATTCGCCCTTGGCGGCCTTTTTCTTCGCCTTGTATTCGGCGGCGGCCTCGCGGCGTGCCTCGCGGCGCTCGACCAGCGGGTCCTTCGGCGGCTGGATCTGGGTCACGCCGGGCGCGGTGCCCTGGCCGGCGGGGCTGGCCGCGGTGGCCGGCACGGCAGGCGTTGCAGGGGTTGCGGGCGTTGCCGGCAGGCCCTGCGCGGCTGGGGTTGCCGGCGTGGCGGGGGTAGCAGGCGTGGCGGTCTGCGCGATGGCCGCGGCGCAGCTGAGGCCTGCCAGGCCTGCCGCAATCACGCTGGCGATTCGGGTATGGCGAGCGGGTTGTTTCGGATCCATGGAATACCTCCAGGGTTAGGGTCGGAAGCGCCGGCCGGTCGGGGCCCGGCGCGCCGTATGCCGCACATGCCCGCCTGGCGGACCTGCGGCGACAAGGCCAGTCTAGGCAGCAGCCCGGCCTGGCGCTGTCGGGCAGGCGCCGATGAGACGCCGGAATTGCTCCTACAAGCGCGCCGTCGCGGCCGCGCACGCCGGTTTCAGGCAACTTTCATTTCCTTTAATTCCGTGGCAAGAAGATTCACTTCTGCCGACGCGGCACTTCCGCCACCATGGCCCCCAGAAAGCGTGACGCCGCGGTCCACCAGCCTGGACCAGCTGCCGATGACGGTGTTGTCACGATGCTGACGTAGCGTGCAATGGCCTGAGACCGGATGAGGGAATCGATGCGAGCGCAAGGCGCCCTGGTGTTGACGTTGCTGGCCGGCCTTGCGGCCGCGCCGGTGCCCGCGCTGGCGCAGACGGAGCCGCCGTTTCGCGTGGTCGGCACCAATGTGCAGAAGCACGCCAGTGCGGTGCTGACGCTGATGTCGTTTGCGGTGGTACCGGACCTGGCGTCCAGCTCGCTTTCGATCAGCAGTGCCAGCACCGACAACCCCGACCTGACCCTGTGGCAGCTCGGCGGGGGCTTTACGCTGAGCCAGTCGTTTCCGCTCTATCTGGAAGGGTCGATCGCCTACAACCGCTACGATCCCGCCTTTGTCGCCTCCAACGGGCTGGAATCGCGCAAGCTGCCGGCCAAGTGGAACACCTTCGCCGGCACCGTTGGCGTCGGCTGGGATTTTCCGCTGATCCCCAGCAAGGAGCTGGTGTTCCGCCCCATCTTCAACGCTTCGCTCGGCCGCGTCGCCAGCGATCTTTCCATCGCCCAGTTCGCGGTCGAGCACAAGACCGACCACGACATCGCCTTCCTCGACGACGGCGCCATGAATGCCTATGGCCTGGGCGGATCGGTGATGCTCGACTGGGAAAGCCACCGCGACAACCGCGATATCGACGTCGAGCTGCGCTATACCAACATCTACCTGCGCAGCTTCGGCGACTCGTCAGGCCTGGAGGCCTCGTCCGTCGCGCAGACCGCCAGCCTGTACGCGCGCTGGCGCGCGCCAACGGGGCTGCGCGCGCTCGACCGGCCGGTGCGCTACGTGCTGGAGCTGTCGCACTCGCATTACCTCGGCAACCAGGCCGGGGCGCTGGGGTTCAACTACCTCACCACGCTGGGCACCGGCCTGGAACTCGACACCAGCGCCCACGAAGTGTTCGTGACCCGGATCCGCGCGGTGGTCCGCTACGTCTTCGGGAATGGCGTCTCGGGCGTGTCGTTCGGACTCGCCGCGAGCTTCTAGCGTGCTCCGCCTGGAAGAAAATCTGTCTGTTCAGGCCGCACGGCATGCGGCAACGATGCGCGAAATGCAGCGATAAGAGGGCGGAAAACTCGCCGGAAACAGTGCGGCCGGGCCCGTGCTAGGCTTCCGGAAAGTCAAGGAAAACTATCCCGCCATGAAGTCGCCCGTCTATCTGAACGCCCTGCGCGCCTTTGAAGCCAGTGCCCGGCACCAGAGCTTTTCGGCCGCTGCCGCCGAACTGAACGTGACACCCGCCGCGATCGGCCAGCTGGTGCGCAGCCTCGAAGACTGGCTCGGTACGCCGCTGTTCCACCGCCAGGCCAGGGGGCGCACGCGCCTGATTCCGACCGAAGTCGCGGAGCGGGCGCTGCCCGACATCCGCTCCGGCCTGGACCGGCTTGCCGTCGGCCTGGACCGGTTGAAGGAAGGGTCGGCCAACGGGATCCTGACGGTGACCACCAGCCCCGCCTTTGCCGCCAAATGGCTGCTGCCGCGCATCGAACGCTTCCAGGCCCGATGGCCGGATACCGACGTGCGCCTCGACACCAATCTCAAGCCCCTGGATTTCGCCACGCATGGCATCGATATCGGCGTCCGTTATGGCGCGGGGCAATGGCCCGACGTTGCGGCGGAGAAGCTGATGGACGAGCAGATCTATCCGGTCTGCTCGCCTGACTATGCCCGCAGCAAACGTGTCCGCAAGGCTGCCGATCTTGCCGGCGTCACGCTGATCCATGACCTCTCGGTCCCGAGTCACGCCGGCTTTGCCTCATGGAGTGCATGGCTTGCGGCAGCGGGCGTCGATGGCGTTGAAGTCAAGCGCGGCATGCGGATCAACAACTCGGCGGCGGTCTTGCAGGCGGCGATCGATGGCCATGGCGTCGCACTCGGCCGCAGCGTCATGGCGAGGGACGATCTGGTGTCGGGCCGGCTGGTGCGGCTATTTCCGGATATCGAATGCCTGTCGGCACTGGCCTATTACGTCGTATATCGTCCGGAGTGTGCGAGCCTGCCGAGGCTGGCGGCGTTTCGCGACTGGCTGTTCGCGGAAGTGGCTGCCGCGGCGAAGTAAAGCCGGCATGACGGCCCGCGGCTTGTGACACGCGCTCTGGCTCGCCACCAGGTCGGGCCAGAGCGCGTCGTGGGTTACTTCGTCAGTTGTGCGTGCGCATCCAGCACGCGCGCCGAGTAGGTCAGTGCGGCACCCGCGTTCAGCGCGACCGCAACACCCAGCGCTTCCGAGATTTCGCCCAGCGTGGCGCCATGCTCGACGGCCTTCTTGCTGTGCACCGAGATGCAGCCGTCGCACCGTGTGGTCACGGCCACGGCCAGCGCAATCAGCTCATGCATCTTGGGCTCGAGGTGGCCGGTCTTGGCGGCTGCGTTGTCGATCGTCTGCAAGCCGCGGATGACATCAGGGCTTTGTTGGGCGAACTCGCCCACGCGCGCCAGCAGGGCGTCGCGATAGGCATTCCAGTCTTTCATCATGGTGGTCGTTCCGGTTGAGTGGGATGGTGGTGACGCTTGCCAGTCGAGCCTTAGTTCCGGCCGGCCATCACGCCGCCGTCCACGTCCCAGATGGCGCCGGTGACCCAGCCCGCCTTGTCCGAAAGCAGGAAGACGATGGCCTCGGCCACATCGCGCGGCGTGCCCACACGGCCGATTGGGTGGAAGCTGTTGAAGCCCTGCAGCGCACTGTGGACTTCGGCCTTGGGGATGAAGCCTTCATAGATCGGCGTCTGGACCACCGCGGGCGATACCGCGTTGACACGGATACGCCTGGGGGCGAGCTCCATCGCGAGGTGCTGCGTCAGCGAGTGCAGGCCGGCCTTGGCCATCGAGTACGCGGACGACGGCGTTGCGGCGATGGCTTGCTTTGCCCACATCGAGCCGATGTTGACGATCGCGCCCGGACGCTCGGCGGCAACCAGGTTCGCGGCGACCTTCTGCGTCACGAAGAAGAACGCCTTGTTCAGCTTCATGTACTGGTCGTAATCCGCGTCCTCATGCTCCAGGAAGGGCTTCGGGAAGAACACGCCTGCGGCGTTGACCAGCAGATCAATGTCCCGGTGCGCTTCGTCGAGGGCCTTCAGCAGCGCGGCCAGCCCGGCGTCGCTCGACAGGTCGGCGGTCAGCGCCCACACGTTGCCGAGGGCAGCCAGCTCCTTGCGCGCCTCTTCGGTCTTCTCCGGGCGGTTGCCGATGATGACGGCGCTGCCGCCCTGGGCCAGCACCATGCGCGCCGTTTCCAGCCCCATGCCGCTCGTGCCGCCTACGACCAGAAGCTTCTTACCTGCAAATTCGTTGCTCATATCGCATCACTCCGTTCAAAGTCTGTGAGGACGCTTGGTGGTGGAACAAAATCTTCGCGTTTCAAGGCCGGGCTGGCCTTGGTTCAAGCGTCAGCAGAACACTGCATGACGAGAATTTTTGGTGATTTCGCGCGAGCGGGCAAACGAGATAATGTGTGCGGGTGAGAAAGTTTTTCTTTTGTTGAATAGCACTCGACTTCAGGTCGGGGAGGCCGAACCGGAAGCGGGAGGGCGAGGCGCTGGAGATATCGATGCGGCACGGGGCCGGAGCCCCATGCCGGTTTCGACATTATTCCGGCGTAATGCCCGCCGATTCGACCACGGTGCGCCAACGCTGGACTTCGCTGTGCCAGAACGCGGCAAACTCGCGTGGGCCGCGCGGATCGACCCGGAAGCCAAGCTCCCGTGCCTTGTTGGCCACGTCCGGTGTCGACATGATGCGCACCAGCTCGCCGCCGAGCTTTTGCACGATCGCGTCCGGGGTCGCACCCGGTACCATCACGGCGGTCCATTGCTCGACGTTCAGCTTTGGCATTCCTCCTTCCGCGGTCGTCGGTACGTTCGGCACCTGCGGATTGCGCTGGGCACTGGCAATGGCGATGGCGCGAAGCTTGCCGGACTTCACGAACGGCAGCGATTCGGGGAAGTTGCTGAAGATGACGTCGAGCTGGCCGCCCATCAGGTCGGTCAGCGAAGCCGCGCCGCCCTTATAGGGCACGTGCAGGATCCTGGTGCCATTGAGCTGGTTGAACAGTGCCAGCGACATGTGCGAGGGTGTGCCGACACCGCTCGAGCCGGCGTTGAGGGCCCTGGATTTTGCCGCGGCCACGAGGTCAGCGAGAGACTGGATCTTGCTGTCGGCGGGCACCACGACAAGAATCGGCGTGCCTGCCAGCAGGGCGACAGGCTTCAGGTCTTTGTCGAAATTCAGTTTTAACCTGCCGCGGAACAGCGTTGCGTTGACCGAATGCGTCATGTTGACCGCGAGCAGCGTATGGCCGTCGGGTGCAGCGCGGGCTGCGGTCTCCGCTCCCAGCATGGCGTTGGCCCCCGGCTTGTTCTCCACGATGACGTTGGCCTTCCAGCGCTCGCCGAGCTGCTGCGCGACCAGGCGTGCCATGACATCGGTCAGGCCTGCAGGCGGGAAGGGCACGACGTACCGCAGCATCGCACCCGGCTTCGGGTACTCGCTCGCTTGCGCCCAGCCGAGGCCGGGCAGTGCCAGCGCACAGCCGAAGGCGGCGAGCACGGCGCGCCTGGCAAGGATCGGCATCGTGGATGTATCCAGGTTCCGTTTCGGGGTCATGGCTTGTCTCCTGTGTCGAGGCCGTGGTTGATGTCGGCCTTCTGAGGTAAATGCTTGTGCGCGGTGGGGTAGGTTGGGCGAACGGTCTCCGTGGTCAGGCCAGGGCTTCCAGCACTTTCGAAGCCACGAGGCTGCTCACCCGCTCGTTCGATTCGATCGTCAGTCCGCCGATATGAGGCGTGAGGATCAGGTTCGGACAGCCGTCGAAATGCGGCGCATGTGCCAGCGGCTCTTCCGCGAACACTGCGTATCAACCTGAAGCTGCTGGAGGTGTTTCTTGCCACGGCCCATGACGGTTCGACGCGGGCGGCTGCGGATCGCGTCGCCAGGTCGCAGTCGGCGGCCAGCAGTGCGTTGGTCGAGTTGGAGGCGCTGCTCGGCGTCCAGCTTTTTGATCGCAGCGGGCGCCGGCTGGTCCTGAATGAGAACGGTCGGGCATTTCTGCCGCGCGCTGCCTCGCTGATCGAAGCCGCGGGCGAACTCGAACATCTATTTCACGGGCAGCACGCCGCGCCCCTGCGCGTCGCGGCCAGCATGACGATCGGCGAACATATCCTGCCGCCATTGCTTGCGCGCTGGAAGGTGTCCCATCCCAATAGCCCGGTGCGCCTGCAGATTTCAAACACCACCGAAGTGCTCGCCGCAGTGGCCGCCTTCGATGCCGACATTGGCTTCATCGAAGGGCCGCAAACGCACCCTGACCTGTCGCTGCGAGAATGGATGACCGACGAGATGGTGATTATTGCTTCGCCTACCCACCCGCTGGCGCGGGGCCTGGTCACGCGTGAAGCGCTGCGCCAGGCACGGTGGGCATTGCGCGAGCGCGGTTCGGGGACGCGCGAGGCCTCGGACCGCTGGCTGCTGGCGCAGCTGGAGGATGTCCAGGTCGATTTCGAGCTTGGCACGCCGGAAGCCATCAAGGCCCTCGTCGCGGCCGGCGACGCGTTGGCGATCCTGCCCCGGCACAGCGTTGCAGCCTCGCTCCGCCGCGGTGAACTGAAGGAGTTGCGCGCCTTTCTTCCCACCGCGGTGCGCCAGCTCGCGGTAGTGACGCATCGCGAACGCCGGCTTGGCGCGGGCGGCGAAGCCTTCCTTGAGCATTGTTTCGAGGGCGTCGGGAAAAGGAAGCGGTCCGCCGCGGCCAGGTCCGTCATGAGCTAGGGGTAAGCATCCCTCGCTACAACCCCCGCTGCTGGCGCTATCGCCCCCGAGGTTCAGCCCGGGTGCCGGCATCGACCGCCGGCACGATCACCGCAATGGCGTCACGCACCAGCGCATCGATCTCTGCATCGTCCGGACGAATGCCGGTGGCCAGCGTACGGTGCAGCACGCTGGCCAGCACCATGCCATGGAACAGCCTGGCGCTGACCTCGGGACTGGCCGAGAGCCGCGTGCCTTTGGCCTGCTGGCTGCCAAGGAAGGCCGCCACATAGGCGCAGGTCGCGGCCGGACCGCGCGTATACCAGGCGTTACCCAATGCGGGAAAGCGCCGCGATTCCGCGAAGATCAGCCGCAGGAACGCCAGGTGGCGTTCCTCCAGCAATGACTGCAGGAAGCTGTGCGCGATCTTGCCAAGCCCCTGCGCCGCATCGCAGTGCGACACATCGACACCCTTCTCGGTCTTTTCCAGGAAGCGGTCGCACAGCCGCTCCACCACCGCCACGAACAAACCGTCCTTGCCGCCGAAAAAGCTGTAGACGTTGGTCTTGGAGCCCCCGCACGCCTTGACGATGTCGTCGAGGCTGACGCCGTCGTAGCCGTGCTCGAGAAACATGTCGGCGGCCGTGCTCAGGAGCAGCGCGCGCTTCTCTTCGCCACGGCGCGTCATGCGTTGGGGCGGGCGGTGAGCAGGGGTGTTGGTATCGCGTGTGGGTGATGCCATCGGGTAGCGAAGCGTGACAAGGGGTGTGCAGGAGCCCCGCGCAGTCTACCAAATGCCCGCGCAATCCAAGTCATCACCACGCCGTCGTCGTCCTGTTCAAAATTTCTGAGCAAACCATTCTGAATAATTTAGTACCGTACGGTACGGTTTTACTATATTTGGATCGTGAAGCGCGGCACGCGCCTCGCCCAACACAGGGTTTTTCAACCGAAATGGAGAATGTGATGAAAAAGGCATCGATCGCCGTAATCGTGATGATGGGGATGGCCGCCAGCGCGCAAGCCGCGGTGCGGGCCTCCGAGGTTTACACCAACGGCGGGCATGTCGCCGAGGCTATACAGCGCTCGCAGAGCGGGCGCCTCGTGGATGAGCAGTTCCGCCGCCTGGCGTTGCGCCAGGCGGATCCTTTTACCGACGGAGCCCGGCGGCAAATGGATCCCTTCACCGACGGCGCAGTGCGCCAGGTGGATCCGTACGGCGACGGGGCGCTGGCAAAAAGCGGCAGCGCCGACCCGTTCACGGATGGCGCCTGACCGGCACGCCGGTCAGGCGCAAGCCGCGGTGCCGGCCGCACGCGACGATGGCGAATGCGGGTTTACCGTTCTTGCGAGAACCCGCATCCCCATCCTAGAATAATTCGCATATCGCAGTAGATTGCGCCTAGCGCAAAAAAAGGAGGCAAGGTGACGGACGCGAAACATCCCCGGCCAGCGGGGCAGACCAGCATCGCGCAGGTGGATATCCACGGCGTTTCGGTACATGGCAAAGATCTGAGCGAGGCCCTGATTGGCAAGACCGGCTTCACCGCCTACTTCCTGTTCCTGCTGACCGGCCGCGAGCCTGACGCAAAGCTGGTGGCGGTCACCGATGCCTGCCTCGTTGCGATCGCGGAACATGGCCTGGTCCCCTCGGTGCAGGCCGCGCGCATGACGCTGGCCGCCGCGCCGGATGCGTTGCAGGGCGCGGTGGCGGCCGGCGTGCTGGGTTGCGGCTCGGTGATCCTGGGCGCATCGGAAAGCGCGGGGCAGCTGCTCGCGGAAGTGCTCGCCGGCCGGGAACACGGCACGCTGGCCGAGAGCGCGAACTCCGTGGTCCGGGCCGTGCGCCAGGCGCGCAAGCCGCTGCCCGGATTTGGCCATCCGACGCACAAGCTCGGGGACCCGCGCGCGCACCGGCTGCTGGCCATCGCGCGGGAGCTGGGCGTCGCCGGCGACCACGTGGCCGCGCTGGAAGCGGTCGCAGCCGCTGTACCCGAGCACTACAGCAAGCCCCTGCCGCTCAATGTTTCGGGCGCGATCCCCGCCGTCCTGCTGGACGCAGGCTATCCCGCCACCGCGCTCAAGGGCGTGCCGCTGCTGGCGCGCGTGGCCAGCCTGATCGCCCACTTGCAGGAGGAACGCCGCCAGCCGATCGGCTTCATCCTGGCCGATGCCGCCGAACACGCCATCGCCTACAGCGCCGCGCCGGCGCAAGCATCATGAACGCGCCCGCCACCCATATCGGCACGATGGCGCCGCTCGACGTGCTCAGGCAATACCCGCAGCATGACTTCACGCTGACCGGTTTCCTCGCGGCCCGCGTGGCCGCGCACCCGGACAAGCCGGCATTGCTGTTCGAGGGCCAGACCTGGAGCTATCGCGAACTCGACACGCGAATCGTGGAGACCGCGCAATGGCTGGCGCAGGCCATGCGCGTGCGCCGCGGCGACCGCGTCGGGGTGCTGTCCGCCAACCATCCGTCCACGGTCGTGGTGATGTTCGCGCTGGCGCGCCTCGGCGCGACCATGGTGCCGGCCAACCCGGAATACCGCCTGGACGAGGCGCTGTACGTGTTCGAGCATGCGCAGGTGTGCGGGCTGGTGTGCTCGCCGGCCACGCTGGAAACCGGCGCGGCCATCGTCCGCGCGCTCGGCGGCGAAGTCTGGCTGCGCGCCAACGAGCCCGGCGACCACGGCGTGCCGACGCTGGCGCAGTCGATGGCGGCGGACACCGGTGAGTTTGCCGACGAAGCTGCCGGCCACGGCAGCGACCGGGACACCGCGCTGATCATCTACACCTCCGGCACCACGGGCTTTCCCAAGGGCGCGATGCACAGCCACCGCGGCTATGTGCTGACCGCAGAAGCTTTCGTCGGCCGGCTGCAGCTGCAGCCCGACGAGCGCGTGATGTGCGTGATGCCGCTGTTCCATATCAATGCGCTGATGTATTCGGTGGGCGGGGCGCTGGCATGCGGCGGCTGCCTGGTGCTGATGCGCAGGTTCCCGGCGTCGTCGTTCTGGCGCTTTGCCGCCGAGACCGGCGCCACGGAGGTGAACCTGGTGGCGGCGGCCGGTAGCATCCTGGCCCGGCGCCCGCGGGCCGAGTTCGTGCCCGGTCACCGCATCACCAAGATGTTTATCGCGCCGCAGACCCAGGAAATGGTGCGTGTGATGAAGCAGGAGTTCCACGTGCCGCGCCTGATCGAATGCTATGGCATGACGGAAATCCCGGGCGTGATCGCCAATCCGTTCGACGGCCCGCACAAGCTTGGCACCATGGGCCTGATCTCGCCCCACCCGGATCCGGCGGTGCCGGTGCCGCAGGCCCGCATCGTCGACGACGATGGCAACGACGTGGTCCCCGGCGACGCGGGCGAACTGCTGATCCGCACGCCCACGCTGATGCAAGGCTATTACCGCGACCCGGCTCAGACCGAGGCGGCGTTCCGCGACGGCTGGTTCGCCACCGGCGACCTGGTGCGCCAGGACCAGGACGGCTACTACGTCTTTGTCGCGCGCAAGAAGGATGTGATCCGGCGCAAGGGCGAGAACGTGTCGGGCGCCGAACTCGACCGCATTTTCGGCGAACACCCGGCGGTGGAAGAAGCGGCGGCCATCGGCGTGCCCGCGGAACTTGGCGAGGAAGAAATCCTGCTGGCGGTGCAGTTCCGCCAGGGCCAGTCGGCCGATGCGGCGGAGCTGCTCGCGTGGGCGCGCGGCCGCCTGGCTGTGCACAAGCTGCCGCGTTATATCGCCACCGTCGAGGCGATTCCTCACACGCCGACGCACAAGCCCGCCAAGCACAAGCTGAAGGCCGACCGGACCTTGCTGGCGCGCGCGATCGACCTGTCGGCCGCCAGCCAATAATCAGAATTATGGAGACAAATATGAGCACCCAGGACAACTACACGCTGCAGCGCGCGCTGGACGCCATGTGCCCCGGCGCGCCCGGCTCCGACGCTACCCTGCAAGCACAATTCGGCGTGGCGCTACGGCATTTCCACGCCATGCTCGACGAGCTGCAGCTGACCGATGCGCAGCTCTATCGCATTGCCGCCTGGCTGGGCCGGGTGGCCGCGCAGGATGAGCTGATCATGCTGTGCGACATGATGGGCCTGACCATGCGCGCGCTGGACCTGGCGCGCACCGGCGCGCAAGCCACGCCGCAGAACGTGACCGGCCCGTTCCCCAAGGACCAGGTCGCCGAAGGCAGCAACCCCTGCCACCTGGCGACGGCGGAGGAGCCCGGGCAGCGGCTCGAGGTGCGCGGGCGCGTGCTGGATGCGCGCACCGGCCAGCCGGTGCCGGGCGCGACGCTGATCGTGTGGCAGCCCAACCAGTTTGGACGCTACGAGAACGAAGACGACGCCCAGTCCGAAGACAACCTGCGCGGCAAGCTGCGCTGCGATGCCGAGGGCGGCTTCCGGATCTTCACGGTGCGGCCGGGCGGCTACATCATCGGGCGCGAGGACACCGAGGTCGGCGTGCTGATGCGGCGCCTGGGCCGCAACCGCCAGCGCGCACCGCATATCCATTACCGGGTGGTGCAGCCGGGATACCGCACGCTGACGTCGCAGATCTATTTCAAGGGCGACCCCGCCAATCCGGTCGACTGCATCTTCTCGACCATCGATGACCATATCGTCGAGGTGGGGCCGCATCCGCAGCGTGACGGCTACCAGCTGCTGACGCTGGATGTGGTGATCGAGCCGGAGGTGGCGACCTGATGCGGCGTTGTAAGGCGCGCGCCGCTCAGGAAGCCGCCAGGATCGAATGCGCCAGCGTGGGTGCCCGCCGGATCGCGGCCTCGATCATCGCGGCCGCTTCGCGCAGTGCCGGCAGCCGTGTCGCCACCAGCTCGTCGGGGCTGGTGCGCTCGGTCTCGGTGGAGCAGTTGATGGCGGCGATCACGCGCTGCTGCGGATCGCGCACGGGCACGGCGATCGACAGGACGTTGAGTTCGAGCTGGCCTTCCTGGAGCGCATAGCCCTGTTCCAGCGTGCGTGCCAGCGCGGCGCGCAGCGCATCGGCATCGCTGAGCGTCTTCGGTGTGAATTTCTGGAACGGTGCCTGGTCCAGGACCTTGTTCTGCTGGGCCTTGGGCGCATGGGCCAGCAAGGCAAGGCCGAGCGAGGTGCAATGCACCGGCAGCCGGTAGCCGACCGAGGCGCGGAAGGCGATGCGACGCTGGCTGGGCACATGCGCCAGGTAGACCACGCTGTCGCCGTCGAGGATGGCGAGCGAGACCGAATCGCGGAAGCGCTCGGCCACTTCCTGCAGGAAGGGCTGGACGATGTCGCGCAGGTTCATCGAGCTGAGGAAGGCGGCACCGAGCGACAGGACCTTGGGCAGCAGCACGAAGCGCCGCCCGTTGGCGCCGATGTAGCCCAGCGCCTGCAGCGTCAGCAAGGCACGGCGCGCGCTGGCGGGCGTCATGCCGGTGGCCTGGGCGACTTCGCTGAGCGTCATTTCCGGCGTGGCGTGGGTAAACGCCTGGATCACCGCCAATCCGCGCGCCAGCGCCGCAACGTAGTCGCGGTGGCCTTCTTCGAGCTTGCGCGGAGAGTCGCGGTCGACGGGGGCGGTGGGTTTGGCAGCGGAAGTCATGCACGCATTCTATCCGCAGCAATGAATTGAAGACCAGCAAGGAGACATCATGACCGAACCCAACCGTCCCGCGAGCCTGCTCGACAAGCTCTGGGCCAGCCACGTGATCCACCAGGAAGCCGGCGGCCCCGCACTGGTCTATATCGACCGCCACCTCGTCAATGAGGTGACCAGCCCGCAGGCCTTCGAAGGGCTGCGGCTGAATGGACGTAAGGTGTGGCGCGCCGCCTCGGTGCTGGCCACCGCCGACCACAACGTGCCCACCACCGCGCGCAGCCAGGGCATCGCCGATCCGGTGAGCCGCGCGCAGGTGGACGCGCTCGACCGCAACTGCGAAGAGAACGGCATCGTCAACTTCGGCATGGACGATCCGCGCCAGGGCATCCTGCATGTGGTGGGGCCGGAACGCGGCGCGACCTTGCCCGGCATGACCATCGCCTGCGGCGATTCGCATACCTCCACGCACGGCGCGTTCGCGGCGTTCGCGTTCGGCATCGGCACCTCGGAAGTGGAGCAGGTGCTGGCCGCGCAATGCCTGTGGATGAAGAAGCCGAAGTCGATGCTGGTGCGCGTGGAAGGCGAGCTGGGCAAGGGTGTTGCCGCCAAGGACATCGCGCTCGCGCTGATCGGGCGCATCGGCACGGCCGGCGCGACCGGCCATGTGATCGAGTTCGCCGGCAGCACCATCCGCGGCCTCAGCATGGAAGCGCGCATGACCGTGTGCAACATGGCGATCGAGGCCGGCGCGCGCACCGGCATGGTCGCCGTGGACGAGACCACGCTGGCGTACCTGCGCGGACGGCCGCAGGCCCCGCAGGACCAGATGTGGGACGCTGCCGTCGAATACTGGCGCACGCTGCGCAGCGACCCGGGCGCGACCTTCGATGCCGTGGTGGACCTGGATGCCGCCACCATCTGCCCGCACGTGACCTGGGGCACATCGCCGGAGATGGTGGTGCCCGTCGGCGCGCGCATTCCCGATCCGCGCGACGAGCGCGACCCGGTGCGGCGCAAGGGCATCGAGGCGGCGCTGCGCTACATGGGCCTGCTGCCGAATACGCCGATCGAAGCGGTCGGGGTCGACAAGGTCTTTATCGGGTCATGCACCAACGCGCGCATCGAAGACCTGCGCGCCGCGGCGGAGGTCGTGCGCGGCCGGCATGTGTCGCCGCGCATCCGGCAGGCACTGGTGGTGCCGGGCTCCGGGCTGGTCAAGTCCCAGGCCGAGGCCGAGGGGCTTGACCAGGTCTTTATCGCGGCCGGCTTCGAATGGCGCGAGCCGGGCTGCTCGATGTGCCTGGGCATGAACGACGACCGCCTTGTCGCGGGCGAACGCTGTGCATCGACATCCAACCGCAATTTCGAAGGCAGGCAGGGGCCGGGCGGGCGCACCCACCTGGTGAGCCCGCAGATGGCGGCCGCCGCGGCTGTCGCAGGGCACTTCGTCGATGTCCGCGCGTTGTAACAGCAGAGGAAGCCGAGCCATGAAAGCCTTTACCACCCTGGATGGCCTGGTCGCGCCGCTGGACCGCGCCAATGTCGATACCGATGCCATCCTCCCCAAGCAGTTCCTGAAATCGATCCGGCGCAGCGGCTTCGGCCCTTACCTGTTCGACGAATGGCGCTACCTTGACCACGGCGAGCCCGGGCAGGACTGCAGCACGCGGCCGCTGAACCCGGACTTCGTGCTGAACCAGCCGCGCTACCGCGGCGCGTCGATCCTGCTGGCGCGCGAGAACTTCGGTTGCGGCTCTTCGCGCGAGCATGCGCCGTGGGCGCTGGAAGACTTCGGCCTGCGCGCGCTGATCGCGCCGGGCTTTGCCGACATCTTCTACAACAACTGCCTGAAGAACGGCCTGCTGCCGATCGTGGCGGCGCCGGAGGTGGTCGACCGCCTGTTTGCCGACGTGGCCGCCACGCCGGGCTACCGGCTGCAGGTGGACCTGGCCGCGCAGCAGGTGGTCACGCCGGCCGGGGAGGTGATCGCTTTCACGCTCGACCCGTTCAAGCAGCATTGCCTGCTCAACGGGCTGGACGATATCGCCCTCGCGCTGCGCCACGCAGCACAGATAGACGCCTACGAGCAAGTGCGGCGGCAGCGCGAACCGTGGTTGTTCAACTGAATGGACATCCGGCCGCACGAGCCGGAGAACCCCGACAACGATAGATGGAGACATGATGAACTGGAACGCTCACACCCCTCGCGCACTGTGCGCCACCGTGCTCGGCCTGGCCTGTTTTGCCGGCGCAAGTGCTGCCCTGGCACAAGCCTATCCCGCCCAACCGATCCGCATGGTCGTGCCGTACGCACCCGGCGGCACGACCGACATCATCGCCCGGCAACTGGCCCAGCGCATGTCCGAAAAACTGCGCCAGCCGGTGGTGGTGGAGAACAAGAGCGGCGCCAACACCGTGATCGGCGCCGACGCGGTGGCCAAGGCGCAGCCAGACGGCTACACGCTGCTGCTGACCAACGACGCCACCTTCGTGCTCAATCCGGTGGTGCTGCCATCAATTTCCTACAACGTCGCGCGCGACTTTGCGCCGGTGGCGGCGATCGGCTATGTGCCGCTGGTGATGGCGGTATCGGGCAGCCTGCCGGTGGACAGCGTCAAGGACCTGGCGGCCTATGCCAAGGCCCGCCCGCAGGCGCTCAGCTACGGATCGTTCGGCGCCGGCAGCCAGCCGCACCTGATGGGCGCGCTGTTCAACAAGCTGGCCGGCACGGACCTCGTGCACGTGCCGTACAAGGGCTCGGCGCCCGCGGTGGCCGATGTGGTCGGCGGGCAGATCCTGACGACCTTCCCGGCGCTGCCAACAATCCAGAGCTTCGTCGCGGCGAAGAAGCTCAAGGTGCTGGCGGTCAGCGGCGACAAGCGCACGCGTGCCTTGCCGCAGGTCCCCACCTTCGAGGAGGCCGGCTACAAGGAGATGAACATCTCCGCCGTCTACGGCGTGCTGGCGCCGGCCAAGGTGCCGCGCGCGGTGGTCGACAAGCTCAATGCCACCATCCGCGAGATCCTCGACGAACAGGATTTCGTGGAGAAGCACTTTGCGGCGCAGGGGATGGTGCCGATGAAGCTGACCCCGGAACAGTTTGCCCGCTATATCGAGACGCAGACGCAGCAGACGCGCAAGGTCGTTGCCCTGTCGGGCGTCAAGGTCGAGTGACCGGAAGGCAAGGACATGAAAAACGTGAATCACGAACGCACCTCGTCTTCGCCGCGCATCGGCTGGATCGGTATCGGAGCCATGGGCAGGCCGATGTGCCTGAACCTGCTGAAGGCCGGCCACGCGCTGACGGTGTTCGACAAGGTGCCCACCCAGTGCGAGCCGGTCGTTGCAGCGGGTGCCCACGCCATGCCGTCCGCGCGGGATGTGGTAGCGCAATCCGATGTGGTGTTCTCTACCATCTTCGATGACAGCAGCTTGCGCGCGCTGTTCCTGTCCGACGGCGGCATTGCCGCTGCGGCGGCCACGGGCCAGGTCTTTGTCGACATGAGCACGGTATCGCCAGAAGCCTCGGCTGAGGTGGCCGAGGCACTGGCGCGGCGCGGCGCCAGCTGGCTGCGCGCGCCGGTGTCCGGCACGGTGTCGCTGGCCGCGAGCGCGCAGCTGAGCTGCTTTGTGTCCGGGCCACGCGAGGCGTTCGCTGCGGTGCAGCCGCTGCTGGCCTGCCTGACCGCGCGCCAGTCTTATGTCGGCGGCGGCGACGAGGCGCGCGTGATCAAGCTGATGATCAACATGATGGTGTTCATGAGCACCGCGGTGATCGGGGAAGGGCTGGCCTTCGGTGAGCGCGCCGGGCTGGACCGCGCGCTGATGGTCGATGCGATCAATGACAGCATCGTCGGCAGCGCGCACTACCGCACCAAGGCCGACAAGCTCAAGCAGCGCGAATACGGCGCGGCGGGGCCGATCTCGCTGGTGGCAAAGGACCTGGACCTGGCCCTTGCCGTGGCGCGCGACAACGCCGTGGCCCTGCCGATCTCGTCGCTGGTGCGGCAGTACCTGGCGATGATGCAGCAGCGCGACCTGGGCCATCTCGACATTGCCGCGCTGGCCGATGTGCCGGCGTGGAGCAGTGCGCCGGGCGGGGTGGCGCGCTAGCCGCCTTCAACTGAGGCGCGCCGCGAGAGCGCGCCCAAGACCCATGAATCATGACAAAAAGGATGGAGACATGAACCTCAAGCAAATCATCCGGACGCCGCAGGGCGTCCTGTGCGCCGCGGTGGCCGGAGTGATGTTCGGACTGGCGCAACAGCCGGCGCTGGCCCAGGCCAGGCCCGGCGCGGAGCCGGTGCGCATCGGCGGCCTGTTTTCAACGACCGGCGGCCTCGCCGCCGTGGGGCTGGCCGAGCGCGAAGGCGCGCTGCTGGCGCAGAAAGTCATCAATGCCGGCGGCGGCATCGGCGGGCGGCCGCTGGAGCTGGTCGTCGAGGACGACGGCTCCAGCCCGGATACCGCCGTGGCCAAGGCCAACGCACTGCTGCACACGCACAAGGTGCGCGCCATCGTCGGCCCGTCCGGCATCGCGCAGACCGTGGCCATCGGCGGCATCACGCAGGCGCAGAAGGTGCCGCTGTTTGCGTTCTCCGGACTCGGGCCGGCGGTGGAGCGCGAGCGTACCTGCGTCTTCCACCTGACGCCCTCGCAGGAACTGAATGCGCGCGCGGTGCTGTCCTATGCGCGCGACAACGGCCTCAAACGCATCGGCGTGCTGCACGATTCGGGCTACGGCCAGGTGGTGTGGAGCAGCATGAAGACGCTGGACCGGCAATACGGCGTCGCCTTCGTGCAGGTCGAGAAATTCGAGATCGCCGCCACCGACGTCACCACGCAGGCTGCCAAGCTCAAGGCCGCCACGCCGGACGCGATCGTCGTCATCTCGACCTCGCCCGCGCCGTTCCGCAATGTGCGCCAGCTGAAGGTCGGCGCGCCGATCATCTCCGTGCACGGCACCGCCACCTACGAGACCGTCAAGGGCATGGGCGAGGCCGCCGACAACATCATCCATCCCGAGTTCATCGTTTCCGAAGATCCGCTGCCGGCGCAGAAGGAGTTTGTCGAGGCTTACCGCAAGGAGTACGGCAAGCTGCCCAAGCATTTCGCCGCGGTGGGCTGGGATGCGGTGATGGCGCTGGCCAGCGGCCTGAAGGCGGCGGGCGCCGATGTGGCCGGCGACAAGCTCTGCAGCGCGCTGCGCCGGCCTTACCAGGGCGTCACGATGGGCTATGACTTTTCTGCGCCCGATATGGGCGGCATGACGCTGGCCGGCTTTACCTACTCGAAGCTGCAGAAGGGCCAGTTCGTGCGGCTGGACTACAAGGCCCGGCCCTAGCCGGTGTAGCGGCAAAACGCATCGGCAAAAGGATCGGCAATGTCTGACACCCTAGTTATCCAGGCGGTCCTGTCCGGGATCACCAACGGTTTCGTCTACGCGCTGATCGGCGTGGGCATATCGATCATCTTCAAGGGCACGCGCATCGTCAATGCGATGCAGGGAGAGTTTGCGGTGATTGGCGCGCTGGTTGCGGTATTCGCGCTCAAGACGCTGGGCCTGCCTTATCCGGTGGCGATTGCCGGCGGCATTGCCGCCGGGGCCGCCAGCGGCCTGGCCATCGACACGTTGTTCGTGCGCCCGATGATGCGGCGCGGCGCCGGCGAGGAGAGCTTCCTGCTGCTGACCATCGGCCTTGCGTTCGCGCTGTCGGCCGCGGCGCTGTATTTCGGCGGGCGCGATTCGCACCTGCTGCCGGCCATCGGCGGCGAAGGCGTGGTGGAGCTGCTGGGAGCGACTGCGCCCATGCATGCCCTGGCGCTGGTGGGCATTGCGGTGCTGCTGGTGGCGGCGTTGCGGCTGTTCTACACCAAGACCCTGGTGGGCCTGGCCATGACGGCGGCGTCGCTGGACCCCGACGGTGCCACCACCACCGGCATCAACGTGCGCCGCATGCGCACGCTGACCTTCCTGCTCGGCGGCGGCTTCGGCGCGGTCGCAGGGGTGCTGGTGACGCCGCTGCTGTCGATGAACTACCAGATGGGTATCGGCCTGACGCTGAAGGGCTTTGCCGCGGCCATCCTCGGCGGGCTGGGCAATCCGCTGGGCGCGGTGGTGGGCGGGTTGCTGCTGGGTCTGACCGAATCGCTGGCGGTGGTGGGCTTTCCGTCGGGCTATCGCGACGTGGTCGCGCTGTCGATCCTGGTTGTCATCATGATTCTGCTCCCCAACGGCGTGCTGGGCCGCGCGGGGCGCAAGGGAGGATAAGCATGAATGCATCATCCAACGCCACGCGCTGGCTGGTGGTGGCCGCGGTGGTAGTGTGGGCGCTGGCCGGGCAACTGCTGTCGCGCCACCACATCGACCTGCTCAACTTCGCCGCCATCCTGGCCGTGGGCGGCCTGGGCGTCGGCCTGCTGCTGGGGCAATGCGGCATCGTCAACCTGGCGCAGGCCTCGTTCTATGGCATTGGCGCCTATGCCTCGGCCTACTGCACCACGGTGCTGGGATGGCCGGCCCTGGCCGGTGCCGCGGCAGGCCTGCTGGCCAGCGCGGCGCTGGCGGCGGCGATCGGCCTGCCGGTGCTGCGCCTGGGCGGCTTCTTCCTGGCACTGGCGACGCTGGCCGTCGGCAGCATCGCCAGTGTGCTGTTCTTCGAATGGGACTGGCTGACCGGCGGCACGCTGGGCATCGGTGGCATCCCCAAGCTGTCGCTGTTCGGCTTCCTGCTGGATACGCCGGAGCGCTACTACTACTTTGCCTGGCCGCTGGTGGCGCTGCTGCTCTGGCTGGTGGACAACCTCGTCAAGGGCCGCCCCGGCCTGGCCATGCGGGCCATGCGCGACGCGGCACCGGCCGCACAGGTGCTCGGCATCGACATGCACCGGCTGAAGACCGCGATGTTCGTGCTGTCGGCCATGCTCGGCTCGCTGGCGGGAACCCTGTTTGCGCACTACGTGTCGTTCGTCAGCGTGCAGAGCTTTACGGTGGAGCGCTCGATCGTGTTCCTGCTGGTGCCGGTGGTGGCAGGCGCGCGCTCCACCTACGGCGTGGTGATTGGCGCATTGTTTGTGTCGCTGGTCCCGGAGCTGCTTAGCGGACTGGGAGACTTCCACCAGGTGCTGTTTGGCGCGGCGCTGGTGCTGGTGGTCACGTTGATGCCCGGCGGGATCATGGGTGGGCTCGCGGGCGTGATTAGCCGCATGCATCGCCGCACCGTCGGCCGCACGCAGAACCCCGCATTGAAGGAGGTCCGATGAATTCCGCCATCGCTGAATTCGGCGCCAGTGCCGCGGGCGCGGCACAAGCGCAAGCCCTGCTGCGGGTCGAAGCGGTCGCGCACAGCTTTGGCGGGCTTGACGTGCTGCGCAATGTTGCGTTCGATGTGCCGGCCGGCAGCATCGTCGGCCTGATCGGCCCCAACGGCAGTGGCAAGACCACCTGCTTCAACATCATCTCCGGCTTTCTGCGCCCCAAGGGCGGCAAGGTGCTGCTGGCAGGGCGCGACATCACCGCCGACAGCGTGCAGCAGCGCAGCCGCGCCGGACTGGTGCGCACATTCCAGACGCCGCAGGTGTTCGAGCACATGACGGTGCTGGAAAACCTGATGGCCGGCTGCCACAAGGCCACGCGCTCGGGCGTGGTGCATGCGATGCTGCGCTCGCCGCTGTCGCGCCGCGAACTGCAGGCGATGCACGAGGCCGCGCTGGCATGCGCACGGAAGTTCGGCCTGGAAGGCCTGCTGCAGCACCGCGCCGGCGCGCTGCCCGCGGGCCAGCGGCGCATCGTGGAACTGGCGCGCGCCTGCATCGGCGAACCCAGCCTGCTGTTGCTGGATGAACCGTCCTCGGGGCTGAACAGCGAGGAAATCGAATTGCTGCGCGCGTGGATCCTGCGCCTGAACGGCGAAGGCATGACCATCCTGCTGGTGTCGCACGACATGGGGCTGATGACGATCTGCGGCAGCGCCCACGTGCTGTATTACGGGGAAATCATCGCCAGCGGCACGCTGCAAGCCGTGCAGGCCGACCCGCGCGTGCGCGAAGCCTATATGGGAGTCTGACCATGCTGAAAGTGAAAGGCCTGCACGCCGGCTACAGCCCGGTGCCAGTGCTGCATGACATCAACATCGAGGTCGGGCCGGGCGAGGCGGTGGCCGTGGTCGGTGCCAATGGCGCGGGCAAGACGGCGCTGGTGCGCACGCTGTCCGGGCTGGTGCGGCCGATGGCGGGCAGCATCGTCAAGGATGGGGTGGAAATCGGCCACGTGCCGGGGCATCGCCGCTTCGAGCATGGCATTGCCGTGGTGCTGGAGAACCGCAACCTGTTCGGCGAGCTGTCGGTGCGTGACAACCTGCGGCTTGCCGAGCAAGCCGGCAGGCGCGCGCGTGGCGGCGCGATGCGCTTCACGCACGACGAAGTCTGCGAACTGTTCCCGCTGCTGCGCGAGCGCGGCAGCGGCCAGGTTGGCCTGCTCTCGGGCGGGCAGCAGCAGATGGTGGCGATCGCCCGCGCGCTGCTGCTGCAGCCCGACCTGCTGATCATGGACGAGCTGACCACGGGCCTGGCGCCGCGCATTGTCAAGGAAATCCTGGCCGTGCTCAACCGGCTGCGCGAGCGCGGGCTGAGCATCGTGCTGGTGGAACAGAGCGTGGCGATTGCCGCGGAGATGACCGACCGCGCCTACGTGCTTTCGGTGGGACGGGTTATCCACGAAGTGCGGCGCGGAGAGTGGCAGGCGCTGCTGAACGACAAGACGCTGGTGAAGGCGTATCTGCATGGCTGAGGGCACCGACATGGGCAAGACGGACACGACGACCGGAGGGTATATGGAAGATCTCGCTGCGCTCAGGCAGGCGGATGCCGCGCGATACCGCGCAATGCTCGCCGGCGATATCGCGGGGCTGGAAGACCTGCTTGCGGATGAACTCAGCTACACGCACTCCTCGGCGTTGCGCGAAGACAAGCAGGCATACCTGGCATCGCTGCGCAGCGGGCGGGTGCGCTACCTGCGGGCCTCGGTACAGGAGGTGGGGCAGGAAATCTACAACGACATCGCCGTGATGCAGGGCAAGGCCCTGCTGGTTGCCGTGGTCGACGGCGTGGAACGCACGCTGGACAACCGCTTCCTCAGCGTGTGGAAGCGGCGGGAGGGCGCGTGGCAGATGCTGGCGTGGGCCTCGACGCCGATCCCCGCGCCGGCTGCTGCGGCCCCAGGCCAGGCATTTCAATAGGTATATGGGATATGGACTTCATCATTCATTGCCTTGACCACGCCGATGCCTTGCAGCGCCGGCTCGACAGCTACGACGCCCATCGCGCCTACCTGGCAACCGCAGAGGTCCGGTGCGTAATGTGCGGGCCGTTGATGTCCGACGACGGCGCGCGCATGATCGGCAGCTTGTTCCTTGTGCGTGCGCAGGACAAACAGCAGGTCATCGACTTCAACCGGGCCGATCCCTTCCAGCAGGCGGGCGTGTGGAAAGAGATCCATATCCATCCGTTCCTGCTGCGGGTGGACAACCACCCAGGCGCACAGCGCCCGCTTTAGTTCACCGGTAGTGAGCAGGCAGCCGTGCATGGATTGCAGCGCCATGCAGAAGATTTCACCACGCGTGTCCAACCGAACCGGACGCGCATTCACAGGAGCGGAAGATGAGCAAGACCTACAAGCGTTTGGACAAGAGCCAGGCAGCGGTGCTGATGGTGGATCATCAGGCCGGCCTGCTGTCGCTGGTGCGCGACATCGAGCCGGACAAGTTCAAGAACAACGTGCTCGCCATGGCGGATCTGGCCAGGTATTTCGAGCTGCCGACGATCCTGACCACCAGCTTCGAGGACGGACCCAACGGGCCGCTGGTGCCGGAGCTCAAGGCCATGTTCCCCGATGCGCCGTTTATTCCGCGCCCCGGGCAGATCAATGCGTGGGACAACGAGGATTTCGTCAAGGCGGTCAAGGCAACCGGCAAGAAGCAACTGCTGATCGCCGGGGTGGTGACCGAGGTCTGCGTGGCGTTTCCGGCATTGTCGGCGATCGAAGAGGGCTACGATGTGTTCGTGGTGACCGATGCATCCGGGACCTTCAATGAGGTGACGCGGGAATCCGCGTGGCACCGCATGGCCGAGGCCGGCGCCCAGCTGATGACGTGGTTCGGCGTTGCCTGCGAGCTTCATCGCGACTGGCGCAACGACATCGAGGGGCTGGGGACCTTGTTCTCCAACCATATTCCCGACTATCGGAACCTGATTACGGCGTACACCACCGTGAAGGGCGGCAAATAAACATCGCGGCAGCGCGGGGCCACCCGGCACCGCGCTGGCCGTCGGCCTGGCAACCAGGAATATTCTGCAGGCGATGCGGGGCGAGTTCCGATTCGTGCCGCATCGTCGACGTTATCGCGATGATCCAAGGCATCGCTTCCGGCGCAATCCTTAGCCCCGGCTCTCCATGTGCGCTGCGCCCGTCCCCCGGGAAAACCCGCATCCAGCGCCTGTCTTGAAATGCCCCTACCCCGTCCCTATAATTAGCACTCGTCAGGGGTGAGTGCTAACAGCCTCTGCGACACCTGAACATTTCTGACGGCCGTCGCCTCGGTAGCCGGCCGATTTGTGATCAAAAACTCACTTTGTATCTAGGAGTCCGTATGAATCTGCGTCCTCTGCACGACCGCGTGATCGTGAAGCGTCTGGACAACGAAACCAAGACCGCGTCCGGTATCGTGATTCCCGACAACGCTGCCGAGAAGCCCGATCAAGGCGAAGTGCTGGCAATCGGTCCCGGCAAGAAGGATGACAAGGGCAACAACATCGCCCTGGACGTCAAGGTCGGCGATCGCGTGCTGTTCGGCAAGTATGCCGGCCAGGGCGTGAAGGTGGATGGCCAGGAACTGCTGGTCATGCGCGAAGAAGACATCATGGCCGTGGTCAACAAGTAATCCGTTACTTGTAGCCCCACCCGTACAGATTTCAGGAGATTCAGAACATGGCAGCAAAAGACGTAGTGTTCGGCGACGCCGCCCGTGCCAAGATGGTCGAAGGCGTGAACATCCTCGCCAACGCCGTTAAAGTGACGCTGGGCCCGAAGGGCCGCAACGTGGTGCTGGAGCGCAGCTTCGGCGGCCCGACCGTGACCAAGGACGGCGTGTCCGTGGCCAAGGAAATCGAGCTGAAGGACAAGCTGCAGAACATGGGCGCGCAGATGGTCAAGGAAGTGGCTTCCAAGACCAGCGACAACGCCGGTGACGGTACCACCACCGCAACCGTGCTGGCCCAGTCGATCGTGCGCGAAGGCATGAAGTTCGTCGCCGCCGGCATGAACCCGATGGACCTGAAGCGCGGCATCGACAAGGCTGTCGGCGCCGCCGTGGAAGAGCTGAAGAAGATCAGCAAGCCCACCACCACCAGCAAGGAAATCGCCCAGGTTGGCGCGATCTCGGCCAACAGCGACGCCTCGATCGGCGAGCGCATCGCCGAAGCCATGGACAAGGTCGGCAAGGAAGGCGTGATCACCGTCGAAGACGGCAAGTCGCTGGCCGACGAGCTGGAAGTCGTGGAAGGCATGCAGTTCGACCGCGGCTACCTGTCGCCGTACTTCATCAACAACCCGGAAAAGCAGGTTGTTGCCCTGGACAACCCGTTCGTGCTGCTGTTCGACAAGAAGATCAGCAACATCCGCGACCTGCTGCCGGTGCTGGAGCAAGTGGCCAAGGCCGGCCGTCCGCTGCTGATCATCGCTGAAGACGTCGAGGGCGAAGCCCTGGCGACCCTGGTGGTCAACAACATCCGTGGCATCCTGAAGACCGCCGCCGTCAAGGCCCCGGGCTTCGGCGACCGCCGCAAGGCCATGCTGGAAGACATCGCCATCCTGACCGGCGGCACCGTCATCGCCGAGGAAGTCGGCCTGACGCTGGAAAAGGCCACCCTGAACGACCTGGGCCAGGCCAAGCGCATCGAGATCGGCAAGGAAAACACCATCATCATCGATGGCGCCGGTGACGCTGCTGGCATCGAAGGCCGCGTGAAGCAGATCCGCGCCCAGATCGAAGAAGCGACCTCGGACTACGACCGCGAGAAGCTGCAAGAGCGCGTGGCCAAGCTGGCCGGCGGTGTTGCCGTGATCAAGGTTGGCGCTGCCACCGAAGTCGAAATGAAGGAAAAGAAGGCCCGCGTGGAAGACGCCCTGCACGCCACCCGCGCTGCGGTGGAAGAAGGCATCGTCCCCGGCGGTGGTGTGGCCCTGCTGCGCGCCCGCGCTGCGATCTCGGCTCTGCAAGGCGACAACGCCGACCAGAACGCCGGTATCAAGATCGTGCTGCGTGCGATGGAAGAGCCGCTGCGCCAGATCGTGCTGAACGCCGGTGAAGAAGCTTCGGTGGTCGTTGCCAAGGTCATCGAAGGCAAGGGCAACTATGGCTACAACGCCGCTTCGGGCGAGTACGGCGACCTGGTCGAAATGGGCGTGCTGGACCCGACCAAGGTCACCCGCACCGCACTGCAGAACGCCGCTTCGGTGGCTTCGCTGATGCTGACCACCGACTGCGCCGTGGCCGAAACGCCGAAGGAAGAGTCGGCTCCGGCAATGCCGGGCGGCATGGGCGGCATGGGCGGCATGGAAGGCATGATGTAATCCATCCCCCAGCCCACTGCCCGTGAGGGCAGGCTGCGATGAAAAAACCCCCGCGGGCGCGAGTCCGCGGGGGTTTTTGTTTGGAGGGCCGGCGCGGTTGCGCGGGGGGGCGTTGCGTCAGACTTCGACCACGCAGCACCAGTCGAAGGACTTGTTCTCCAGCTCGCCGGTACGGCGGCTGACATAGCCGCGCGGATTGCACACCACGCGCGAGTTGTCGACGCAGTAGTCGAAGCTGGTGTGGGTATGGCCGTGGATCCACAGGTCTGCCTGCGCCACCAGGTCGGGGCGGCGGGACAGGAAGCCGCCGGAGACCAGGTCGTGCGAGAAGCGCGGGTCCAGGCTGCCGAGGTCCGGGCCGTGGTGCGTGACCACGACGGTCTTGCCGGCGTAAGGCAGCGCGAGTTGCGCCTGCAGCCAGTCAGACGCGGCCAGGTGGCGCGCCAGGGCATCCTGTGGCGTGAACTGGCGCATGTGGCCGTCGTCGCCGCGGATCTCGATCAGCCGGTGGTCGTACATCGCTTTCGCGCATGCCTGCATCGCCTCGTCGCGTCGGTCGGTGCCGAACAGCGTGTAGTCGGTCCACCACGTCGTGCCTATGATGCGCGCGCCGTCGAACTCCGCCACCTCGCCATTGAGCAGGCGCACTTGGGGATGCGCTGCCGCGGCCTCGGCCATCTGCTGGTCGACGGTGTCGAAATTGCTCTCGTAGTACTCGTGGTTGCCCGGCACATAGACCACCGGCTGGCTGAACGTGCCGACGGCCCAGTCGATGCCGTCGCGGCCGTTGGCGATGTCGCCGGCCAGTATCACGAGGTCGGCGTCGCATGCCGGTACGGACTGCGGCAGGTTGTGTTCGATGTGGAGGTCGCTCAGGATGCGTAGCTTCATCGGGACTCCAGGCGGGTAGGGCGCGCGCTGGGTGGCCACGGCGCCTGCAGGGGGATTGCCTGCATTCTTCAGAAGCCAGCCCGTCCGGTCAAGCCCCGGTATTCGCCCGGCAAAGCAAAAAAGCCCGGAACCTGGGTTCCGGGCAAGTGACTGTCTTGCCGGCATTGCACCGGGAGACAGCCGGGGGAAACTGTCGCGGTTTCCCGGGGGGTTATCCTCCTTGTCCCGCCATGGTTGGCAGCAGCACGCGATAGATCTGGATGAAGGCCGGCCCGAGCAACACCAGCAGCAAGGACGGGAAGATGGTGAAGATCAGCGGGAACAGCAGCTTCAGCGCAATCTTGGCGGCCTGCTCCTCGGCACGCATGCGGCGCTTGGTGCGCAGCATGTCGGACAGCACGCGCAGCGACTCGCCCAGGCTGGTGCCGAAGCGGTCGGCCTGGACCAGCATCGACGCAAACTTGTCGACGTCCTCGACGCCGGTGCGCAGCGACAGGTTGGTTAGCGCCTTTTCCTTCGAAAAACCCGAGCGCAGTTCCAGCAGCATCAGCTGGAGTTCATCGGCCAGTACCGGGCAGCGCAGGGCCAGCTCGTCGGCCACACGCATCAGCGCCGCGTCCAGGCCGAGGCCGGCTTCGACGCAGACGGTCAGCAGGTCGATCACGTCGGGGAATTCTTCGAAGACGGTGCGCTGGCGCTGGGACACTTTGCGGGCGAGGACTAGATTCGGCAGGTAATAGCCAATCGCGCCCAGCACCGCCAACAGCACGAACATCAGCTGCTGGCTTTGCTGGCCGGGCTGGCTGCTGACGGCCAGCAGTCCAAGCATCGGCAGGCCGACGGCCAGTACCGTCTTGGCGCCGAAGTACAGCGGCGCCGCGCTTGCACTGCGCCAGCCGGCATTCATGAAACGCACGCGCAGCTGTGAATTCTCCCAGCCTTCCTTGGGCAGCGACAGCCGCGATACCGGCTGCGCCCACTTCACCAGCTGTTCGATCAGTGCCTGCTGGCGACCCGAGTCGGGCTGGAATGGCCCGGCCTGGCCGGCGATCTGCTCGGCCCGACCACGCAGCCGGTGGGGCGCAAGTACATAGAGCACGCCGAACACCGTGCCGAACGCGGCCACGAAGATCAGCACGAGCACGATCATCTGGTCGCCCTGGAACCCCTGGAAAATCTCTTGCATGATGGACTCCCGTCAGTATGGCTGTCCAAGCCCTGCTTCTTATGGCACTGCGCCGAGGCAATCGCAATTGGATCTCAGACCCGGATCCGGATGATCTTGCGCATCCACAGCACGCCGAAGCTCATCGACACCAGCGCTCCGCCGATCATGCGCAAGCCCAGCGGATCTTCCCACAGCACATTCATGAAGCCCGGATTGACCACCAGGATCAGGCCGGCGGTGCAGAAGGGCAGCAGTCCCAGCACCCATGCCGACATCTTGCCTTCGGCCGACAGCACACGGATCTTGTCGAACAGCTTCAGGCGTTCGCGCACCATGGTGCCGATCGTGTCGAGGATCTCGGCGAGGTTGCCGCCGCTTTCGCGCTGGATCAGTACCGCGATGACAAAGTAGCGCAGGTCGGCCACCGGCACGCGCATGGCCAGGTTGGTCATGGCCTCGTCGAGCGCCACGCCGTAGTTGATTTCCTCGAAGGTGGTGCGGAACTCCGGCCCGATTGGTGCTTTCATTTCCTGCCCGACCATGCTGAGCGCTCCGCTGAACGAGTGTCCGGCGCGCAGTGCGCGGCTGATCATGTCGACTGCATCGGGCAGTTGCGCCTCAAGCTGCTTGAGCCGTTTGGCACGCAGGCGCATGACATGCAACAGCGGCAGCATGGCGGTCAGCACCGCTCCCAACAGCACAAGTGAAGCAGGCAGGGGTAGCAGCGGAATCAGCGCGACCGTGCACAGCACCACCATTGCGCAATATCCCAGCAACTGCGCCACTGACCATGTACTGCCGGACTGCTCGAGCCAGCGGTCGAGCGCTCCGATGCGCGGCACCCGCATCAGCCACTGCTGCACCCGCGGCGAGTCGGCCAGCAGGCGCTTCTTCAGGATCGAGAGCTGCTCGGCACCGACGTGCCCGCCGGCCGAAAGCGCCCGCAGCCGCGCTTCGATACGCTTGGCCGCGGGCCCGTGGGCATTGTTCCACCACAGGTAGATGCCCTCGACGCAGAGCACCACGGCGACGAACAGCAGGATGCCGAAGGCGTAGAAGATCGTGCTCATGTGTAGCTCCCCCGTATGGATCGTATTGGTATGTGCCCTGGGCGGTCAGACTTCGTAGCGCTTGGCGGGGTCGTAGGTATCGTCAGGCAGTCCCACGCCGAACACGCGCAGCCGCTCGGCAAACTTGGGATACACCCCGGTGGCGCGGAAGTTGCCTCGCACGGTGCCGTCCTTGTCCACCCCGGTGCGCTGGAACGTGAAGATCTCCTGCATGTTGATGATGTCGCCCTCCATGCCGGTGATCTCCTGGATGCTGATGATCTTGCGGCGGCCATCGGTCATGCGCGCGGCCTGCACGATCACCGTGATGGCCGAGGCGATTTGCTGCCGCATGGCCTTGGCCGGCATGGTCAGGCCCGCCATGCTGACCATGTTTTCCAGCCGCGTCAGCGCATCGCGCGGAGTGTTGGCGTGGATGGTGGTGAGCGAGCCTTCATGGCCGGTGTTCATCGCGTTGAGCATGTCCAGCGCCTCGCCGCCGCGCACTTCGCCCAGGATGATGCGGTCCGGGCGCATGCGCAGTGCGTTGCGCACCAGCGCGCGCTGCGTGATCTCGCCCTTGCCTTCGATATTGGGTGGGCGCGTTTCCAGGCGCAGCACATGGGGCTGGCGCAGCTGCAGTTCCGCGGCGTCTTCGATCGTGACCACGCGCTCGTCTTCCGGGATAAAGCCGGACAGGATGTTCAGCAGCGTGGTCTTGCCGCTGCCAGTGCCGCCCGACACCAGCACGTTGACCTTGGCCTGCGACAGCGCCTGCAGCAGTTGCGCCATCGGCGGCGTCAGGCTGCGCAGGTTGACCAGGTCGGCCACCTGCAGCGGGTTCACGGCAAAGCGGCGGATCGACAGCAGCGGCCCGTCGATGGCCGAGGGCGGAATGATGGCGTTGACGCGCGAGCCGTCCGGCAGGCGCGCGTCGACCATCGGGCTGGTTTCATCGATGCGGCGCCCGACGCGCGACACGATTTTTTCGATCACCTTCATCAGGTGTGCGTCGTCATAGAACAGGACGTCGGTAAGCTCCAGCTTGCCGCGTCGTTCCACGTAGGTCTGGCGCGCGGTGTTGACCAGGATGTCCGACACCGTCGGATCCTTCAGCAGCGGCTCGAGCGGGCCGAAGCCGAACATCTCGTCGTAGATCTCGACTGTCAGCTGGCGGCGCTCATTGTCGTTGAGCAGCACCTTCTGTTCGTCGACGATCAGGTTGACCAGCGCGGTGATCTCCTGGCGCACCTGCTCCTGCGGATAGCGTGCCAGGCGCTCCAGCTCGACGCGGTCGAGCACCGTTTCGTGCACGTCGCGCTTGAGCTGGTGGTAGCCGCCCGATACGGAGGCTGCCGAGGTCGCAAACTGGATCGCAGCGTGACCGTTGACGGTGAAGGCTGGCTCGGCATTGGCCAGTTGTTCTCGGATCGACATGATGGACTCCTCGTTAGCGTGCGCGGATGACCGTGGCCGGTCGGCTGCAAGCGGTGAAATCAGGTGCTCTTCGCGCGCAGCATCAGGCGGCGCAGCGGCGATGCGGTTTCGGTACGGCTGCGCCGCTCGGCCTCGGCCGGCGTGCACAGCTGCGTGGCCATTGCCTGCAGCGCGCGCGTCATGGCGCTGCGCCGGCTCAGCTTGGCCACCGGCTCGCCGTGGCTGATGGCCTCGTCCACCGCGGCCGGGTCGTCAGGCAGCGTGAACGCGGCCTTCATGCCGAAGATCTCTTCCATGGTCGCGCGCGGCATCTCGTGCTTGCGGCCGGTGCGGTTGAGCACCAGGCGAACCTTGTCGGCGGGGTAGTGCAGGGCGCTCAGGATATCGAGCAGCCTGCGTCCCGGACGGCCGAAGGAGATGGCGGGTTCAGCCACCACGCAGATGCGGTCGCTGTGGTCCAGCACACCGATCGACAGCGGGTCGATGCTCTGGCCCAGGTCGAAGATCACGAAGTCGTAGGCTGGCTGCACCACCGAGAGGATCCACTCGAGCTTGTCCTTCTGGATCTGGCTGGCCTTGACCGGGTCGGACGCGCCCGCCAGCATGTCGAAGTTGTTGTCGACATGCACCAGGCAGGCCTCGAGGAAGGCGCTGTCCATGCGGTCGATCTGGCTGCAGATCTCGGGCAGCGTCGAGGGCGGGATCTTGTCGCTGACGATATAGGTCAGGTCGCCGAAGTGCCGGTTCAGGTCGACCACCAGCACGCGCTTGCCCAGATGCCGCGCCAGCGCGTCGCCCAGGTTGGCTGCGATGAAGCTGGTGCCGGAGCCGCCTTTGCACGAGATCACGGAAATCACCTGCCCGTTGTCCTGAGCGCGCGGCACGTGCGTGGCTTCGACGCGCCTGAGCGCCTCGGCCAGCTGCGCCTTGTCCAGCGGCCATGGCAGGACGTCGCGGATACCGGCGCGCATCGCCTTGATCAGCACCTCCGAACTGGGCGCCGGCGTGACCAGGATGCACGGCAACTCGGGATGCTGCTGGCGCAGCAGCTCGACCGCCTGCATCTGCTGGGCGCCGATGACGGGCAGCTCCAGTATCAGCAGGTCGGCCATGCGCAGCCGGCTGGCATGCACGGGAAAGCGGCCCAGTCCCTCCTGCAGCGTCAGGACCTGGAAGTTGCCCACCGCGGCGCTGACCCGGTGGATCTCGGCCAGCCGGTCGGCGTCTTCGGAAACGATCAGAATTCTGAGCATGGTGTGCTCCTGGTTCATGCGCGCTAGTTGCAGATCTTGCCGCCGGTGGAAGAGTCGAGGCTCTCCCGCGGCAGCGTGGTCGAGAACGGGGGCAGCGACACCGTGATCGGCACCACCGGAATAAAGGTCTTGACTGTGACGTCGGCGACGCTGACGGTGACAGAGCGGCAAGAACTGCGCGCCGAATCGTCGTCGGCGTCGCAACCGCTGGGCTCGAAGGCGACCTGGATATTGCTGGCCTTCAGCAAAGGCATCAGATGCGTCATCCGGTCCTTGATGGCGGTGTCGGTGACGTCGCACACCACCGCGATGCGGGCACCCAGCCGGGTGGCTTCGCCGGCGGTGTTCCAGTAGAACAGCACGCGCGAGAACTCGGCAATGCCGATCAGCAGCATGAAGAAGATGCTGGCGACCAGGGCGAATTCGATCGCGGCCGCGCCGCTCTGGCGCGAACGTAAGCGCGGGGTGCGGATCGGGTTCATAGCACCTGCCTCATTACCGTTGCGATATCGGAGAACGCCAGCGCCCCCACATTGAGGTAGCTCTGCATGGGCGAGTAGGTGAAGCCCGAGATCTTCACCTCCACCAGGTTGATGGTCCCCGCCGGCGTGCCGGAACTGCCGCCGCCTTCGTAGATGGCGACATTGGCAAACTGCTTGCCGGCGCAACCGGTGGAGTCGACGCGGTCGCAGACCACCACCATGGAAGTGCTGAGGCCTTTCACCAGTACCGTGCCCCCGCAAGTGGTCTTGCCATACACGGCGACACATTTCGCCTGCTCCACCGGGTAATTCGGCTCGCTGGGCGCGTATTGCGACAGGAAGCGCGCCGCGTCGCGCGTGGCCTTGGCCAGGGCGTTGTACTGGTAGATGGCGCGCCCGAACTCGGCCACGCCGGTCACCAGCATCAGCAAGGGCACCAGCACCAGCGCGAACTCCACGGCGACCGCGCCGCGTCGCTTGCACCTGCGTTGCGAGCATCGCTTCATGATCGGCTCCTATTGCACCAGCACCGGCACGCGCGGGCCATTGCCCGTGCTGGAACCGGGTACCCCCTGGGTTGCGCAGGGGCTGGTCGGGTCCTTCGAATCGCCGAGGTACTCGATGTAGGTCACGTCCTTTGCGCTGGGTTCCTGCATCGGCTGCACCAGCAGCATGCAGGCCCAGGAGGCCACCGTGGCCTGCTTGGACGAGGCCAGCTCGTTGCAGTCCACTACCGGCACCTGTACCAGCCTGCGGTCGGCGCCAGCCTGGTGGACCTGCCTGGTCGACGGTGTGCCCTTGGTGACCAGTCCGGCGTTGGCATCGGTCTGGTAAGGCTCGTTGGCGGCGCGCTTCTGGATGAAATCGGGGTAGGCGTTGCCGCCGTTCGGCGGGTTCCATGAATTGACGCTGTAGGCATAGCCGGCAAAGTCGGGCGCACCATGCTCCGGTCCCTTGTAAGAGCCGGTATAGAGCCCAAAGCGGGTATTCCATGCGGGTATCAGCGCGGAGATGCTGCCCGGCTGGCCGACCTTGGACCCCACCACCGACATGTCGCATTGTCCGGAGCCGGCAAGGAGGTCCGCCAGCTCGGAGGCACCGCCTCCCGGGGGCGACAGGTCGGCCCAGCCAAAGCTGCCCGGGCCGTATGGATCCTTCTCGTCCTTCGATCTGATCCAGTCGCCGCGGTTGTAGGCGGTCCTGACCGGGTTCGCCGTTTGCGGCGTGCAGATGTAGACCGGGATGGCACAGGCAGTCTGTGCGCTGGTGGTGGTGGCGACCGCCATGGCATTGACAGTGCTGGGCTGGATATTCATCCCCGGCAACGCATTGAGAACCTGGATGAACCAGTGGGCAATCCCTGTGCGCTCGGCCGTGCATTTGACGTACTTGATCTTGTCGAGCGCGTAGGGAACCTTGTCCTTGGTATAGAAGGTGTTGTCAGGGGTATCGCTGTACGAGACGTTGAGGTTCTCGAACATCTCTACCGCCTTGCCCTGGAACAGGGCAGCGTTGCTCGAGCCGGTGGTCAGGCCCGCCGCCTCTGACACCAGCAACGGCGTGGCGCCGGTGACGTCGCGCGCCGCCGCCAGCGCGCAGGCATCGACGCTGTTCTGCAGCTCGCTCTTGGTCACATAAAGCTTGCCCAGGTCGAGCGCCAGCCCGACAAAGCCGATCAGCACGGCCAGCGACAGCCCCACGATGATGGCCACTGCGCCACGCTGGCGCCTGCGCCGCGTCAGCGTGGGTCGTGCGAAGCCCGATGTAGACATGATCGCCTCCCCGGTTCCGGTGCTCAGCGGCCGCCGCCGCCCATGCCGATGCCGCCATAGCCGCCGGCGCCGAAGTCGATGGTCATCGACGGCGATCCACCTTGCTGGCCCTTCGACAGCGATCGGTCGAAGTTCTTCATCGCCGCCACGGCGGTCTTGCCGTCGGTGCCGGTGACGGTAGGCAGGCCTGCCGGCGCGTCGGGATTGATGATCTGCATTTGCGTGACGGTGGCCAATGCCACGCCGCGCTGGCCGTCCCATACCGGCGTGGAGGTCATGCACGCCGACAGGCCGAGGCAGGCCAGGCCGCCCAGCACCACCAGGGTGGTGCCGCGCGAAAACTTCGGGGTCTTGTTCATGGTCGTTCTCCTGTTCTGCGGTGGGCGCGGCGGGTCAGTTGCCGCCCGATGACGTGCGGCCGGTGGTGGCCGCGGCCGCGGCCCTGGCTTGCGCCAGCCGGGCGGCGGTCGCCTCGATGCGGGCAATGCGCGCGGCGGTGTCTTCGGCGGGCGCCGGCGCTACCGCGATGCTGCGCGCAGGGGCCGCCGGCGCGGGCAGGGGCGGGCGAGGGCTGGCTGCGGCCAATGCTTGCGGTGCCGCCGGCGCCGGTTCGTCCAGCGGCCTGCCGGTCGGCATGGCCGAGACCGCGGTGGCCGGCGCCCCTTCGCTGCGCGGTGCTGCCGGCGGTGCGGCGGGTACTGCGGCCGGCGCGGCGGGCTGCGACGGTGCCGGGGCCGGTTGGGTCGGACGCTTGCCGTCGCCTTCCATATTGCCCATGAAGTACAGCGACAGCGGGTTGGGCGTGGAGAAGCTGTCGGTCGGCAGCGGGTAGTTGCTGGTCTGCATCGGCTTGACCAGGCGCGGCGTGATGATGAACACCAGCTCGGACAGGTCCTGCTGGTATTGCGTGCTGCGGAACAGCGTGCCCAGCACCGGCACTTCGCCGGCACCCGGCAGCGCCTTGAGCGAGCCGCGCGCGCTGTCGGTCAGCAAGCCGCCGATGGCGAAGCTCTCGCCGTCGCGCATCTGCACCGTGGTGGAGGCGCGGCGGGTGGTGATCACCGGCAGCACGGTCTGGCCGGTCAGGGTGCCGCCACGGATGGTGGCGCCGGTCGGCGACAGCTCGGATACTTCCGGCGCGACCTTCAGGTGGATGCGGCCATTGGCCAGCACCGTGGGCGTGAACTTCAGGCCCACGCCGAACTCTTCTTCCTGCAGCGTGACGGTGCCGGCCCCGTTCAGCACGTTGGCCTGCGCCACCGGGATATAGATCTTGCCGCCCGCCAGGAAGCTGGCTTCCTGCCCGCTGATGGTGACCAGGTTCGGCTCGGCCAGGATTTTGACCAGGCTGTCGTTCTTCTGTGCATCGATGGCGAACTCGAACGGCAAGTTGTTGGCCTTGCTGCCGAAAAAGGCTGCCGACGCGCCAGTCAGCAGCGACGTCACCAGGCCACCGGTCCAGGAGCCGAAGCCGCCCTGCAGGTTCACTGCGGAACCGAGCTGGTTCAGCAGCGTCTTGGACACCTCGGCCACCTTCACTTCCAGCATCACCTGCTGCGGGGTATCGACCGACAACATGTTCAGCACGTTGCCCTTCTTGTTGCCGCCGTTGCCGTTGCCCTCGCCATTGTGCGCAGCGTTGGCGTAAGCCTGGGCAATTTCCATCGCCTGCTGCGCCGCCTGCGCGTTGGTGACACTGCCGGTCAGCACCAGGTTGTCCGCGGCGGTGGTCACGCGGATGCCGGGCTCGCCGGGCAGCAACTGGCCGAGCGAGGTCTGCAGCCCGCCGGCATCGGCGTTGACCACCACGTTGATGATGCTGCAGCTGCCGCTGCGGCCCTGTACGATCATGTTGGTGGTTCCCACCGTACGGCCCAGCACATAGAGCGTCTGCGGCGACACCATGGTGGCCTGCACCACGCCCGGGTTGCCCAGGGTACGGTTGCGTACCGGCTCCTGCAGCGTGATCAGCTGCGACTTGCCGACCGCCACAATCACGCTGGATTCACTGCGGATGGCGCCGGTGCAGTTGGGGCCGCGCGCCTCCGCCGAAGTCGCGGCCGGGGCCTGCGCGGCCGGCGCGGCGGCGCCGGGCGTCATGCTGATGGTCATCTGCATCGGGCCCTGCGGCGCCTTGGCGGCTGCCGGTGCGGTGGCCCGGGTAACGTTGCCTGCCTCGACGGCGGCCTGCGCCGCGGCGGCCAGAGGCGTGCAGAGGAAGGCGGCCAGCACCAGGATGCGGGTGCTGCCTGCGACGTCGGATCGTGTCTGGTTCATTTTGAATCTCCCCCCGGAGAGGCTGTGTTGCAGCTCAGGATTCGGTGGATGCCATGGTGCCGGCGCTCAGAAGCACTCGACGCCGCCCTGCATGCCTGCCAGCACGCCGATGCAGTTGCCGCGCGCGGGGGCTTTCGCCACGGTGCGCGTCTTGACCACGGTGCGTGTCTCGGTCTTGGTCACGACCTTGGGCGGTGCCTCCGGTGCCTTGCCCAGCAGCGTGCCCTTGGTGGCGCCACCGGTGCTGATGTCGGCCACGTCCATCTGGTTGCGCAGCACCAGCGAGAGCGTGCCCACGCTGCGCGCCACGTCGAGCTTCTCGGCCTGGTCAGGCGAGACTTCGAGCGTCACGGCGTTGACCACCTTGGGCTGGGTTTCGTCGCGGCTGACTTGCTGTGCGACCGCCAGCACCAGGATTTTCTCGAGCACGATCTTCGAGATGCTGCTGTTCTGGTTGGTCTTCGCTTCTTCGTTGGTGTTGACGATCACGTCGACGTAGTTACCCGGCAGCGCGAAGCCGGCCACGCCGACCACGTCGTTGACGCGGACCGTGATGGCGCGCTTGCCGTCGTTGATCACCGCGGACAGGCCGCCCTTGGTGCCGACAGGCGCCAGCTTGGCGTCGAGAATGGGTTCTCCGCGCTGCAGGCTGGTGCGGACCACGCGTCCTTCCAGAGCCTTCAGATCGGTGAATGCGCCTGGAGGCACGCTGCCCGCGGGCCAGCTGACCATGCGCAGCTGGCCGCCGTTGAGCGGCTGGCCCAGATTGAGGTCGTTGGCCGCCACCACCACCTGTTTGACTGAGCCGGACGACTGCTGAACCAGCCATCGCGACGCCGATACCACTGCGGCCACGCCGGCGACCAGGGCGATCAGCAGCATCAGGATTGCGCGTGTGTTCTTCATGATGACTCTCCCCTACAGTTGTCCCGAGTATTCGGTAGTGCAATTCAGCTTGCGGCGCGGTGATCGTCCGCCCATCGGTGGGCGCCACCCGGATGCGGCGTCGGTTCGGCCGAGGTGCGCAGTCCGTAGTAGTTCTGCCACGCCGACAGCAGGTCGGCCTCGGTCACGTGCGTGGCTTTGCCGTGGTAGCGCACGCCGGAATCCACCAGGCGCAGCAGGTCGCGCGGAATGCAGGCCAGCAGCGGGGTATCGCTGGCGTAGTGCAGGCTGTCGACCAGGAAATCGAAGACCGCGTCGGGGCTGGTCAGCCCGAAATCGGCGGCGGTGCGGTGATACACCTCGCGGTAATCGTCCACCGACAAGGGGCCCACATAGAGCTTGCTGCCCAGCCGGCGCAGGAAGGCATCGTCGCCCAGCGCCCCCGGCTCGAGATTGGTCGAGAACACCGGCCAGACATCGAACGGCACCGAGAAGCGCACGCCGGTGTGCAGCGAGAACATGTCGACGGACCGGTCCAGCGGCACGATCCAGCGGTTGAGCAGGTCGGCCACCCCCACCAGCTGCCGGCCCAGGTCATCGACGATATAGATGCCGTTGTTGGCCTTCATGTGCGGGGGCGCCTGGTAGAAGCCCGACGTGCGGTCATAGCGCAGATCCAGCATCGACAGCGTCAGCTCGCCGCCCGACAACACCACCGGGCGGTGGCACAGCGTCCAGCGGCGGTCCAGCGAGCGGTGCGCCAGCGATGCCTCGCTGTCGTTGAAGGGGACATGGACCAGCGGGTCGAACACCTGGATGATCTCGCCGCCCACGGTGATGGCGTGTGGCACCGGCACCGCGCCGGGCAGCAGCGTACCCAGCCGTTGTGCCAGGTAGGTCTTGCCGCTGCCAGCCGGGCCGTAGATCATCAGCGCGCGGCAAGTGTTCAGCGCCATGCCGATCGAATCCAGCAGCTGGACCGGAATCACCAGGTCGTGGAAGGCCGCGGTGACATCCGCCTTGGTCACGCTGGCGTGGCTGACCGAGTGGTGCTTGACCGCATCGACGTAGGCATCCAGCGTGACCGGCGCCGTGCCGACATAGCTGCAACGCGCTGCGGCTTCGCCTGCGCGGACATAGCCGGCATCGGTCAGGCGGAAGCGCACATCGAGGTCGCTGGCGCCGCGGTGCGCGATTTCCAGCAGGCGCTCGCGCACGGCGACCGCCGCGATTTCATTGACCACCAGTGCCGGCAGCTTGAGCGTGTCGGTCAGCACCGCCAGCGTGACGGTGCGGTGCTGGTAGGCGGCCTTCATCAGCAGCCCGAGCAACTGCGCGAGCTCGAGTCCGGTATCGGCAATCGTGCGCGGCAGCACGTGCCACGGCGGCAACGGCGGGGTGGCAGGCTCGCCATGGAGATTCCTGCCGGTCGCCACGGGCTCGAGCAGCCGTGGTGCGCGACCTGTGTCGTGATGCTCGTTCATTGCCGTCCCCCGTTCCCTGGTCAGTTCGTTTTCTTGCTGAAGGCTCCCGCTGCCCGCGCTGCGCCGCCTCGCTTGCGTCATGTGCCTGCAAAGAGCATGGTCAGCGTTCCCGCGGCAATCGCTACGCCGTAGGGCATGGACCCGGCGGACGCCCCGGCCTGTGGTGGCGCGGATTGCGAGCCAGGCGCCACGACGGCTTTGAGCATATGTCCCACGCGGGCGAGGGTGGCGCGCCCGTGTCCGGTCGCGAACACCTGTACCAGTGCCCATAGGCCGCCAATCACGAAGGTTGCCAGCGCGATCTTCAGCGCCATGCCGGCGCCCAGCCAGGCACCTACGGCAGCCATCAGCTTGACGTCGCCGGCGGCCATGCCGCGCAGCAGGTAGAAGGGCAGGAACAGCATCAGGCCCACCATCCAGCCCGACAGCCACGCCAGCGCGCCGGCACCCAGTCCGTGCACGGCTGCCATCACGGGCAGCGCGGCAATCCACGCGCCGAAGGTCAGCCAGTTGGGAATGCGCCGCCGGTTCAGGTCGATCGCCGCGGCGGCGAGCACGATGCCGATCGTGACGGGGCCGATGAAGGGCGCGAGGGCGGTGGCGGCTTGCATGGTGGTGGGCGGGCAGCTTGGTTGTGTTCGGGTATGGACGGATCGGATCCGGCTACTCAGGGCATCCTGGCGGCAATCTGCTCGTACATGCCTTGCACGGTTTCGCCGAGCGCGGACACGGAGCCGACGATTGCCATGGCGATCAGGCTGCCAAGCAACGCGTATTCGATGGACGTGACACCGCGGTCGTCGCGCAGAAAGCCGGTTGAGCTGGCGAGGAGCTTCGACATTTGCGTCTCCGGTGTCGGTGTTGTTGGTTCGCTTTGGAAGTGTCTGCCGCATGGCCGCCCGGAACCGGACAGCCATGCGGACCCGCCAGCTATCAGGCGGGCAGGGCGTTGGTCAGCGTGTCGCCGATGAAGTCGAAGATGATGTTCAGGTTGGTGCCGATCAGGCGGACCGAAACGATGATGACAACGGCGATGAGCGCGGCAATCAGGCCGTATTCGATGGCGGTCACGCCGTCTTCGTCACGGATGAATTGCTTGAACATGGTGGTCAGGTTTTGCATGACAGACTCCTTTGGGTTGGGAACAAGCACTGCAGGACTACGGAACTGCGATAGGGCTCTGGATGGCGCCGGATATCAGCGCCTGGAAACCCGGCAGCAGGGCGGGGCGCAGATTGCGCAGGCATGGAACGGCCACCGGCCGGGACCGCCGTGCTCGATGCGCGGGTTGCGTGATTGCAGCCGGCGTAGCGCCGACGCATGCATGCAACGCGCGGCGTGCTGTACGTGGCCCGAGCGAGCCATGCAACGGAATGGCGCGCTGCCAGTGCCCCTGGCGGCAGCAGCGTGGGCGGCATTCCGGTGTGACATCGCAGGTTGGCGCACGACTGGCATGGTGAAGCTCCCCGTATCGTTCTGGTCTGATGCCGGCGAACGTTGCGCCGGCACTGCGGTAATCAGGACTGCGGTACCGCATGCCTGGCATAGGCAAGCGGCGGGCCAGCCCGGCGCAAACCGTTGTGCCACAAGGGTTTGCGGATAGCGGCCCACAGTCTTCGCGGGGCTGGCAGGCTTGCGGGCGGCATTCCGGCGAGACTTCGTTGCTGGGCGGAAACGCGGCATTGGCAAGCCATTCCCGAGGGCGCTACGAACGCCCCAGATCGCGCAACGTGTCCACGTGCGCCGGACTAATGCGATCGGCTCGGCAACTTCATCCAAAAGCATGAGGCGGCGATCGCGCCGGGGGGCGGCATGCGTCACAAGCCGTAGTCTTCCTGCCTGGCCTGGCCCCATGCGACGGTGCCGGCCAGACTGACGGATGAGGACGTCTCTTGAAGGGACCGCGTTTCCGGATCGAAACGTTGCGAATCGGAGCCGGGATTAGAGAGAGCTGGTGGAGTTCCCGGGCATGTCCTCGAAGCCCTTGTGTGGCAAGGCTTCAAGCCTTGCGCGGCCGCGTGATTCAGCTTGGAAACACGGGGCGGGGGACGGTGCTTCTGCGCTGCAATGCCGAGCCTGCACGCACGCGGCCGCCATCACACGCAGGGGAAACGCAGAGGAAGAAGCAGCACGGCAAGACGCGCGTTCGTGCAGCCTTCGCGCCTTGGAGAGATGTGCCGGAAGCCGATGGAGTCGGGTTTTTTCCCGGGCACGAGGGTTGGCCGCGAGAAAGGGAAGCGCGAAGCGCGGGGAGGCGCGCGGGCGGCGCACAGCTGGTGCGCTACTGGGCGGTCGGGACTGCAGGATACAGATGGCGGCGCACGTACCCAGCGGATGGCACGGGGCTTGTTATGCGCGCGCGTGTCGCTGGCAGAGATGCCTTCGTGCGCGGCGCGGCATGGCGCGCGGTATGCGGCGGACGGCGCGCGTATCCGGCTAGCCGGATACGCGCACGAGCGTGCTGGGGGCCCTATCGTCCGAGGACATAGGCGACGGCGACGTCATCCTCGTGGACCTTTCGCCAGCCCGGCAAGCCATCGATCCACTTCAATGCAGGACTCCCGGGTTCAAGAACCGCCCAGCGGATGCGGTATTCCTCGAACATGTCCTGAAGTGCTTTGGCGTCGCCGGAATGGGCTTTCATATACCGGCGCACGAAGTCGTCGCCGTAGAGGTCGGCGCGGCCGTCGATAAGCGGCGCAATGCCGGAGAAGATCAGGTAGCCGCCGAAGTTGTAGCTGTTGAAGACCGGCCCGCCGCCGCCTGCCGCCATGGCCGCATTGATGGCTTCACGGGGCTGTATGCGCCGATGGTCGTGCTGGATGCCCTTGGCAAGCAGCACGATGCTGGTCATGAACAGTGCCACGCACAACGCCGTCAGGGTCCGAAGCAGTGGTGGCGACAGCTGCAGCTTTATCTCCGGACGGATCGCCGCGCGCAGCTGGGGCCCGACGCTTGGCATCAGTAACAGCGGGGCCAGCAGTCCTAGCAATTCGGCATAGCGGGCCGCGGTCAGGGTAAGGTGGACCAGCCCGAAGCACATCACGATCCGCATCGCCGGCAGCCGGAAGCCGAAGTAGAGCGCGCCAAACAGCACAATGCCGAGCCACAGCTCGACCGGCTGGACCAGGCGGAAATCGGGCGGTTTCCATTCACCGATCACGCTGAGCGTATAGCTCATGCCAGAGACATGGAAAGGAAAGAGCAGGCCATCCACGCCGTGTGGCGTGAGCAGGCCCGCCACGACCGTCAGTGCAAGGAAGGGGGCCCACTCCCTGGCGCTGCGGAGCGGCAGCTTTTCGGTGAGGATGGCTTCGATGGCCAGCGCGGCCGCCAGCCCGATGCCGAGCAGGAAACTGCCATGCAGGTTGGCCCACGCCAGCATAACGACCAGCAGCCACAGGCTCGGCCGCCTGTTTTGCTCGCGCGCCAGCACCAGCTGCGCGGTCCAGATCACCATCAGCGGCCAGGCCATGGCGTGAGGGCGGGCCACGAGGTGTTGGGCGAGCGTCAGGAAGGTGAGGAGGGTGGCGCTGAACGCGTGCAGGGGTTCGATATAGCGCAGCAGGAAACGCAACTGCACGGTCAGCGCGAGGGCCGTCGCCAGCGCGGTGACCAGCACCGGCCCGGCCCAGCCGAGCCAGGCATGGGAGGCGGCAAGGATGACTTCGGCCAGCCATTCATGGGGCACCCACTTGGCGCCATGGAAAGAGAACGAGAACGGATCGGTGGCCGGCACTGCCCGGTTGGCAAGGATCCATTTGCCGGCGGCGATGTGCCACAACGTATCGGCATCCACCAGCAGGCGCGCACCGGCGAACGAGAGGATCGAGAACACGCTGATTCCGTACAGCGCCGGCCAGAACCAGCGCTGCCTGGCGCACTGCTGAAGCACGCTGTCCGTGCCGGTTGCCCCGCCCCACGTGGTATTGGTTTTCATGGCGTCTCGCTGTGGCTCTGGTGATGGCCCGTTCTCGTCAATCCGGCACGCACTTCCCCAATGCGGCCCGCGGGCGCGTGGCCTGGTTGCAAGGAGTGCGCCATTGCCGGATATGCCTTGGTTTTACAGGGTTTTTCAGACCTTGCATGCGGGGCTGGCCCCGCTTGACGGCGATGGATCGGGGGCGTCGTTTCCGCTTCGAATCGTGCTTAATTTCCTGTTGTGCGACAGCCGGTGAACGGAGACGGTGAGGTGGCGCGGGCTCTGCGCCGTAAGGATGAGCCGGAGCGCGCCGTACACCGTGCCTTTGGTGGATCCGACCACGAAAACATGCGGCTTCGCCATGGCCAATCGGGCTTCCCCGGGCTCGGGTCGGCGGGCGCACGGCGTTTCAGTAGAGAAACGCGGGCAAAAGGCGATGCAATGGGAGGCTTCGCTCGAGACCCACGGGAAGCTAAGCGCCAGGCGGGCGCGCAGCCGAAGCGGGTGGTGATTCAACCGGGAAACGCTTGCGCGAGGCGGATTTGCGCCCTTGGCCTGGGACCTCGGCGGTGCTTGTATATCGCTGGTGGCCTGACCAGAATGAAGCCAGTGCGTCGCTGCGTTGCCGCTGCATTTGCCGCAGCAACGCTACCGACAGCAGGCCACGGCAGGACAGCATCGCACGACTCGCAATGCCATCCGCCAGCCGCGCCGATAACAAGACCATGCGCAGGACCGCGCGATCACGACGGCGGCCACCTGCGCCACGCCGTCCGGGGAGCGCATCATGTCGGGTCCATACGAAAGCAGGCTGCTGTCTCTGGTAGTGCCCTGCTACAACGAATCCGAGAGCATCGACAAATTCTTCGCCAGCGTGATCCCAGTACTCGAATCCCTCGACGCCCTCCGCTTCGAGATCGTGCTGGTGAACGACGGCAGCACCGACGACACGCTGGAGCAACTGATTGCCCATTCGCACCGCGACCCGCGCGTGCGCGTGGTGGACCTGACGCGCAACTTCGGCAAGGAGGCGGCCCTGACCGCTGGCCTGGACGAGGCCCTGGGCGATGCGGTGATTCCCATCGATGCCGACCTGCAGGACCCGCCTGCGCTGATCCCCGAACTGGTCGGACGCTGGCGCGAAGGGGCCGAGGTGGTGCTGGCGCAGCGCAGCAGCCGCGCCTGCGATTCGTGGATAAAGCGCGTGACGGCAGGTGCCTACTACCGCGTCCATAACCGACTGTCGGACCAGAAGCTGCCGGTCAATGTAGGCGATTTCCGGCTGATGGACCGGGTCGTGGTCAACGCCCTCAAGCAGATGCCCGAGCGCCGGCGCTTCATGAAAGGCCTGTTCGCCTGGGTCGGCTACCGCACCGTGATCGTGCCGTACGAGCGCGAGCCCCGCAGCGCCGGGCATTCCAAGTTCTCGGGCTGGCGCCTGTGGAACTTCGCGCTCGAGGGCATCACCAGCTTCAGCACCATGCCGCTGCGCAGCTGGACCTATATCGGCGTGGCGATCGCGCTGGGGGCGTTCGGCTACGGCGCCTTTATCGTGGCGCGCACGCTGGTCCTGGGCATCGATGTGCCGGGCTATGCGTCGCTGCTGTCGGCGCTGCTGTTTCTCGGCGGGATCCAGCTGATCGGCCTGGGGGTGGTCGGAGAGTATGTCGGCCGCATCTACGACGAGGCCAAGGGCCGGCCGATCTATCTGGTGCGGCGCCGCTACCAGGAGACCGGGCAAAGCCGGAGCATGGCGTCGGGACGGCGCGTGATCCGCATCGATCGCGGGCAAGTCAGTAGCGGCCGCTGAAGCTCGATGCCACCGGACCTGCGGCGAATCAATCGCGGTAGGTCCAGACCCGGTGCAGCAGGTAGGTGAACACCGGCACGGTCAGCACCACACCCGCCAGCCCGGCCCAATAGCTGGCGCCGAGCCGTTGCGCGGTCCATGAGATACCCACGGTCAGCGCCAGGCCCAGCAGCGAGACGCCCGCAAAGCGTCGCAGGGTGCGGTGGCGCAAGCGCGAAGAAAAACTCCACAGGGTATTGAGCAGGTACGAGCACGCCGTCGCGCAGACGAAGGCGACGCAGTTGGCCGCCACGGGCGAAGCATCGAGCGCGTTGATCAGCGTTGCCGTGATGGCGACATGCACGCCGGTCGAGGTGGCGCCGGAAAACAGGAACCGCGTGAATTGGCGCAGCCCTGGCGCGGTGCCGCTGGGGTTCATGCTGCGCGCAGCAGCGCCATCAGCGAAATGCCGAACGGCAGCGAGCCGCGCGCAAGCCAGTGGCGCTCCGCGCGGAACACGCGGTGCAGCACGTGGTTGACCGGCGCGGCCGGAAGGCCGGCGCCGGTCGCGTGGCGGCTGCCACGCAGGCGGTCGCCCATGCGCGCGGCAACGGCCAGCGGGAACAGCATCGTGTTGAAATACGACGTCCGCTCCACGTGCAGGCCGCAGCGGCTGGCCAGCGCGTGCAGCGAACGCTTGCTGTAGCGGCGCTGGTGATGCAGGAAGACGTCGTGCGCACTCCATAGCCACTGGTAGGCGGGCACGGTGATGAAGACCGCGCCGCCCGCCTTCAGCAGCCTGGCCGCGCAGTCGAGCGAGCCGGCATCGTCGGCGATATGCTCGAGGCAGTCGAGCAGGCAGACCAGGTCGAAGCTGCGCTCGGCGAACGGCATCTGGTCGGGGCACTTGCCGTGGCGCAGGTCGTAGGCGTCGCCAGTCTTCTCTCGTGCCAGGCGCAGCGCAGTGTCGTCCATTTCCACCGCGCTGACCCTGCCGAACTGCGACAGCATCGCCAGGTTGCCGCCGGTGCCCGCGCCGATCTCGAGGATAGCCGCGTGGCGCGGCAAGGCCAGGCCGGAGAGGATGGTGGCGACAATCTCGCGCCGGCCACGGAACCACCAGTGGCTGGCCTCGGTGTCGGCCATTTCGAGGTAGGCGTCAGGGGACATGTGGCGATCCTTCAGTGGAAGCGTCGTGGTGCTAGCCCTGCACGCAGATCAATCCCAGGTCTCCCTTCTTCACCTGCAGCTTGTAGTCGCGCATCAGCCGGAACAGCGTCACCCGCGAGATCCCAAGCTCCGCGGCCACGTCGATCAGCCGTTCATGGTGCCGCTGCAGCGCTTCGACGATGGCGTTCTGCTCGGCGGCCTCGCGGATCGCGGCCAGCGTGAGCGGGCGGTCCTCGGCGGGCGCGGCCAGTTCCAGGTCTTCGGGCTGGATCACGCCGTCTTCGCACATCGCGGCGGCGTGGCGGATGCGGTTGATCAGCTCGCGCACGTTGCCGGGCCAGTTGTGCAGCTGGATCGCGCGCAGCGCCAGCGGCGAGAATCCGCGGATGCGCGCCGGCGACTGCTTGCGCACCGTGTCCAGCACGTGTTCGGCGATCAGCAGGATGTCGCTGCCGCGCTCGCGCAGCGGGGGCTGGCGCACGCGCAGCACGCACAGCCGATGGTACAGGTCGCCGCGGAAGCGCTCGGCGGCGATCGCGGCTTCCAGGTCGACGTGGGTGGCGGAGATGATGCGCACATCGACCTCGACCGATTCGGTGCCGCCGAGCCGCTCGATGCGCCCGGTCTCCAGGAAGCGCAGCAGGCTGGTCTGGCTTTCGATCGGCATGTCGCCGATTTCATCGAGGAACAGCGTGCCGCCCTGCGCCATCTCGATGCGGCCGGGCTTGCGCTTGGTGGCGCCGGTGAAGGCGCCGCGCTCGTAGCCGAACAGTTCCGACATCAGCAGCGTGGGCGGGATCGCCGCGCAGTTGACCGCGATGAACGGGCGCGAGGCCCGCGCCGAGGCGCGGTGGATGGCCTGCGCGGCGAGTTCCTTGCCGGTGCCGGACTCGCCCGAGATCAGCACCGGCGTGTCCCAGCGCGACACCTTCTCGATGCCGCGGAACAGCGACTGCATCGCCGGGCAGCTGCCGATCATGCCATCGGGGCGGGCCGTGCGCGGGGCCTCATGCTGGGCGCCGGGACGCAGGCGGGCCATGCCGAGTGCGTGGCCCAGGGCCTCCGCCAGGCGCGGGTGCTCGAGCGGGGCGGTGTGGTAGTCGACGAAATACAGGCCGAGCAGCCGGCGCGCGGTCTCGCTCAGTGCGTGCTGGCCGGCGACGATGCCGATCCAGCCGATATGCCGCTGCGCCAGCCAGGGCTCGAAGGCTTCCAGTTCGGCATCGCCGAAACCGCCTTGCAGGTCCAGCAGCGCGGCCAGCGGCTGGTTACCGGGAGGCAGGGCCTGAAGGTCCTGCAGGTTGGACGCGAAGCTGATTTTCCAGCCGCGCTGGGCGAACAGCCGGCACAGCGTGGCGTCATGGTGCTGCGACAGGTACAGCAGCGGGCGGTTGGCGTACGCGCTCATGAGATTTCCCCGGATTCTTGTTTTTGCGGAACTGGCGGCCGGCATGGCCGGCCGCTCGTCCCGTTGGCTCTAAGGCTTGCGCCGGCGCATCGTGGCGATGCGGCGCGGCACGCTCCCCAATTTCTGTTGTTTCACCCCGTTCTTGTCCGGGCGCACCGGCATGCCGGCTTGCCACGGGATTCAGGTGGCACGGACCGCTTGCTTGCGCTTGCGGCCCGTGCGCCTGAATGACCTCCGCTTTATCTTGTCGACCCCCATGTCATGGCGGGTGCCGATGCGGGCCAGTTCCTGCCGCGTGGCCCCCGCTTACAGCGCCAGTCCAATTCCCGCCCTGGGTTGCGGGGTCGTCCTGAAACTGATCCTCGGCGAACGCGTGCCAGTATGTTTGCCGCTTTCGTTTCAGACTTCCCCTTTGTTCCGGGCTTCTGTTCGCGCCGACATATCTGCGACGAATGTGCCATGACTGGCTAAGTCATTGAAACGAAAGGAAACATGCTGTTGTGAAGCGCGCAGCGCCGGATCGGCGCGTGCGAAAACGTTCCGCTCTTGTTACGCATGGAGCCATCCGCGTGTTGCGTCGCAAAAAGTTTCGGGATGGCAAAGGGATGTTTTGGGCACCGGATCGCAACTTCCAGTGGCCCAGCAGGCATTTTCGCCGTGCAGTGCCCCCTGATTGTGGGAGTGCAAAATTTGAAACGCCCGCCATGCAGGGCTCCCAAACTGCACCTCACCGCCCTCTAAAACAGTTTCATTTCCGATACAAGGATTTGAAGTGCATACATCTTCCGCTGACAGGGGGCGACATTGCGGTCCTCAGCCTTTTGGTGCCGGGCCCGCGCCGGCAGCAGCGGCGGGATGGAGACAATGGGCGCGTTGACAAGCCTTCGGAGGAATCGCGGCTGGGCGGCTCACCCGCTTCTCATCTGTTTGGATGGGGCGTGCAAGTTTTTCAGGGCGGCGAGCACGCTGAACCGAATGGTTGCATCCGTGAAACTCGCCCGTCGTGCCGATGCCCTGGATTTGCCGGCGGCGGTGGGACCTGCGCAGGCGGCAAGCCCTTGATTTGCCAGGGCTAGACGAAAATGATTCGTATTGCCAACTTAGGCGCGCCAAACAATTTCACGGATGAAACTGCCGGGCATTGCCGGCGACGACGGCAGGCGTGGGCGCGCCTTCCAGCCGCACCTGTTCCTGCAGCCAGGCATGGAACTGCTGGATGGCCTTTTCGCGCGGGTTGCCTTCGCGCCAGGTCACCCAGTAATGCAGGCTCGACGGGATCCGGGTGGGGCCGATCTGCACCAGCTCGCCGCTGGCCAGGTAGTCGTGCGCCAGCTGCGCGCGTGCCGTCGCCACGCCCAGGCCGGCCACGGCGGACTGCAGCATCAGGCCGGCGTCCTGGAAGATCGGGCCGCGTTCCGGTTCGTCGCCGGGCAGGCCGGCGGCTTCCAGCCAGTCGCGCCAAGGGCGCAGGGCAAAGCGCAGCATCGGCAGGCGCGGCACGTCGGCCAGCGTAAAGCCCGGGTAGCGCGCCAGCAGCGCCGGGCTGGCCACCGCGATCACGTGGTCTTCGATCAGGTTGTGGCATTCGAAGCCGGGCAGGTCGATGCGCTGGTGCCAGATGCCGACATCGACGCTGTACGGGTCCGGCGGCGTGATCTCCGCATGCAGCCGCAGGTGCAGGTCCAGCGACGGCACCTGGGCGTGCAGGCTGGGCAGGCGCCGGATCAGCCAGGCATTGGCAAGGTCGGCCATCACGCTGACCTGCAGCCGGATTACCGGCGGTGCGGCGCTGTTGCCGGCCTCGCGCAGCGCGCTTTCGATGTCGTCGAGCGCGCCACGCACCTGTTCGGCCAGGCGCGCGCCCACGCTGGTGGGCGCCATCTGGCTGCCGCTGCGCTGGAACAGCTTGGTGCCCAGGCTGGTTTCGAGCGCGCGGACATGGTGGCTGATGGCGCTGTGGGTCAGCGCCAGCTCCTCGGCGGCGCGCGAGAAGCTCCGGTGGCGCGCGGCGGCCTCCAGTGCTCGCAGCGCTTGCAGCGGCGGCAGATGGACGGGGTGTCGGGCGGGACGTTGGGCGGGTCTGGCGGGGGCTTTGGCCATGGCCGTCAAATTCTACTCACAATTGCCGCGGGTATCTTTCGTTGGCTTTGCACCGGGATGGGGAAGACAATGCATGCCATCATGACGACTTCGACTTCCAACTTGTCTTCCGTGCCCTCGCAGCCCTCGCAAACGCAACCGGCCGCCGGTGCGGCGGCCAGCGCGCGCTGGCGCGTGCTCGCGGTGTTTTCGCTGGGCTTCCTGGTGTCCTATGTGTTCCGCGGCGTCAACCTGGGCTTCGCGCCGCACCTGACGCGCGAGCTCGGCCTCAATGCCGGCGACCTGGGCCTGCTTACCAGCTTCTATTTCCTTGGCTTTGCCTGCGCCCAGTTGCCGGCGGGCATCCTGCTGGACCGCTACGGCCCGCGCCGCACCGAGGCCGCGATGCTGCTGGTGGCGGTGGCCGGCTCGCTGGTGTTCGCACTCGCGCCCGGCATGGCCGGGCTGGCCGCGGGCCGGCTCCTGATCGGCGTGGGCGTGTCGGTGTGCCTGGGCGCCGCCATCCAGGCGCTGTCGATGTGGTTCCCGCTGTCGCGCATGCCCTTGCTGAACGGCGTGGTGATGGCCATCGGCGGACTCGGCGCGGTGCTGGTGGGCTCGCCGCTGTCGTGGCTGCTGTCGCTGACCGACTGGCGCACCGTCAGCATCGGCCTGGCCGGCGTGTCGCTGGCGATGGCGGCGCTGCTGTGGTTCAGCGCGCCCGACAAGCCCCGCGTCGGCAAGGAAAGCCTGCGCGAGCAGCTGCGCGGCACACGCCAGATCCTCGGCAGCGAGCGCTTCTGGCGCGTGGTGCCGCTGACGCTGCTCAACCAGGGCGTATTCCTGGCGGTGCAGACCCTGTGGGTGGGCGCCTTCCTGCGCGATGTGTCCGGTTACGACGCGGGTACCAGCGCGCGGCTGGTATCGGTGATTGGCTTTGCCATGATGGCAGGCTGCGTCGGCTCGGGCTGGGCCGCGCGCCACCTGGAACGCCTGGGCGTAAGCCTCTATGCCTTTGCCGGCGCCGGCATGACCGGCTTTATCGTGGTCCAGCTGCTGTTGATGGCGCAGGTGCCATTGCCGGCGGTGCTGCTGTGGGCCGCCTATGGCGTGTTCGGCTCGAGCGGCATCCTGACCTATGCGGTGCTGGCGCGCAGCTTTCCCGATGCGCTGATCGGGCGCGCTACCACGGCGCTGACGCTCACCGTGTTCCTGTCGACCTTTGCCTGCCAGGTAGGCATCGGCTTCGTGCTCGATCTGTGGCCGGCGACCGGCGGCCATTACCCCGCGGCGGCGCACCTGGTGGCGTGGGCGGCGCTGGTGACGCTGCAGGTGCTGGCGGCGGTGTGGTATGCGATCGGCGGGCGGCGCGCGCGCCGCGAGGCCGCGGCCGCCCGCTGAGCCGGGACGGCAGGGTAGCTACAAAAACACCGGCCGATCGTCCAGCTCGTTCGGGTTATGCCCGCCGTCCGACGGGAAGTGGGTTGCCAGCAGGCCATGGATACGCGCCACCGTGACAAGCACCGGCCGCACCGACAGGTCCTGCTTGAGCCCGTGTGCCAGTTCATCGCACAGTTCGCGCCAGGTGGCGGGCCCCACGCTGGCGTCGATGCCGCGGTCGGCCAGCAGTTCGACGGCGTGGTCGGCCAGGTTGATGTAGAGCAGCACGCCGGTCTTGTCCGCGGTGTTCCAGACTTCGAGCGCGCCGAACAGGAAGCGCGCGCGCTCGCGCGGCGTGACGCCGGCCCAGGCGTCGCCGACCGGCAGGCTGGCCTCGATCACCACGCGGATCTCGCCGCGGTGGCTGGATTCGCCGGCGTGCACGGCGTGGTGCAGTTGCTGCTGCGCTTCCGGCGGAAAGTGCCTGCGCGCGGTGCCGGCGGTGGTGGCGATATGGTGCAGGGCGCGTTTGAGATGCGGCATGGTCGTCGTTCCTCGTGCTGTCACCAGTTGCCGGACGCGCCGCCGCCGTCGAAGCCGCCGCCGCCTCCGCCGCCAAAGCCACCGCCAAAGCCACCGCTGTCACCTCCGCCGAAGCCGCCACCCCAGCCGCCGCTGCGCCGGCCCCAGTCCTGCCCGATGGTGTAGCCGCCCAGGCCGCCGAGGCCGCCGGCGATTACGTCGCGGCCGCGCCGGGTGGTGACGATCTGCGGCCCGCGCCGGCGCAGGATGGCGCTCAGGAAGAAGAACACGATGATCGCCAGCGGCAGCAGCGCCGGCAGCCATTCATCCAGCGCCGAGGCTTGCTGCGCCTTGCGCTGCGGCGCCGCCAGGCCCTCCTTGTCGATGGTGGCCTGGATCGCCGAGATGCCGGCCGCGAGCCCGCCGTAGAAGTCGTTCTGGCGGAAGTGGGGCGCCATCACGTCCTGCAGGATGCGCTTGGACATGGCGTCGGTCAGCGAGCCTTGCACGCCGCGGCCCACCTCCAGCCGCATCTTGCGCAGGCCGGGCGGGTTGTCCTTGGCGATCAGCACGATCACGCCATCGTCGATGCCCTGGCGCCCGGCGCGCCAGGCGTCGGCCACGCGGATGCTGTAGGCGTCGATCGGCTCCGGATCGGTGGTGGGCACCATCAGCACGAAGATCTGGCTGCCGCGCTGCTGCTCGTATTCGGCCAGCACGTTTTCCAGCGCGCCGCGCTGCTGCGGCGTCAGCGTGCCGGTCAGGTCGGTGACGCGCTGGGTCAGCGGCGGCACCGCGACAAAGCCGTCGGCCGCCAGCGCCGGGCCGACCAGCAGGGCCGCCAGCCACAGCAGGGCGGCGGCCAGCCAGCCGTGCCCGGCCAAGCATCGCCTTGGGTGGCGCATCGCTGCCATCCCGTCAGAACTTGACCGCGGGCGGCGTCGAGATGGCCTTCTCGTTTTCCACGGTGAACGAAGGCTTGACCGGGTACTTGAAGATCATCGCCGTCAGGTTGGTCGGGAAGCTGCGCGCCAGCACGTTGTACTGCTGCACGGCGGCGATATAGCGCTGGCGTGCCACGGTGATGCGGTTCTCGGTGCCCTCGAGCTGCGATTGCAGGTCGCGGAACGAGGCATCGGCCTTGAGCTGCGGGTAGTTTTCGGACACCGCCAGCAGGCGCGACAGCGCGCCGGACAGTTCGCCCTGCGCCTGCTGGAAGCGCTTGAAGGCTTCGGGGTCGTTCAGGGTTTCAGGCGAGACCTGGATGCTGGTGGCGGCGGCGCGCGCCTTGGTCACGGCTTCCAGCGTTTCGCGCTCGTGCGAGGCGTAGCCCTTGACGGTATTGACCAGGTTGGGGATCAGGTCGGCGCGGCGCTGGTACTGGTTGATGACTTCGCCCCAGGCCGCCTTGACCGCCTCGTCCTTGGCCTGGAAGTCGTTGTAGCCGCAGGCCGACAGCAGGCTGGCCATGACCGCCAGCACCAGCCAGCGCAACACGGACAGCGGCGAGCGGGTGGACAGCGAAGGGGACGAGGATGCGCGCATCGGAGGCTCCGGCGATTGGACGAACTCCAAGTGTAGCGCACCGCCCTTGTCGTCACGCGTGGGCCGCCGGCGCCACCTGGCGCCGGTCGACACGTGTGAGCTCAGGCAGCCGCGAAGGCCTTGCGCGCGGCCTCGAAGGTGGCGTCCAGGATGGCGTCGTCGTGCTGCGCGGAGACAAAGCCGGCTTCGAACGCCGACGGCGCGAGATAGACGCCGTGGTCCAGCATGGCATGGAAGAAGCGGTTGAAGCGCGCGGTGTCGCTCTGCGTGACTTCAGCGAAGCTGCCGGGCACGCCGTCGCGGAAATAGAGGCCGAACATGCCGCCGACCGCATCCGCGGCGAACGGCACGCCCGCGGCCCGGGCGGCTTCTGCCAGGCCATCGGCCAGCTTGCGCGTCTGCGCGGCCAGGCGGTCATAGAAGCCGGGCGCCTGGATCAGCCTGAGCGTGGTCAGGCCTGCCGCCACCGCCAGGGGGTTGCCCGACAGCGTGCCGGCCTGGTACACGCCGCCCAGCGGCGCCAGGCTGGCCATGATGTCGCGCCGTCCGCCGAAGGCCGCCGCCGGCATGCCACCGCCGATGACCTTGCCCAGGCAGGTCATGTCGGGGCGGATGCCGTAGTGCGCCTGCGCGCCGCCCAGCGCCACGCGGAAGCCGGTCATGACTTCGTCGAAGATCAGCACCGCGCCATCGCGGCTGCACAGCTCGCGCATGGCCTGCAGGAAGGCAGCGCTGGCGCGCACCAGGTTCATGTTGCCGGCCACCGGCTCGACGATGACCGCGGCGATCTCACCGGCATGCTTGGCGAAGGCCTGTTCCAGCTGCTCGACGTTGTTGTACTCCAGCACCATGGTGTGGCGCGTCACGTCGGCCGGCACGCCGGCCGACGACGGCGCGTTGCGGGTGGTGTCGGCAAAGGTCAGCAGGCCGGAGCCGGCCTTGACCAGCAGACTGTCGGCGTGGCCGTGATAGCAGCCTTCGAACTTGATGATCAGGTCGCGGCCGGTGAAGCCGCGCGCCAGGCGCAGCGCGCTCATGGTGGCTTCGGTGCCGGACGAGACCAGGCGCACCTGCTCGATCGACGGCACCAGCTTGCAGATTTCCTCGGCCATGGTGATCTCGGCCTCGGTCGGGGCGCCGAACGAGAAGCTGTGCGCGGCGGTTTCCTGGACCGCGCGCACCACCTCCGGATGGGCATGGCCGACGATCATCGGGCCCCACGAGCCGATGTAGTCGATATAGCGCTGGCCGTCCGCGTCCCACATATACGGGCCCTCGGCGCGCGTGATGAAGCGCGGCGTGCCGCCTACCGAACGGAAGGCGCGCACGGGCGAATTGACGCCGCCGGGAATGGTCTGCTGGGCGCGGTCGAAAAGCTGCTGATTACGGGACATGGCGTTGAGGTGAGGACAGGGCTGCAGGGATCGTGCTCGGCGGGCCTTGGGGCGTGGGCGTTGACATGCGGCAAAAACAGCGGAAGTTCGCTGCAATTGCCCGCCAATCGTGCGCTAACAAGGCGCTAACGGGTGCGAACACGGCGGAACTGGCCCGATTCCGGCCCTCGCGCGGCTGGCGCCGGCGGCACGGTTTCGGTACCATCTGCGCTGGATTTTAATGGAGAGTGGCCAGAGCCTGTTATGGAATACAAGACTTGGATGTGCCTGATCTGCGGCTGGATCTACGACGAAGCCGCAGGCGCGCCGGAAGACGGCATCGCCCCCGGCACCCGCTGGGAAGACGTGCCGATCAACTGGACCTGCCCGGAATGCGGCGCGCGCAAAGAAGATTTCGAGATGGTCGCGATCTGAGCGGCCACTATTCAGAAGAACAACGACACGGCCGGCGTGCCCGTCGCGCCGATGCGACAGAACGCCGCGCGGGGCTGGCCGCTCCGGATTGACGGCCCCCCGGCGTCTTGTCACACTCTGTTGCAAAAATGACTGGCTGTCCCTCCGCCCGCGGCGGGGAGGACGGCGGGCAGATGCGGGGATCACGCATCGCCACTGCCGGGCTCAGCCCGGCCTTGGAAGGGAAATAAAAAGAATTTCGGGGGTCCGTCGGGGCGCGCATGGGTCGCGCTGCTCCGCACGGGTGTTCTCTGGTGCTTGCCGGCGCTCCGCCAGGAGCCGCTGGTCGCGGGAACAACATGCGGGTCGCTCATTTAGAAGAAAACCAGCGGGTCAATACCGCCGGCGCCCACGGTGTGGCGCCTGGCGTTGCTGTTCCGGGTACCGCGCCGGACATCAGGCAGGACCTCAGGCCCGGAATCGTTCCACCGCCGCGCCGCAAGGTGCTGGTGATCGACGATTCCAGCACCATCCGCCGTACCGCGGAAATCTTCCTGGCGCAGGCCGGGTACCAGGTGATGCTGGCCGAGGACGGCTTCGAGGCGCTCGCCAAGGTGGGCGAGCTGCACCCCGACCTGGTCTTCTGCGACATCCTGATGCCCCGGCTGGACGGTTACCAGACCTGTTCGCTGATCAAGAAGAGTCCGCGTTTCCACGCCATCCCCGTGATCATGCTGTCCTCGCGCGACGGCGTGTTCGACCGCTCGCGCGGCCGCCTGGTCGGCGCGCATGACCACCTGGCCAAGCCATTTACCCGCGATGCGCTGCTGCGGGCCGTGCAGGCCTGCCTGCCATGCCAGCCCGCGGGCGAGGCGTTGCCCGCCTGAACGGCAGGCAGGCCGCATACGAATCGAAGGAAAACCTCATGACCGCCATTCACAAGATCCTGATCGTCGACGACTCCCCGACCGAAGCGCTGTTCATGTCCGACCTGCTCGGCAAGCGCGGCTTCAAGGTCGCGGTCGCCAGCAACAGCGAGCAGGCCTTCGCCCGCCTGCAGGCCGAAGCCTTCGACCTGATCCTGATGGACGTGGTGATGCCCGGCCAGAACGGCTACCAGGCCACCCGCGCGATCAAGCGCGACGACCGCTTCAAGGACATCCCCGTGATCATGTGCACCAGCAAGGGCCTGGATACCGACCGCATCTGGGGCATGCGCCAGGGCGCGTCGGACTACATCGTCAAGCCGGTCGACGGCGAAGAGTTGCTGGGCAAGATCGCCGCGCTGGCGCACTGAGCCCACACGCGCCGCCCGCGCCGCCCGCACGGCAAGCCACTGCCACCTGTTCCGGGGACCGCCATGAACGCGCCACGCCAAGACCTCCGCGCCCGCCACACCCGCCTGCAGGACTACCAGGCGATGCTGGCCCGGCGCCTGCGCGAGGCGCGCAGCCTGCCGGCCGCCGACAGCTACCTGGCACTGCAGGTGGGCACGCGCCACTGGCTGCTGCCGCTGGCCGATGCCGGCGAGGTGCTGGATATGCGGCAGCCCAGCCCGGTGCCGCTGACGCAGCCGTGGTACAGCGGCCTGGTCAACGCGCGCGGCAGCTTGCTGGGGGTGATCGACTTCAGCCTGTTCTGCGGCGGCGCGCCGACGCCGCTGCAGCCGGGCAGCAAGATCGTGGTGCTGTCGCGCGACGCGGAACGCGCCTGCGCGATCCTGGCCACGCGCGTGGCCGGCCTGCGCCATGCCGCCGACCTGGGTTTGCCGCACGGCGACGCCGCTGCCGCTCGCCCCGATCCGGCGCCGGCGTGGGAGGGACAGCGCTATGCCGACCGCGAGGGGCGCGACTGGCAGGTGCTGGACGTACGCGCGCTGCTGGACGCGCCCGCCTTCCTGCAGGCGGGCAAGGTCGCCGCCTGACGCGCGCGGGCAGGTCACGCCAGGCCCAGACAATGACGGCGCGCAGGCTACCGCCTGCCGCACCCGGCACGAGCCGCCGGGGATGACAACGATAAAACGGAAGAGGGTGCCATGGGTTTCAAGAATTTCAGCCTGGGCCGGCGCACGCCGGCAGCCGACGCTGCCACCAGCCTCGCCGGTGCTCCGGACGGGCCTGACGTAGCCTATGCCGGAGGCCCCGAACCCGCGCCCGTGCCGCCCGCCGCCGCGGGGCTGGGCGCGACCCCGCTGGAGCACCTCGGCCGCTGGCTGGGCCGCATGCCGTTCGCCTCGCAGCAGCGGCTGCTGACCGTGGGCGTGGTGGTGTCGCTGGTGGCGCTGCTGGGCTCGGTGTACCTGGATAACCGCATCGCCAACAATGCCGCCGCGCAGATCGAGGTGGCCGGCGACATGCTGATGCACTCGCAGCGCCTGGGCAAGGCGGTGCCGGTCGCGCTGCTGGGCAATGGGCAGGCCTTTACCCAGCTGCGCCAGTCCCGCGACGCGCTCTCGGGCGACCTGAAGGCGCTGCAGCAGGGCAGCGACGAAAAGCGCGTGCGCGCCACCACCGGCGCGGCCGAGCCGCTGCTGCAGGCCGCCATGCAGTCCTGGCTGCGTTCCGAGAAAAGCGCCGCCGACGTGCTGGCGCAGCAGCCGGTGCTGACCACCATCGGCCAGACCCTGCAGATCTTCAACGCCTCCAACCCCGAACTGCTCGAAGCGGCCGAACAGGTGGCGGCGATCAAGCTGCAGTCCGGCGCCAATGCGCGCGAGGTGGCGGCCTCGGCGCAGCTGGTGATGCTGACCCAGCGCCTGGGCAAGAACCTGAACGAGTTCCTGGCCGGCGAAGGCGTCAACCCCGAGACCGCGTTCCTGCTGGGCAAGGACACCAACACCTTCCGCGAGACCCTGGACGGCCTGCTCAACGGCAGCGAGGCGCTGCGGCTGTCCGCCGCCACCGACGAGGAGACGCGCGGCTACCTGCAGCAGCTGTCGCAGCGCTTCGAGGCGGTGCAGAAGACCACCCAGACCATCCTGCAGAACCTGCCCGGCCTGATCGCCGCCAAGCGCGCGCAGCAGCAGATCTTCAACGACAACGAGGCGCTGCGCGCCGAACTGTCGGCGCTTCAGCGCGCGTATGCGGAGTCGGCGCGGAGCCGCCCGTTGACGCTGGGCGCGACCGTGGTGTCGGCGGCGCTGACGCTGCTGTGCCTGGTCGGCCTGGCCGCGCTGTACCTGCGCGATTCGCGCATGCGCGCGCTCGAAGCCGAGGCGCGCGAGCGCGAGGCCGAGGCCCGCCGGCTCGACGAAAAGCGCAACAACGACAACACCCAGAAGGCGATTCTGCAGCTGATGAACGAGCTGCAGGACATCGCCGACGGCGACCTGACGCGCCAGGCCACCGTGACCGAAGACATCACCGGCGCGATCGCCGACTCGGTCAACTACACCGTGGAAGAACTGCGCGAGCTGGTCGGCCGGGTGCAGCAGACCGCGGGCGAGGTGACGCACGCGTCGGGGCAGGTGCAGGCCACCTCGACCGAACTGGTGTCGACCACCGAAGAGCAGTCGCGCCAGATCCGCCAGACCGGCGAGTCGGTAGTGGAGATGGCCGACCGCATCACGCAGGTATCGCGCGGCGCGGCCGAATCCGCCAACGTGGCGCGCGCCTCGCTGTCCGCCGCGGAACAGGGCCAGCAGGCAGTGCAGAACGCGATTGCCGGCATGAACGACATCCGCGAGCAGATCCAGGAAACTTCCAAGCGCATCAAGCGGCTGGGCGAGTCGTCGCAGGAGATCGGTGAAATCGTCGAGCTGATCTCGGACATTACCGAGCAGACCAACGTGCTGGCGCTGAACGCCGCCATCCAGGCGGCGTCGGCGGGCGAGGCCGGACGCGGCTTCTCGGTGGTGGCCGAAGAAGTGCAGCGGCTGGCCGAACGCTCCGGCGAGGCCACCAAGCAGATCGGCGCGCTGATCCGCACCATCCAGACCGATACCCAGGATGCGGTGCACGCGATGGAGCGCAGCACCCAGGGCGTGGTCGAAGGCGCGCGCCTGTCGGACCACGCCGGTGCCGCGCTGGTCGAGATCGGGCGCGTGTCGCGCCAGCTGGCCGAGCTGATCGAGCAGATCTCGCAGTCCACCTCGCACGAGGCCGACCTGGCCACCACCGTGGCGCGCCATATCGAACGCATCCTGCAGGTCACCGAGCAGACCACTACCGGCACGCGCCAGACCGCGCAGTCGGTGCGCCAGCTGACGCTGCTGAGCGAGGAGCTGCGCAACTCGGTGTCGCGCTTCAAGATCGCCTGAGTGGCCGGATGACGCCTGCGACCGCTTCCGCGCACCGCGGCCCCGCGCCTTATGCCAACTCCGCGCCCGCCGCCCGTCGCGGCGGGCGGACTGCGGCTGCCGTGCCGGCGCCGCACTGGAAGCCGTCATGTCCCTGAATTTCCCGATCCCGCGCGACGCAGCCGCATCCGGCACGCCGGCCGGCCCCGACGCCCTGCCTGAACCCGAACCCGCACCATTGCCGGCCAGCGCGCAGCCGTCGCCCGACAGCGGCGGCGCGCGTGACCTGTCCGGCCTGGCGTGGCTGGCGCCCAGCCTGCGCAGCGCGCTCGAAGACGCCGCCGCGGAGCTTGGCCACTATGTCGATGAAGTACGCCAGGCGCCCGAGGCGCTGGGCGCGCGCGATACCACCTCGCTGCGGCTGGCCGGCCAGCATCTGCACCAGGCTGCCGGCGCGGTGCATATCGTCGGGCTGCGCGGGACCGATCCGTATTGCCAGGCGCTGCGCCGGCTGCTCGATGCCATCGACGCCGGCACCGTTGCCGCCGGCCCCGAGGCGCTGGCGGTATTCCGTGCCGGCGTGCAGGCGCTGGCCGAATATGTCGACGACCTGATGGCGGGCGACGACGAGGCCCCGCTGCGCCTGTTCCAGCCCTATGCCGCCGTGCTTGCCCGGCTGGGCGAGGAACGCGTGCATCCCGCCGACCTGTGGCTCGACGAGCTGCAGATGCTGCCCGGCATGCTGCTGCCGCCGAAGGGGCCGGCCGCGGTCACGCGCGCGCGCCAGCAGTTCGAATCGGCGCTGCTCAAGGCGCTGCGCCTGCCGACGCCATGCACCGACGCGGCGCTGCTGCGCGAAGCCTGGCTGCCGCTGCACACGGCGCTGGAAGAACTGCGCGCCAACGAGCAGGAAGCGCGCCGCGCCGCCGACCATCCCGACCGCGGCGTCTGGCACGTGCTCGGGCTGGTGTGCCGCGCGCTGGCGCTGGGCCTGCTGCCGTCGGACCTGCTGGCCAAGCGCTTTGCCGGCCGCGCCAACCTGCTGCTGCGCCAGTACCAGCAGGGCCATGTGCGCGTGCCGCAGGCGCTGCTGAACGACGCGGTGTTCCTGCTGGTCTGCACCGGGCTGGCCGGGGGCGGCGAGGGCAACGATGCCGACGCGGCGGCGCTGCGCGCCGACATCGCGCGCACGCTGGCGGCGTTCCGCCTCGATGCCGCCCATGCGCAGGCCCATGCCGATTTCCGGCTGCGCTACTACGGCTGGCTCGACCCGATCGACACGCGCAACCTGCAGCAAGCCGCGGCCGGGCTGGAACGCGCTGCCGCCGCGGACCAGGCCGCGTGGGAGATCGCGCTGGCCGCACTGGCCGAGGCAGCGCAGCCGCTGGCGCAGCCTGCGCTGCAGCGCTGCCTGGCGCAGGCCGCGATGCCGGGGCCCGAACGCGGCGCTGGCGATGCGCTCGGCGCCGCCGGCATCGCGCTGTTCCTGTCGCGTGCGCTGGCGCTGCCGTGGCGCGTGCACGGACAATCCGCCCATCCGGCCGCGGCATTCTTCGCCGCGCAGTGCGACGCGCTCGCCGCCTGCCTGGCGGACCCTGCCGCTGCTGCGCCGGCCTGGCTGGCGCGCATGGTCGACGAGGCGCGCGCCCAGGCGCAGCGCAGCGAAGCCGTGGCGCAACTGCGCGCGCAACTCGACAGCGGCGAATCGTGGCTCGACAGCTATGACCGCAATGCGGCGCGCGCCGATGGTGCCGCGCACCTGCGCGACGCGCGCCAGGCCTTTGCCGCGCTGGCGGTAACACTGGCGCAGCTGCGGGCTTCGTCGGCGCTGCCAGGTGCGCTCGCCGGCGAGGCCGCGCAGGCCGGGGCGGCCGTGGAGGCCGTCAGGACCCGCCTTGCCGATGAGGGCGAGCTTGCCGACGCCGGCGCGCGCGCGGCGCTGCTGCGCACGGTGGCGGCGGAACTGGGTGTGGTCCATGCGTTCGCCGATGCGCTCGAATTCGGCCGTGCCCGCCACGCCGAGGCATTGCCGGAGGTTGCTGCCGAGGATGATGCGCACGCGCCGCAGGATCCGCTCGACGCGGCGCGCGCCGCCGCCGACGAAGCGCTGCGTGGCGGCGCCGTTGCCGACGCGCCGGCGGTGCAGCGGCTGCGGGCCGCGCTGCAGGCGCTGGCCGACCAGGCCGCGATCGACGACGATGCCGCGCTGCGCCGCCAGGCCGCCGATGCCGTCACGCAGTGCAACGCCTGGCTTGCCGGCAGCGACGACGCCGGCGCGCGCATGGTGATGGCACTCGCCGCGATTCCCGCGGAGCCCGCGCCGGTGCCGGCCGGCGCGACCATGCCGTACGCGCCGCCCACGCCGTCCATGCCCGCCGCCGGCGACCACGCCGCCATCGATGCCGAGCTGCTCGACATCTTCCTCAACGAGGCCGACGAGGTGCTGGGCGGCATCGCCGGCGACCTTGGCGCCGGCGTCGAGGCGCTGCGCGATGCCGACATGCTCAGCCGGGTGCGGCGCGCGTTCCACACGCTCAAGGGCTCCAGCCGCATGGTCGGCCTGCATCGCTACGGCGAGGCGGCATGGGCAGTGGAGCAGGTGATGAACCTGTGGCTGGCCGAGGCGCGCGAGCCCGCGCCGGCGCTGCTGGCGCTGCTGCGCCGCGCGCATGCCGAGCTGTCGGCATGGGTGGCGCGGCTGCACGGCGACGCCGCGGCGTGGCACGACATCGCGCCGCTGGTGGCAGCCGCCGAGGCGGTGCGCGATGCCGGCACCGCCGCTGACACGGCGCAGGCCGCGCCCGACGTGGTTGCAGAGGATGCGCCGAACGAGCATCCGGACGCAGCCGCAACGGACGTCGATACTGATGCGCCAGCCGACACTGGTACGCCCGACGACAACGTAATCCCGTTCCGCCTGGCCGGCGGCCTGTCGGACGAGGACGACCACTACAAGGTCATCGGCCCGGTGCGCATCGGCCTGGCGCTGTACAACGTCTATTTGCAGGAGGCCGACGGCCTGCTGCGCCAGTTCGCCACCGATATCTCCGAATGGCGGCACGAAGCCCATCCGTGCCCGAGCGAGCTGGCGCTGCGCGTCGCCCACACGCTGCAGGGCAGCGCGTCGACCGTGGGCCTGGAGCCGGTGCGCGAGATCGCCGAGGCGCTGGAGGCATTGCTGCTGCAGCTGGGCGCGCATCCGGTGGCGATGCATGCCGGTGATTTCCGCCTGCTGGAGCAGGCCGCCGAGCGCATGCGCGGCATGCTGCACCAGTTTGCCGCCGGCATCTGGCCGCAGGCCGATGCCGCGTTGCGCCGCAGCCTGGTCGAGTTCGGCGAGCGCGCCCTGCTGCGCCCGCGCGTGGCGCTGCCCGCGCCGCCGCCGGCGGAGACCGATGATGCGATGGCGCAGTCGATGGCGCAGGTATTCGGCCGGCTGCCGCCCGCGGCACAGTCCGCACCCGACGTGACGCCGGCAGACCAAGCCGTGGCAGCGCCTGCGGCGCAGACTGTCCCCGCGCAGGATGCGGTGGTGATCGCGCTGCCGACGGCGCCGCGCGCGCCCGAGGCGCCGGCCGCCGACGCTGGCATCGCACCGGATCCAGCGCTGGTGCAGATCTTCCTGGAAGAGGCGCAGGGCTCGCTGCCCGAGCTGGGCAAGCTGTTGCGCGGCTGGGAGGCCGCGCCCGACGACGCGCGCCATGGCGGGCTGGTGCTGCGCGCACTGCATACGCTCAAGGGCAGCGCGCGCATGGCCGGCGCGATGGCGCTGGGGCAGGCCGCGCACGAAATGGAGACGCTGCTCGACGGCACGCTGCGCGCGCAGGGGCAGCAGCCGGTTGCGCCGAAGGTGTTCGCGCGGCTCTACGCCTGGTACGACCGCATCCTGGCGCATGCCGAGGCCTTGCAGGCCGGCCGCCTGCTGCCGGCCGACGATGCCGATGTGGTCAACGGGCTGGCCGATCCACAGCAGGTGGCAGACGCCGCCGTGGCTCAGCCTGAAGACCCCGAACCTGCCGGCGCATCCACCGCAGCGGCGTCTGTGCCCGAACTGCCCGCGGTGCCGGGGCCGTCCGACGTGATGGTGCCGATGCCGCCGGCCGCTCCGCTGGCACCGCTCGCACCGCTGGCATCGGCCGAGCCGCAGCGCGCGCTGGTGCGCGTGCAGGCGCGCGCGCTCGACACGCTGATCAACGAGGCCGGCGAGGTCGGTGCCACGCGTGCGCGCCTGGACAGCGAGCTGGAGTCGATGCGCGCCTACCTGGGCGAACTGAACGACAACGTCGCGCGCTTGCGCGGGCAGCTGCGCGAGATCGAGATCCAGGCCGAATCGCAGATGGCGTCGCGCATTGCCGATGCGCAGCACAAGCAGGAATTCGATCCGCTCGAGTTCGACCGCTTTACGCGCTTCCAGGAACTGACGCGGATGATGGCCGAGTCGGTCAACGACGTCGCCACCGTCGAGCAGAACCTGCAGCGCGGCTTCGACCGCGCCGCCGGCGACCTGGCCGCGCAGGCGCGGCTGACGCGCGGGCTGCAGCGCGGCCTGATGCAGGCACGCATGGTGCAGTTCGACGCGCTGGCCGAGCGGCTTTACCGCGTGGCGCGGCAGGCCGCGGCCGAGACCGGCAAGGAAGTGCGGCTGCTGATCAAGGGCGGCACGGTGGAGATCGACCGCTCGGTGCTGGACCGCATGGCCGGCCCGATCGAGCACCTGATCCGCAACGCGGTGGCGCACGGCATCGAGCCCGCCGCGCAGCGCCGCGCCGCGGGCAAGCCCGCCACCGGCGCGCTGACGCTGGAAGTGCAGCAGGAAGGCAACGAGGTGGTGCTGCATTTCATCGACGACGGCGGCGGGCTGGACCTGGCGCGCATCCGCGCCCGCGCGGTCGAGCGCCGGCTGCTGGCGCCGGACGACGATGCCAGCGAGGCGCGCCTGACCGAGATGATCTTCGCTCCCGGCTTTTCCACCGCGGAAGCGGTGTCCGAACTGGCCGGCCGCGGCGTGGGCATGGACGTGGTGCGCGCCGAAACCGTGGCGCTCGGCGGTCGCATTACGCTGGCGTCGCAGCCGGGGCTGGGCACCACCTTCACCGTGCACCTGCCGCTGACCACCGCCATCACGCAGGTGCTGGTGATCGCACTGGGCGCGCGCCGCTATGCGGTGCCCAGCGGCATGATCGACCAGGTGCAGCAACTGCGCGCGCCGGCGCTGCTGGATGCGTACAACCACGGCCGCCTGACGGTGGCCGGCGCCGAGGTACCGTTCTTCTACTTCGGCGCGCTGCTGGAACAGGGCGAGGCCGCGCCCGCGGGGCGCAAGTACTCGCCGGTGGTGGTGGTGCGTAGCGGCGCCGAGCGCGTCGCCGTGCATGTCGACGACGTGGTCGGCAACCGCGAAGTGGTGGTCAAGCACATCGGCCCGCACCTGGCGCGACTGGAGGGCATCGCCGGCGCGACCACGCTCGGCGACGGCGAGATCGTGCTGATCTACAACCCGGTGGTGCTGGCGCAGCGTTTCGTGCGCGAGCGCGGCCGCTCGCTGCCGCTCGATCCGCCGGCACTGCCGCAATCGACGCAACAGCCGGCCGTCGCGCCGCAACCAGGCGCGGTCGCGGAACTGGCGCGCGACGGCACCGCCGAGCCAGTGGCCGGCCTGGCGGCGCAGCCTACCGTGATGGTGGTCGACGATTCACTGACCGTGCGCAAGGCCACCCAGCGCCTGCTGGGCCGCGCCGGCTACCACGTGGTGCTGGCGCGCGACGGCGTCGACGCGCTCAAGCAGCTGCAAGACGTGATGCCGGACGCGATGCTGGTCGATATCGAGATGCCGCACATGGACGGCTTCGACCTGACCCGCAACGTGCGCTCCGACGCGCGCACCGCGCACCTGCCGCTGGTGATGATCACCTCGCGCACCGCCGACAAGCACCGCCGCTACGCCGAGGAAATCGGCGTCAACGTGTACCTGGGCAAGCCGTATAACGAGGATGAACTGCTGGGGACGCTGCACCGCTTGCTGGGTGAGCGCGCGGCGGGGACGGCGGGGTCGGTGGCGCAGATGCTGGGGGATGGGCAGGGGGGGTGAGGGCGGATTTTATGGCCTCTCGCAGTTTCATCCGCCGCTTGTTTGCTCCCCTCTCCCGTAAGCGGGAGAGGGGTCGGGGGAGAGGGCATGCCCTGGCATACCGACGCCCTTTACTTCGTCGACGCACCGGCCCTCTCCCCAACCCTCTCCCGCAAGCGGGAGAGGGAGTACCCAAGAGGTCATGCAAAGCGCAACGGTACTTGCCCCACTACCACCGCATCTGCGCATTCTTGCTGTTGGTGCTGACCGTCATGTTCTTGGTCCGGCCCTGATAGGTCGCACGTACGTTGTACGTGCCCGACGGCGCCTTCAGCAGGCAGCGCGGCCCGTCGGCGACAAAGCTCGCCACTTCCTTGCCGCCGCGCATCAGCTTGACGTCGACATCCGACAGGTACTCGCCGCGCGTGCCCTGTGTGAACAGCAGGCTCATGTTGTACTTGCGCGCCTGCGATTGCAGCGCGACCTGCTCGTCCTCGGCCACGCCGCCGCAGATATAGGCGACCGGGCCGGCCTGGCGCTGCACCATCGCGTCACGCGGGGGCGGCGGGGGCGGCGCGGTCAGGGGCGGCCGGGGCTGCGACGGGGCGGCCACCGGCGGCGGCGCGGGCACCGCGGGCGGCGTGCCGGTGGGCGCGGGCATCGGTGAAGCGGTTGGCGGCGGCGCCGCCGTGGCTGGCGCCGTTATGCCGGGCGCGGGCTGGGTGGCAGGCGGCATGGTGGCCGCTGGCGGCACTGTGGTGGAGGGCGGCACGGTCGTGGCGGGCGGCGTGGCGACGCCCGGCGTCGGTGCCATGGTGCCTGGCGCGGGGGCCGGTGCAGCAGTCGCTGGCGCGGCCGGCGTTACCGGCGCGGGGTTGGCATCGACCACGGGTGCCTGCGCATGACTGGCGGCGGGCACCAGGGCCAGCAGCGCGACCACGCCGGCGCTGAGCGCGAGCACCAGGCGCTTCACGCGCGAGCGGCGCGCCAGGCGCGCTTCGATGACTTTCAGCGAACGGGTAGGGGCAAACGGGAGCAATTGCGGCATCGTGGCCTCCTTGGCAAACTTGGGAATCAGATGCCCCGGAGGACCCCGTCGGGATCACTCCGGGTGTCTCTTTTCCATGCTAGGGCCCAGGAATAGGCGACACTGCCGGGCGTGGTCCTACATCCGCGTCAGCCGACGGCGCATTCGCGCCGGCAAGCGGCGCGCGCGCGACTTCACTTCCGGCTCACCAGCCGCTTCGGTACCGACAGCGTCAGCGCCGCGCCGACCACCAGGCACGCGGCCAGCAGGTACATGCCGGAATCGGTGCTATGGGTCAGGTCCTTGAGCCAGCCCACCGCATACGGGCTGAGAAAGCCGGCGAGGTTGCCGAGCGAGTTGATCAGCGCAATGCCCGCGGCCGCGCCGGTGCCGGCCAGGAACGCCGTGGGCAGGCTCCAGAACAGCGGCAGCGTGGTCAGGATGCCGATCGTCGCCAGCGTCAGCGCCACCATCGCCAGCGTGGTGTCGCCGTGCCATTGCACCGATAGCAGCAGCCCGACAGCGCCGGCCAGCGCCGGCACCGCGATATGCCAGCGGCGCTCGCCGCTGCGGTCGGCGCTGTAGGCCACCAGCACCATGCCGACCACCGCGCAGCCATAGGGAATGGCGGTCAGCAGGCCGATATCGAGCGCGCCCTTGACGCCGGTCTGCTTGATGATGGTCGGCAGCCAGAAGCTGACGCCGTACAGGCCCATGACGAAGCAGAAGTAGATCGCGCTCATCAGCCAGACGCGCGGGCTGGCAAACACGGTGCGGATCGGCGGGTCTTCCTTGTGCGCGTTCTCGCTGGCGATATTGCGCTCCAGCAGCGCCTTTTCCTCGGCCGACAGCCATTTGGCGTGGGCAATGCGGTCATCCAGGTAGGCCAGCACCCACAGCCCCACCAGGATCGACGGAATACCTTCCAGCAGGAACATCCACTGCCAGCCGGCCCAGCCGTTGTGGCCGTCGAAGGACTGCATGATCCAGCCCGACAGCGGCCCGCCGATCACGCCCGACAGCGCGATCGCGGTCATGAAGAAGGTGGTGGTGCGCCCGCGCCGGTTGGCCGGGTACCAGTAGGTCAGGTACAGGATGATGCCGGGGAAGAACCCGGCCTCGGCAATGCCCAGCAGGAAGCGCAGCACGTAGAACATGGTCGGCGTGGTGACGAACATCATCGCCGCCGAGATCGCGCCCCAGGTGATCATGATGCGCGCGATCCAGATGCGCGCGCCCACCTTGTGCAGGATCACGTTGCTGGGCACTTCGAACAGGAAGTAGCCGATGAAGAAGATGCCGGCGCCGAGGCCGTAGACGGTCTCGCTGAACTGCAGGTCGTTCAGCATCTGCAGCTTGGCGAAGCCCACGTTGACGCGGTCCAGGTAGGCCACCACGTAGCACAGCAGCAGGAAGGGCACCAGGCGCCAGCTGACCTTGCGGTAGGTGGCGTCTTCGAAGGCGGCGTCGCTGACGCCGGGGTTTACTGCGGTCGTTGTCATGCTGTCTCCTGAGGAAATGCGTTTCTGTGTGACGCGTTCTTACAGCTACGGTACGACTGAGCAAGCAGAAAGCCGAAAGCGGCGGAGCTTCAAACGCAGCGGCCGCCGTCCACTTCGATGCAGGTGCCGGTGATGAAGGCGGCTTCGTCCGAGGCCAGGTACAGGCAGGCGTTGGCCACGTCCTGCGGCGTCGACATGCGGCCCATCGGGATGGTGGCGAGGAAGCGGGCGCGGTTCTCGGGCGTGTCGGGCATGCCCATGAATTCCTCGAGCAGCGCGGTGGCGCCAATCACCGGGTTGACGCAGTTGACGCGGATATTGTCCGGGCCCAGCTCCGCGGCCATGGCCTTGCTGGCGGTGATCACCGCGCCCTTGCTGCCGTTGTACCAGACCAGCCCCGGCCGCGGCCGGATGCCGGCGGTGGAGGCGATATTGACGAACACGCCGCCGCCGCGCCGGCGGAAATGCGGGATGAACGCGCGCGCCGACCAGTAGATGCTCTTGACGTTGACGGCGTAGACGCGGTCGAACTCGTCTTCGGTGACTTCCAGGATGGGCTTGTTGCGATGGGTGGTGCCGGCGTTGTTGACCACGATATGCACATCGCCGAAGACGGCAAGGGCGGCTTCGCGCATGGCCTCGGTGTCGGCTTCGCGCGAGACATCGGCGCGCACCGCGCGGGCGCGCCCGCCGGCGTCGCGGATCGCCGCGGCGACACGCTCGGCGGCATCCTCGCGCAGGTCGGCCACCACCACGTTGGCGCCTTCGCGCGCGAAGGTATGGGCAATGCCTTCACCGAAGCCGGAACCGCCGCCGGTGACGATCGCTACCTTGTTGGCCAGTCTCATGGCTTGTCTCCTCAGTGTTTTGGTGATGTTCGGTTCAGGGCGGGGTTAATGCGAAAACGGCCCGCGCCCCCTCAGGGCATTCGCCACCATCATCAGCGCCAGCAGGAACGGCAGCGCCACATACAGGCACCAGTGCACGCGGTCGCCGACCACGTCGCCCCACTTGCGCTTGAACACCTGCAGCCGCGGCATGCCGGAAGGATTGGTGGCGCGCTTGTTCCGCACATGCCAGGCCATCCAGAAAAAGAAGATGGCGAAGGCGACCGACAGGAAATTGATGTTACCCATGTTGAATGGCGATGGTTTTCAGGGTGGTGAATCCGTACAGGGCCTCGAAGCCCTTTTCGCGGCCGTAGCCGGACTGGCCGCTGCCGCCGAAGGGCAGCTCCACGCCGCCGCCGGCGCCGTAGTTGTTGATAAAGACCTGGCCCGCGCGCAGCTTGTGCGCCAGGCGCAGCTGGCGCCCGCCGTCGCGGGTCCAGACCCCGGCGACCAGCCCGTAGGGCGTGCCGTTGGCCAGCGCGATGGCTTCGGCCTCGGTGTCGAACGGCATCGCCGCCAGCAGCGGGCCGAACACTTCTTCCTGCGCCAGCCGGTGCGCGGGCGGCACGTCGCGGAACAGCATCGGCACCTGGTAGTAGCCGGCCTCGGGCGCCTCGGCCACGATCTGGCCCTGCGCCATCACCGCCACGCCGGCGTGCTGCGCGTCCGAGACGAAGTCCCACACGCGCTGCTGCTGCTTGCGGCTGATCAGCGGGCCGCATTCCAGGTCGAGTTCCGATGGGCCCACGCGCAGCGATTCGAATACCGATGCCAGCCGGTCCAGCAGCAGGTCGTAGACCGGGCGCTCCACCAGCAGGCGGCTACCGGCCGAGCAGGTCTGGCCGGCGTTCTGCACGATGCCGTTGACCACCACCGGCACCAGCGCGTCGAGGTCGGCATCGGCAAATACGATCTGCGGCGACTTGCCGCCCAGTTCCAGCGTCACCGGCACGTGGTTCTCGGCGGCCAGCTGCGACACCAGCTTGCCGGTCTGCGGCGAGCCGGTGAAGGAGATGTGCTGGATGCCGGGATGGCGCGCCAAGGCGGCGCCGGCCTCGTGGCCATAGCCTGTGATGATGTTGAGCGCGCCTTCGGGCAGGCCGGCCTCGGCGGCGATCTCGGCCACGCGCAGCAGCGACAGGCAGGCATCCTCGGCCGGCTTGACCACACAGGCGTTACCGGCGGCCAGCGCGGCGCCGACGCTGCGCCCGAAGATCTGCAGCGGGTAGTTCCACGGGATGATGTGGCCGGTCACGCCGTGCGGCTCGCGCACCGTCAGCACGGTGTAGCCGGGGTTGTAGGGAATGGTCTGGCCGTGCAGCTTGTCGACCGCGCCGGCGTAGAACTCGAAGTAGCGCGCCACCGCGCGGGCGTCGGCGCGCGCCTGGCGCAGCGGCTTGCCGGTGTCGCGGGCCTCGAGCGCGGCCAGTTCTTCCTCGTGGGCGATCAGCGCCACGGCGACGCGGTTGAGCAGGCGCACCCGCTCGGCCGGGGCCATCTGGCCCCAGGCGCCGTCGGCGGCCTGGCGCGCCGCATGGACGGCGACGTTGATATCGGTGGCGTTGCCGCGCGCAATCTCGGCGAAGGGCTCGCCGTTGGAGGGATCGAAGACCTTGATGCGCAGGCCGTTGTCGGGCGCGATCAGGCGGTTGGCGACGAAGTGCTGGGCGTGCATGGGTGGCTCCGGGGCAGCATAGGGCAGCGTTGGGGCAGCATAAGGGCTGCGGCTATTCAGTGTCGGCTGAAGAATGCGCCATTATCGCCGACGCCGGCGTCGCTGCAACGCGTTGCAGCGGGCTGGCGAAGCCAGCACGGGCGACGGCTTGTCAGCAACCGGTCAGGCGCGAGCCGCTATAATGCCCGCCATCCGACAACACAGCGCAGGCATCTGGAGAACCGCATGAGCTTCAACCTCGTATCCCCGGGCAAGGACATCCCCAACGATTTCAACGTCATCATCGAGATCTCGGCCCAGAGCGATCCGGTGAAGTACGAGGCCGACAAGGAAACCGGCCTGCTGTTCGTCGACCGCTTCATCGGCACCGGCATGCGTTACCCGGCCAACTACGGCTACATCCCGCAGACGCTGTCGGGCGATGGCGACCCGGTCGACGTGCTGGTGCTGTCGCCGTTCCCGATCCTGGCCGGCGCCGTGGTGCGCTGCCGCGCACTCGGCATGCTGAAGATGACCGACGAGTCCGGCGTCGACGCCAAGCTGGTCGCCGTGCCGGTCGACAAGCTGTCGCCGGCCACCGCCTACATGAAGGGCCTGTCCGACGTGCCGCAAAACCTGCTGGACCAGATCAAGCACTTCTTTGAGCACTACAAGGCACTGGAAGCCGGCAAGTGGGTCAAGGTCGAAGGCTGGGCCGGCATCGAGGAAGCCCACAAGGAAATCACCGACGGCGTGGCCAACTACAAGAAGTAAGCTGAACGCCCGCTGAACCGACCCCGCTCCGGCGGGGTTTTTTATTGCCGGGCGCTTGATGCGCGTTAGCACCCGGCAAAGTGGCCCGGGCTACGCTAGGCGGGTACTGACAAGAGGAGTCCCCATGCATCCCATCTCCGAAATCCAGCCTTTGCCGCAGACCCTGCCGTCGTCGCGCCGCTATGACCGGCTGGCGGTGTGCTTCCATTGGACGGTGTTCGTGCTGGTGGCACTGGCCTATGCCGCGATCGAGCTGAAGGGCAGCTTCGCCAGGGGCACGCCGCCGCGCGCGCTGGCCATGGCGGTGCATGAATGGGCCGGCGCGCTGGTGCTGGTGCTGGCGGTACCGCGGCTGCTGTGGCGGCTGGTGCGCGGCGCCCCGGCGCCGGAGCCGGGCGCGCGCTGGATGCAGCTGGCCGGCGCGGCCATGCACTGGGTGCTGTACCTGTTCATCCTGGCCCAGCCGCTGCTGGGGCTGCTGGCGATGAATGCCGGCGGCCATCTGCTGGCGCTCCCTGCGCTGGGCATCGAGGTGCCGGCACTGGTCGCGCCCGATCCGGCGCTGAAGGACACCGTCAAGGACTTCCACGAAACCCTGGGCACAGCGTTCTACCTGGTCATCGGCCTGCATGCGATGGCATCGCTGTTCCATCACTACATGCTGGGCGACAACACGCTGCGGCGCATGTGGCGCTGAGCTGCGCAGGCGTCAGGCACGCGCGAACGGATTGCGCTCGCCCAGCTCGTCCAGGTAGGCGTCGATGCCCTGGCGCTCGCGTGCGAGGAAGCGCTCGACGGCATCGGCGAAGGCCGGGTGCGCCAGCCAGTGGGCCGAACGCGTGGCCACCGGCAGGAAGCCGCGCGCCATCTTGTGCTCGCCCTGCGCGCCGCCCTCGAAGGTGCCGATGCCATGCTCGATGCAGAACTCGAGCGGCTGGTAGTACGCGGTCTCGAAATGCAGGCAGGGGTGGTATTCCAGCGCGCCCCAGTAGCGCCCGTAGAGCGTGCTGACTTCCGGCGCCGCGTCATAGACCAGCAGCGAGCTGGCGATGGGCCGGCCCGCGCGCTCGGCAATCACCAGCAGCAGGTGCTGCGGCATGGCGGCGCCGATGCGGCGGAAGAAGTCCAGGTTCAGGTAGGGCGTGGAATGGTGCTCGCGGTAGGTCTGGCGATAGCAGCGGTTGAAGAACTTCCACGCCTCGTCGTCGATCTCGGCGCCGCGCAGGCGGCGGAAGGTGATGCCGGCCTGCGCCACCTGGCGGCGCTCGGCGCGGATGTTCTTGCGCTTCTTCTGCGACAGCGTGGCGAGGAAGTCGTCGAAGCTGCCGTAGCCGTCATTGGTCCAATGGAATTGCACGCCGTGCCGCATCAGCATGCCGGCCTGCGCCATCAGCGCGGCCTCGGCCTCGTCCGGGAACAGGATGTGCAGCGACGACATCTGGCTGTCGGCGGCCAGCGCCAGCGCCACCTGCAGCAGCAGCCGGCGCGCCTCGGCGTCTTCGGCCAGCAGCCGCGCGCCGCGTACCGGCGTGAACGGGATCGCCGCCAGCCACTTGGGGTAGTACTCGATGCCGTTGCGCGCGTAGGCGTCGGCCCAGGCCCAGTCGAACACATACTCGCCATAGGAATGCGCCTTGGCGTACAGCGGCATGGCGGCGGCCAGCCGTTGGGGGCGGCCGGCCGAGGGCGGCGCCCATAGGGTCAGGAAGCGCGGATGCCATCCGGTGTCCGGGCAGGCGCTGCCGCTGGCGTGCAGTGCATGCAGGAAGGCGTGCTTGAGGAAGGGCGTGGCGTCGGCGTGGCGGGCCACCAGGGCGTCCCAGGCGGCGGCATCGACCTGGCCCAGGTCGGAGACGATCTCGGTACGGTATTGCGCGGCGGCAGCGCCGGCTCGGTCGAGCGATTCCCGTGCCGGCTCGCCCTGGCCGGGCACGCATGGTTCAGACTGCATTGCACCAGTTCCCTCTGTGGACCGGTCGAGTCTACCGGAAACCCCGCGCCGGGGTCGGCGTCGTAAAATGGAGCATCCTGGTCAATAGTGCTTTCCCCGGCATCCACGGATGCTGCGGGCGACCCGCACGCTTGCGGCTGGTCCAACGGGCCGCCGCACGACTCCCATCACCAAGGCCCGATATGAAAAACCTGTTTTTCAACCTGTATTCGCACGGCTTTGCGCGCGTCGCGGTGGGCGTGCCGGTCTGCCGCGTGGCCGACCCTGCCTTCAACGCCAACGAGACCATTGCCCTGGCGACGCAGGCGGCGCAGCGCGGTGCCGTGCTGGTCGCGTTCCCGGAGCTGGGGCTGTCCGCCTACACCTGCGACGACCTGTTCCACCAGCGCGCGCTGCTGGATGCCTGCCAGGCGGCGCTGGCCACCATCGTCGAGGCCTCGCGCAAGCTGCCCGCGGCACTGGTGGTGGGCATGCCGTTGCGGGTCGAGCACCAGCTGTTCAACTGCGCCGTGGTGGTGGCGCGTGGACGCATCCAGGGCGTGGTACCCAAGACCTACCTGCCCAACTACTGGGAGTTCTACGAGGCGCGCCAGTTCAGCGCCGCCGACAACGCCGCGGTCGATTCGATCGAGCTGCTGGGCCAGCAGGTGCCGTTCGGCGCCGGCCTGCTGTTCGACATCGAGGACATCCCCGACTTCCGCTTCCACGCCGAAATCTGCGAAGACGTGTGGGTGCCGATCCCGCCGTCGTCGTTCGCGGCGCTGGCCGGGGCCACGGTGCTGGTCAACCTGTCGGCATCGAATATCGTGGTGGGCAAGTCGGGCTACCGGCACCAGCTGGTGTCGCAGCAGTCGGCGCGCTGCCTGGCGGCGTATCTGTACACCTCGGCCGGCAAGGGCGAGTCGTCCACCGACCTGGCCTGGGACGGCCAGGCGCTGATCTGCGAGAACGGCGAGCTGCTGGCCGAGTCCGAGCGCTTTGCCGATACCTCGCACCTGCTGTTCGCCGATATCGACGTCGAGCGGCTGTCGCGCGAGCGCATGCACCAGGTCACCTTCGGCCACTCGGTGCGGCGGCACAAGGCCGAGGTGGACCGGTTCCGCGTGGTCCGCTTCCCGCTCGACCTGACGCTGGAAAAGTCGCTGCCGCTGGAGCGCAACGTGGCGCGCTTCCCGTACGTGCCGGCCGATCCGCGCCAGCGCGACGAACGCTGCATGGAGGTCTACAACATCCAGGTGCAGGCGCTGGTGCAGCGGCTGTCGGCGAGCAAGATCAGCAAGGTGGTGATCGGCGTCTCGGGCGGACTCGATTCCACCCATGCGCTGCTGGTCTGTGCGAAGGCAATGGACCGGCTGGGCCTGCCGCGCGCCAATATCCTCGCGTACACCATGCCCGGCTTTGCCACCAGCGGCCGCACGCTGCAGCAGGCGCGCCAGCTGATGCAGGTGGTGGGCTGCAGCGCGACCGAGATCGATATCCGGCCGTCGTGCCTGGCAATGCTGAAGGACCTGGGCCACCCCTATGCCGCCGGCGAGAAGGTCTACGACGTGACCTTCGAGAACGTGCAGGCGGGCGAGCGCACCAACCACCTGTTCCGGCTGGCCAACTACAACCATGCCATCGTGATCGGCACCGGCGACCTGAGCGAGCTGGCGCTTGGCTGGTGCACCTATGGCGTGGGCGATCACATGTCGCACTACAACGTCAATGCCAGCGTGCCCAAGACGCTGATCTCGCACCTGGTGCGCTGGGTCGCCGAGACCGGGCAGGTGGGCGAGGGCGGCACCGACGTGCTGCTGGCCGTGCTCGACACCGACATCAGCCCCGAGCTGATTCCCGGCGACAGCAACCACGGCCCCGAGCAGAAGACCGAGAGCACCATCGGCCCGTACGAACTGCAGGACTTCAATCTCTACTACACGCTGCGCTTTGGCTTTGCCCCGTCCAAGATCGCCTTCCTGGCGCAGCATGCCTGGGGCGACCGCGAGCGCGGCATCTGGCCCAACGGCCCGCACGTGGTGCGCAACCAGTACGGCCTGCCCGACATCAAGCGCAACCTGGCGATCTTCCTGGACCGCTTCTTCCGCACCAGCCAGTTCAAGCGCTCGTGCGTGCCGAATGCGCCCAAGGTCGGCTCGGGTGGCTCGCTGTCGCCGCGCGGCGACTGGCGCGCGCCCAGCGACTCGGAGTCGGTGGTGTGGCTGGCCGATCTGGAGAAAGTGCCGGACTAAGCGCGGGGCCCGGTTGCCGTAGCGCTGGAGTGCCGGTCTATGCACAGGTTCTCCAGTGGCTTTCCACAGGTTTATCCACAGGCGCAGACGGCCCCCGGATGCGCGCCAGCCCACGCAACCGCCGCGCCGGCTGTGGCGCTGGCGGAAATGCAAGCGCGCAAGGGCTGTTAAAATGCCCTCCGGAGATCGCCGCGTCCGCGGCGATGCGCCGCCAGGCGCGTGAACAAACGATAAACAGGGGCCAGTCATGAAGCAGATTACCGCCATCATCAAACCGTTCAAGCTCGACGAGGTGCGTGAAGCCCTGGCTGACGTCGGCGTGACCGGGCTGACGGTGACCGAAGTAAAGGGATTTGGCCGCCAGAAAGGGCATACCGAGCTGTACCGCGGCGCCGAGTACGTGGTCGACTTCCTGCCCAAGATCAAGATCGAAGTGGTGGTGGCCGAGAACCAGCTCGATACCGTGCTGGACGCCATCGTCAAGGCCGCCCACACCGGCAAGATCGGCGACGGCAAGATCTTCGTCACCGAGATCGAGCGCGTGATCCGCATCCGCACCGGCGAGCAGGACGAAGCCGCGGTCTGAGTCATCGTCCGGCTCAAGCGACACGCCGCCCTGCAGGGCGGCGTTTTCATTGGTGGTACGCCCCGGCCGACGCTCAGCTGGGCAGCTTCCAGCCATAGCGCACCGATGCCAGGCGCATGGCGATGATCGCCAGCGCGCCGGTCAGCAGCGCTGCCTCCTGCTGCACCTCGGCCCAGGTCAGGCCGATATAGATCCAGCAGCCGATGAACGAGCAGGTGGCGTAGGGCGAGCGGTCGCGCAGGATCATCGGCACTTCATTGCACAGCACGTCACGCACCACGCCGCCGAACACGGCCGAGATGATGCCCATCATGACCGCCACGGTCGGCGTCATCTGGGCCACCAGCGCCAGCGAGGCGCCGGTCACCGAGAACAGCCCCAGCCCGATGGCGTCGGCCACGATCATGGCCCGGTCCGAGGCCACCCGGCTGACCACGCGCAGCACGAACGACGCGCCGAACGACATCGCGAAGATCAGCAGCACATAGCCTTCATGGTCGACCCAGTAGAACGGGCGCCGGTCGAGCAGCACGTCGCGCACGGTGCCGCCGCCGAAGGCGGTGGCAAAGGCCACCACGAAGGTGCCGACCACGTCCAGGCGCTGCTTGCGTGCGTCGACCACCCCCGAGACCGCGAAGGCGAGCACGCCGATCACCTCCATGATGTGGAGGATCAGGGGCAGCCGCCCCATCAGCAACTCGAGCGGAACGTGCATCCGGGCGCGGCGTCAGGCGCGCGGCTGGCGCAACAGCACCATCAGCGCGCCGGCGCCGCCTTCGGCCTCGCGCGCCTGCACGAAGGCCAGCACTTCTTCTTTCTGCACCAGCCAGCTGCGCACCTTGCCCTTGAGCACCGGCAGCTTGTCAGGCGAGCCCAGGCCCTTGCCGTGGATCACGCGCACGCAGCGCACGCCGTTGCGCACCGAGCGGCGCAGGAACTCGGCCAGCGCCTCGCGCGCCTCGTCGCTGCGCAGCCCGTGCAGGTCGACCTTGTCCTGCGGCACCCATTCGCCGCGGCGCAGCTTGCGCACTACGTCCATGCCGATGCCGGGCCGTCGGAACGACAGCGTCTCGTCGGTCTCGAGCAGGCTTTCGACATCGAACTCGTCCGACAGCGACGCCTGCAGCACCGCCTGGTCGTTGCGCTGCGACTGCACCGGCACGGGCGCGGGCTTGCTGGGGGGATGGTGGGCGCGGTTGCGGTCGCGCAACTGGCTGACCTGGCCCACGCTGGTGCGGAACACATCGGCTTCGGCGCGGGCGCGCTCGGCCGCCTGCTCGGCGGCGAGGCGCTCGGCTTCGCGGCGCTCGGTATCGGCCTTGAGGGTGTCGCGCAGCCTGGCAAGGTCATTCAGGCCGAGGCGTTGGGGCGGTCGGTCGGGTTTGCGGGCGCCGTGCGTCATTGAAAAAAATCTCCGGAGGCTCGGCGCCGATTATATCGACTGGTGGGGCGACTGGCGGGGCCGCGGGCGGGACCGCGCCCGTGTGACGCGCCGGCGGCGGTGATGAGCCGCCGGCGGAGGGGTTGCTTACTTCAGGGCTTCGACGAAGCGCTGCGCGTCCAGCGCGGCCATGCAGCCGGTGCCGGCGCTGGTGATGGCCTGGCGGTAGACGTGGTCCTGCACATCGCCGGCGGCGAACACGCCCGGCACGCTGGTGGCGGTGGCATCGCCCTGCAGTCCCGACTTGGTCACCAGGTAGCCGTTTTCCATGGCCAGCTGGCCGGTGAACAGGTCGGTGTTGGGCTTGTGGCCGATGGCGATGAAGACGCCGGCCAGCTTCAGGTCTTCGGTCTGGCCGGTCTTGGTGCCGCGCACGCGGATGCCGGTCACGCCGGACTCGTCGCCCAGCACTTCGTCCAGCACGCTGTCGTAGCGGATCACCACGCGGCCTTCCTTCTCGCGCTGCAGCAGGCGGTCGACCAGGATCGGCTCGGCGCGGAAGCTGTCGCGGCGGTGGATCACGGTGACCTTGCTGGCGATATGCGACAGGTACAGCGCTTCTTCGACGGCGGTATTGCCGCCGCCGACCACGGCCACTTCCTGGTTCTTGTAGAAGAAGCCGTCGCAGGTGGCGCAGGCCGACACGCCGCGGCCCATGAACGATTCTTCCGACGGCAGGCCCAGGTACTGGGCCGAGGCGCCGGTGGCGATGATCAGCGCGTCGCAGGTGTACTCGCCGGCGTCGCCGATCAGCGTGAAGGGTCGGGCCGGCTGGCCGTGCTCGTCGACCAGCTTGGCGGTGTGGATGTGATCGAAGATGATTTCGGTCTTGAATTCCTCGGCATGCGCCAGCAGGCGCTGCATCAGTTCGGGACCCTGCACGCCCTTGGCATCGCCCGGCCAGTTCTCGACGTCGGTGGTGGTCATCAGCTGGCCGCCCTGGGCCAGGCCGGTGATCAGCACCGGTTCCAGGTTGGCGCGGGCCGCGTAGACCGCGGCGGTGTAGCCGGCGGGACCGGAACCGAGAATCAGCACTTTTGCGTGTTTTGCCATGATGCGTTCCTGTGGCCGGTGCGGCATGGTGCTCACCGGCATTGCTCGAAAGCGACATTATAAGAGGAGCCGCATTTGCTCACTGTTGCAAATTCCAATGGGTGCGATAGTCTCGGGCCACGTTAAAATGGCCGCCACGATGCCTGTCCGTCACCCGGCGAACGAACCCCGGCCGCCGGCGGCATCGGTCCGAAACCGATCCGGAATCCCCTAACACGCGAGTTTCAACCAGGCATGGCCCGAGCTACCACGACCACCCGCACCGATCCCTCAGCCTTGCCATCCCGCATCGGCAAACTGCTGGGCGAGGTCCGCTGGTTCCTGTTGCTGGCCGTCACGCTCGGTTTCCTGTGCGTGCTGGCCAGCTACAGCAAGACCGATCCGGGCTGGTCGCATGCCAACCAGGTCGCCGACATCCATAACCTGGGCGGCCGCGTCGGCGCCTGGGTGGCGGATGTGCTGTTCTTCATCTTCGGCTTCTCCGCCTACTGGCTGGCGGTGCTGCTGGTGCGCCGCTGCTGGCGCGGCTGGCGCACGCTGACCGCCGAGCTGCCCGAGCGCACCGACCACAGCCTGCACCGACAGGGCGTCACCGTCAGCTGGATCGGCTTCGTGCTGACGCTGTTCTCCAGCATGGGCCTGGAGGCGATCCGCATGTACCCGCTGCGCGCCGCGCTGCCGCGCGCGCCCGGCGGGGTGCTGGGCGACCTGCTCGGGGGCTGGCTGCAGGTGGCGCTGGGCTTTACCGGCGCGACCCTGCTGCTGTTGCTGCTGCTGGCGATCGGGCTGTCGCTGTTCTTCCATTTCTCGTGGCTGAGCGTGGCCGAGCAGATCGGCGGCTTTGTCGAGACCCTGTTCCTGGGCTTCAAGGCCCGCCGCGAGAGCAAGCAGGACCGCATCATCGGCGAGGCCGCCAAGACCGAGCGCAAGGAAACCGTCGAGGTGCAGCGCGTGCGCATCGAAGAGGCGGCGCCGGTGCAGATCGTGCGCCCGCAGGCGGTGCCCAAGCACGAGCGCGTCGAGCGCGAGAAGCAGCAGCCGCTGTTCGCCGATATCCAGGATTCGGACCTGCCGCCGCTGTCGCTGCTGGACCCGATCCCGCCGCACCAGGAGACCGTCAGCGCCGAGACGCTGGAGTTCACTTCGCGCCTGATTGAGAAAAAGCTCAAGGACTTCGGCGTCGAGGTCAAGGTGGTGGCGGCCTACCCGGGCCCGGTCATCACTCGTTACGAGATCGAGCCCGCCACCGGGGTCAAGGGCAGCCAGGTGGTGAACCTGGCGCGCGACCTGGCGCGTTCGCTGTCGCTGGTGTCGATCCGCGTGGTCGAGACCATCCCCGGCAAGAATTACATGGGGCTGGAGCTGCCCAACCCCAAGCGCCAGACCGTGCGCCTGTCGGAAATCCTGGGCTCGCAGGTCTACAACGAGAGCGCGTCCAGCTTGACCATGGCGCTGGGCAAGGACATTGCCGGCAAGCCGATGGTGGCCGACCTGGCGCGCATGCCGCACTGCATGGTGGCCGGCACCACCGGCTCGGGCAAGTCGGTGGGCATCAACGCGATGATCCTGTCGCTGCTGTACAAGGCCAAGCCCGAAAGCGTGCGCCTGATCCTGATCGACCCGAAGATGCTTGAAATGAGCGTCTACGAGGGCATCCCGCACCTGCTGTGCCCGGTGGTGACCGACATGCGCCAGGCCGGCAACGCGCTGAACTGGGCCGTCGGCGAGATGGAGCGCCGCTACAAGCTGATGAGCAAGCTGGGCGTGCGCAACCTGGCCGGCTACAACAAGAAGATCGACGAGGCCGCGGCGAAGGAAGAGAAGATCCCGAACCCGTTCAGCCTGACCCCCGACGCACCGGAACCGCTGGAAAAGCTGCCCACCATCGTCATCGTCATCGACGAGCTGGCCGACCTGATGATGGTGGTCGGCAAGAAGGTGGAAGAACTGATCGCCCGCATCGCGCAGAAGGCGCGCGCCGCCGGCCTGCACCTGGTGCTGGCCACGCAGCGCCCGTCGGTGGACGTGATCACCGGCCTGATCAAGGCTAACGTGCCGACCCGGATCGCGTTCCAGGTCAGCAGCAAGATCGACTCGCGCACCATCCTCGACCAGCAGGGCGCCGAAACCCTGCTGGGCATGGGCGACATGCTCTACCTTGCGCCCGGCACCGGCCTGCCGGTGCGCGTGCACGGCGCCTTTGTCTCGGACGACGAAGTCCACCGGGTGGTGGAAAAGCTCAAGGAATCCGGCGAGGCCAACTACATCGAGGGCATCCTCGAAGGTGGTCTGACCGATGACGGCGGCGGTGGCGACGGCTTTGGCGGCGGCGCCGGCATCGGCGGTGGTGGCGGCGAAGCCGATCCGCTGTACGATCAGGCGGTCGAGGTGGTGCTGAAGAACCGGCGCGCGTCGATCTCGCTGGTGCAGCGCCACCTGCGCATCGGCTACAACCGCGCCGCGCGGCTGCTCGAGGACATGGAGAAGGCCGGGCTGGTCTCGGCCATGTCGGGCAACGGCAACCGCGACATCCTGGTGCAGGGTGGCGGCGCCGCGCGGGATGATGAGTGACTAGCAGCGGCGGGCATCCCGGCTAGCCGTAGATTGCCGAGCCTGTATGCTAGCGGCGCTTGAGCACCAAATCGAGCTTCGCGTTGATGTTCTCGAGCTTCGCATTGACGTTGTCGACCTTCGCGTTGACGCTCCCTAATTTGGCGTTGACGTTTTCAAACTCCTTTTCGACCCGCACCTCCAGGCGGTCGATGCGTGCATCGACAGCATCGAGGCGACCCGTGAGGCGGCGATCCATCTCCGTTATCCCGGAGGCGAGCGGACCAGTGGCCTTGTCGATCTTGTCCTGGGTGCTCTCATTCAGCCACGACATCACGGAAAAGACGAACGCTACCCCGGCCAGAATGCCCGTGACTACCATGGCAGGATTTACTGGCTTGGCAGCGTTCTTTTCCTGCCGGGCTTCGAGTTCAATCCTGACCTGGCGCGTGGCGATCCTCTTCATCTCGTCGCGGTCAAGGCGCCGGGCGTCGTGCCGGAATGGCTGACGCCCGGCCGTAGGTTTGGTGGTGGTCATATTGCCGGCCCAGTGTGTTTGGCCGCCTCCCGGCGAAGCAACAGGCAAGAGGCAGCGTGGCGAGTGCTCTACGTGCATGCTTGGCATTGTCTTCCACGGCAGGTAAGGATGTGTTTCGTCTCGATACGAATTTCGCCTGACTCGCCCCTTTACCGCAAATTGCGAGTTTTCGTGCCCGAACCGGCGCAGTTCGCGCACCATCTGCCGTAATATCCGGTTACCCGCGGCGCGGAATCCCGCACCAGTTGCCTGCTCTAACCAGACGTTGACCATACAGCGCGCTGCCAGAGCAGGCGCCGCACCGTGGCAACGCATTCGATAACAACCAGGATCCAGATCATGCGCAACCGCATCCTCGTGTCGGCCTGCGCCGCGCTGGCGATGTTCGCCATGCAGGCGCCGGCCCATGCCGCCGCCACCGACCAGTTGCAAAGCTTCGTGACCGGCGTGAAGAGCGCGCGCGGTGAATTCACGCAGCGCCAGGTCAAGGGGCAGGGCGCCAACGTCAAGGTGACCGGCACGTCCAGCGGCACTTTCGTGTTCTCGCGCCCGGGCAAGTTCACCTGGCGCTATACCAAGCCCTACGAGCAGCTGCTGCAGGCCGATGGGCAGACCCTGTACATCTATGACAAGGACCTGAACCAGGTCACCGAGCGCAAGCTCGACGGCGCGCTGGGCTCCAGCCCGGCAGCGATCCTGTTCGGCAGCAACGACCTCGACAAGAACTTCGTGGTCAGGAACGGGCCGACGCGCGATGGCGTGGAATGGCTGGAGCTGACGCCCAAGGCCAAGGATACGCAGTTCGAGCGCATCGGCATCGGCTTCAAGGCCGGCAATCTCGAGGCGATGGAGCTGCGCGACGCGTTCGGCAACACCACGCTGCTGACCTTCACCGGCATGCAGAAGAACCCGCCGCTGGCGGCCGATGCGTTCCGGTTCACGGTGCCCAAGGGCGCCGACGTGATGAAGCAATGAGGGCCGCCATGATCGATGCGCACGAAGGGTCGGCAGGATCGGGCAGCACGTATCGTCGCGGTGGCGCTGCGTTGCTCGCCAGCGCTGGTGTGCTCGCGCTGGCGGCGTGCGCCAGCAGCGGCGGTGGCGCCAGCAAGTTCGATGTCGATGCCTTCCTGCGCGCGCCGGACTCGGCGTTGCCCGAAGTGGTTGGCAATCCGGCCTTCCTCGCGGCGACCCGCGTGCCCGCCAACGAATGCGCGGTGATGCTGCAATCGACCAGCACCGGCGTGCTGGAAGACCTGCCGCCGAGCAGCAACGCGCGCGGCCCGGCCTGGCTGCTGCATCCGAAGGACAAGCCCGGCCAGGTATGGCTGGTGGTAAGCGAGGCCGGCGGCGAACGTACCTGCCACGGCCCGCTGCCCGCCGACGCGATGAAGACCCTGGCCAACCGCGCCAGAGGCTGAGCCGGACGCGAGCCGGCGCTGGCTGCGGCTCAGTGCGGCTCAGTGCGGTTCAGTGCGGCTTGATGGCGATCTTCAGCACGCCGTCGCGCTGGTTGGCGAACAGATCGTACGCCGCGACGATATCCTCCAGCGGGTAGTGGTGGGTCACCAGCAGGCCCAGGTCGACGCGGCCCGACTCGATCACGTTGACCAGCCGGCGCATGCGTTCCTTGCCGCCGGGGCACAGCGCCGTGTTGATCTTGTGGTCGCCCAGGCCGGCGGCAAACGCCGACAGCGGGATGGTCAGGTCGCTGGAATACACCCCCAGGCTGGACAGCGTGCCGCCGGGCTTGAGCACGCGCAGCGCCTGCTCGAACGTCGCCTGGGTGCCGAGCGCCTCGATCGAGGCATCGACGCCGCGGCCGCCGGTCAGCTTCATGATTTCATCCACCACGTCGCAGTTGCGGAAATTCAGCACGACGTCCGCGCCCATCTTGCGCGCGATCTCGAGCCGGTGGTCGTTGCCGTCGATGGCGATGATGGTGGTCGCGCCGCAGAGCCGGGCACCGGCGGTCGCGCACAGGCCGATCGGTCCCTGCGCGAACACCGCGACGGTGTCGCCGATGCGGATGTTGGCATTCTCCGCACCCTTGAAGCCCGTCGACATGATGTCGGGGCACATCAGCACCTGCTCGTCGGTGAGCCCGTCGGGGATCGGCGCGAGGTTGGCCTGCGCATCGGGCACCAGCACATATTCCGCCTGCGTGCCGTCGATCAGGTTGCCGAAGCGCCAGCCCGCGGTGGCCTTGTAGCCATGGCAGCCGCACAGCCCCTGCGGCACCAGGTAGCTGCCGTCCTGCGAGGCCACGCCATCCTGCGCCGCGTAGGAATTGAAGTTGGGGCAGATCGCGCCGGCAATGACGCGCTGGCCTTCACGGTAGCCGGCCACCGCGCTGCCCAGCTTCTCGATCACGCCGACCGGCTCGTGGCCCACCGTCAGGCCCCGGGCGACCGGGTATTCACCCTTGAGGATATGCACGTCGGTGCCACAGATCGTGGTGGTGGTGATGCGGACCAGCGCATCGTTGGGGCCGACATCGGGGATGGGCTTGTCGGCCAGTTCGATCCGGCCGGGCTCGACAAAGATGGCGGCTTTCATCATTGCGGTCATGCATTTCTCCCAGTGAGTACGGTGGGGCGAATGGGCCCGGCCATCGCCGGGCCTGCCTGATTCCTTGATAACACCCATCGGTTATAGGCTGGTTTATCCAGGTCAAGCGCGGACCAGACAGCGCAAACGTCGTCGCCGCGCCAATCCGGCAAAAGTTTCAGATCCGAGTAAAAAGAAACTGAACCCCATGCGGCGCCATGTGTCCCAGAATCCTCTGACTCGCCAACCCAGACAGGAGCCTCCCAATGATTACGATGCTTGCCATGATGCGCAGCCGGACCCATCAACTGCTGTGGCTGGCCGCGGGCGGCGCGTTGCTGGCCGGCTGCGCGGCCGCCCCGGCTGAGCCAGGGGCGCCGACACCGGCGCCGGGCCCGCAAGGTGCGCTCGGCACGCCGGCGGGCTGCGCGGCCGACAAGCTGGCCGACGACGCACTGGTCGGCAAGCCCGAGGCCGAAGCCATCGGCCTGCTGCAAGGCTGCACGTGGCGACTGGGCGAACGCGACGGCCAGCAGTTCCCCGGCACCATGGACTACAACCCGCAGCGGCGCACGCTGGGGATCAACGCCGGCAAGGTGGTGTGGGTGCGGCGCGGCTGAGGCCGCGTTCATGCCGGTGTTGACTGGTCATCTTGACCCGGCGCAAGCGCCGCCCAACATGACAGAAATGTAATTTGACCGCCTGAACAAGAATCAATATTGTTTTCCGCTAACCGGAATCCAAACACCGGGCGGCCTTGGGGGTGCCCGGCGGCTGCCCAAACCATGCTGGGGAGCCAACCGCGTGAAAACCACCATCCGAACCTTGCTGCCGCGCGCCGCGGCACTGGCCCTGCTGACGCTGCCGCTTGCCGCGGCGGCCCAGGAAAAGGTGCTCAACCTCTACACCGCGCGGCATTACCAGACCGACGAGGCGCTGTACGCCAACTTCACCAAGCAGACCGGCATCAAGATCAACCGCATCGAAGGCCAGGAAGATCCGCTGCTGGAGCGCATTCGCAACGAAGGCGCCAACAGCCCGGCGGACGTGTTCATCACGGTGGATATCGGGCGCCTGTGGCGCGCCCAGCAAGCCGGCGTGTTCGCGCCGGTGAAGTCGAAGGTGCTGGAGTCGCGCATCCCGGCCAACTACCGCGATCCCAATGGCGAGTGGTTCGGCTTCTCGGCACGCGGCCGCGTGATCGCCTACAACAAGGCCGCGGTCAAGGCCGGCGACATTGCCAACTATGAAGACCTGGCCGATCCCAAGTGGAAGGGCAAGGTCTGCACGCGTTCCAGCGGCCATGTCTACAACCTGTCGCTGATCTCCAGCCTGATCGCCCACGACGGCGAGGCCCGCACCGAGCAATGGGCGCGCGGCGTGGCCGCCAACCTGGCCCGCGTGCCCAAGGGCGGTGACACCGACCAGCTGAAGGCGGTTGCCGCGGGCGAGTGCGACGTGGCCATCGCCAACACCTACTACATCGCGCGCCTGCTGAAGTCGGCCAAGCCCGAAGACAAGGCCGTGGCCGAAAAGCTGGGCGTGGTGTGGCCCAACCAGTCGAGCCAGGGCGTGCACATGAACGTCTCCGGCGGCGGCATGCTCAAGCACGCGCCGAACAAGGAAGCGGCGGTCAAGTTCCTGGAATACCTGGCCAGCGACGAGGCGCAGCGCTACTTTGCCGACGGCAACAACGAATGGCCGGTGGTGAAGGGCGTGAAGGTCAGCAACCCCGTGCTCGAAGCCCTGGGCGAGTTCAAGTCCGATGCCATCAACGTGGCCGAGCTGGGCAAGTACCAGCCGCAGGCGCAGAAGCTGGTGGATCGGGCGGGGTTCAAGTAAAGCCGAAGGATGGCTTGACTCTGGTTTTCTCCCTTTCCCGCGCGGGAGAGGGAGAAAACAAGCGATCGCCAAGTTGTCGGCAGTCAGACCTTGCTGTCACAGCAAGAACCGCTTGTTCCCCGTCACCTGCGTCGGTTCAACCTTGCGGAACGTCAGCTTGACGCTGCTGTTGAGCCGCCGCCCTGCCTGCCGCCGCACCAGCGCGCGATGCAGCAGCCCCTTGTGGCCGACCGTGCCTTCGGCATAGGGCTGGTCCGAGGTCGAGCCCAGCGCCATTGCCGCCAGCGCCTGGTTGCGCTCCGCGGCGCTCTTCTCCAGCAGCTTGTCCAGCGCCATGCGCGCCCGCACCTGTGCCGCCAGCGCGGTATCGCCCGGGTTGGCGCGGGCGCGCTCGGCATCCCATGGCAGTTGCACCTTGCCGGCCAGCCGGCGCAGTGCGGCGCGCAGTTCGGCGCCGTCCATGCGGGTCTCCTGCATGATCCATACGGCATCGTGGCGCACCGCCGCCTCGGCATCGGCCATGCGGCGCACCAGCGCCGGCTGCAGCGCGGGCGCGGAAAATTGCCGCGCGCGGCGGACCGCATTGAGGGCGATGCGGCGTACCTGCGGGTTGGCATGGTCGAACAGGTCGTCGATCACGCGCGCGGCGGTGTCGGCCGACCCGATCATCTCGGCCAGCTGTCCGGCCAGCGAGACTTCTTCCACGCCGCTCAGCTTGGTGCGGCTGAGCCGGTTCAACTTGAACAGCAGGATGTGATATCGCAGCATAGGCTCTTGCGCGGCGGGCATGCCGCGGGTCGCGCCCGGGCGGATGCCGGGCCATAAGAGGCTATCGGCGCCAGGCGCGCGCGACTTTAGCGCGACCGTTGCGGCTCAGCGCTGCGCCTGCCGCCGGATCGTGCGCGACAGCACGATCACCGGCAGCAGCCCGACCGCGACGATCACCAGCGAGGCGGTGGCGGCCTCGGTCAGCCGCTCGTCGGCGGCCAGGTTGTAGGCCTGCACCGCCAGCGTGTCGAAATTGAACGGCCGCATCACGAAAGTCGCCGGCAATTCCTTCATCACGTCGACAAAGACGATCAGCGCGGCGGTCAGCAGGCTGCCGCGCAGCATCGGCAAATGCACGCGCCGCAGCGTGGCGCCGGGACCGTGGCCCAGGCTGCGCGCGGCGGCGTCCATGCTGGGTGTGATCTTGCCCAGCCCGGCATTGACGGTCTGCAATGCCACCCCCAGGAAGCGCACCAGCAGCGCATAGACCAGCGCCGCGATGCCGCCGGTCAGCAGCAGCCCCACCGAGACCCCGAACTGCTGCTGCAGCCAGGCCGACAGCGCATTGTCCAGCCGCGCCACCGGCACCAGCACCCCCACCGCGATGACCGAGCCCGGCAGCGCATAGCCCATGCCGCAAATCCGGGTCAGTCCGCGCATCAGCCAGCTGCGCTTGCCGTTGACCGCGCGCGCGGCATAGCCCACCGCCAGCGCGACCGCCACCGCCGCCAGCGCGGTGGCGCTGGCCAGCAGGAAGCTGTTGCGCACCAGGCCGACAAAGCGCGGGCCGAACTGAGCGTCGCCATCGGTAAACGCCATGCGGCACAGCATCAGCGCTGGCACCACGAAGCCCAGCAGCACCGGCACCAGGCATACCGCCAGCGCCAGCCAGCCGCGTGCGCCGTCGAGGGTCCAGGCCGCGGCGCGGCGCTGGTTGCCGAACACCTGCGCGCGGCCGCGGCTGGCGCGCTCCATCAGCAGGATCGCGGCGACGAACAGCAGCATGCAGGCCGACAGCTGCGCCGCGGCGTTCTTGTCGCCCAGCGAGAACCAGGCGCGGTAGATGCCGGTGGAGAAAGTCGGGATGGCGAAATAGGCGACGGTGCCAAAGTCCGCCAGCGTTTCCATCATCGCCAGCGCGGTACCAGCGACGATGCCCGGGCGAGCCAGCGGCAGCACCACGCGCCAGAGCCGGCTCCAGGCGCCATGGCCGAGCAGGCGCGCGGCCTCGAGCGTGTTCTGGGTCTGCTGCAGGAAGGCGGCGCGCGCGGTCAGGTAGACGTACGGGTACAGCACCAGCGAGAACAGTGCGATCGCGCCGCCGAGCGAGCGGATCTCCGGAAACCAGTATTCGCGCGCGCGCCAGCCGGTCAGCTCGCGCAGCCAGCCCTGCACCGGTCCGGCGAACTGCAGCGCGTCGGTGTAGGCGTAGGCGATCACATAGGCCGGCATCGCCATCGGCAGCACCAGCGCCCATTCCATCACGCCGTGGCCGGGGAAGCGGCAGGTCGAGACCAGCCACGCGGTGGTCACGCCAAGCAGCAGCACGCCCGCGGCGACGCCGCACAGCAGCCAGACGGTATTGAGCACGTATTCGGCCAGCACCGTGTCGATCAGGTGGCGCCAGGTGTCGCCGGCGGGCAGCAGCACGGCCGAGGCGATCACCAGCACCGGCACGGCAATCAGCAGCGCCATCGCCACGGTGGCCAGGGTCAGGGGATGGAAGCGGCGGCGGCTGGACAGGAGCATGCGCGGAAACGGTGAGCAAAGTGCCGCCCGCCGGACCTGTGCCTGGCGGCGCGGTGTGCGGGCTGACGCATTCTAGCAATGCCGGCGGCGTCGGCGTGTCGGGCGAGGCCGGGACCCCGGCCGCACGGGCCGGCACGTCCCTATAATGCGCACATGCGAACCGATTCCTATTCACGCCTGCCAGGCACCCAGGCCCGCACCCGGCCGGCTACCCGTGCCGATGCTCCGGATGCGGCCGTGCCCGCTCCGGCTGTCATCGAGGTGGAGCGTATCCGTCACGCTTTCGGCCGCCATGCCGTGGTCAAGGGCCTGTCTTTCTCGGTGGCGCGCGGCCATATCGCCTGCCTGCTGGGGCCCAGCGGCTGCGGCAAGACCACGGTGCTGCGCGCGATCGCGGGCTTCGAGCCGCTGCAGGACGGACGCATCGTGCTGGACGGGCAGACCGTGTCGTCGTCGGGCACGCTGCTGGCGCCGGAGCAACGCCGCATCGGCATGGTGTTCCAGGACTACGCGCTGTTTCCGCACCTGGACGTGGCGGCCAATGTCGGCTTCGGCCTGATCCGCGCCAGCCGGGCCGAGCGCGCGGCGCGGGTCGACGAGGTGTTGCAGCTGGTGGGCCTGGACGGCGCCGGCCGCCAGTACCCGCATGAACTGTCCGGCGGCCAGCAGCAGCGCGTGGCGCTGGCACGCGCGCTGGCGCCGCGCCCGGAACTGCTGCTGCTCGACGAGCCGTTCTCCAACCTCGACGTGGACCTGCGCGAACGCCTGAGCCTGGAAGTGCGCGCGATCCTCAAGGCGCAGGGCACCACCGCCATCCTGGTCACGCACGACCAGTACGAAGCCTTTGCCATGGCCGACGAGATCGGCGTGATGCACGACGGCGTGATCGAGCAATGGGGCAGCGCGCACGACCTGTACCACCGCCCGGCCTCGCGCTTCGTCGCCGGCTTTATCGGCCAGGGCGTGCTGATGGCCGGGCGCATGCATGATGCCGCGCAGATCGAACTGGAACTGGGCCTGCTGCGCCCGGCCGTGCCATTGGACTTGGCGGCCGGCGCGGCGGTCGACGTGCTGGTGCGCCCCGACGACATCATCCACGACGACGCCAGCCCGATGCGCGCCGAGGTCGTGCACAAGGCCTTCCGCGGCGCCGAGATCCTGTACACGCTGCGCCTGGCCAGCGGCGGGCGCGTGCTGGCGCTGGTGCCCTCGCACCACAACCACGCCGTGGGCGAGCGCATCGGCATCCGCGTCGAGATCGAGGACGTGGTGGCGTTCGCCGCCTGAGCGCGCGCCGCCGATGGTCTACACTGTGGCGTTCTGCATCTTGCCCTGACAGGGCCTGACTACCGTGGCGGACACGCTGTTTTCCGAATCTCCCGACCGTTCCCGGCAACCGCTGGCGGAGCGCCTGCGCCCGCGCACCATCGACGAGGTGATCGGCCAGCAGCACCTGCTCGGCGCGGGCAAGCCGCTGCGCGTGGCGTTCGAGTCGGGCGAGCCGCATTCGATGATCCTGTGGGGGCCGCCAGGGGTGGGCAAGACCACGCTGGCGCGGCTGATGGCGGATGCGTTCGACGCGGAATTCATCGCGCTGTCGGCGGTGCTGTCGGGGGTCAAGGATATCCGCGAGGCGGTCGAGCGCGCCGAGCAGTTCCGCGCCCATGGCCGGCGCACGCTGGTGTTCGTCGACGAGGTGCACCGCTTCAACAAGAGCCAGCAGGACGCGTTCCTGCCGCACGTGGAAAGCGGGCTGTTCACCTTTATCGGCGCCACCACTGAGAACCCGTCGTTCGAGGTCAACGGCGCCTTGCTGTCGCGCGCGGCGGTCTACGTGCTCAAGAGCCTGGACGATGCCGAACTGACCCAGCTGGCGCTGCGCGCCTCCGAGGAGCTGGGGGGCATCAGCTGGCAGGACGAAGCGCTGCAGCTGATCGTCGCCTCGGCCGATGGCGACGGACGCAAGCTGCTGAACAACATCGAGATCGTCGCGCGCGCCGCGCGCAATGCCGGCGCCGCGCAGATCGATACCGCGCTGCTGGGCAGTGCGCTGTCCGAGAACCTGCGTCGCTTCGACAAGGGCGGCGATGCCTTCTACGACCAGATCAGCGCGCTGCACAAGTCGGTGCGCGGCTCGGACCCCGACGCCGCGCTGTACTGGTTCTGCCGCATGATCGACGGCGGCGCCGACCCGCGCTACCTGGCGCGCCGCATCGTGCGCATGGCGTGGGAGGATATCGGCCTGGCCGATCCGCGCGCCGCGCGCATCACGCTGGACGCGGCCGAGACCTACGAGCGGCTGGGCTCGCCCGAGGGCGAGCTGGCGCTGGGCCAGGCGCTGATCTACCTGGCGGTCGCACCCAAGTCCAATGCCGGCTACAACGCCTACAACGCCGCGCGCGCCTTCGTCGCCAAGGACAAGTCGCGCGCGGTGCCGGTGCACCTGCGCAACGCGCCGACCCGGCTGATGAAGGAGCTGGGCTACGGCCACGCCTACCGCTACGCGCACGACGAGCCCGAGGCCTATGCCGCCGGCGAGCATTACTTCCCGGATGACCTCAAGGCGCAGGGCTGGTACCAGCCGGTGCCGCGCGGGCTGGAAGGCAAGATTGCCGAGAAGCTGCGCCACCTGCGCGAGCTGGACCAGGCCTGGCATCGCGAACAGCGCGCCGCGAAGGCGAAGGATGGCGCGAAGGACGGCGCGAAGGGCGGCAAGTCAGGCGAACCGGTTTGACGGCTTGCTAACGGCTGTGCAGTAAAATGGCGGGTCCGCCGGCATGTCGCTGGCCCTGCACTCCACCTTAGCAACATGCTCGACATCCAGCTGTTCCGCAAAGACATCGACGCCGTGGCGCAACGCCTTGCCACGCGCGGCTTCCAACTCGACGTGGCGGCGTTCCAGGCACTCGAGGCCGAACGCAAGCAACTGCAGACCCAGACCGAGGAACTGCAGGCGCGCCGCAACAGCCTGTCCAAGCAGATCGGCATGCTCAAGGGCAAGGGCGAGGATGCCTCGGCCGTGATGGCGGAAGTGGGCGGCATCGGCGACACGCTCAAGGCCTCGGCGGCGCGGCTGGACGAGATCCAGGCGCACCTGGCCGAGCTGATGCTGTCGATCCCGAACCTGCCGCACGACAGCGTGCCGGTGGGCAACGACGAAACCCAGAACGTCGAGGTGCGCCGCGTCGGCGAGCCGCGCCAGTTCGACTTTGCCGTGCGCGACCACGTCGACGTGGGCGAAAAGCTGGGGCTGGATTTCGACACCGCGGTCAAGGTCACCGGTTCGCGCTTCTCGATGCTGCGCGGCGGCATGGCGCGCCTGCACCGCGCGCTGGTGCAGCTGATGCTCGACACCCATACGCACGAGCACGGCTACACCGAGATGTATGTGCCGTACATCGTCAATGCCGCGTCGATGCGCGGCACCGGCCAGCTGCCCAAGTTCGAGGAAGACCTGTTCAAGGTGCCGCGCAAGGTCGGCAGCGAGGAAGGCGAGCGCATCGAGAACTTCTACCTGATCCCCACCGCCGAGGTGCCGCTGACCAATATCGTGCGCGACGCCATCGTCGCCGGCGAGAAGCTGCCGCTGCGCTTCGTCGCGCATACGCCGTGCTTCCGCTCCGAAGCCGGTTCGTACGGCAAGGACACCCGCGGCATGATCCGCCAGCACCAGTTCGACAAGGTCGAGCTGGTCCAGGTGGTGCCCGCCGACCAGTCCTTCGACGCGCTCGAGCAGCTGACCGGCCACGCCGAGGCGATCCTGAAGAAGCTGGAACTGCCGTTCCGCACCATCGTGCTGTGCACCGGGGACATGGGCTTCGGCAGCACCAAGACCTACGACCTGGAAGTGTGGATTCCCGCGCAGAACACCTATCGCGAGATCAGCTCGTGCTCCAACATGGGCGATTTCCAGGCGCGCCGGATGCAGGCGCGCATGCGCACGGGGCAGGGCAAGCCGGAACTGGTGCACACGCTGAACGGCTCGGGCCTAGCCGTCGGCCGCACGCTGGTGGCGATCCTGGAAAACTACCAGAACGCCGACGGCTCGGTCACGGTGCCGGCCGCGCTGCAGCCGTACATGGGCGGCACCGCCCGCCTGGAGCCGGAACTGTAAGGCACGGCAATAAGGCGGCGAAAAAATCTGCCGCCAGCCTCTTGCATCGGCTGGCAGAGCGTGGCTATAATCTCGGTTTCGCCACACGGCAACAAGTTACCGGAGAGGTGGCAGAGTGGTCGAATGTACCTGACTCGAAATCAGGCGTACCGGCGACGGTACCGTGGGTTCGAATCCCACCCTCTCCGCCATACAAGAAGCTGACCGGCTCGACCACCGGCAGGCAACAACAGCGTAGTAAAACTCAGGCCGACGCCCACGAAAGTGCGCGTCGGTTTTGTTTTTTCCGCGGCCGGTTTTGTGGTGCGGCCACGCGCCGCCCCACGGCACCCGCCGGACGCGCCTGCGGGTGCACTATCATGGCGATCCGCAACGCAGGATGCCGCACCATGACCCAGCCCCCCGACAAAGCACGCGCCGCACAGGTCTTTCACGGCGATCCGTCCGAACTGCCGGCCGATCCCGACCTGGTCTACGGCATGCCGTACCGGCACTACAAGGGCGGCGCCTATGCGGCGGTAGGCATCGGCCGCTTCGAGGCCGACCTGGCGCCGGTGGTGGTCTACCGCGCCATGCGCGATCCGTCGCTACTGTGGGTGCGCCGCGCCGATGTGTTCAGCGAGCCGGTGGCGACGCCGCAGGGCGAGGTGCCGCGCTTCGCGCCCGACTGGCCCGCGGCGCTGGCCTGCCTGGATTTCCTGCCGCGCCAGGCGGTGCTCGACGTGCTGGCGCTGCACGATTCCCCCTACCGCCGCTACCACGACCGCCGCCATATCCTGGAAATGTTCGAGGCCGCCCATGCGCGCGGCGTGGTGCTGGACCGCGCGCAGGCGCTGGCGGTGCTGTGCCATGACGCGGTCTATGTGCCGGGCTGCGAGCACAACGAAGCCGCGTCGGCCGCCATGATCGAATCCGTTGCGCCAGGCGAAGCCCGCGCGGTGCTGGAGCGTGCCGCGCAGATCGTGCTCGATACGCGCGACCATCGACCCGGCTGCGCGGGCGCCGACACCGTGCTCGATCTCGATCTGCTCAGGCTGGCGGCGCCGCCGGACCGGTTCGACGCCCACAGCCTCGACGTCTTCGCCGAGAACCGCGCCTTGCTGGCCGCGCGCACCGGCTTGCAGGGCGATGCGCTGTGGGCCGAGTTCATGCGCCGCCGCGCGGCATTCCTGGGCCACCTGGCGCAGCGCCCGCGACTGTTCCTGACCGTGGCGTTCGCCGATTGCGAGGCCCCGGCCCGCGCCAATCTCGCCAGAATCGGCGGCAGCGCCGGCACCGCGGAGGCCTCCGGTGGCTGACGCGCCGGCGCGCGCGGGCACCCTGGTGCAGGCCTGGCTTACGCCGGGCACGGCGCTGGGGCTGCTTGCGTTGTTCGCGTTGGTGACGTTGCTGCTGCTGGGGCTGGTGCCGCTGCTGGTGGCGCTGTTGCGGCCCGTAGTGCGCTGGCTTGACCGCTGGCGCGTGTGGGGTGCCGGCGCGCTGTCGGCGCGCGTGGCGGCGCGGCCGCGGCGGCTGGACGCGCTTACGCTGCGCGTGCTCGAGCGTGACATGGCCGAGCTGTTGCTGGTGCTGCTGGCCGGCGCCGTGCTGCTGGCCTGCGGCAGCGCGTTGTTCTGGCTGGCCGGCGAGGTCGCGGAAAACGCGGACGTGGTGCGCCTCGACCAGCAGGTGTACGCGGCCCTGCGCGCCTTGCGCAGCGACTGGCTCGACCTGTCGATGGTGGCTGTGACCGAGCTCGGCGGCGGGCGCATTTCGGTGGCGGTGGGCGTGGCGGTGTTCGCATGGCTGTGCTGGCGCCGGGCCTGGATCGTGTCGCTGTACTGGGCGGCCGCGCTGCTCGGCGCGCGCGCCTGCGTGATGGCGCTCAAGCTGGGCATGGCGCGGGTGCGCCCGGCCAGCATCTACAGCGGCCTCGAGTCGTATTCCTTCCCCAGCGGCCACGCCACCAGCAGCATGGTCACCTACGGCTTCCTGGCCTTCCTGATGTGCCTGCGCCAGCCGCGGCGCGTGCGCATTCCGGTGCTGGCGCTGACCGTGGTGGCGGTGGCGGCGATCGGCGTGTCGCGGCTGTACCTGGGCATGCACTGGCTGTCCGACGTGGCCGCCGGCTATGCGCTCGGGCTGGCGTGGATCGCGCTGCTGGGCACGGCCTACCGCACGCTGCACGGGCCGGCGCCGCGGGGCTCGGTGGCGCCGTCGCGGCTCGGCGTGGTGGCCGCGGTGGCGGTGGTGGCGGCGTTCGGCTACGTCGCGTGGTTCCGGCTGCCGGACACGCTCGAGCGCTACCGACAGGCCGGCGCGGCTACGCTGGCGTCGCCGCCGCTTCCGCCTCGGGTGCTGGCGGCAGGCGCGACACCAGCAACTGGTCGATCTTGTGATGGTCGATGTCCAGCACTTCGAAGCGATAGCCCGCCACGGTGATCGACTCCGACTTCTTTGGGATGCGCTTGAGCGCATAGATCACCAGCCCGGCCGCGGTATCGACGTAATCCTCGCCGGGCAGGGTATCGAGTTCCAGCGCCTTCTTCAGGTCGACCAGCGGCGTCAGGCCATCGACCAGCCACGAGCTGTCGTCGCGCCGCACGATCTGCTCGTCTTCGCTCGAATAGAGGATGTCGCCCATCAGCGCGCCGACGATGTCGTCCAGCGTGACGATGCCCACCACCAGCCCGTATTCGTTCATGACCACGGCAAAGCTCTGGTGCATCTCGCGGAAGCGCGTCAGCGATTCGGACAGGGTCAGCGTATCGGGGATCACCAGCACGTTCTTGTCGTGGTAGCGGCCGATATTGCCCATCACCGCGGCGCTTTCATCGGCCAGCAGCAGTTGCAGGATGTCCTTGGAATCGATATAGCCCTGCACGTCGTCGAGGTCGTGCCCGCACACCGGGTATTGCGCGTGCGGCTGGTTGACCAGCTTGCGGCGCACGCTGTCGGCGGGCTCGTCCAGGCTCAGGTAGACCACCTCGTCGCGCGGCGTCATGATCGCGGTGATGCCCTTGAAGTCGAGCTCGAACACGTTCTCGATCAGATGCAGTTCATGCTTGTGCAGCACGCCGGCCTCGGCGCCGGCATCGACCATCGCGGCGATGTCCTCGGTGGTGATCTGGTCGACCGGCTTGGTCGGCAGGCGCAGCAGCCGCAGCATGGCATCGGCGGCGGCGTTGAAGACCCACACCAGCGGCCTGAGCACGCGCAGCAGCGTCAGCATCGGGTCGATCACCGCCAGCGCGCAGGCCTCGGGAAAGGTCATGGCGATGCGCTTGGGGATCAGGTCGGCGAACTGGATGAACAGCAGCGTCACGATCAGGAACGAGCCGATATTGGCGGCACGCTGCGCGTGCACCACCTGCATGTAGGGCGACAGCGCTTCGAGCAGCAGGTCGGACACATGCTTCTCGCCCAGGATACCGGCCAGGATGGCGACGCTGTTGACCCCGATCTGCACGATGGTGAAGAAGTTGCCGGGCTCTTCCTTGAGCAGCAGCACGCGCGTGGCGCGGCCGTCGCCGCGTTCGGACAGCACTTGCAGCTTGGTGCGGCGGGCAGCGGTCAGCGCGATCTCGGAGATCGAGAAAAAGGCGCTGACAAGGACGAGCAGGATCAGGGTCAGGACGAACATAGGCAGGATTGCGCTGGCAGGTTGTGCCTGCAGGCGGCTTGATGATGGTGCACGGCGCGCGCGGCTGTCAATCTGTGCTGCCGTCAGTCGCGGCGCCTGGCGGGGGCGGCATCGAAGCTTGCCGTCGGCGCTTCCAGCCGCTGTGGCAGCGTCGCCGCCAGCGCTTCGGCGGCCTGCGCGAACTGCGCGCGCAGATCGTCGGCCAGGCTCGAACCGGCGCGATGGCTGGCGCGCAGCATCTGGATCTCGAACGGCAGCACCGGCGCCACGTCATGCAGTGCCACGCGCTCCGCGCTGGCGCTGAGCGCGGTGTACTGGTCCAGCAGCGTCATGCCCAGGCCCGCGTCGACCAGCGCCAGCGCCAGCGAGTAGGTCTGCACTTCCAGCGTCGAGCGCGGCTCCAGCGCGTGCCGCGCCAGGGTCTGGCGCACCAGCAGGCCGAGCGAACTGTTGTCGTCATAGCCGATAAAGGGGCGTTCGATCAGCCGCTGCATCGGCACCACGCGACGGCGCCCGCCGGCGGGCAGGGGCTGCGCGCGCGGCACCGCCAGCAGCATGCGGCCGCTCGCCACGGGTTCGCTCGAGATGGCTTCGTGGCGGGGCGGGGCGAAGGCAAAGCCCAGGTCGATCTGGTTGGCCAGCAGCGCATCGACGATCTCGTCGGTATGGTGCGTCAGCACCTGCACCTGGGTGTCGGGGTGGCGCGCGCAGAAGCTGCGCACCGCCGGCACCAGCAGCGGGTTGGCCAGGCTCGGCGTGGCGGCCACGCGCAGCCGGCCGGCGCCCTTGTGGCGCAGGCTTTCCGAGACCCGGCGCACACGTTCGATCTCGCCATATAGCCTTTCGACATCCCCATACAGCGCGTTGGCCTCGGGCGTGGCCTGCAGCCGTCCGCGCACGCGCTCGAACAGCCGGAAGCCGAGCGAGGCCTCGGCATGCTGCAGCACGCGCGTGACCACCGGCTGCGACACGTGCAGCAGGCGCGCGGCCTCGCTGACGGTGCCGGTCAGCATCACGGCTCGGAACACTTCGATCTGGCGCAGGCGCATGGCATGTGGGGCGTTGTGGAAGGGCGTGGTGGAAAGGGCGTGGCAAGGCGGCGATCGGCCCCATAGCCTGAAGACATATTCTGGCACGTATTCGCATTGGGCAAGCCGGCGCGGTTGCACTACGCTCTGCCTGATGGATGCAAGCAAAGGAATGGCAATGCAGGTGGTGATCGTGGGCGCGGGCGTGGTGGGGATGACGACGGCATGGCGCCTGGCCGAGGACGGCCACCAGGTGACGGTGCTCGAGCGCCACGACGGGCCCGGCGAGGAAACCAGCTTTGCCAATGGCGGGCAGCTCAGCTACAGCTACGTGGCGCCGCTGGCTGGGCCGGGGGTGATGGCCAAGGTGCCGGGCTGGCTGCTGCGGCGCGATTCGCCGATGCGTTTCCGCCCGGCGGCGGACCCGGCGCAGTGGCGCTGGCTGGCCGCCTTCATGTCCGCCTGCAACGCCGCCACCAGCGAGGCGACCACGCGCAAGCTGCTGCGGCTGGGCTTTTATTCACGCGATCTGATGCAGGCCTTCGTGGCCCGGCACCAGCATGACGACGGCGGCGCCGGCTTTCATTTTGCGCGGCGCGGCAAGCTGGTGGTGCACCGCGACGCGGCGGCGTTCGATTCGGCGTGCCGGCTGCTGGACTACCAGGCCAGCCTGGGCTGCGAGCAGCAGGCGCTGGACCGCGATGCCTGCGTGGCGCTGGAACCGGCGCTGGCCGGCATCCGCGACGACATCGCCGGCGCCATCCATACCCCGAGCGAAGAGGTGGGCGACTGCCATCGCTTCTGCCTGTCGCTGGCACGCTTGCTGCAAGATGGCACGTACGCGGGGGTGTCGCTGCGTTTTGGCACCGTGGTGCAAGGGCTGGTGCAGCAGGGCGGGCGCGTCACCGGGGTGCGCACGCCGGCCGGGGTGGTGCCCGCCGACGTGGTGATCATGTCGGGCGGCATCGGCAGCGTGCCGCTGCTGCGTCCGCTCGGGGTACGGCCGATGCTGTGGCCGCTCAAGGGCTACAGCATCACGGTGCCGCTGGCCGGCGGCGCGCCCGCGCCACATATCAGCGTGACGGATTTTGCCAACAAGATCGTTTATGCCCGGATCGGCAATACACTGCGGGTGGCAGGCATGGCCGACCTGGTGCGCGGCGGCACTCACATCGACCCGGAACGGGTCGGCACGCTGGTGGCCCAGACCCGCGAGCTGTTTCCCGGCATCGTGCCGGAGCAGCCGCTGGCGCAGTTGCAGCCGTGGGCCGGACTGCGACCGGCCACGCCGGACGGCCTGCCGCTGGTGGGGCCGTCGCGGGTGTCGGGGCTGTGGCTCAACCTGGGCCACGGTGCGCTGGGGTTTACGCTGGCGATGGGCAGTGCCGGCCTGCTGGCCGACCGCCTGGCGGGGCGCCGTCCCGCCATCGACGCAGAAGATTTCGACGCCGCGCGCGCCTAGCGCCGAGGCCGAGCATGGGTTGTTGCCGTACCGGTAAGCCTGCAGTACCTGAAGCTGTCCATGAAACATGCCTCAATGACCAAGCCCCACTACAAGGAGCGCCACATGCAAACGCTGCACCCCCACCGATTTGCCACCCGCCGCGCACTTGCGGCAGCCACGCTGCTGCTCGCCGCCGGCGCCGCCCATGCCGCCGACGGCGACACGCTGAAGAAGATCAAGGACAGCGGTGTGATCTCGCTCGGCTACCGCGAATCGTCGATCCCGTTCTCGTACACCGACGGCAAGGAGGTCATGGGCTACTCGCACGAGATCCTGCTGCAGATCGTCGACAAGGTGAAGAGCGAGCTGAAGATGCCCAACCTGCAGGTGCGCCTGACGCCGATCACCTCGCAGAACCGCATCCCGCTGGTGCAGAACGGCACCATCGACATCGAATGCGGCAGCACCACCAACAACCTCGAGCGGCAGAAGCAGGTCGCATTCTCCAACAGCCTGTTCGTCTACGGCATCAAGATGCTGACCAAGAAGGATTCGGGCGTGAAGGAGTTTGCCGACCTGAAGGACCGCAACGTGGTCACCACGGCAGGCACCACCGGCGAGCGCCTGCTGGTCAAGATGAACGGCGAGAAGGCCATGAACATGAACCTGATCAGCACCAAGGACCACGGCCAGTCCTTCCTGATCCTGGAAACCGGCCGTGCCGCGGCGTTCGTGATGGACGAGCCGCTGCTGTACGGCGAGCGCACCAAGGCCAAGAACGCCGCCGACTGGGTGGTGGTGGGCGCCCCGCTGCAGACCGAGAACTACGCCTGCATGTTCCGCAAGGACGATCCCTCGTTCAAGAAGCTGGCCGACGGCGTGATCGCCGACCTGCAGACCAGCGGCCGCGCCGAGAAGCTGTACAACAAGTGGTTCATGGCACCGATCCCGCCGCGCGGCATCAACATGAACTACCCGCTGTCGGCCGACATGAAGGCGCTGTTCGCGGCGCCCAACGACAAGGCCTACCAGTAGGGCAGGGCAGGCCGCGGGAGCGGAACCGGGCCCCGCGGTTATTTAGCCATGATGAATCGATATTTAGCATTCGATAGTGTTTGCGGTAGTGTTGAGCCCGATATAGGCTCATAGCAGCACAACAGCCGGCGGCGCTCCAAAAGAGGCCGGCCGGCGCTGCCCCACACTGCTTATCCGCATCGACTGGAGAACATATGCGATCGCTTCGTACTGGCTGGTTCAAATCCCTGCTGGCCGCTTCCCTGGTGGCCGGCGCCGGCCTGGCGGCCACCGCGGCCCATGCCGCCGACCTGCTCGACACCGTCAAGCAGGCCGGCGTGCTGAAGATCGGGCTGGAGGGCACCTATCCCCCGTTCGGCTTCCGTGGCGCAAAGAACGAGCTGGAAGGCTTCGACGTCGACGTGGCGCGGGCGGTGGCGGGCAAGCTCGGCGTCAAGCCGGAATTTGTCACCACCGAATGGAGCGGCATCATCGCCGGCCTGCAGGCGGGCAAGTTCGACGTGATCGTCAACCAGGTCAACGTCACGCCGCAGCGCCAGCAGGTGCTGGATTTCTCCACGCCCTACGTCTACTCGGATGCGCAGCTGATCCAGCGCAAGGATGACAAGCGCCAGTTCAAGTCGCTGGAAGACCTGAAGGGCCACAAGCTGGGCGTCAGCCTGGGCAGCAACTACAACGACCTGGCCAAGTCGGTGGCCGGCATCGAGGTCAAGACCTATCCCGGCGCACCCGAGTACCTGCGCGACCTGGCGGCGCAGCGCGTCGACGCCGCGCTGAACGACCGGCTGATGGTGGCGTATCTGGTCAAGACCGCCAACCTGCCGCTGCGGCCGGGCGCGATCGTGGCCGGCGCGACCACGCAGGTGGCGATCCCGTTCCGCAAGGACAATCCCAAGTTCGCGCAGGCGATCAACCATGCGCTGGAAGACCTGGCCAAGGACGGCACGCTGGGCAAGCTGTCGGTGAAGTGGTTCGGCACCGATGTGACGAAGCCCGCCGGCAAGCCGGTCAAGTAAGCCGGCCGGCAGGCGTTATCATGTCGCGGCGCGGCGGCCTGCAGGGCTGCCGCGCCGCTTTGCTTTGTGCCCTTCTATTGCTGATCCTTATCCCTCCGTCACGCCATGCCCGCTCTCCAGCTCGTCATCGACTCCCTGCCCGTGCTGCTGCAGGGCACGCTGCTGACCATCAAGTTTGCGCTGTGGTCGATGGTGTTCGGGCTGATGCTGGGCACGGTGGTGGCGCTGATGGGCATCAGCCATAGCCGTGCGCTCAAGGCGGTGGCGCGGGGCTATGTCAGCGTCATGCGCGGCACGCCGCTGCTGGTGCAGATCTTCGTGGTCTATTACGGCCTGCCCGGCATCGGCATCGCGCTGGAGCCGACGCCGGCGGGCGTGCTGACGCTGAGCCTGAATGTCGGCGCGTATTTGTCGGAGAGCATGCGCGGCGCCATCCTGGGCGTGGCGCGCGGGCAGTGGCTGGCCGCCTACAGCCTGGGCCTGACGCCGGCGCAGGCGCTGCGCTACGTGGTAGGCCCGCAGGCGCTGCGGCTGGCAGTGCCGAGCCTGTCGAACAGCCTGATCAGCCTGATCAAGGATACCTCGCTGGTATCGGTGATCACCGTCACCGAACTGCTGCGCACCGCGCAGGAGGTGATCGCCGCCACGTACCAGCCGTTGCCGCTGTACCTGGCGGTGGCGGCGATCTACTGGGTGCTGAGCACGGGGTTGTCCGGGCTGCAGCACAGGCTGGAGCGGAGGTTGTCGTTGCCGGGGAGGCATTGAGACTAGGCGGTACTTATGCAAAAAAGCCAGTTCCATTGAACTGGCTTTTTTGTTGCTGACCACGCTAAGTGTTGGCTCCCCTCTCCCATTTATGGGAGAGGGGCGGGGGAGAGGGCAGGAGCTTCCACGAAGTGATACGCCGCGATGCTTGCGTGCGCCGGCCCTCTCCCCCAACCCCTCTCCCGCAAGCGGGAGAGGGGAGCTTGCTGCGAGCGTTATTGGGCAGGTCGTTCAGCCCTGCGCGATGCGCCCGGCGATATGCCCCAGCGCCTCTTCCACCTGGTCCACCAGGATCAGGCACAGGTCGCCCGGCTGCAGGTGCGACAGCGCGGTATCGATGGCCAGGAACTCGCCGCGGATTTCCTCGACCTGGCTGGTGCGTTGCGCGCCCTGCAGGCCTTCGCGCAGCAGCGCCAGCACCTCGCCGTCGGCGCGCCCGCGCTGGCACTGGTCCTGGTACAGCACGACCTCGTCGAACGCGCCGCCCAGGATCTGGGTCTGGCGGCGGATGTCGTCGTCGCGCCGGTCGCCCGCGCCGCTGATCACCACCACCCGCCGCCTGGCCGGGATGGACTCGATCGCGTTGCACAGCGCCAGGATCGCATCCGGGTTGTGGCCGTAGTCGGCGATCAGCGTGGCGCCGCGGTAGTCGAACACATTGAAGCGTCCGGGCGCGGTCTGCGCATCGTTGACGAAGGTGGCCAGCCCGCGGCGGATCACCGACCAGTCGATGCCCAGCGCCCACGCCGCCGCGATCGACGACATCGCATTCTCGACCTGGAAGCCGATGGTGCCGTTGCGCGTCAGCGGGATCTCCGCCAGCGCGATGCGCACTTCGGCATCGCCCTCGGCGGCGACGATGTCGGCGCCGTCGACGAACACCACGCGCTTGCCCTGCGCGCGGTGCGTGGCCATGGCCGGCTGGTCGGGATCGTGCGCGAAGAAGGTGACGCTGCCGGGGCAGGCGTCGGCCATGCGCACCACCATCGGGTCGGCGGCATTGAGCACGGCCATGCCGTGCGGCGCCACGTTCTGCACGATCACGCTCTTGAGCACCGCCAGGTCTTCCACCGAGTTGATGTAAGACAGGCCCAGGTGGTCGCCTTCGCCGACGTTGGTCACCACCGCCACGTCGCAGCGGTCGAAGGCCAGGCCCTCGCGCAGCAGGCCGCCGCGCGCGGTTTCGAACACGGCGGCGTCGACGTCGGGGTGCAGCAGCACGTTGCGCGCGCTGCGCGGGCCGCTGCAATCGCCGGTGTCGATGCGCTCGCCCTGGATATAGACGCCGTCGGTGCCGGTCATGCCCATGCGCAGGCCGCTGCTGGCCATGATGTGGGTGATCAGCCGCACCGTGGTGGTCTTGCCGTTGGTGCCCGACACCGCCACCACCGGGATGCGGCCGTCGTCGCCGTCGGCAAACATGGTCGAGACGATGGCTTCGCCGACCGCGCGGCCCTTGCCGTACGACGGCTGCAGGTGCATGCGCAGGCCCGGCGCGGCGTTGACCTCGACGATGCCGCCGGCCTGTTCCTCGAACGGCTTGAGCATGGTCTCGCAGACCGCGTCGACGCCGGCGATGTCCAGCCCCACCATCTGGGCCGCCGCCACCGCGCGCGCGGCGATGTCGGGATGGACGTCGTCGGTCACGTCGGTGGCGCTGCCGCCGGTGGACAGGTTGGCGTTGTTGCGCAGTACCACGCGGGTGCCGGCGGCCGGTACGGAATCGGCGGTCAGGTTCTGCTTGGCCAGCGTCGCCAGCGCGATATCGTCGAAGCGGATCTTGGTCAGCGAGGTGGCATGGCCTTCGCCGCGGCGCGGGTCGCGGTTCACTTCGTCGACCAGCTGGCGCACGGTATGCACGCCGTCGCCGATCACCTGCGGCGGATCGCGGCGCGCGGCGGCGACCAGCTGCTTGCCGACCACCAGCAGGCGGAAATCATGGCCCGGGATATAGCGCTCGACGATCACGTCGGAGCTGATGTCCGAGGCGACCTCATAGGCGGTCATCACTTCCTCGCGGGTGCGGATGCGCACCGCCACGCCCTTGCCCTGGTTGCCGTCGCGCGGCTTGACCACCACCGGCGCGTCGATTTCCTGCGCCGCGGCCCAGGCTTCGTCGGCGCTGCGCACCGAGCGGCCCAGCGGCACCGGCACGCCGGCGGCGTGCAGCAGGGTCTTGGTCAGTTCCTTGTCCTGCGCGATCGACTCCGCCACGGCGCTGGTGCGGTCGGTCTCGGCCGCCTGGATGCGGCGCTGCTTGCTGCCCCAGCCGAACTGCACCATCGAGCCCTGCGTCAGGCGCCGGTACGGGATGCCGCGCGCGACCGCGGCGTAGACGATCGAGCCGGTGCTCGGCCCCAGGCGCACGTCCTCGTCCAGCTCGCGCAGGCGGTGCAGCGCGTCGGCGAGGTCGAACGGGGTGTCGTGGCGGGCGGCCTGGCACAGTGCCTCGGCCAGTTCGAAGGCGAGCCGGCCGACTTCCTCCTCGCTGTATTGCACGATCACCTGGTAGATGCCGGGCTCGACCGTCTGCGCGGTGCGGCTGAACGTCACCGGGCAGCCGGCGGCGGCCTGCAGGCGCAGCGCGGTCACTTCCAGCACGTGGGCCAGCGACAGCTCCACCGATTCCTCGTCCGGGCGCAGTGGCCCGATCTCGGGAAAGCGGGCGCGCAGCCGGTCTTCGAAGCCGGGCAGGGCCGACAGCATGTTGGCGGTGTCCTGGCAGGCCACGATCGCCTCGATGGCGGTGTGGCGGCACCACAGGTTCGGGCCCCGCAGGGCCCGGATACGGGAGACTTCCATAGAACGGTTTCCGTGTCTTCTATGCGCGGTTGGGCTGGGTGCGTCAGGCGCGGCGGGCAGGCTGGCCCATCCAGTGGTGCACCAGGTCGACGGTGGCGCCGGTGGCGGCCTCGTCGCACTGCAGCACCAGCAGGTCGCCCGGCACCAGCTGGTTGAGGGCGGCTTCGATGGCGCTGGCGCGAGTGCCTTCGTCGATGATCTTGGTCACGCGCCGGCCTTCGTACAGGCCCTGCTTGAGCAGCGCGCGCGCCTCGGCGTCGGGCAGGGCGCGCTTGACGCTGCGGTCCTCGCACAGGAACACGCGGTCGAAATGCTGGCCCAGGACCTTGCCCTGGCGCACCAGGTCGTCGTCGCGGCGCTGCACGCCGGCGCCGTAGACCACCATGCGGCGCTCGGCCGGGAAGCGGTCCAGCGCGGTCGCCAGCGCTTCCAGCGCGGGGGCGTTGTGGGCGTCGTCGACCACCACTGTGGCGCCGTTGCGCTCGAACAGCGTGAAGCGGCCCGGCACGTCGACCTGGCCGACGTCGAAGGTCACCACGCCGGCGCGGATCAGGTCATTGGAAATGCCCAGCGCCCAGCCGGCGGCAACCGCGGCCAGCACGTTCTCGATCTGGAAGGCGACACGGCCGGCGTAGGTCAGCGGTACCGCGGCCACGTCGACCAGTGCGGTCTCGCTGTTGCCGGTGGCCAGCACGATCTTGCCTTCGCGCACGTACACCGCGCGCTTGCCCGCGGCGCGGTGCGACATGATCGCCGGCAGCTCCGGGGTCAGGCCGAAGAAGATCACGTCGCCGTCGCACAGCCCGGCCATCTCGACCAGGCGCTCGTCGCGCGCGTTGAGCACGGCGGCGCCGTTCTGCAGCACCACGTCGACCTGGGTGCGCAGCACGTTGTACATGCGGTCTTCGTCCTCGACGTAATAGTCGCCGAGATGGTCGGGCTGGTCGAAGTTGGTGACCACGCCGACCTGGCAGCGGTCATAGGGCAGGCCCTCGGACAGGATGCTGCCGCTGTCGTTCTCGAACACGGCGGCCTCGACCGCGCGGTTCATCAGGATGCGGTGGCCGGCTTCCCAGTTGGCGCGGTCGCCGCTTTCGACCTGGCGGCGGTCGAGGAACAGGCCGTCGCTGCAGGCGAGGCCGGTATGCTTGCCCGACAGCTGCAGCAGGCGTGCCACCAGGCGCGCCACCACGGTCTTGCCGTTGGTGCCGGTCACGCCCACCACCGGGATGCGGCCCTGGTCGTCTTCCGACTCGGGGAACAGGTGGTTGACGATGGCGCGCCCCACCGGGCGCGGCGTGCCCTCGGCCGGCTTGATATGCATCAGCAGGCCGGGGCCGGCGTTGACTTCGACGATGGCGCCGCGCTGTTCGTGCAGCGGGCGCGAGATGTCCTCGGCCACCAGGTCGACGCCGGCGATATCCAGCCCCACCACGCGCGCGGCCAGCGCGGCATGCGCGGCGACGCTGGGGTGCACGCGGTCGGTCACGTCGAAGGCGACGTTGCCGTTGCGCTGGATCAGCACGGTGCGGCCTTCCGGCGGCACCGAACTGCCGTCCATGCCCTGGCGCTTCAGCTCCAGCCGCGCGGCGGAGTCGAGCCGCACGCGGTTGAGCGGGTGGTCCTCGGTGCTGCCGCGGCGCGGATCGGAATTGATCTGCAGCTCGATCAGCTCGTCGATGGTGGACTTGCCATCGCCGACCACGCTGGCGGTCTCGCCCATGGCCGCGGCCACCAGGCGGCCGCCCACCACCAGCAGGCGGTGCTCGTTGCCGGGGATGAAGCGCTCGACGATGACGCCGCTGCCTTCGTCGATGGCCACGCCGTAGGCGGTTTCCACTTCCTCGCGCGTCATCAGGTTGGTGAACACGCCGCGGCCATGGTTGCCGTCATAGGGCTTCACCACCACCGGCACGCCGATGTCCTCGGCGGCATCCCAGGCGTCCTCCGGCGATTCGACCAGGCGGCCTTCCGGCACCGGCACACCGCAGGATTCCAGCAGGCTCTTGGTCAGGTCCTTGTCGCGCGAGATGCTTTCGGCGATGGCACTGGTGCGGTCGGTCTCGGCGGTCCAGATGCGGCGCTGGCGCGCGCCGTAGCCCAGCTGCACCAGGTTGCCGTCCGACAGGCGGATCGCCGGGATGTCGCGGTCGTCCGCGGCATCGACGATGCAGGCGGTGCTGGGGCCCAGGCAATGCTTGTCGACCAGGCGGCGCAGATGCTCCACCGTGGCCGCGACGTCGTAGGGGCGGTCCTCGATCGCGGCCATGACCAGGTCGCGCGCGCCGAACAGGGCGGCGCGGGTAACTTCCTCGTGCCAGGCGCGCACGATCACCTTGTAGACGCCGCGCACCGGCGTTTCGCGCGCCTTGCCGAAGCCGCCCGGCATGCCCGCCAGGTTTTGCAGCTCAAGCGTCACGTGTTCCAGGATATGGCCCGGCCAGGTGCCTTCCTTCAGCCGCTGCAGGAAGCCGCCGCGCTCGCCGATGCTGCAGCGATGCTCGATCAGCGACGGCAGCCAGGCCGACAGGCGCTCGTAGAACCCCGGAATCGTGTTGGAGGGAAAGTCCTCCAGTTCCCCGATATCGACCCATGCCTCCAGAACGGGCCGATATGTCCACATATTCGGGCCGCGCAGCGACATGACATCGAAAATCTCAATGTCCTTCTTTTTCATTGAATTAGCTTGAGGCAGTGGGCGGAACGCCCGAGAAATGGAAGCCTAACCTTTCAGTAACGTTACAGCACGGAGCGGGTTGACTTTCTTGGTGTAAAAGTGATTGTGCAATGCATCAGGGCTACCCGCGCGTTCGTCGTTATGTATACTGCGGGCGAATTCGCGGGCCGCCAGCGCGTGCCCGGTCTAAATTTGTTTCAAGTTATGTCCGCAATCCCTGGACGCACGCCGCGCCATCCATGACCCAGTCCTCCCTGCCTGTCCCTACCGCCACCGCCGCCGATGAACCCTGGCGGACTGAAGCCGGATCGTGGCTCCGACCCGGCGAGACTGTCCTGGCCGGACTGGCACTGGACCTCGACGCGAGGCTGCATTTTACCCAAGGGTGGCTGGTTGTGACCGACCAGCGCATCGTTGCCCGTGCACCCGGCGAAAAAAATGTGCGGGAATGGAACATCGCCCCGGCGCTGCGCCTCTCGCATACCGACCACGCGGGGGTGGGCACGCTGGAACTGACCGGCCCGGCCGGCCGGCTCGCCACCTGGCGATATACGCTTGGTTACAATCCCGCCGCTTTGCGGCTGGCGGACCAGTTCGAGGCCCAGCGCGACGCCGCCGCTTCGCGCCCGGCCACCGTGGCCGGCGAGGTGTTGTGCCCGACCTGCAAGGCGCCGCTGCCGCCGGACGAGGAACAGTGCCCGCAATGCAGCCGCGAGCTGGAAACACCGCCGTCGACCTGGGCGCTGTTGCGGCTCTGGCGCTTTGCCCGTCCATACCGCTGGCAACTGCTGGGCGGCTTCATCCTGACGCTGCTGTCGACCGCCGCCACGCTGGTGCCGCCGTACCTGACCATGCCGCTGATGGATCGGGTGCTGATCCCGTTCCAGAACGGCGTTCCGATCGACTATGGGCTGGTGCGGCTTTACCTGGCGGGGCTGCTCGGGGCCGCGCTGGTGGCGTGGTCGCTGGGATGGGCGCGAACTTACCTGCTGGCGCGGGTATCGGAGCGCATCGGCGCGGATTTGCGCACGACAACGTATGAACATTTGCTGAAGCTGTCGCTGGAGTATTTCGGCGGCAAGCGCACCGGCGACCTGATGGCGCGCATCGGCTCGGAAAGCGACCGCATCTGCGTGTTCCTGTCTCTGCATCTGCTGGACTTCGCCACCGACGTGCTGATGATCCTGATGACGGCAGTGATCCTGGTCTCGATCAACCCGTGGCTCGCGCTGGTGACGCTGGTGCCGTTGCCGTTTATCGCCTGGATGATCCACCTGGTGCGCGACCGCCTGCGCCACGGCTTCGAGAAGATCGACAGGATCTGGTCGGAGATCACCAACGTGCTCGCCGACACCATTCCCGGCATCCGCGTGGTCAAGGCGTTCGCCCAGGAAAAGCGCGAAGTCACGCGCTTCCGCGAGGCCAACAAGCACAACCTGGCGATCAACGACCGCGTCAACGCGGTCTGGTCGCTGTTCACGCCGACGGTGACGCTGCTGACCGAGATCGGGCTGCTGATCGTGTGGGTGTTCGGCATCTGGCAGGTGTCGCACAGTGCCATCACGGTGGGCGTGCTGGTGGCGTTCCTGACCTATATCAGCCGCTTCTATACGCGGCTGGATTCGATGAGCCGGATCGTCTCGGTAACGCAGAAGGCCGCCGCCGGCGCCAAGCGCATCTTCGACATCCTCGACCATGTGTCGAGCGTGCCGGAGCCGGCGCGGCCAGCCCGCCTGGACCGGGTCGAAGGCGCCATCGACATGAGCGACCTGGGTTTCCGCTATGGCAACCGCGCGGTGATCCGCGGGCTGAACCTGTCGATCGCTCCGGGCGAGATGATCGGGCTGGTCGGCCATAGCGGCTCGGGCAAGAGCACGCTGGTCAACCTGATCTGCCGCTTCTACGATGTCTCGGAAGGCGCGATCCGCGTTGACGGTATCGATATCCGCTCGCTGCCGGTATCGGAGTACCGCCGCCATATCGGCCTGGTGCTGCAGGAGCCGTTCCTGTTCTTCGGCACGATTGCCGACAATATCGCCTACGGCAAGCCGGACGCCACGCGCGACGAGATCATTGCCGCGGCGCGCGCCGCGCATGCACACGAGTTCATCCTGCGGCTGCCGCACGGCTACGACTCGCTGGTCGGTGAGCGCGGCCAGGCGCTGTCCGGCGGCGAGCGCCAACGCATCTCCATTGCACGCGCGCTGCTGATCAACCCGCGCATCCTGATCATGGACGAGGCTACCTCGTCGGTCGATACCGCGACGGAGAAGGAAATCCAGAAGGCGCTCGACAACCTGGTGCAGGGCCGCACCACCATTGCCATCGCGCACCGCCTGTCGACGCTGCGCAAGGCCGACCGGCTGGTGGTGATGGACCGCGGCCAGATCGTCGAAGTGGGCAGCCACGACGAACTGCTGCTGCGCGAAGGCGCGTACTACAAGCTCTACCAGGCGCAGGCGCGCAATGTCGATACCGAAGACGACGACGCCGAAGAGCCCATCCAGATTCCCGAGACCGCCCATGCCCAATGACATCGCCGCCGCCGCGCCGGCCCCCGTGTTCACGCTGGACCGCAATCCGTTCGGCCGCCTGGTACTGATTACCGAGGACGGTACCGTCCATGAGGGCGTGGTGCCGGTGCGCGCGTTCCCGATCTCGGCGCCGCAGGGCGGCATCGGCATGATGAGCGCCGACGGGCACGAGGTGGTTTGGATTCCGCGGCTGGAAGACCTGCCGTTCGCCGAGCGCGAGATGATCGAGGCGGAGCTGGCCTCGCGCGAGTTCATGCCGGAAATCGAGCGCATTGTCAGTGTGTCGACCTACGCCACGCCCAGCGTGTGGACGGTCAAGACCGACCGCGGCCAGACCGACCTGGTGCTGCGCGGCGAAGAAGCGATCCGGCGCCTGGCCGGCAGCACGCTGCTGATCTCGGACACGCACGGCATCCACTACCTGATCCGCGACCTGATGGCGCTGGACAAGCACAGCCGCAAGATACTTGACCGCTTCCTCTGAGGGGCGGCCGGGAGGTCAGTGCAGCAGCTCGGACGAATCGTCCTCGTCGTCCCAGTCGTCGTGCATCACCGGCACGTCGGGTGCCATGTCGAACACCATCGAGTGATAGCGCACGCTGAACCACTCCCGAAACATCTTCAGCGACAGTTCCTCGGGCCATGCCGAGTCGTCGAACCATTCGCCGAGCATGAATTCGAAGAAATCCTGCCAGCGCTTTTCGACCCAGTGGACGGCGTTCTCGTGCGTGTCGGCCAGCTCCTCGGGCAGCAGGAACACGCTCTGGTCTTCGCGCACCTGCTCCAGCGTGAGGCCGGCCACGGGCTGGGGATCGACCGCCTGGATCCAGTCCAGGAACGGCTGTTCCGGCACCAGGGCGATCATGGAGCGGTTGATGGTGAAGCGGGGATGGTCGGACATCGCGAAAGCCTTGAAGGACTGCAGCGGGCTATTGTAGTCCTTCGGTTCCGGGATGTAGCGATGAACCATGCCTCCGCTACATCACTGCCGCGCTGGCCCTTATTGGTAGTCCAGCGTAAACACCATCGAACTGCTGACGTTACCCGGCGACGGGTTGCCGCCAAGGCGGGCATAGCGGGCGCCAAATCGATAGGTGGCCGGTACGTTCGCCTGGATGCTCCCCATCGCATTGCGCACCTGCAGGGGTACCGGCGCCGTGCCGCTGGCATTCATGATCTGCACGCCCGTGCCGCTCGCCGCATCGGCAGCGCCGGCGTTGCTGAGGCCGAGGATGCCGGCCGCGGGCGACATCACCGGCGTGCCGGCGGCGCCGTCCAGCGTCATGCCGACGATGGCTGCACTGTTGCAGCTCAGTTGGACGGCGAACGGCGTGTTGCCGCCGGAGCCTTGCGTCGCAAGCGTCCTAGCGCTGATCGCAGGCAGGCTCACCGTGGTGGGCGCGACGACATTGCAGGCGATCTCGCGCGTTGCGATGGTGCCGGAAAAGCCGATGTAGTTGTCGCGGTTACCCGTGCCGCCCAGCGCGCCTTCCAACGACCCGTTATAGACGCCGAAACCGAAGCGGGTCTGGGCGGGGTCGAGATTGCCGGGCAAAATCGGCCCGGTCTTGACGAACTCGATGGTGACCGACACGGAATAGGTCATGTCGGCATTGAGGTAGCCCAGGTTGGCCGCACGGGTGTCGCACCAGACCCCTGCAGCATTGGTCATCGGCTGGCCCGCGGCATTGCGCAGGCGGATGCCGACGCCCGGGACGCCGGTGGAATAGACCCCTGGCTTCACTTCGATACCGGACCCGTAGTAGCACGAGACGATCGGGGCGCCAGGCACCACCCAGGGCAGCACGTTGGCGCAGCTGCCGCTGAACTGGTATTGGCGCACCGTTCCGGGAATCGTGCTGCCTTCTTCAAGGTTGACCGCGATGGCCATGCTGTTGAGGGTCTGGTCATAAGGCAGCGATGGCGTGGCAGTGCACTTCGCATGGGCCAGGTGCGGTGCCGCGAAGCACGCCACCACGAGCAGCCAGCGGCGCAGGAAACGGAAGAGTTGGGGTCGGTTCATAGCAGGGTCAGGAATGCGGCTGGCCTCGCGCAGCTCCCGCAGCGCGCGAACCAGGCCAATGACTACCAGCGGCATGCCGGTCAAAGTTCCTTGCTACGATAGGACTCGCACACTGGTGAAGCGATAAGGCTCGGCCTATTTTGGGGTCGGAAAATTTCCCGTCCCTCGCCGTCGCACCAAAAGAAAAAGCCCCCGGCCGGGTGGACGAGGGCTCGAAGTGGCAGCGGGCGAATCGCGGATCGCCCGCATCGCATCATGGGCCTGCATGGCGCGCCCGGCATCCCCAAATCTGGGGATGTTGTTTTTTCCCGGCGCATGCCACTGGCGCGGCTGGACAAAGAAAAACCCGCGCAGCCTGAGCTGTCGCGGGTTTCTGGTCCTGCTGGTACTGCATCGGACTGAATACTGGTGGAGCCGGCGGGAATCGAACCCGCGTCCGCAAGCCCTCCACAGAGAGTTCTACATACTTAGTTCTGTCATTTGATTTAACCGGCGCAGCGCGGACGAACACGCTCTACGACGGCGAGTCACTAGGTTTTCGTCCCCGGCTTCGTGACCCTTCCGGAGCTTATCTGACGTAAATGACCTCGCGTGGTCTTGCGACCCTAGCCCGTCAGCGAGCCAGTGCGAGGACGGCGGCCCTTAGGCTGCCAGTGCGTAACGTTCGTCGTTAGCAGTTATTGCATTCCCATTGATTAACGAGGTGACGGGTCCTCGGTATGCCCTCCACTGCTTTGTAACCCACGTCGAAACCAGGTCGGCCCCAGTGAGGAAGCTGGATTGTACCCGGTTGGACGCAAGCTGTCTTGGGGAGTTCCAGGCCGTGTCCCCGGATACTGCCAGCGCACTTTCAGACGATCGCGGCGGGCACCAGCAGCGGGATCAGCTCAGACGGGTGGCGGATCAGGTGGTCCGCGCCCCAGGCCTCGGGCGGGTCGCCGTCGCCGCAGTAGCCATAGGCGGCGGTCACTGTGATCATGCCTGCGGCCTTGCCGGCCTGGATGTCGCGCAGGTCGTCGCCGACATAGACGCAGCGGCTCGGGTCGACCCCGGCACTGGCGGCGGCATGCAGCAGCGGGGCGGGGTGGGGCTTGGCGTGCGGCGTGGTGTCGCCGCTGACCACGGCGCTGGCGCGGGGCGCCAGGCCGATCGCGGCAACCAGCGGCACCGTGAAGCGCGCGATCTTGTTGGTCACGATGCCCCACGGGATGCCCGCTGCCTCGAGCGCGGCCAGCACCTGCGGCATGCCGTCGAACAGGCGCGTGTGCACCGCGATGTCGGCCTCGTAGTAATCCAGGAAGATATCGCGCAGGGCCGGAAATTCGGCGTCCTCCGGGCGCAAGCCGAACGCGGCGCCCAGCAGTCCGCGCGCGCCATGCGAGGCCACGGGGCGCAGCTTGTCATAGGCCACCGGCGGGCGCCCGCGTTCGACCACCAGCCGGTTCGCCGCCGCAGCCAGGTCCGGCGCGGTGTCGGCCAGGGTGCCGTCGAGGTCGAAGAAAACCCCTGCGATTGCCGCGCTCATGCCGCCACCCGGCGGAACGCCATCAGGTAGTTCACGTCCGTGTCCCGGCCCAGCGAATAGACCTGCGACAGCGGGTTGTAGGTCATGCCGCGCATCTCGACCAGGTCCAGGCCGGCCTGGCGCGCGAAGCGGGCCAGTTCGGAGGGCGTGATGAACTTTTCGTAGTCGTGGGTGCCGCGCGGCAGCATGTTGAGCACGTATTCGGCGCCGACGATGGCCAGCAGGTATGCCTTCAGGTTGCGGTTGATGGTCGAGAAGAACACATGGCCACCCGGACGGACCAGCGTCACGCACGCGTGCACGACGGATGCCGGGTCCGGCACGTGTTCCAGCATCTCCATGCAAGTGACCACATCCACGCTGGCCGGCTCGCGCGCGGCCAGCGCTTCGGCGGCGATCTCCTCGTAGGTCACGGCAACGCCGGACTCAAGGCTGTGCAAGTCCGCCACCTTCAGCGCCTTGCTGGAGAGATCGATGCCGCGCACGGTCGCGCCGAGGCGCGCCATGCTCTCGGACAGGATGCCGCCGCCGCAGCCCACGTCGACCACCCGCTTGCCCGCCAGCGCGGCGATGCCATCGATCCAGCCCAGGCGCAGCGGATTCAGCTCATGCAGCGGCTTGAACTCGCTTTGCGGATCCCACCAGTGGTGGGCCAGTTCGCTGAACTTGTCGATTTCCTTGGGGTCGGCATTCCGGCGCGGCGGGTGCTGGCTGGCGGCGTCGGCTGCGGGGAGGGTGTGCGATTGCAACGTCATCGTATGCGGGTCCGGCGGCGCTGGCCGCGGCGGGTGGAGGAAGGGACAGTCCGGGCAACTGTACCAAAAAAAAAGCCCAGCTTGCGCTGGGCTTCTTGGATCGGAAGGGTTCCGATTAACGTGCGCTGCGGGTGCCGACCACTTCGACTTCCACGCGGCGGTTCGGCTGCTGGCAGGCGATCTGCGACTTGCGGTTGCCCTTGCACGACTTCGGATCAACCTTCAGCTGGCGCTTGCCCTTGCCTTCGGTGTAGACGCGGTTGGCTTCGACGCCCTTGCTCACCAGGTAAGCCTTGACCGATTCAGCGCGGCGGATCGACAGGCGATCGTTGTACTTGTCCGAGCCGAACGAGTCGGTGTGGCCAACGGCGATGATGACTTCCAGGGTGATGCCTTGCAGCTTCGAGACCAGGTCGTCCAGCTTGGCCTTGCCTTCGGGCTTCAGCACAGCCTTGTCGAAGTCGAACAGCGTGTCAGCAGCGAAAGTGACCTTCTCGCTGGAGACAACCGGCGGAGCCACCGGAGCCGGGGCCGGGGCTGCTACGGCCGGGGCCAGGGCGCCGTCGCACAGGGCGTTGGCCGTAGCCGGGGTCCAGGAGCTGTCGCGCCAGCAGAGCTCGTTCGTGCCATTCTTCCACACGTACTCGCTCGTACCGTTGCCCCAGTTGTCGTTCACTGCCTTCTTTTCATAAGGGACGGACTGAGCTTGAGCGGATGCAGCCATTACTGCGGTAGCTGCAACGAGCGCGAGCTTGGCAAATTTTTTCATATTTCTCCTCTCAGGATGAGATCACCGCAGGGTTACTGCGAGCAAATGGACGAAAACAAGTCATACATTCTTCGGAGTATAACATTCTCGATGTGGCGGATGCTCCACTTCGAACAATGTCTGGCTCTTCGCTGGGGAATTGTGCCACAAGGGTCGTTTCCTAAGAAGTAAATATATTCGATTCGCCGCATGGGTTTTGGGCCTGTGGTGTTTGTGCAACATGGGTCTTGTATCGCCCGCAAAGCCTTGTGGCATCAGGGATTCCGGGTTTCGGCACTGACCTCCGCGGGCTGCTGCGGGGCCTGTCCGGGGAGCCCCGGGCAGGGGGTGCCGGCATGTTAGAATGGCACGTTGCCCAGCCGTCAGGCGCCCACCGGCGCCGCGTGCCAAAGGCCTGTCATTTGCTTAAACCTGCCGCATAAACCACGCCGCAATGGATCCATTCGCAAAAGAAACCCTTCCGGTCTCCCTAGAAGAGGAAATGCGCCGCTCCTACCTCGATTACGCCATGAGCGTGATCGTCGGGCGCGCGCTTCCCGATGTCCGGGATGGCCTGAAACCGGTGCACCGGCGCGTGCTGTATGCGATGCACGAGCTCAACAACGACTGGAATCGCGCCTACAAGAAGTCGGCCCGTATCGTCGGGGATGTGATCGGTAAGTACCACCCGCACGGCGATACCGCAGTCTACGACACCATCGTGCGCATGGCGCAGGACTTCTCGCTGCGCTACATGCTGGTCGACGGCCAGGGGAATTTCGGTTCCGTTGACGGGGATAACGCGGCGGCCATGCGTTATACCGAAATCCGGCTGTCGAAAATCGCCCACGAGATGCTGCACGACATCGACAAGGAAACCGTCGATTTCGACAGCAACTACGACGGCTCTGAAAAAGAGCCCTCGATTCTCCCGGCGCGTATTCCCAATCTGCTAATCAATGGTTCGTCGGGTATTGCAGTGGGCATGGCAACCAATATCCCGCCGCATAACCTGAATGAAATCGTCGACGGCTGCCTGCACCTGCTGCGCAACCCGCAGGCGACGGTGGACGAGCTGATTGAATTGATTCCGGCTCCGGATTTTCCGACCGCCGGCATTATCTATGGCATTCAGGGCGTCCGCGAAGGCTACCGCACCGGCCGAGGCCGCGTGGTGATGCGCGCCAAGACGCACTTCGAGGATATCGACCGGGGCCAGCGCCAGGCCATCATCGTCGACGAGCTGCCGTACCAGGTCAACAAGCGCACCCTGCTGGAGCGTATTGCCGAGCTGGTCACCGAGAAGAAGATCGAAGGCATCTCGGACATCCGCGACGAATCGGACAAGTCCGGCATGCGGGTGGTGATCGAGCTCAAGCGCAACGAGGTGCCCGAGGTCGTCCTCAACAACCTATATAAGAACACCCAGCTGCAGGACACCTTCGGCATGAACATGGTGGCGCTGGTCGACCGCCAGCCGCGCCTGCTGAACCTGCGCCAGATGCTGGAGTACTTCCTGGCGCACCGCCGCGAGGTCGTCACCCGCCGTACGGTGTTCGAACTGCGCAAGGCGCGCGAGCGGGGCCACGTGCTGGAAGGCCTGGCAGTGGCGCTGGCCAACATCGACGAGTTCATCGCCATCATCAAGGCGGCCCCGACGCCCCCGATCGCCAAGCAGGAACTGATGAGCAAGGCGTGGGATTCCGCGCTGGTCCGCGAAATGCTGGCCCGCGCTGAGGGTGAAACCCCGGGCGGGCGGGCGTCGTACCGGCCCGATGGGCTGCCGGCGGTGTTCGGCATGCAGACCGACGGCCTTTACAGGCTGTCGGACGGCCAGGCGCAGGAAATTCTGCAAATGCGCCTGCAACGCCTCACCGGGCTCGAACAGGACAAGATCGTCCAGGAATATCGCGACATCATGGCGGAAATCGCCGACCTGCTCGATATCCTGGCGCGCCCCGAGCGGATTACTACCATCATCATCGACGAACTGACGGCGATCCGCGCCGAATTCGGCGATGAGCGCCGTTCGCAAATCGAACTGAACGCGACCGAGCTGGATACCGAGGACCTGATCACCCCGCAGGACATGGTGGTCACGCTTTCGCACAGCGGCTATATGAAGAGCCAGCCGATTTCCGAATACCGCGCGCAGAAACGTGGCGGCCGGGGCAAGCAAGCGGCGGCGACCAAGGAAGACGACTGGATCGACACGCTGTTCGTGGCCAATACCCACGACTACATCCTGTGCTTCTCCAACCGCGGCAGGCTGTACTGGCTGAAGGTCTACGAGGTGCCGCAGGGCTCGCGCAACTCGCGCGGGCGGCCGATCGTCAACATGTTCCCGTTGTCGGAAGGCGAGAAGATCAACGTCATCCTGCCGGTGCGGCAGTTCGACGCCGAGCACTTCATCTTCATGACGACCGCGCGCGGTACCGTCAAGAAGACGGCGCTGACCGAATTCTCCAACCCGCGCAAGGCCGGCATCATCGCGGTCGACCTCGACGAAGGCGACTACCTGATCGGTGCGGCAGTGACCGACGGCCAGCACGACGTGATGCTGTTCTCGGACGCCGGCAAGGCCGTGCGCTTCGACGAGAACGATGTGCGTCCGATGGGCCGCCAGGCGCGCGGCGTGCGCGGCATGAACCTCGAAGATGGCCAGGCCGTGATCGCAATGCTGGTGGCGCCGGCCGAGACCGCTGAAGAGTCCGCGGATGCGGGTGTGCGCGGCAGCGTGCTGACCGCGACCGAGAACGGCTACGGCAAGCGTACCCCCATCGCGGAGTACACTCGACATGGCCGTGGCACCAAGGGCATGATTGCGATCCAGACGAGCGAGCGCAACGGCCGTGTGGTGGCTGCCGCACTGGTTTCGCCCGAGGACGAGATCATGCTGATCACCACCGGCGGCGTTCTGATCCGTACCCGTGTGGCTGAAATCCGCGAAATGGGCCGCGCCACCCAGGGTGTCACGCTGATCAACGTGGACGAGGGCACCAAGCTGTCCGGATTGCAGCGCATCGTCGAAAGCGATGCCGACAACGGCGGCAATGGCGAGGAGCCGGACGAGGCCGAGGGTGCGGAAGGCACCGAGCGCGCCGAGGGTGCTGAAGGTGCCGCAGGTGCGGATGCCGACGCGAATCCTTAAGACCAAACGTAAATTGTTGCAACAATAGGACGCCAGCCGGAACTCGCCTCGCGGCTGTCCGGACTAAAACGGACGTATTTACCAGGGAGTCACAATGCTCAAAACCTATCGACGTATCGCTGTTCTGGCTGCTTTTGTTCCGACCTTCATGATGGCGCAGCATGCCCACGCACAGGACGCGGAAAAGACGGCAGCCATCAAGGAACTGCTTTCCGTCATGCAGGCAGACCAGGCTGTGAAGGGCCAGGCGGAGAACTGGCAGCAAGGCGCCAAGCAGGAAGCGCCGCTGGTCCTCGAGCAGGTGCTGGTCGAAAACAAGACGCTGAGCGACAAGCAGAAGCAGGCCGCGGTTGAAAAGCTGAAGAAGAACGGCGCGGTGCAGCGCGTCGTGGACGGCGCCGGCACGGCGTTTACCACCGACGGCTTCCGCAAGGACGCCATCCAGGCGCACTACGATGCCTTCGGCAAGTACTACACCACGCAGGAACTGAAGGACCTGACCACCTTCCTGAAGTCGCCGACCGGCCAGAAGTTCATGGCCAACCAGGGCAAGGCAACGCAGGAAATCTGGGGCTCGATGATGCAGAAGTACGGCCCGCAGGTCGGCAAGTCGATGCGCGACGCCGCCGAGAAGGAAATCACCGCCGCTTCGAAGTGATGCCGGCGTGATCCGCAACGGATCCGCCCGCCACCCGTCCGACACTGTTCTGGCGGGCGCGGCAGCCCGGGGCTGACCCCGGGCGCCCAACGGGGCGCGGGTTTGAGGGATAATGGCTGCTTGGGTAACACCGGCAGCCATTTTTCCATCCCCCCGTCTCATGAACGATCCCCAGAATCCCGCTCTTGCCGGCATGATGCAGCGTGCATTGGCCGAACGCGTCTACAACTTCTCGCCCGGCCCGGCGGCGCTGCCCGCCGAAGTGCTGCAGCAGGCTGCCGAGGAGATGCTGTCCTGGCGCGGGACCGGGGTCTCGGTGATGGAGATGAGCCACCGCAGCCGCGAGTTCGAAGGCATCCATGGCCAGGCCATCGCCGACCTGCGTGAGCTGCTGCATATTCCCGCCAACTACCGCGTGCTGTTCCTGCAGGGCGGTGCCATCGGCGAAAACGGCATCGTTCCGCTGAACCTGATGCGCCTGCGCCATGCCGACGCGCCCAAGGCCGACTTCGTCGTCACCGGCACCTGGTCGGTCAAGACCGAGCAGGAGGCCCGCCGCTACGGCGCGGTCAATATCGCCGCCAGCAGCGAGGCGCAGAAATACCACCGCATTCCGGACGTGGCCGACTGGAAGCTGTCGGACGACGCGGGCTACGTGCACCTGTGCACCAACGAGACCATCGTCGGCGTGGAGTTCCAGGACATCCCGGATATCGGCCAGGTCAAGGGCGACCGCGTGGTGGTGGCGGATGCCTCCAGCCACATCCTGTCGCGCCCGATCGACTGGTCGCGCGTGCAGGTGGTCTATGGCGGCGCGCAGAAGAATATCGGTCCGGCCGGCGTCACCATCGTGATCGTGCGCGAAGACCTGATCGGCCATGCCCATCCGCTGTGCCCGTCGGCGTTCAACTGGCGCCTCGTGGCCGAGCACAACTCGATGTACAACACCCCGCCGACCTATGCGATCTATATCGCCGGCCTGGTGTTCCAGTGGCTCAAGCGCCAGGGCGGCGTGCCCGCGATCGAACAGCGCAATATCGCCAAGGCGTCGGCGCTGTACGACTACCTCGACCAGAGCGATTTCTATCGCAACGAAATCCATCCCAGCTGCCGCTCGCGCATGAACGTACCGTTCTTCCTGGGCGATGAATCGCGCAACGAGGCCTTCCTGCAGCAGGCTCGCGCCAACGGCCTGGTGCAGCTGAAGGGGCACAAGACCGTGGGCGGCATGCGCGCCAGCATCTACAACGCCATGCCGCTCGAAGGCGTGATGGCGTTGATCGAATTCATGCGCGAGTTCGAGCGGACCTCCGCCTGACGCGCATTCCCGCTGTCGGGTCCGCGCATGCCAGCCACGGCATGCCGGCCTGCGCGGGCAGTTTTCCTGGCCGCCGCGCCCGGCGGCCCACCGGATTGATACAACATGACAAGCCAAGACCGCACCCCCGCGCGCGAGGAGACGCCGCCCAATGCGCCGCAGAACGGCGACAGCCACCTGAGCGATGCCGAGCGCAAGCTGTCGGTCGAACTGGGCCCGCTGCGCGAGCAGATCGATACCGTCGACCGCGAGCTGCTGGCGATGCTGAACCGCCGCGCCAGGCTCGCGCTCGAGGTGGGCGAGGTCAAGAAGAAATACGGCGCGCCGGTGTTCCGCCCGGAGCGCGAGCTGCAGGTAATCCGCAAGGTGCAGGGGGCCAATCCGGGCCCGCTGCTGGGCGAAAGCGTGGCGGCAATCTGGCGCGAGGTCATGTCCGCCTGCCGCGGCCTGGAGAAGCCGCTGGAAGTGGCGTTCCTGGGGCCGGCCGGCACGTTCTCCGAGCAGGCGCTGTACGCGCATTTCGGCCACGAGGTCTCGGGCGTGCCTTGCCCCAGCATCGACGAGGTGTTCCGCGCGGTCGAGGCGGGCACGGTCGAATACGGCGTGGTGCCGGTCGAGAATTCCACCGAGGGCGCGGTGTCGCGCACGCTCGACCTGTTCCTGCAGACCTCGCTGAAGATCAGCGGCGAGATCGCGCTCAAGGTGCACCACAACCTGATGGCGTCGACGCCCGACATGAAGGGCGTCACGGTGGTGCGCGCGCATGCGCAGGCGCTGGCGCAGTGCCAGCACTGGCTGACCGCCAACTATCCGCACCTCGAGCGCCAGGCGGTGTCGAGCAATGCCGAAGCGGCGCGCATGGCCAGCGAAGACCCGACCGTGGCCGCGATCGCCGGCGAGTCCGCCGCCAACCGCTACCACCTGCACCTGGTGCGCACGCATATCCAGGACGATCCGCACAACCGCACGCGCTTTGCCGTGATCGGCCGCTATGAGACCGAGCCCTCGGGCAGCGACCAGACCTCGCTGATCCTGTCGGTGCCGAACAAGGCCGGCGCGGTGTACCAGCTGCTGGCGCCGCTGGCCGCGAACGGCGTGTCGATGTGCCGCTTCGAATCGCGCCCGGCGCGCAGCGGCGCGTGGGAATACTACTTCTACGTCGACGTGGAAGGGCACCAGCATGAGCCGGCGGTGGCGCGCGCGATCGACGAGCTGCGCCGCAACGCGGCCTACCTGAAGGTGCTGGGCTCGTATCCGTCGAGCAAGTAAGGCAGCCGGAACGCACAAGGAGACAAGATGGCAGAGCAGGGCAAGCAGGGCGGCGCAGCGGGTTTCGGGCCGGATTATGTGCGGGCGATTTCGCCATACGTGGCGGGCAAGCCGATCGCCGAAGTCGCGCGCGAGTTCGGCCTGGACGAGGCCGGCATCGTCAAGCTCGCCTCCAACGAGAACCCGCTGGGCATGCCGGAATCGGCGCGCACCGCGGTGGCCGCGGCCGTGGCGGAGCTGGGCCGCTATCCCGATGCCAACGGCTTTGCGCTGAAGGGCGCGCTGTCGGCGCGCTTCGGCGTGCCCGCCGACTGGCTGACGCTGGGCAACGGCAGCAACGACATCCTGGAACTGGCCGCGCATGCGCTGGTGGAGCCGGGCCAGTCGATCATTTATGCCGAGTACTCGTTCGCGGTGTACGCGCTGGCCACGCAGGAGATCGGCGCCCGCGCCATCGAAGTGCCGGCACGCGACTACGGCCACGACCTCGACGCGATGGCCGCGGCGATTGCGCCGGATACGCGCCTGGTCTTTATCGCCAACCCCAACAACCCGACCGGCACTTTCCTGCCGGCGGCGCAGATCGAGGCGTTCCTGCAGCGCGTGCCGCGCCATGTCGTGGTGGTGCTGGACGAGGCCTACAACGAGTACCTCGATGCCGACCAGCAATACGACGCGATTGCCTGGGTGCGCCGCTACCCCAACCTGATGGTGTCGCGCACGTTCTCCAAGGCCTATGGCCTGGCGGGCCTGCGCATCGGCTACGCGGTGGCGCAGCCGGAACTGACCGACCTGCTGAACCGCATCCGCCAGCCGTTCAATGTCAACAGCGTGGCGCAGGCCGCGGCCATCGCCGCGCTGGCCGATACCGACTTCCTGCGCCGCAGCGCCGAGCTGAACCGCGACGGCAAGCGGCAGCTGACGCAGGCGTTCGAGCGGCTCGGCCTGGAATACGTGCCGTCGTCCGGCAATTTCGTGCTGGTGCGTGTGGGCGACGATGACGGCGCCGGCGCGCGCGTGAACCTGGCGTTGCTCCGGCAGGGCGTGATCGTGCGGCCGGTGGGCAACTACAACCTGCCGCGCTGGCTGCGCGTGACCATCGGCTTGCCGGAAGAGAACGCGGCGTTTATCGCGGCGCTGGAGCGGGCGCTGGCGTGAGGCCGGCCGCCGCAAACGCCGCTGGTCCTACTGCCGATTGAGCCCATTGATTGACCTCGGTCTGAACCGAACTACCGCCGCTTGCGGCCTGTGATTGTGAGTGCATTGCATTTTTCCCGTGTTGTCATTGTCGGCGTCGGCCTGATCGGCGGCTCGCTCGCGCTGGCGCTCAAGCGTGCCGGCGTGGTGGGCACGGTGGTGGGGGTCGGGCGCTCGGCCGCGTCGCTGCAGAAGGCGCTGGACCTGGGCGTGATCGACGAGGCCGCGACGCTTGCCGATGCCGCGCGCGGGGCCAGCGTGATCGTGCTGTGCGCGCCGGTGGCGCAGAACTTCGCGCTGCTGCATGCGCTGGAACCGCACCTGCAGCCGGGCACCATCGTTACCGATGCCGGCAGCACCAAGTCCGACGTGATCATCGCCGCCAAGACCGCGCTGGGAGACAAGGCCGCGCAGTTCGTGCCGGCCCACCCGATCGCCGGGCGCGAGCTCAACGGCGTCGAGGCTGCGCTGCCGGATCTGTACGACGGCAAGAAGACCGTGCTTTGTCCGCTGCAGGAAAACGCGCGCGCCGATGTGGCCGCGGTGCGCGCCATGTGGGAAAGCGCCGGCGCGCATTGCCACGTGATGTCGGCGGTCCAGCACGACGCGGTGTTTGCCGCGGTCAGCCATCTGCCTCACGTGCTGTCGTACGCGCTGGTGGCGCAGGTGGCCAACGCCGAAGATGCGACGCTGAAGCTGGACTTTGCCGGCGGCGGTTTCCGCGACTTCACGCGGATCGCAGCCTCGTCGCCCGAGATGTGGCGCGACATCTGCGTTGCCAACCGCGAGGCGCTGCTGCGCGAACTGAATACGTACCAGTCGGTGCTGGCGCACCTGAAGACGCTGATCGAGAAAGGCGACGGCGACGCGCTCGAGCGCATCTTCACGCGCGCCAGCAAGACCCGCCTGGCCTGGGGTGCCGAGCGTGCCGCGGGCAACAACCATATCGAACCCTGATGGCCCTGGCCCATCGCCTGAATGCGGCGCCCCGGCGCCCACGACATCCATGGAACACCTGACGCTAGGCCCACTGACCCGCGCCCACGGCACCGTCCGGCTGCCGGGCTCGAAGAGCATCTCCAACCGCGTGCTGCTGCTGGCCGCGCTGGCCAACGGCGAGACCCGCGTGCGCGACCTGCTCGATTCCGACGACACGCGCGTGATGCTGCAGGCGCTGCAAACGCTGGGCGTGGCCTGGCGGCAGGATGGCGCCGACTACATCGTCACCGGCGCCGGCGGCAACTTCCCCAACAAGTCGGCCGAGCTGTTCATGGGCAACGCCGGCACCGCGATCCGTCCGCTGACCGCCGCGCTGGCGCTGCAGGGCGGCAGCTACAAGCTGTCCGGCGTGCCGCGCATGCACGAGCGGCCGATCGGCGACCTCGTCGATGGCCTGCGCCAGGTTGGCGCGGTGATCGACTACCTTGGCACCGAAGGTTTCCCGCCGCTGCATATCCAGCCGGCCAGCCTGTGCATCGACGCGCCGATCCGCGTGCGTGGCGATGTTTCCAGCCAGTTCCTGACCGCGCTGCTGATGAGCCTGCCGCTGGCGCAGTCCGCCAGCGGCCGCATCGAGATCGAAGTAGTGGGCGAGCTGATCTCCAAGCCGTATATCGAGATCACGCTGAACCTGCTGGCGCGCTTCGGCATCGAGGTGGAGCGGCAGGGCTGGGAGCGTTTCATCCTGCCCGCGGGAGCGGCTTACCGCTCGCCGGGAGAGATCTTTGTCGAGGGCGACGCGTCGTCGGCCTCGTATTTCCTCGCCGCCGGCGCGATCGGCGGTGGTCCCGTGCGCGTCGAAGGCGTCGGCATGGCCAGCATCCAGGGCGATGTGCGCTTTGCCGATGCGCTAAACCGCATGGGCGCCAACGTGATGGCGGGCGACAACTGGATCGAGGTGCGCGGCACCGAGCGTGACGACGGGCGCCTGCACGGCATCGAGCTGGACTGCAACCATATCCCCGACGCGGCGATGACGCTGGCGGTGGCGGCACTGTTTGCCGAAGGCACCACCACGCTGACCAATATCGCCAGCTGGCGCGTCAAGGAAACCGACCGCATCACCGCGATGGCGACCGAGTTGCGCAAGCTGGGAGCCGTGGTGGAGGAAGGCGCCGACTACCTGAGCGTGACGCCACCGCAGCCATGGCAGACCCCGCCCGACGGCATTGGCACCTATGATGACCATCGCATGGCGATGTGTTTCTCGCTGGCAGCGTTCGGCCCGTTGCCGGTGCGGATCAACGATCCGGGCTGCGTGGCGAAGACGTTCCCGGACTATTTCAGCGTATTTGCCGGGGTCACGCGCTGACCAGGCCGGCATCGGCGCCGTTGCCGGCGGCGGCTGAGGCGCTGTCGCGGGTGGCCGGCGCCTGGCGGTGCTGGCGCTTGTCCCGCTTGTCCCAGTACTTGTCGAAAAAGTAGTGGGCCACGGTATTGATGGCCGGTTCGATAAAGGTGACGGCACCGCTCACGGCCAGGCTGCCGGTCAGCGCATAGGTCACGCTGAACGCGATGCCGAGGTGCATGATGCCGAACGTCAGGGTTTTTGCCATGGTAGATTGCCTCGCGACCAATACTGAGGGATGCGCTGCTTGTTTGCGGCGCGATGCCATGGATCAAATAATAATGATTCTCAATAGAATTAACAATCAATCGTTTCACTGGGTTCCATAAGCAATGACTATCGTCAACGTCATCACCATTGACGGACCGACCGCCTCCGGCAAGGGCACGGTTGCGCACAAGGTTGCCGACGCGGTGGGCTTCCACCTGCTCGACAGCGGTGCGCTGTACCGGCTGGTAGCGCTGGCCAGTGACCGCGCGGGTGTTGACCTGGCCGACATGGACGCCCTGGCGCGGATCGCTTCGCGCCTCGATGTGAAGTTCGGGCCGGACCGCGTGTGGCTGCAAGGCGAGGAGGTGAGCCTGGCGATCCGCGCCGAGGCGATCGGCAACCGCGCCTCGGCCATCGCCGTGCACCAGCCGGTGCGCGACGCGCTGACCCAGCTGCAGCGCAGCTTCCGCAAGCTGCCCGGGCTGGTGGCGGACGGCCGCGACATGGGCACCGTGATCTTCCCGGACGCCCAGCTCAAGGTGTTCCTGACCGCGAGCGTCGAGGCACGTGCGCGCAGGCGCTATAAACAATTGATTGATAAGGGAATTTCTGCTAATATCGAAGACCTTTTGCGTGACCTCGAGGCGCGCGACGCGCGGGATCGCACCCGCGCCGCCGCGCCGCTGCGTCCCGCCGAGGATGCAAAGCTGCTCGATACCTCCGACATGACGGTGGATCAGGCAGTGGCGCAGGTGCTGGAGTGGTTTGCCGCTGTGCGGCCCGATGCATGACATGCAGCGGGCGCATCCGTAGAAGCGGCGCGCCCCTTCCGTACCCGATGGCGTCAGTCCGGGCCTGTGCCCTGGCTGGCTTTTGTCAAACCTGACCCCGCTGCCCTGGCAGACTGAGCGCGATCGTCGCGCCGGCCAGCGTATTGCGGATTTCACCTTACGTTTATGTCCGACCTGCAAACTAACGAATCCTTTGCCGCACTGTTCGAGGAATCGATCGCCCGCTCCAATATGAAGGCTGGCGAAGTGATCTCCGCTGAAGTCGTGCGCATCGACCACAACTTCGTGGTCGTCAACGCCGGCCTCAAGTCCGAGGCATTTGTGCCGGTGGAGGAGTTCCTGAACGACCAGGGCGAACTCGAAGTGCAGGCCGGCGACTACGTCTCCGTGGCCATCGACGCACTCGAGAACGGCTATGGCGACACCATCCTCTCGCGCGACAAGGCCAAGCGCCTGGCCTCGTGGCTGAACCTCGAGAAGGCCCTGGAAGACGGCGAAATCATCTCGGGTACCGTGACCGGCAAGGTCAAGGGCGGCCTGACGGTGATGGTCAACGGCATCCGCGCGTTCCTGCCGGGTTCGCTGGTTGACGTGCGTCCGATCAAGGACACCACCCCGTACGAAGGCAAGACCTTGGAATTCAAGGTCATCAAGCTGGACCGCAAGCGCAACAACGTTGTGCTGTCGCGCCGCGCCGTGGTCGAAGCCACGCTGGGCGAAGAGCGCCAGAAGCTGATGGAAACCCTGAAGGAAGGCGCCATCGTCAACGGTATCGTCAAGAACATCACCGACTACGGTGCGTTCGTTGACCTGGGCGGCATCGACGGCCTGCTGCACATCACCGACCTGGCCTGGCGCCGTGTCCGCCACCCGAGCGAAGTGCTGTCGGTTGGCCAGGAAATCACCGCCAAGATCCTCAAGTTCGACCAGGAAAAGAACCGCGTCTCGCTGGGCGTGAAGCAGCTGGGCGAAGATCCGTGGGTCGGCATCTCGCGCCGCTACCCGCAAGGCACCCGCCTGTTCGGCAAGGTGACCAACCTGACCGACTACGGCGCGTTCGTCGAGATCGAAGCCGGCATCGAAGGCCTGGTGCACGTGTCGGAAATGGACTGGACCAACAAGAACGTTGCCCCGTCCAAGGTGGTCCAGCTGGGCGACGAAGTCGAAGTCATGGTGCTGGATATCGACGAAGACAAGCGTCGTATCAGCCTGGGCATGAAGCAGTGCAAGGCCAACCCGTGGGACGATTTCTCGCGCAACCACAAGAAGGGCGACAAGCTGAGCGGCCAGATCAAGTCGATCACCGACTTCGGCGTGTTCATCGGCCTGCCTGGTGGCATCGACGGCCTGGTGCACCTGTCCGACCTGTCCTGGCAAGAGTCCGGCGAAGAGGCCGTGCGCAAGTACAAGAAGGGCGACGAAGTCGAAGCCGTGGTGCTGGGCATCGACGTCGACAAGGAACGCATCTCGCTGGGCATCAAGCAGCTGTCGGGCGATCCGTTCAACAACTTCATCTCGGCCAACGACAAGGGTTCGCTGGTTCAGGGCACGATCAAGGCCGTTGACGCCAAGGGTGCCGTGGTCCAGCTGGCCGACGACGTCGAAGGCTACCTGCGCGCCTCGGAAATCTCCGCCGACCGCGTGGAAGATGCCCGCAACGTGCTGAAGGAAGGCGAGCAGATCACCGCCCTGGTGGTGAATGTCGACCGCAAGTCGCGCAACATCAACCTGTCGATCAAGGCCAAGGACAGCGCAGAGCAGCAGGAAGCGATGCAGAAGTTCCAGGCCGACACCGGCACGGCTGGCACGACCAACCTCGGCGCCCTGCTGAAGGCCAAGCTCGGCCAGGACAACCAGTAATCGCAGGCCCCCGCGCTTGCGCGTATGCCCATGACCAAGTCGGAGCTTGTCGAAAAACTGGCTGCCCGCTTCCCCCAGCTGCTGCTGCGGGATGCGGACATCTCGGTGAAAACGATACTCGACGCGATGTCCGAAGCGTTGGCCGACGGCCACCGCATCGAGATCCGCGGATTCGGCAGTTTTGGTCTGAACCGGCGTCCGCCTCGCGTGGGGCGCAATCCCAAGTCCGGCGAACGGGTGCTGGTACCTGAAAAACGGGTGCCGCACTTCAAGGCGGGCAAGGAATTGCGCGAACGGGTTGACCGCAGCCAGCCGGTGCCTGCAGGCGCCAACGGCAACGGCCATTCCGGCGGCACGGCGCAAGCCCTGCCGGGCAAGGCAGGCCAGGGCGCGGCATCCGCCGCGCCGACGGGGTTGCACGAGAGCGGACTGGATTTCATCCGCTCCTGACTTCGACTGGCACTGCCTGCTACTGAGTTGTAAAAAAGCGCCCCTTGGGGCGCTTTTTTTTGGCCGATGCGGGCCGGGGCGGCGCGCTGCAGCGCCTGCAAGGCAGGGCGCCGACAGCTGCGAGGCGCGCGCCGGCACGCCGTTACCGCCACGTTACCGAATCCGTGAAGTGATTCCGTTACAATGCCGGGGTCTTTGCCGGGCCTTGCACAGGGCGTCCTGCCAGCCGCAGGCTTTGTGCTTGCCCGCCTCAACGCCATGCCGCCTCGCCGCCTACCCGCATGAAACTGTTTGCCTGGATCGTCCGCATCGTCGTATTCGTGCTGCTGTTCGTGCTGGCCCTGCGCAATACCGCAGAAGCCTCGCTGCAGCTGTTCTTCAATGCCGTCTGGCATGCGCCGCTGATCCTGATCCTGTTTGCCGCCTTCGCGCTGGGCGCGGTGGCGGCGCTGGCCTCGGTGGCGCCGGGGCTGATGCGCCAGCGCGTGGAACTGGCCAGGCTGCGGCGCGCGGCCGCGGACGCACGGGCGTCGACGGCGGCGCCATCGGCGGCAGCGGCGGCAGCGGCGAGCGCCGCCCCGGTGCCGCGCGACGCCAAGTCTCCCTATAACGTAGTCGGCCCGAAAGTCTGATCCATGATGTTCGAAACCTGGTGGCTGTTGGTGCTGCCACTTGTCTTTGGCCTTGGCTGGATGGCGGCGCGCTTCGACGTGCGCCAGATGATCAGCGAGCAGGGGGCCTTGCCGCGCTCCTACTTCAAGGGACTCAATTTCCTGCTCAACGAGCAGCCTGACAAGGCCATCGATGCCTTTGTCGAAGTCGCCCGGCTGGACCCGGAAACCACCGAGCTGCACTTTGCGCTGGGCGCGCTGTTCCGGCGCCGCGGCGAAACCGAGCGCGCCATCCGCGTGCACCAGAACCTGGCCACGCGCCCCGACCTGCCCGAGCCCGAACGCGAGCACGCGCTGTTCGAGCTGGGCGAAGACTACCTGCGCGCGGGCCTGCTCGACCGTGCCGAGGAATCGCTGCGCCGGCTGATGTCCGGGCCTTACGCGGCGTCGGCCAAGCGCGTGCTGCTCGAGCTCTACGAGGTCGAAAAGGAGTGGCAGAAGGCGATCGATGCAGCGCGTGAGCTGCAGACGCTGGAGCAGAAGAGCTACAGCCTGCAGATCGCGCAGTTCTGCTGCGAGCTGGCGCAGGACGCGCTGCAGCGCAAGCGCCCCGAAGACGCGGTGAAATGGCTGAACCAGGCCGTGGCCGAGAATCCCGCCAACGTGCGCGCGCCGATCCTGCTGGGCGACGTCGCCGCGGCGGCGGGCGATGCGAGCACGGCGCTGGGCCACTGGCTTGGGATCGAGCAGCAGGACGCCTCCTTCCTGCCGCTGGTGGCCGAGCGCGTGGTCAAGGCCTATGCCGCGCTGAACGAGCAGGGCGTGGCGCTGGAATGGCTGCGCGGCCTGCTCAAGGGCAAGCTCGCGCCCGAGGTGCTCGACACCGCCTACAAGGCCGAACTGGAAGTGAACGGCCCCGAAGCCGCGGCGCGCCTGATGCGCGACCAGCTGCGCCGCCAGCCCACGCTGCTGGCGCTGACCAAGTATTTCGAGGCGCAGGCGGCAGCGGCCGCCGCGCCCGCCCCGCAGGCCGCGGTGGTCGAGGCCGCGACTGGCCAGGCCGAAGGCGCCGAGGATGGCGACGAGGCCAGGGAAACCACCGCCATCCGCGACCTGCTGCAACTGCGCACGCGCAACCTGGCGCGCTATACCTGCCGCGAATGCGGGTTCCGTGCGCGGCTGTTCTATTGGCAATGCCCTGGTTGCAACCGCTGGGAGACTTATGCCCCGCGGCGATCCGAAACGCTGGGCTGATTCCCGGTGGCCGTGCAACGGATGTGAATTGAAGCTATGAAAGTCACCATTATCGGCAGCGGCTACGTCGGTCTCGTCACCGGCGCTTGCCTGGCGGAGCAGGGCAACGACGTGTTCTGCCTGGACCTGGACGAGCAGAAGATCGCGCTGCTCAACGCGGGCGGCGTGCCGATCTACGAGCCGGGCCTGCAGGAACTGATCCAGCGCAACCGCGAGGCCGGCCGCCTGACCTTTTCCACCGACGTGGCAGCCAGCGTCGAGCATGCCGACGTGCAGTTCATCGCGGTGGGCACGCCGCCGGACGAGGACGGCTCGGCCGACCTCAAGTACGTGCTGGCGGCGGCGCGCAATATCGGCCGCCACATGACCGGCTTCAAGGTGGTGGTCGACAAGTCGACCGTGCCGGTGGGCACCGGCGACCGCGTTACCGCCGCGATCCGCGAGGAACTGGCCGCGCGCGGGCTGGAAGACCTGCAGTTCTCGGTGGTGTCGAACCCCGAGTTCCTGAAGGAGGGCGCCGCGGTCGAAGACTTCATGCGCCCCGACCGCATCGTGCTGGGTTGCAATGCCGACGCCGCCGGCCGCCATGCGCAGGCCACCATGCGGCAGCTGTACGCGCCGTTCAACCGCCATCATGAGCGCACCTTCTACATGGATGTGCGCTCGGCCGAGTTCACCAAGTACGCGGCCAATTCGATGCTGGCCACGCGCATCTCGTTCATGAACGAGCTTGCCAACCTGGCCGACGAAGTCGGCGCCGATATCGAGCTGGTGCGCATGGGCATCGGCTCGGACCCGCGCATCGGCTACAGTTTCCTGTATGCCGGCGCCGGCTATGGCGGATCGTGCTTCCCCAAGGACGTGCAGGCGCTGATGCGCACCGCCGCCGACCATGGCAAGCCGATGCGCGTGCTGGAGGCGGTGGAAGCCGTCAATGGCGCGCAGAAGCGCGTGCTCGGCGAGAAGATCGTGCGCCGCTTCGGTGACGACCTGAGCGGTCGCGTATTCGCGGTCTGGGGCCTCGCTTTCAAACCGAATACCGACGACATGCGCGAGGCGCCGTCGCGCGTGCTGGCACGCGAGCTGGTGTCGCGTGGCGCGTCGCTGCGGGTGCATGATCCGGTCTCGATGGCCGAGGCGCGCCGGGTGCTGGAGGCCGACCTGGCGGACGTGCCGGGCGGCGCGGCGCGCGTGAGCTTCCACCAGCACCAGATGGATGCGCTCGACGGCGCCGACGCGCTGGCGATCGTGACCGAATGGAAGGTGTTCCGCAGCCCCGACTTCGGTCAGATCAAGCGGCGGCTGAAGTCGCCGGTGATCTTCGATGGACGCAATCTGTATGAGCCCGAGGCGATGCGCGAGACCGGCGTGGAATACCACGCCATCGGCCGCCCGACCCGCAAGGCTGCGCCGGCGGCGAACGAATAAGGCGCCGGCGGGTCAACGGACTCATCAACCGATAAGCTAACGCGGCGGCGGCTGCCGCCACGTTTATTGCCAAGGATCTTCATGAACAAGACCGTCATTCCGCAGGAGCAGATCCGGCAGTCCCATATCCTGGTGGTCGGCGACATGATGCTGGACCGCTATTGGTTCGGCGACGTCGAGCGCATTTCGCCCGAAGCGCCGGTGCCGGTGGTGCAGGTCAAGCGCAGCGACGAGCGCCTGGGCGGCGCCGCCAATGTGGCCCGCAACGCCGCGGCGCTGGGCGCACGCGTGGGCATGCTGGGCGTGGTCGGCGACGACGAGCCGGCGCGCACGCTCGAGGCGCTGCTGGCCGAGAGCCAGGTGCAGCCCTACCTGCACCGCGATGCCAAGATCAACACCACCATCAAGCTGCGCGTGGTGGCGCACCAGCAGCAACTGCTGCGCGTCGATTTCGAGAACACGCCGGCGCACGAAGTGCTGCTCGCGGTACAGGACAAGTTCCAGGGCCTGGTCAACGATTACCAGGTGCTGGTGCTGTCCGACTACGGCAAGGGCGGGCTGACCCATGTCACGCGCATGATCGACGCCGGCCGCGCGGCCGGCCGCAAGGTACTGGTCGACCCCAAGGGTGACGACTACTCGCGCTACCGCGGCGCCACGCTGATCACTCCCAACCGCGCCGAGATGCGCGCGGTGGTCGGCGCCTGGAAGACCGAGGCCGACCTGACCATCCGCGCGCAGAACCTGCGCCGCGCGCTGCAGCTCGAAGCGCTGCTGCTGACGCGCTCGGAAGAGGGTATGACGCTCTATACCGAAGCCGAAGTGCTGCACGTCTCCGCGCAGGCGCGCGAGGTCTATGATGTATCCGGTGCCGGCGACACCGTGATCGCCACGCTCGCCACCATGATGGGTGCCGGCGTGCCGCTCAAGGAAGCCGTGCAGCATGCCAATCGCGCCGGCGGCATCGTGGTCGGCAAGCTGGGCACCGCCGTCGTCACTTATCCCGAATTGTTCGGCGCCGCTGCCTGAGGCGCGGCGCCCCATCCTGATCCGACCATGACCATCATCGTCACCGGCGCCGCGGGTTTTATCGGCAGCAATCTCGTCAAGGGCCTGAACGAACGCGGCGAGACCAACGTCATCGCCGTCGACAACCTGACCCGCGCCGACAAGTTCCACAACCTGGTCGACTGCGAGATCTCCGATTACCTCGACAAGCAGGACTTCCTCGCGCGCTTTGCCCGCGGCGAGTTCGGCAAGGTCCGCGCGGTATTCCATGAAGGCGCGTGCTCCGACACCATGGAGACCGACGGCCGCTATATGATGGAGAACAACTACCGCTACACGCTGTCGCTGATGGAGAGCTGCCTGGAGCAGGGCGCGCAGTTCCTGTACGCATCGTCGGCGGCGACCTACGGCGCCTCGCAGGTGTTCCGCGAAGACCGCGAGTTCGAGCGTCCGCTCAACGTGTACGGCTACTCCAAGTTCCTGTTCGACCAGATCGTGCGGCGCCGGCTGCCGTCGGCGCTGTCGCAGATCGTCGGCTTCCGCTACTTCAACGTGTACGGTCCGCGCGAAACGCACAAGGGCCGCATGGCCTCGGTGGCGTTCCACAATTTCAACCAGTTCCGCGCCGACGGCACGGTCAAGCTGTTCGGCGAATACGGCGGCTATGGCCCGGGCATGCAGAGCCGCGACTTCATCTCGGTCGAGGACGTGGTCAAGGTCAACCTGTTCTTCTTCGACCATCCGGAGAAGTCCGGCATCTTCAACCTGGGCACCGGCCGCGCCCAGCCGTTCAACGACATCGCCGCGACCGTGGTCAACACGCTGCGCGAGGCCGAAGGCAAGCCGCCGCTGTCGCTGGACGACCTGGTGCAGGAAGGGCTGGTCGAGTACGTCAAGTTTCCCGACGCGCTGCGCGGCAAGTACCAGTGCTTTACGCAGTCCGATGTGTCCAAGCTGCGCGGCGCCGGCTACGGCGAGCGCTTCCTGACCGTCGAGGAAGGCGTGGCGCGCTACTGCCGTTGGCTGCTCGAGCGCAACGGCTGAACCCGCATCGTTCCTGCCTCACGCCGGCCGACACGCTTTTGTGCGGCCGGTGTCAACTTTTGTTGCCGCATGCGCCGCCCTCGCGGCGCGCCCCTATCCTGACCTGACCTCGCCGCCCCGGCGGGGGTGGTACCTCAGACCATCCACAGGAAAGGAGAGCCCTTATGGCCATGCACTGGATCCGGCAACTTGCCCGGCGTTTTTCCCTGATCTCCCTCGCGGCAACCTTGTGCCTGCTTGCCGGCGGCACCGCGCGTGCCGCGGTCGACGTCAACACCGCCGACGAGGCGGCGCTGACCTCGGTCAAGGGCGTGGGGCCGGCCACGGCCCGCCACATCGTCGAAGAGCGCAACAAGCGCGGGCCGTACAAGGACGCCGCCGACCTGGCCGAGCGCGTCAGCGGCATCGGGCCCAAGTCGGTGGCCAAGCTGCAGGACGCCGGCCTGACCATCGCCGGCAAGGGCGCGTCATCCGCGGCGCCCACCGCGGCGCCTTCCGCTGCGCCGGCGGCCACGCCGGCGCCCGCCAAGGGGGCAAAGGCGACGGCCGCACCGGCAAAGCCGGCCCGCTAGCATCGCCACTGCTACCCTGTGCCCGGTCGTGCTGCGGCCGGGTGCGTTGTGGCTGGTATGCGTTGTGCTAAAGCTTGCCGGCTTCGCAGCCCCCGTGGCGGCGGAGTATCATGCGGACGCCGCGCAGGCAGGACCTGCCGCGCGGCTGCCGAACGGCAATCCACAACCTAACAAGCAGGCACAAGCGCGGCGGCCGCCGATCCGGTGGCCAGCCCGGACCACAGGGAGCAAGACAATATGGCGAATGGCGAGGACGCGGGATTCCTGCCGCAATGGCGGCTCAAGACCGAGGGTGTGATCGGGCCCGATGAGCGGCTGCCCGCGGGGCAGACACTGCTGGCCGGGATCCAGCACGTGGTGGCGATGTTCGGCTCGACCGCCATCGCGCCGATCCTGATGGGCTTCAACCCGAATATCGCCATCCTGTTTTCCGGCATCGGCACGCTGATCTTCTTCCTGTGCGTGCGCGGCCGGGTGCCCAGCTACCTGGGCTCCAGCTTTGCCTTCATTGCGGTGGTGATCGCCGCCACCGGCTATGCCGGCAGCGGCCCCAACCTCAATATCCCGGTGGCGCTGGGCGGCATCATTGCCGCCGGTGCGCTGTACACCGTGATCGGCCTGGTGGTGCAGGCGGCCGGCTACGCCTGGGTGGAAAAGCTGATGCCGCCGGTGGTGACCGGCGCCATCGTCGCGGCGATCGGGCTGAACCTGGCACCGGTGGCGGTCAAGGCGGTCAGCGGCGCGGCGCTCGATACCTGGGTGGGGTTGCTGACCGTGGTCGCGGTGGGGCTGGTGGCGGTGCGCGCGCCCGGCATGGTCGGGCGCCTGCCGGTGTTGATCGGCGGCCTGGCCGGCTACGTTGCCTACTACCTGGGCACCAATGTGATGGGGCTGGGCAAGCCGATCGATTTCTCCGGCGTGGCCGCCGCCAGCTGGTTCGGCCTGCCGGCGTTCACCGCGCCGACGTTCGAGCTGGGCGCGATGCTGCTGATCGCGCCGGTGGCGATCGTGCTGGTGGCCGAGAACCTCGGCCATATCAAGGCCATCGGCGTGATGACCGGTCGCAACCTGGACCCGTACATCGGCCGCGCCTTTATCGGCGACGGCATCGCCACCATGCTGTCGGCCAGCGGCGGCGGCACCGGCGTGACCACTTATGCCGAGAATATGGGGGTGATGGCGGTCACCAAGATCTATTCGACGCTGATCTTCGTGGTGGCGGCCGCGGTGGCCATCCTGCTGGGCTTCTCGCCAAAGTTCGGCGCGCTGATCCTGACCATCCCGGGGCCGGTGATCGGCGGCCTGACCATCGTCGTGTTCGGCCTGATCGCGGCCACCGCGGGCCGCATCTGGGTGCAGAATCACGTGGATTTCTCCAGCTCGCGCAACCTGATCACGGTGGGCGCCACGCTGACGGTGGCGGCCGGCGACCTGACGCTGAAGCTGGGCGGCATGACCCTGGGCGGCATCGGCACCGCCACCTTCGGCTGCATCCTGCTGTACCACCTGCTGGGCGAAGGCAACCGCGAAGAGGCCTGAGCCACGACCGATGCCGGCAGGCGGGGCAAATCCCGCCTGCCGGCGAGGGGATAGGGGTCTGGATTACAATGGCCGGCGAACTGGAATCCCCCGGCATCCCCCCGATTCCCCCGATTGCGACCTTCCTTCGCCCCATGGCCTACAAGACAATTGAAGACACCATCGGCAATACGCCGCTGGTCAGACTGCAGCGCATCCCCGGCGCCGCCAACGACGCGCGCGGCAATGTGATCCTCGGCAAGCTCGAAGGCAACAATCCGGCCGGTTCGGTCAAGGACCGCCCGGCGGTGTCGATGATCGCCCGGGCCGAGGCGCGCGGGCGCATCAAGCCGGGCGATACGCTGATCGAGGCGACCTCGGGCAATACCGGCATCGCGCTGGCCATGGCGGCCGCCATCCGCGGCTACAAGATGGTGCTGATCATGCCCGAGGACCTCAGCCTCGAGCGCCGCCAGAGCATGGCGGCCTACGGCGCCGAGATCGTCCTGACGCCGGTCAAGGGCGGCATGGAATATGCGCGCGACCTGGCCGATTCGATGGAGCGCGACGGCAAGGGCGTGATCCTCGACCAGTTTGCCAACCCGGACAACCCGCAGGCGCACTACGAGGGCACCGGCCCCGAAATCTGGCGCGATACCGACGGCCGCATCACCCATTTCGTTTCGGCGATGGGCACCACTGGCACCATCACTGGCGTGTCGCGCTACCTCAAGGAGCAGAATCCCGCGATCCAGATCGTCGGCGCGCAGCCGGCCGAAGGCTCGCGCATTCCGGGCATCCGCAAGTGGCCGGAAGCGTATCTGCCCAAGATCTACGATCCCAAGTTCATCGACCGCACCGAGCCGGTCAGCCAGGGCGATGCCGAGCACATGGCGCGCCGCATGGCATCGGAAGAGGGCATCTTCTGCGGCATTTCCGCGGCCGGTGCGCTGTGCGTGGCCTTGCGCGTCGCCGAGGAAGTCGAGAACGCCACCATCGTCTTCGTGGTGTGCGACCGCGGCGACCGCTACCTGTCTACCGGCGTGTTCCCGGCCTGAGCCGCAGCGCCGCCGCCAAAACAAGAAAGGCCTCGCTCGCGCGAGGCCTTTTTGACTTTGGTCGTGCCGCCTCAGCCCATCGCCGCCTTGACCGCCTCGCCCAGCTGGTACACCGCCAGCGCATAGAAGAAGCTGCGGTTGTACCGCGTCAGCACATAGAAGTTGCGCAGGCCCAGCAGGTACTCGGTGGGCTGGTCCGGCGTGGGCAGGTCCACCACCAGCACCCCGGTTTGGCCTTCGCGCGCCAGGTTGATGGGTTCGTCCACGCGCAGCCCGGCACGGGTCAGCTGGTCGAGGGTGCGGGTCGGCCACGGCTCGCCATCGGCCGCCGCGGTGGCGATGCCCAGGCTGCCGGCGTCGTTGGCGATGCGCCACACCACCGGGCGGCCCGGCTCCCAGCCGTGCAGCTGCAGGAAGCGCGCCACGCTGCCGATGGCATCGGTGGGGCTGTTGCGCAGGTCGATATGGCCGTTGTTGTCGTAGTCGATGGCGTATTCGCGCAGGCTGGTCGGCATGAACTGCGGAATGCCGATGGCGCCGGCATACGAGCCCAGCACCGAGTAGACGTCGGTGCGGGTGTCGCGGCACCACAGCAGGTAGTCGGCCAGCTGGTTGCGGAACAGCGTGGTGCGGGCTTCGCGGTTGGGCGTGGCGGGATAGTCGAACGCCAGCGTCGACAGCGAATCGAGCACGCGGAACGAGCCCATGTCGCGGCCGTAGATGGTTTCGACGCCGATGATGCCGACGATGACCGAGGCCGGCACGCCGAATTCGGCCTCGGCGCGGCGCAGCGTGTCGCGGTTGTCCTGCCAGAAGCGCACGCCGGCATCGATGCGGATCGGCTCGATAAAGCGCGAGCGGTAGGTGCGCCAGCTTTTGCGCCCGGTGGTGGCGGGCGGCATGATCAGCCGTACCACGGTGGCCGAGTAGACCGCCTGCCCGAACCATTCCTGCAGCATGCCGCGGTCAAAGCCGTGGCGCGCCACCATCTCGTCGATAAAGGCACGTGCTTGCGGGTTGTCGCGGTAGCGGCCGGGTTCGATTTCTTCCTCGCGCACGCTGACGCGGCGTTTGCCGGCGGCGAGCAGGCTGGAGGAGAGGCCGCAGAGTCCGAGTGCGGCAGCGGAAAGCGCGGCGCCCAGCAGGGGGCGTCGCAGTGAGCGCTGGGTGTCGGTCATGGTGTCCTTTGCAAGTCGCACCGAGTATAGCGGATGCCACCGCGGCAGCCGCGGCGGGGCGGGTGCGGCTTGGCGCGCCGGCGCTGCTGGGTGGCCAGGCGTGGCGTGTGCTAACGTAACGTTTGGAGACAACATGGCGACGCACTGCAACCCATTGCGACGATAAGAGATGCCGACAGGCTATTACACGCACCCCGAGTTCCAGCGGCACGAGATGGGGCACTTCCATCCCGAGTGTCCGGAGCGCCTGCAGGCGATCGAGGATCACCTGATTTCGCATGGCCTGGACGGGCTGCTGGAGCGCCGCGAGGCGCCCCCCGCCACGCGCGAGCAGCTCGAGCGCGTGCACCGGCCCGAGCACGTCGACGCGCTCGAAAGCGCCAGCCCGTCGAGCGGCTACCACGCGATCGACCCGGACACCTCGATGAACGCCCACACGCTCGCCGCCGCGACGCTGGCCGCGGGCGCGGCGGTGGCGGCCACCGATGCGGTGATCGCCGGCGAGTTCGAGAACGCGTTCTGCTGCGTGCGCCCGCCCGGCCACCACGCCGAACCCGGCCGCGCCATGGGCTTCTGCTTCTACAACAACGTAGCCATCGCCGCGCGCCACGCGCTGCAGGCGCACGGGCTGGAGCGCGTCGCGATCATCGACTTCGACGTCCATCATGGCAACGGCACCGAGGCGGCGTTCCGCGGCGACGAGCGCGTGATGATGTGCAGCATCTTCCAGCACCCGTTCTATCCCTACAGCGGCACCGAGCACCTGGCGCCGAATATGGTCAACATCCCGCTGCCGGCGTACAGCAACGGCATGGCGGTGCGCGAGGTGGTCGAGACCATCTGGCTGCCGCGCCTCAATGAATTCCGTCCGCAGATGCTGTTCATTTCGGCCGGCTTCGACGCGCACCGCGAGGACGACCTGGGCCAGATGGGCCTAGTGGAGCAGGACTACGCCTGGATCACGGGCCAGCTGGTCGACGTCGCGCGCACCCATGCGCAGGGCCGCATCGTCAGCTGCCTCGAGGGCGGCTACAACCTCAGCGCGCTGGGCCGCAGCGTGCTGGCCCACCTGAAGGTGCTGCTGGAGCATTAGGAGACCGCCGCCATGGCCGAGAACGATGCGCGCGTCGACGCGCCGCTGCTGACCGAATCGCGCGACGCCGCCGGCGTGGCGCGCCTGACCATGAACCGGCCGCAGGCCTTCAACGCCTTGTCCGAAGGGCTGCTCGATGCGCTCACCGATGCGCTGCGCCGGCTCGCCGCCGACCCCAGCGTGCGCGTGGTGGTGCTGGCGGGCGCCGGCAAGGCCTTCTGCGCCGGCCACGACCTGCGCGAGATGCGCGCGGCGCCGTCGCATGATTACTACCGGCGTTTGTTCGACCGCTGCACGCGCATGATGATGGCGATCCAGCAGATGCCGCAGCCGGTGATCGCCCGGGTCCAGGGCATTGCCACCGCGGCCGGCTGCCAGCTGGTGGCGATGTGCGACCTGGCGGTGGCCGCGGACGATGCGCGCTTTGCCGTGTCGGGCGTCAACCTGGGCCTGTTCTGCTCGACCCCGGGCGTGGCGCTGTCACGCAACCTGCACCGCAAGCAGGCCATGGAAATGCTGCTGACCGGCGACATGATTGACGCCGCCGGTGCGCGCGAACGCGGGCTGGTCAACCGGGTGGTGCCGGCCGGCGACCTGGACGCCGAAGTGGCGCGGCTGGCCGCCAGCATCTGCGCCAAGCCCGCCGCCGCCGTTGCCGCCGGCAAGGGGCTGTTCTACCGCCAGCTCGAGATGGGCATCGAGGCGGCCTACCAGCTTGCCGGCCAGACCATGGCGTGCAACATGATGGACGAGTCGGCGCTGGAGGGCGTGCAGGCCTTCATCGACAAGCGGCCGCCATCCTGGCGTGCCTCCTGATCGACTTGTCGGGTCTTTATATGCCGGGAACGCATAAAGACATCGGCAAAAAGTCGTTTAAGGTATGAAGCCAATCGCATAAAATACGCGCTTCAGAAAAATAACGAGCGGCAACAGCGCTGGAGATCCCTCGCCTGTTGCCGTTTTCTTTTGGTCACCTTTTCCATGATCGAACTGCAAGGACTGTCGCAGCGCTTCCCGGGCGCGTCTGGCGACGTGCATGCATTGCGGGACGTCAGCCTGTCGATTGCGGCGGGCGAAGTCTTCGGCATCATCGGCCGCAGCGGCGCCGGCAAGAGCACGCTGGTACGCGCCATCAACCTGCTGAACCGGCCCACCAGCGGCCGCGTCGTCGTCGACGGCCAGGACCTGACCGCGCTGGACAAGGGTGCGCTGCGCCTGGCGCGGCGCGAGATCGGCATGATCTTCCAGCACTTCAACCTGCTGTCGTCGCGCACCGTCTATGACAACGTCGCGCTGCCGCTGGAGCTGGCCGGCAAGCCCAAGGCTGAAATCGCCGCAACCGTGCTGCCGCTGCTGGAGCTGGTCGGGCTGTCGGCGCTGAAGGACCGCTACCCGGCGCAGATCAGCGGCGGGCAGAAGCAACGCGTGGGCATTGCGCGCGCGCTGGCGAGCAAGCCCAAGGTGCTGCTGTCCGACGAGGCCACGTCCGCGCTGGATCCGGAAACCACGCGTTCCATCCTGGACCTGCTCAAGCAGATCAACCGCGAGCTGGGCCTGACCATCGTGATGATCACGCACCAGATGGAAGTCATCAAGCAGGTCTGCGACCGCGTGGCTGTGCTCGAGGCCGGCCAGGTGGTGGAGACCGGCCGCGTGATCGACGTATTCCTGCGGCCGCAGCACGAGGTCACGCGCGCCATGATCGGCGACGTCATCTCGCAGGAGCTGCCGGCGAGCGTGCTCAAGCGCGTCGAAAGCCGGCTCGGCAACGGGCGCGACCACGTCTACCGACTGGCCTTCACCGGCGAGGGCGTCGACCAGCCGGTGCTGGCGCAGGCGATCCGCCGCTACGGGCTCGACTTCAATATCCTGCACGGCCATATCGACGAGATCCAGGGGCAGGCTTTCGGCTCGCTGGCGATCATGGCGACCGGCGACCTGGCCGATGTGAAGGCGGCAATGGAATACCTGCAGGCGCAAGGCGTCGTGGTGGAGGAGTTCGAGCATGTGGTCTGAAATGTTTGACCTGTTCCTGACCTCGTTCAACGAGACCCTGCTGATGGTGGCGATCTCGGGCGTGGTCGGCGCGCTGCTGGGCGTGCCGCTGGGCGTGCTGCTGCATCTGACCAACCGTGGCGGCGTGCTGTCGCACCCGCTGTTCAACCGCACCATCGGCGTGGTGGTCAACGCGGTGCGCTCGATCCCGTTCATCATCCTGCTGGTGGTGGTGATCCCGTTCACGCGCTTTATCGTCGGCTCGTCGATCGGCACCACCGCGGCGATCGTGCCGCTGACCATCGCGGCGATCCCGTTTATCGCGCGCCTGGTCGAAAGCGCGCTGCGCGAGGTCGACAAGGGCCTGGTCGAGGCGGCGCAGTCGATGGGCGCCACCACGCGCCAGATCGTGTGGAAGGTGCTGTTGCCCGAGGCCATGCCCGGCATCGTCGCCGGCCTGACCATCACCTTCGTCAGCCTGGTCGGTTATTCGGCCATGGCCGGCGCGATCGGCGGCGGCGGCCTGGGCGACCTCGGCATCCGCTATGGCTACCAGCGCTACATCACCGAGGTGATGGTGGCGGTGGTGGTGATCCTGATCGTGTTCGTGCAGGCGGTGCAGAGCTTCGGCGACTGGCTGGTCCGCCGCATCAGCCATCGCTGAACCCAAGACTTTATCGAGATAGGAACGCACATCATGCAACGTCGCAACCTGCTGCATTGGATTCTCGGCGCCGCCCTCGGCGCCTCGCTGGCTACCGGCGCGCTCGCCCAGGACAAGCCGATCAAGATCGGCGTCACCGGCGGCCCGCACGCCCAGATCATGGAACAGGTGAAGAAGGTCGCCGCCAAGGACGGCCTCAATATCCAGGTGGTCGAGTTCAGTGACTACATCCAGCCCAATGCCGCGCTGGCCGCCGGCGACCTGGATGCCAACAGCTACCAGCACCTGCCGTACCTGGAAGCCCAGATCAAGGACCGCGGCTACAAGTTCACGCATATCGCCTACACGGTGACGTTCCCGATGGGCGTGTACTCGAAGAAGATCAAGTCGCTCGACCAGCTCAAGCAGGGCGCGCGCGTGGGCGTGCCCAACGACCCCACCAACGGCGGCCGCGGCCTGTTGCTGCTGCAGAGCAAGGGTGTGATCAAGCTCAAGCCCAACGCGGGCCTGAAGGCGACGCCGCTGGACATCGCGGAGAACCCGAAGAAGATCCGCATCGTCGAACTCGACGCCGCGCAGCTGCCGCGCTCGCTGGATGACCTGGATGCCGCCGCCATCAACGGCAACTATGCCGAGTCCGCGGGCCTGTCGCCGACCAAGGACGCGATCGCCATGGAAGGCCCGAAGGGGCCGTACGCCAACCTGATCGCGATCCGCGACGCCGACAAGAGCAAGCCCTGGGTGGCCAAGCTGGTGAAGGCCTACCATTCGCCGGAAATCAAGCAATACGTCACATCGACCTTCAAGGAATCGGTCATCACGGCCTGGTAATTTCCTGGTAAGCCGGCGTCACTCGAGGCTTTCATCCAATCGGACGAGGCCTGCCGGCGCGGCTTTGCGGCACAATCGCCTGACCGGTAAAAAAGGTGCCGGGCCTATGCCCGGCATCATTTTGCCGATAAAATAGTACGATCGTTCGAAAAATAGGAGAGCCGCCAACCCGGTGGTTATAATGACGAGCGAACAAAATTTCTGACTATCAGCTATCAGTGGAGTGAGCGCATGAAAGTACTCGTCGCAGTCAAGCGGGTGGTGGATTACAACGTCAAGGTCCGCGTCAAGGCGGACGGTTCGGGCGTCGATCTGGCCAACGTCAAGATGAGCATGAACCCCTTCGACGAAATCGCCGTGGAAGAGGCCGTGCGCCTGAAGGAAGCCGGCGTTGCCACCGAAGTGGTCGCCGTGTCGTGCGGTGTCACGCAGTGCCAGGAAACCCTGCGCACCGCGATGGCCATCGGTGCCGACCGCGGCATCCTGGTGGAATCGAACGAAGACCTGCAACCGCTGGCCGTGGCCAAGCTGCTGAAGGCGCTGATCGACAAGGAACAGCCGCAACTGGTGATCCTGGGCAAGCAGGCCATCGACGACGACTCCAACCAGACCGGCCAGATGGTCGCCGCGCTGGCCAACCTGCCGCAAGCCACGTTCGCCTCGAAGGTGGTGGTGGCCGATGGCAAGGCCTCGGTCACGCGTGAAGTCGACGGCGGCCTGGAAACGCTGTCGCTGAGCCTGCCGGCGGTGGTGACCACCGACCTGCGCCTGAACGAGCCGCGCTACGTGACGCTGCCGAACATCATGAAGGCGAAGAAGAAGCCGCTCGACACCGTCAAGCCGGAAGACCTCGGCGTCGACGTCAAGCCGCGCCTGTCGACCCTGAAAGTGGTCGAGCCGCCCAAGCGCAGCGCGGGTGTGATGGTGCCGGACGTCGCGACGCTGGTGCAGAAGCTGAAGAACGAAGCCAAGGTTATCTGAGCGCGGGGGAGATAGAACATGACTGCACTCGTCATTGCTGAACACGACAATCAATCGATCAAGGGCGCCACGCTCAACACCGTGACCGCCGCAGCCCAGTGCGGCGGCGACGTGCACGTGCTGGTGGCCGGCGCCAACGCCAAGGCCGCGGCCGATGCCGCCGCCAAGATCGCTGGCGTGACCAAGGTCCTGCTGGCCGATGCCGCCTACTTCGGCGACGGCCTGGCCGAGAACGTGGCCGAGCAGGCGCTGGCCATCGCCAACGACTACTCGCACATCCTGGCCCCGGCCACCCCGTACGGCAAGAACATCCTGCCGCGCGTGGCCGCCAAGCTGGACGTGGCCCAGATCTCGGAAATCTCCAAGGTCGACGCCCCGGACACCTTCGAGCGCCCGATCTACGCCGGCAACGCCATTGCCACGGTCAAGTCGGAAGACAAGATCAAGGTCATCACCGTGCGCGGCACGGCCTTCGACGCCGCCGCTGGCGAAGGTGGCTCGGCCGCCGTCGAGACCCTGCCGGCCGTGGCCGATGCGGGCGTTTCGCAATTCGTTTCGCGCGAAGTGGCCAAGAGCGACCGTCCGGAACTGACCGCCGCCAAGATCATCGTCTCGGGTGGCCGTGGCGTGGGCTCGGGCGAGAACTACACCAAGGTGCTGACGCCGCTCGCCGACAAGCTCAACGCCGCGCTGGGCGCCTCGCGCGCCGCGGTCGACGCCGGCTTCGTGCCGAACGACTACCAGGTCGGCCAGACCGGCAAGATCGTCGCGCCGCAGCTGTATATCGCCGTCGGCATCTCGGGCGCGATCCAGCACCTGGCCGGCATGAAGGACTCCAAGGTGATCGTCGCGATCAACAAGGATGCCGAGGCCCCGATCTTCTCCGTGGCCGACTACGGCCTGGTGGGCGACCTGAACACGGTGGTGCCGGAGCTGGTGGCAGCACTGGGCTGATGCAGCGCCGGCCGCACTGCGGCCGGTACGGATAGCAGCAGGCAAGTAACGAGCCGTTCCGGGGGCGACCCGCGAACGGCTTTTTCATACATGTTGGGAGACATCGATGACCTACCGTGCGCCGATCAAGGACATGCTGTTCGTCATGAACGAGCTGGCCGGCCTTGAGGCCGTCAGCCAGCTGCCCGGCTTCGAGGAAGCCACCCGCGAGACCGCCGAGGCCGTGCTCGACGAGGCCGCCAAGTTCAACGAGCAGGTGGTGGCGCCGCTGAACCGCGCCGGCGACCTGGATCCGAGCAGCTGGAAGGACGGCGTGGTCACCACCACGCCCGGCTTCAGGGAAGCCTTCCGCCAGTTCGGCGAGGGCGGCTGGCAAGGCGTGCTGCATCCGCAGGAATTCGGCGGCCAGGGCCTGCCCAAGCTGATCGCCACGGCGTGCAACGAGATGCTGAACACCGCGAACCTGTCGTTCGCGCTGTGCCCGCTGCTGACCGACGGCGCCATCGAGGCGCTGCTGACGGCAGGTTCCGACGCGCAGAAGGCCACCTTCCTGCCCAAGCTGATCTCGGGCGAGTGGACCGGCACCATGAACCTGACCGAGCCGCAGGCGGGCTCGGACCTGGCTGCGGTGCGCACCCGCGCCGAGCCGCAGGGCGACGGCACCTACAAGGTGTTCGGCACCAAGATCTTCATCACCTACGGCGAGCACGACATGGCGCAGAACATCGTGCATCTCGTGCTGGCCCGCACGCCCGACGCGCCCGAAGGCGTCAAGGGCATCTCGCTGTTCATCGTGCCCAAGTTCCTGGTCAATGCCGATGGCAGCAACGGGGCGCGCAACGATGTGCATTGCGTCTCGATCGAACACAAGCTGGGCATCAAGGCCAGCCCCACCGCGGTGCTGCAGTTCGGCGACCATGGCGGCGCGATCGGCACGCTGGTCGGCGAAGAGAACCGCGGCCTCGAGTACATGTTCATCATGATGAACTCGGCGCGCTTCTCGGTCGGCATGCAGGGCATCGCGGTGTCCGAGCGCGCCTACCAGCAGGCGGTGGCGTATGCGCGCGAGCGCGTGCAGAGCCGCCCGGTCGATGGCTCGGCGCGCGAGGCGGTTACCATCATCCACCATCCCGACGTCAAGCGCATGCTGATGACCATGCGCGCGCTGACCGAAGGCGCGCGCGCGGTGGCGTATGTGGCCGCGGCCGCCAGCGACACGGCGCACCAGCATCCCGACGAAGCCGTGCGCAAGCAGAGCCAGGCGTTCTACGAGTTCATGGTGCCGGTGGTGAAGGGCTGGAGCACGGAGCTGTCGATCGATGTCACCAGCCTGGGCGTACAGGTGCACGGCGGCATGGGCTTTATCGAGGAAACCGGCGCGGCACAGCACTACCGCGACGCACGCATCCTGCCGATCTACGAGGGCACCACGGCAATCCAGGCCAACGACCTGGTCGGCCGCAAGACCGTGCGCGACGGCGGCGCCGTGGCCCGCGCGATCTGCGCGCAGATTGCCGAAACCGAGGCCGCGCTCGGCCGGCACGGCGGCTCCGCCTTCACCGCGGTGCAGGCGCAGCTGGCCAAGGGCCGCGCCGCACTGGAAGCCGTGGTCGAGTTCGTCGTCGCCAACGCCAAGTCGGACCCGAATGCGGTGTTCGCCGGCAGCGTGCCTTACCTGAAGCTGTGTGGCATCGTGTTCTCCGGCTGGCAGTTCGGCCGCGCCATGCTCGCTGCTGACGCGAAGCGCGCCGACGATCCGGCTTTCCACGAAGCCAAGATCGCGACCGCGCATTTCTTTGCCGAGCACATCCTGTCGCAGGCATCGGCGTTGCGCGATGCCGTGGTTGGAGGCGGGGCGCCGGTCAATGCGCTGAGCGCGGAGCAGTTCTGAGCGTTGCGCGCGGCGCGCGGATAAAAAAAGGGCGACCTGCAAGGTCGCCCTTTTTTGCTTTGGGGAAGCCCGCCTTGTATCAGGCGGCTGCCGGACGGGGCGCCAGGTGATGGCGCGCCGGCTTCAGGTAGCGGCCGACCGACAGGTCGTCGGCACGGATCGCCGGCGACTTGCCCGAGACCAGGTCCGACAACAGCTTGCCCGAGCCGCAGGCCATGGTCCAGCCGAGCGTGCCGTGGCCGGTGTTCAGCCACAGGCCGCGTACCTGGGTCGGGCCGACGATGGGGGTGCCGTCCGGCGTCATCGGGCGCAGGCCGGTCCAGAAGGTGGCCTGGCTGACATCGCCGGCGCCCGGGAACAGGTCCGTCACCACATGCTCGAGCGTGCGGCGCTTGGCCGGGTCGAGGCTGCGGTCATAGCCGACGATCTGCGCCATGCCGCCGACACGGATGCGGTCGTCGAAGCGGGTCAGGGCCACCTTGTAGGTCTCGTCGAGCACCGTCGAGACCGGCGCGCGCGAGGCATCGCTGAGCGGCACGGTGATCGAGAAGCCCTTGAGCGGATACACCGGCAGGTTGGACATGCCGCGCAGGAAGGGTTTGACCAGCTGCGTCGACCAGCTGCCCAGCGCCACCACCACCAGGTCCGCCGCCATCGGCTCGCCGTCGACCACGGCGCCGGTGACGGCGTCGCCCTGGCTCATCAGGCCGTCGATCGAGCGGTTGTACAGGAAGCGGACGCCCAGCGTGCCGGCCATGTTGGCCAGGCGCTGGGTGAACAGCGCGCAGTCGCCGGTTTCGTCATTGGGAAGGCGCAGGCCGCCGGCCAGCTTGTGGCGGACGGCGGCCAGCGCCGGTTCGCTCGCGGCGAGTTCTTCGCGCGAAAGCAACTGGTAAGGAACCCCGGCCTGTTCCAGCACCGCGATGTCCTTGGCCGCGCCGTGCAGCTGCTCGTCGGTGCGGAACACCTGCAGCGTGCCTTGCTGGCGGCCTTCGTAGGCAATGCCGGTTTCCGCGCGCAGCGCGCGGATGCAGTCGCGGCTGTACTCGGCCAGCCGCACCATGCGTTCCTTGTTGACGGCATAGCGTCCGGCGCTGCAGTTCAGCAGCATCTGCCACATCCATTGCAGCTGGAACAGCGTGCCGTCCGGGCGGATGCTGAGCGGCGCGTGTTCCTGGAACATCCACTTGATCGCCTTCAGCGGCACGCCGGGCGCGGCCCACGGCGACGCGTAGCCGGGCGAGATCTGGCCCGCATTGGCAAAGCTGGTGCCGAGCGCGGGGCCGGCCTCGCGGTCGACCACGGTCACTTCATGACCGGCCTTGGCCAGGTACCACGCACTGGTGACGCCAATCACGCCACTGCCAAGTACGAGAACGCGCATTTCGGAGGCTCCAACTGCGATGACTACGGTATAGAGGATTTGTCTCTATACTATTGAATGCATTCCAGTCATAGTTACCGAATTTCTCAGGAAAACAGGAAAAACTCATGAGAACGAGTCGCCAGCCCCAGCGTACGCTCGACCGGCTCGACCGCAAGATCCTGACCGCGCTGCAGAGCGACGGCAGGATGTCGATGAAAGACCTGGCCGAGGCGGTCGGGCTGACCATCACGCCGTGCATCGAGCGCGTCAAGCGCCTGGAGCGCGATGGTGTCATCATGGGCTACTACGCACGGCTCAATCCGGCACTGCTGGGCAGCGCGCTGCTGGTATTCGTCGAGATCTCGCTGGGCAACAAGTCGGGCAATATGTTCGAGCAGTTCCGCCGCGAGGTGCTGCGGATTCCGGAAGTGCTGGAATGCCACCTGGTGTCGGGCGATTTCGACTACCTGATCAAGGCGCGCATCCGCGAGATCGGCGAATACCGCCGGCTGCTGGGCGACATCCTGCTGCAGCTTCCGGGCGCGGCACAGTCGAAGAGCTATGTGGTGATGGAAGAGATCAAGGAGACACTGGCCATCTCGGTAGAGGAGAAGAGCCAGGCCGCGTAACGAAGGCCAGCATGGAGCGCCCCCCGCCTAAACCCAAATCGCCCGCCCGGCCGCCCGCCAGATCCCTCGCCGGCGCGACGCGGCGCGAGGCCGATGCCGACGCGCAGGCGCCGCAGGCCGGCGCGCGTTCGCCCGTGGCGCGCAAGGGCCGCGGCGCCGTCAGCAACCTGCAGGGGCGTTTCGAGCGCGACCAGCGCGAGGCGTTCGACGATGGCTGGGGCCCGGTGCCGGAAGACACCGCTGCGGGGCCGGCCGTCATTGCGGGCACCGACGACGCGCCGCTGCCGCCATTGCGCACCGAAGTCCATTTCGAGCGCGCCCGCTCCGTGCTGACGCGCAATGCCTCGCCGGATGTCCCGTTCGACGTTTCACTCAATCCCTACCGCGGTTGCGAGCACGGCTGCATCTATTGCTTTGCCCGGCCGACGCACGCCTACCTGGACCTGTCGCCGGGGCTGGACTTCGAAACCCAGCTCTATGCCAAGACCAATGCCGCCGAGCGCCTGCGCGAAACGCTGGCGCGGCCGTCGTACCGCTGCGAGACCATCGCGCTGGGCGTCAACACCGACGCGTACCAGCCGATCGAGCGTGAACAGCGCATCACGCGCAGCCTGCTGGAAGTGCTGCACGAATGCGACCACCCGGTGGCGCTGATCACCAAGTCATCGCTGATCGAGCGCGATATCGACCTGCTCGCGCCGATGGCGGCCAAGCGGCTGGCGGTGGCGGCACTGACCATCACCACGCTCGACGCCGGCATCGCACGCACGCTCGAGCCGCGCGCAGCGACGCCGTCGCGGCGGCTGCGCACCATCCGCACGCTGACCGACGCCGGCATCCCGGTCGGGGTCAGCATCGCCCCGGTGATCCCCTTCATCACCGAGCCTGACCTGGAGCGCGTGCTGGAAGCGGCGCGCGAGGCGGGCGCCGTCTATGCAAACTACATCGTGCTGCGATTGCCGTGGGAAGTTCGGCCGCTGTTCGAGGAATGGCTGCAGGCACACTTCCCCGACCGGGCCGAACGGGTCATGAACCGCGTGCGAGACATGCGCGAAGGCAAAGCCTACGATGCGAACTTTGCCACGCGCATGCGCGGGACCGGCGTGTGGGCGGACTTGCTGCGCCAGCGCTTCTACAAGGCCGCCGAACGGCTCGGCTTCCGCTACAACCGGTTTGAACTGGATACTTCGCGTTTTCGCCCGCCGGCGGCGGGACCTAGCGGCAAGGACGACCCGCAGGGTTCGCTGTTCTGAGCTTTCAGAGCGGCTGCCGTGGCCAGCTGGTCGCCGATCATGCTGCTGGCGAGCTCCAGCGCGGCCTTGGCGCTCGATGGCGGCAGTCCCGAGGACAGCGCCAGCCGGACGGCGATCGCCGCCAGGCGTCCTTCCTCATAGCTTGGCATGTCGATTCTTGCTCCTTTGCGCTGCCGGGGCATGGCCTCGCCGCGCGTCGTCGCGCCGCCAGGATCGGACGGCTCTACCAGTATGGGCGAATTGGCAGAAAGGGAAACCGGCGATTGCGGCCGCATTGACCACGCACAAGAGGTGAGCGGGGGAGACGATGCGCAGGGAGCCTACTGCGACAGTTCGCGCGCGGCCTCGACCTGCGACTCGAAGAAGGTCTGGAAGCTGATCGCCAGCCCCGCCATCAGCAGGCCGGTACCGATCAGCAGCGACAGGATCACCAGGATCACTACCGGCCAGCCCGAGCGCGTGGGTTTGCCGTGCGGGTTGAAGCGGGCGTCCCATTTGTCGTCCGGGCGCAGCCCGTAGACGATCGCCGCCAGGAAGGCGCTGATGACGGAAATGCCGCCGGCCACGGCAAAGGTCCAGTTCAGGGCCGGGCTGCCCGCGCCGGTGGCCATCGAGGCCACGCCGATGGCGCCGGCCAGCAGCGCCAGCAGGTGCGCCCAGCCATACAGGTCGCGCAGTCCGCCCAGGTAGAAGCGATGCGCGCCCAGGCTGCCGAACAGGAACGCCAGCGCCACGGTCAGCAGCTTCGATTTGCCGCGCGCGGACGGCGGGGCGAGCGGAGAGGTGTGGCGGGCTGGCGTGGCTGCGGGCATGGTCGGAACGAGAGTTTCAGGCCTGGGATGCAGGCCGGCGTTGCGCCGGCACGGAAGTGGCGGCACAAGGGTACCGGCCGGCCCACATTGTACGCCGGCAGTCAGCGCAAGGAAGGGAAGTGCGTCAAAAGGCGCCAGCGGCGCTAATGCCAGCCGCCGGCGATCAGGCCGCGGATAAAGGCCGAGGCGTGTTCGCTGATATGGGTTTCGCTGTAGAGAACCAGGGTCAGGATGCCCATGAACAGGATCGACAGCGATAGCTGGCCCGCGTGTTCGGCCAGGTCGCTAAGCAGGGGTGACATGACAAACCTCACAGAATTATTGTCATTCTGGAGGCTGCGCCCGGGCCGTCTTGGTCGGGTCCCGGCAGGAGGTGTCGGGCAGAGGCAGGTCAGTTCGATTGCCGTCCGCACATGACGGCACGCTGTGAGCCCCGGACAGCGCCGGGCGGCAGCCTGTGCGCGCGCCCGGAATCGGGGCACACACTTAAGTAGAGACAGGCCGGGCGGGGGCGGAGTTCCGCAGCGAGGGGCGGGGCGCGGCGTTCAGCCGCCAGGGAAGCGGCGTCGGCTGCTATCAGCGGCTGTTGTCGCGGCCGTTGTCACGGCCGCGCGCCTGCCAGCCGGGGCCGATCTGGCCCTGGCGCGGTTCGTTGCGGGCGTCATTGGGGGGATTGCGTTCCTGGCCGCGGCCACGGTTGTCGTCGCGGGCGCCGGCGAGCGCGGCGCGGCGGCCGCTGAGGCGGTCGTCGGCGCGGGCACGCGCCTCCATCCGGTCGATCTGCGCCTGCACGTGTTCACGGCTTTCGGCGCGCACGCTGGCCATCTGCCAGCCATCGCCGGACTGGATCCGGGCGGGCCGGCCATCGGAACGGATTTGTTGCCAGAACGCGACCTGGGCATGGCTGGCGCCTACCGCGCCGACCAGGCCCGAGGCCACCAGGATGCCAGCCACCAGGTCGCGCAGGAGAGAGCGGGTGAGCATGCGGATTCCCAGGGTCCTGTCGCGCTGTGTTGCTGTTGGAAGATGGGTTCATGGTACGCATGGGGCATCGGGGCGCCTATGCCAATCCCGTTACCGGTGTAACGGATTGTTTCGCCCGCACAAAGCCGCGCCGGGCGGGGCTTTCAGCCGGATTCACGGCTGGTAGCGGATGCGGTAAATCGTCCCTGCGTGGTCGTCGCTGACCAGCAGCGAACCGTCCGGCGCGACCAGGACATCGACGGGCCGGCCCCAGGCCCTGCCGCCGCGCAGCCAGCCCTGCGCGAACACCTCCTGGCGCACGGCCTTGCCGGCGCTATCCAGCACCACGCGCACCACGCGGTAGCCGGAAGGCTCGCTGCGGTCCCAGCTGCCATGCTCGGCGATCAGGACGTTGTTGCGGTAGTCCGGCGGAAACTGCGTGCCGGTGTAGAAGCGCATGCCCAGCGCGGCGACATGCGCGCCCAGGCGCGCCACCGGCGGCACGAATTCGGAGCACGGGCGCTTGCCGCCGTATTCCGGGTCGGCGACGTTGCCGGCGTGGCAGTAGGGGTAGCCGAAATGCTGGCCGGGCGCGGTGACGCGGTTCAGTTCGTCGTCGGGCACGTCGTCGCCCATGCGGTCGCGGCCGTTGTCGGTGAACCACAGTTCGCGCGTGGCGGGGTGCCAGTCGAAGCCGACGGTGTTGCGCACGCCGCGCGCGACCACCTGCAGGCCGCTGCCGTCGGGCTTCATCCGGACGATGTTGGCATAGCGGGTTTCGTCTGGCTCGCACACATTGCACGGGGCGCCGGTGGCGACGTACAGGTAGCCGTCGGGGCCGAAGCCGATGAATTTGCCGCCGTGGTGGCCGTCAGACGGGAAGCGGTCGCTCACCACCCGGGGCGCGGGCGGCTGGTCCAGGCGGGACTCGATCTGGTCGAGCCGCACGATCCGGGAGACCGAGGACGCATACAGGCTGCCGTCATGGAAGGCCACGCCCAGCGGATTGCGCAAGCCGGTGGCGACGGTGCGCACCCGCGGGCGCGTGCCGAGCGCATCGCTGACCGCATAGAGCTTGCCTTCGCTGCGCGATCCCACGAACAGCGTGCCGGACGGCGACATCGCCATGGCGCGCGCGCCTGGCACGTCGTCGGTCAGCACCTCGATGCGGAAGCCGGGCGGCAGGCGCAGCTGGTCGAGCGGCAGCGCGGCCAGCGCGGACTGGCTCGTTGCCAGTACCATCAGCGCCAGCAGCGTACGCGGTACCATGCCAACCATGAAGTGCAGAGCGGGGCGCATGTATGGCCTCCTGTCGCGGTTTTTGCCACGATGCCTGCGCCGCGTTCACGCGTCAACCACCTAAGTGTTTGTTTGGCCTCGGGAATTGGGCTATACTCTTGCGTTTCGTGTTCGAACGCCCTTGAACACCCCGTTTTCTGAGGAATCATTCCATGGTCGTTATCCGTCTGGCTCGCGGCGGCAGCAAGAAGCGCCCGTTCTTCAACATCGTCGCCACCGACTCGCGCAACCGTCGCGATGGTCGTTTCATTGAGCGCGTTGGTTTCTACAACCCGCTGGCAGCCGAAGGTGAAGAAGGCCTGCGCCTGTCGCAAGACCGCCTGGCCTACTGGCAAGGCGTCGGCGCGCAGCTGTCGCCGACCGTTGCCCGCCTGGTCAAGCAAGGCACCAAGGCGGCTGCCTGATTGTCTTCTTGCAACGCGCCCTGCCGTAACCGGCGGGGCGCGTTTGCATTGGAACACGCGCACACGTGACTGAGCGAAAGCAGGGCGCCCAGCGGCCGTCGAAACCGCCGCTGAACCGGCCGCAGGCCGAGCCCGCCAAGGCGCTCAGGCTGCCCGCCGCGCTGCAGTATGCCGATTCGCTGCCCGAAGACCTGGTGGAAGTCGGCTATGTCAGCGCTGCCTATGGCATCCGTGGCTGGATCAAGGTCCAGCCGCATGCCGACGATGCGTCGGCGCTGCTGCATGCCCGCCGCTGGTGGCTGCTGAGCCCGCCGCAGGCGGGGCTGGTGGCGGCCAAGGCGGCCGAGGCAGCGCGGGCGGAGCCCGTCTGCGTGAAGATCGCGCAGTCGCGCGAGCACAGCGGCACGGTGGTGGCGCAGGCTGCCGGCGTGGCCGACCGCAATCTTGCGGAAGCGCTGCGTGGCCGTCGCGTGTGGATCCGGCGCGCGGATTTTCCGGCGCCGGAAGAAGATGAATTCTACTGGGTCGACCTGATCGGCTGCAGCGTCAGCAACGAGCAAGGCGAGTTGCTGGGCGAGGTGTCCGGGCTGATCGACAACGGTGCCCACCAGATCCTGCAGGTTGCCTTCGTGCAGCCCGACGGCAAGGCCGGCGAACGGCTGATTCCATTTGTCGACGCGTTCCTGCGTACGGTGGATACCGCGGGCAAGCGCATCGTGGTGGACTGGGGGCTCGATTACTGAGCAGTGGCTGCGCGGGTGCGAATCCATGAAGGGAGAGAGCGGATGCAGTTCGACGTGATCACGCTGTTTCCCGAAATGTTTCGCGCGCTGACCGACTGGGGCATTACCAGCCGGGCAGCCAAGCAGCAGCGGTATGCGTTGCGCAGCTGGAATCCGCGCGATTTCACTGTCGACAACTACCGCACCATCGATGACCGGCCCTATGGCGGCGGTCCCGGCATGGTGATGCTGGCCAAGCCGCTGGACGACGCGATCGATGCCGCGGTGGCGGCGCAGGCGCAAGCCGGCGTGGCGAAGCCGCATGTGGTGCTGATGTCGCCGCAGGGCCAGACGCTGACCCATGCCAAGGTCATGGAGCTGGCGCAGCGGCCGGGCCTGGTGTTGCTGTGCGGCAGGTACGAGGCGATCGACCAGCGGCTGATCGACCGCCGCGTGGACGAGGAAATCAGCCTCGGCGATTTCGTGCTGTCGGGCGGCGAACTGCCGGCGATGGCGCTGATCGACGCGGTGGTGCGCCACCTGCCCGGCGTGCTGGGCGATGCGCAGTCGGCGGTGCAGGACAGCTTTGTCAATGGCCTGCTGGATTGCCCGCACTACACCCGGCCGGAAGAATACGAAGGCGTGCGGGTCCCCGACATCCTGCTCGGGGGCCATCATGCCGAGATCGAAAAATGGCGGCGCCAGCAGGCGCTGGCCAATACCGCGCGCAAGCGCCCCGATCTGATCGAGGCGGCGCGCGAACAAGGTTTGCTGACCCGTGCCGACGAGAAGTTCCTGTCGGAATGGGCGGCGAAGGAAGGGCGGGGGGAAACTCCCGCCAGGTAAAACCCCATCCTCTGCCGGGGCCCGGGAAATCCTGGGGCATACAACGCCGGCACGATGGTTACGGAGAAGAAACGATGAACCTCATCGAACAGATCGAGAAGGAAGAGATCGCGCGCCTGACCGCGAACAAGACCATCCCCGCATTCGCGCCCGGCGACACCGTCGTCGTCAGCGTCAACGTGGTCGAAGGTAACCGCAAGCGCGTGCAGGCCTACGAAGGCGTCGTGATTGCCAAGCGCAACCGCGGCCTGAACTCGTCCTTCATCGTGCGCAAGATCTCGTCGGGTGAAGGCGTGGAGCGTACGTTCCAGCTGTACTCGCCGCTGATCGCCGGCATCGAAGTGAAGCGCCGCGGCGACGTGCGTCGCGCCAAGCTGTACTACCTGCGCCAGCGTTCGGGCAAGTCCGCACGTATCAAGGAAAAGCTGGTGTCGAAGGCTGCCGCCGCTGCCAAGGCCGCGGAGTAAGCCGGACATGCCGGCCGGGGCGACCCGGCCAGCGTTTCCTCAGGAAGGGCACCCCAGGGTGCCCTTTTTGCATGGCCGCTCGGGTCCAGGGGCCACGCTTTGCTGCGGCGCCAGATGGCGCGCTTCTGTCATACTTGCGATGTTATGCGTCCCGCCTTCGATCCCGAATCCCTTCCCGTCATCGATACCGACCTGCGCAACGGTGCGCTGAGCGCGCCGCGCCTGCAGGTCGACTTTATCCGGCACCGCTTCCAGGCACCGCCGGCATGGGCGCCCGAGCTGACCGACGAATCGCGGGTCTACGATCGCAGCCGCGGGCTGCGCGATGCCGCGGTGCTGGTGCCGCTGGTCGAGCGCAGCGATGGCCTGACGGTGCTGCTGACGCAGCGCAATGCCAATCTCAGCGCGCATGCCGGGCAGATCAGCTTTCCGGGCGGGCGGCAGGAGTCGTGGGACATCAATCGCATCGACACCGCGCTGCGCGAGACCGAAGAAGAAGTGGGACTGGCGCGCGACTATGTCGAGGTGCTGGGAGCGCTGCCGGATTACATCACCGGCACCGGCTTCCACGTCAGCCCGGTGGTGGGGCTGGTGCGCGATGGCTTCACGCTGCGCCCCGATGCCTCGGAAGTGGCCGACGTGTTCGAAGTGCCGCTGGCCTTCCTGATGGACCCGTCGCACCACGAGCGGCGCCTGTTCCGCTGGGTCGACGGCGAACGCATGTTCTACGCCATGCCCTATCCGCGCGAGAACGGCGGCCAGCGCTTTATCTGGGGCGCCACCGCCGGCATGCTGCGCAACCTCTACCACCTGCTGGCGGCCTGAGCCGCGCGGGCTGAAAGCCCTCAGGCGGCGGCCCGGTCCTTGCCGCCGATGCAGTGCGGGCAGCTCTTGCCGACCACATAATGCGGGCTTTGCTGCTGCTCGGGCGTGACCACGGCGCGGCAGGCAAAGCACTGCTTGGGCCCGGCCGGTTCCAGGCTGGGGTTCAGCGCGGTGCGGTAGTCGAAGACGAAGCAGTCGCCGCGATAGTGGCTGCCGCCGACCTCCTCGAAGTACTTCAGGATGCCACCCTCAAGCTGGTAGACGCGCTCGATGCCGACTTCCTGCATATGGATCGCGGCCTTCTCGCAGCGGATGCCGCCGGTGCAGAACGAGACCACGGTCTTGCCTTCCAACTCGGCCTTGTGCGCGGCGACGGCGTCGGGAAATTCGCTGAACTTGGCGATGTCGTACTCGACCGCGTTGTCGAAGGTGCCGACCGCCACTTCGAAGTCATTGCGCGTATCGAGCATCACCACCGGACGGCCTTCGTCGTCGTGCCCCTGGTCCAGCCAGCGCTTCAGGTCCACCGGCCGCACCGACGGCGCGCGGCCCGCCTCGGGGCGGATCAGCGGCATCTTCATGGTGATGATTTCCTTCTTGGCGCGCACCAGCATGCGCTTGAAGGGCTGGTGGTCCGACAGGCTTTCCTTGGGTGCAATATCGGCAAAGCGCGCATCGGCATGCAGCCACGCCATGAAGCCGTCGATCGCTTCGCGCGGGCCGGCCAGGAACATGTTGATGCCTTCCGGCGCGAGCAGGATCGTGCCCTTCAGGCCCGCCGCCTCGCAGCGCTCGCGCATAGCCGGGCGCAGGGTCTCGATGTCGTCCAGCGAGACAAACTTGTAAGCGGAAATATTGACGATCTGCATGGGATCCTGCGCCGCCGCGGCGGCGTCCCGAAGGGCGCCGACAGCCTGCGATAACTGCCTGATTGGAAAGGCGAAATTATAGCGTGCGCGGACCCTGCGCGTGGCGCATTCCCAAGCACGCCACTCCGCTATGCGCCCGCGCGCGCCGGCTCCGGTGGCGCGCAACATTGGCGGCATGCGGGCGGGCCGAGCCGGTACAATGTCGCCCATGTCCGCACCCCGCTTCGTACACCTCCGCCTGCATTCCGAATACTCCATCGTCGACGGCATTGTCCGCCTCGATGATGCCGTCAAGGCCGCCGCCGCCGATGGCATGGGCGCGCTCGCCCTGACGGACCTTGCCAACGCCTTCGGCCTGATCCGCTACTACAAGGAAGCGCGCGGCAAGGGCGTGAAGCCGGTGGTCGGCGCCGACGTGTGGCTGACCAACGCCGAGGACCGCGACAAGCCCGCGCGCCTGCTGCTGCTGGTGCAGGACCGGCGCGGCTACCTGAACCTGTGCATGCTGCTGTCGCGCGCGTGGCTGGGCAACCAGCATCGCGGCCGCGCCGAGATCGATCCGTCGTGGTTCCTGGAGCCTGGCGAGGACGACATGCCGTTGGCCACGGGCCTGATCGCGCTGTCGGGCGCGATGGGCGGCGATATCGGCATGGCGCTCGCCAACGGCAATGCCGACGGCGCGCGCCGCGCCGCGCAGCACTGGGCCGCGGTGTTCCCGCAGCGCTTCTATATCGAGCTGCAGCGCGCCGGCCACGCCGGCACCGACGCCTACGTGCAGCAGGCGGTGCAGCTGGCGGCGGCGCTGCAGCTGCCGGTGGTGGCGACGCATCCGGTGCAGTTCATGACGCCGGACGACTACACCGCGCACGAGGCGCGAGTGTGCATCGCCGAGGGAGAGCTGCTGGCCAACCCGCGCCGCACGCGGCGCTTCACCACCGACCAGTACTTCAAGACCCAGGACGAGATGTGCGCGCTGTTCGCCGACATCCCGTCGGCGCTGGAGAACGCGGTCGAGATCGCGCGCCGCTGCAACCTGACGCTGGAACTGGGCAAGCCGCGCCTGCCGCTGTTCCCGACGCCGGACGGCATGTCGCTCGACGACTACCTCGTGTTCATGGCCAAGGAAGGCCTGGAGAAGCGCCTGGCGGTGCTGTTCCCCGACGAGGCGGTGCGCGAGGCCAAGCGCCCGGAATACTACGCGCGGCTGGAGTTCGAGACCGGCACCATCATCAAGATGGGCTTCCCCGGCTACTTCCTGATCGTGGCGGACTTTATCAACTGGGCCAAGAACAACGGCGTGCCGGTGGGCCCGGGCCGCGGCTCGGGTGCCGGTTCGCTGGTAGCGTATGCGCTCGGCATTACCGACCTCGACCCGCTCAAGTACGCGCTGCTGTTCGAGCGTTTCCTGAACCCGGAACGGGTCTCGATGCCCGACTTCGACATCGACTTCTGCCAGCACGGCCGCGATCGCGTGATCACCTACGTGAAGGAGAAGTACGGCAAGGACGCGGTGTCGCAGATCGCCACCTTCGGCACCATGGCGGCCAAGGCCGCGGTGCGCGACGTGGGCCGCGTGCTCGACCTCGGCTACGGCTTTGTCGACGGCATCGCCAAGCTGATCCCGTTCAAGCCGGGCAAGCTGGTCACCATCGAAGAGGCCAAGAAGGAAGAGCCGCTGCTGACCGAGCGCGAGCGCAACGAGGAAGAAGTGCGCCAGCTGCTGGAGCTGGCGCAGCGCGTCGAGGGCATGACCCGCAACGTCGGCATGCACGCCGGCGGCGTGCTGATCGCGCCCGGCAAGCTCACCGACTTCTGCCCGCTGTACACGCAGGGCGCGCAGAACGACGGCATGAGCGGCGTGGTCAGCCAGTACGACAAGGACGACGTCGAGGCCGCCGGCCTGGTCAAGTTCGACTTCCTGGGCCTGACCACGCTGACCATCCTGGACTGGGCCGAGCGCTATATCCGCCGCCTGGATCCGAGCAAGGCCGACTGGAACTGCAGCCATATCCCGCTCAACGACGGCCCCGCCTTCGACATCCTCAAGACCGCCAACACGGTCGCCGTGTTCCAGCTGGAAAGCCGCGGCATGCAGGGCATGCTGAAGGATGCCAAGCCTGACCGCTTCGAGGACATCATCGCGCTGGTGGCGCTGTACCGTCCCGGCCCGATGGACCTGATCCCCAGCTTCTGCGCGCGCAAGCACGGCCGCGAGAAGGTCGAGTATCCCGATCCGCGCGTCGAACCCGTCCTGAAAGAGACCTACGGCATCATGGTCTACCAGGAGCAGGTGATGCAGATGGCGCAGATCATCGGCGGCTATTCGCTCGGCGGCGCCGACCTGCTGCGCCGGGCCATGGGCAAGAAGAAGCCCGAGGAAATGGCGCAGCACCGCGTCATGTTCCGCGAGGGCGCCGACAAGAACGGGCTGTCGGCGCAGCAGGCCGACGACATCTTCGACCTGATGGAGAAGTTCGCGGGCTACGGCTTCAACAAGTCGCACGCGGCCGCGTATGCGCTGCTGGCGTACTACACCGCGTGGCTCAAGGCCCACCACCCGGCCGAATTCATGGCAGCCAACATGTCGCTGGCCATGGACGACACCGACAAGGTCAAGATCCTCTACGAGGACTGCAAGCTCAACAAGATCGCGGTGCTGCCGCCTGACGTCAACGCCAGCGAATACCGCTTCGCGCCGACCGACCCCAGGACCATCCGCTACGGCTTGGGCGGCATCAAGGGCAGCGGACAGGGCGCGATCGAAGACATCCTGCGCGCGCGCGAGGAGCGTCCCTTCACCGACCTGTTCGATTTCTGCGAGCGCGTCGACCGCCGCCAGGTCAACCGCCGCACCATCGAGGCGCTGATCCGCGCCGGCGCCTTCGACAGCCTCAACGACAACCGCGCGCAGCTGCTCGCGTCGGTGCCGATCGCGATGGAAGCCGCCGAGCAGAAGGCCGAATCGGCCAACCAGGTGTCGCTGTTCGACCTGATGGGCGACGCCGGCGAGGCGCACCGCCCGGAACTGCTCGACGAGCCGCGCTGGAGTCCCAAGCGCACGCTGCAGGAAGAAAAGCAGGCGCTCGGCTACTACTTCTCGGGCCACCTGTTCGACGCCTACCGCGACGAGGTGCGCCGCTTCAACAAGGGCACGCTGGCCGGGCTGGAAAAGGAAGTGCAGGGCAACGGCGGCGGCTTCGGCCGCGACGTGCGCGGCAAGACCATTGCCGGCGTGATCAGCGGCATGCGCACGCAGATGACCCAGCGCGGCAAGATGCTGATCGTGACGCTCGACGACGGCACCGGCCTGGTCGAGATGACCGTGTTCAACGAGGTCTTCGACGCCAACCGGCAGATGTTCCGCGAGGACGAACTGCTGATCGCCACCGGCAATGCGCGCCACGATACCTTCACCGGCGGCGTTCGCTTTACCGCGGAATCGGTGATGGACCTGGTTGCCGCGCGGGTGCGCTTTGCCAGCGCGGTGCGGCTGTCGATGAACGGCAATTCCTCGACCGGCATGCTGCGCGAGCTGCTGATGCCCCACCTCGCGCGCGCCAGCGGCGCGCAGGGCCTGCCGGTGCGGATCCGCTACGAGGCGAAGTCCGCCAGCTGCGAAGCGATGCTCGGGCCCGACTGGCAGGTGGTGCCTTCCGACGAGGCGCTGACCGCGCTGCGGCAGGTGCTGTCGGCCGATGCCGTCAGCACCGTGTACGAATAAGCGCGCCTGATCTCCCGGCCGACGCCGCTTCAGGCGGCGCGCCGGGCGGCGCGTGCGTCGGCGGCCAGCCGCAGCAGGGTGTCGACATGGACCTCGATGCCCGGGTCGTAGTCGAGCAGCGCCAGCGGGTTCGCCAGCCGTGCCTGGCCGCTGCGCACCGACGCCACCGCGGCGCGGATGGCATGGTCCAGGGTCTCGCTGCGCTCGCGCGAGAACGCATGCACCGCCTGCGGCCGGATCACTTCCAGGCAGGCGATATTGTCGGCAAACACCAGCGGCGTGCCGCACAGCACCGATTCCACCCCCACCAGCCCGAACGGCTCATAGCCCGACGCCAGGGTGGTGAAGTCGGCGGCGCGGTAGAGCGCGTCGATGCGGTTGCTGTAGCCCAGTTCGCGCACGCGCGGGATGGTGCGCCCGACCGGGCGGCCGGCTACCGCCAGCGTGATCGGCAGGTCCGAGCGCGAGAAATAACCGGCGAGCAGGTCGAAGCCCTTGCGCGCATGGCCCGATGACGGGAACAGGAACACGATCTCATCGTCGCCAAAGCCGAATTCGCGTCGCAGCGCGGCGCGCGCACCGTCATCGACCGGCGTGAAGCGCTGCGTGTCGACCGGCGGGTAGACCAGCTCGACGCGCTGGGGCGCGATCCCGTACAGCTCGATCACTTCGCGCCGCATCAGCGCGGAATGCGCCACCACGCGGTGCGCGCCGGCATATTGCGCGCTTTCGAGATCGATCTGCCACTGGTCCGAGCGCCGCGCCGGCGTGCCGCGCGCGGCGAGATAGCCACGATGGGTGCCGCCGCAGATGGCGATATCGGAACCGCGCACGCGGTTGCAGCCGATCAGCACTTCGCCGGCATCGCGCAGCCCCTGCAGCCGCCACGAGAAAAAGCGGTCGCGCAGCTTGCCCGGCAGCCACGACACCACGATCCGATGCGCCGCAACCCCAGCGGACGCCGCCACGCCGGCGTCGAAGCGGCGCGCGTAGACCGAGACCTCGGTATCGGCGCGCTTCGCCATGGCGCGGCTGATGTCGAGCGCGTAGCGCTCCAGGCCGCCGCCGGCGCCGAAGCGATTGCAGGAGATGCCAACTTTCATCGATCGAGAAGATAAGGGTGAAGCGGCGCGCGGCCGCGTCGGGCGCTTCAGCCGGCAGCCTTGTTGTCGGCCGCGGCGTGCAGCTGCGCCAGCTTGGCGTACTTGTAGTAGCTGGCCTGCGCATTCATCAGCGCGACGCCGAAGCCGGCGCTGCCGTCGAGGAAGCCGCGCTTGAGCAGGTAGGTGCGCACGAACGCCCACAGGCCGTGGCCCGCCGCCGACGCGACCGAGCTGCGCTTGCCACGCGCGTAGGCCTGCTGCGCGCCGGCGCTGGAATAGCTGTCGATCTTGCGCAGCACGTCGGACAGCGAGCGGTAGCTGTAGTGGATCAGCGGCTCGCGCAGCCGCGTGACCGGATCGTCCACCTTCAGGTGTTCGTGCACGAGATCGTCGGTGAAGCGGCCGCGGCCCTTGCGGAATACCCGGGTGACATAGTCCGGATACCAGCCGGCATGGCGCACGAAGGTGCCGCAGAACGCGGACAGGCGCGGCAGCGCCAGTGCCTGGGCGTCTGCCTGCTGCAAGTGCTTCAGGATTTCATCGCGCAGCGCCGGGGGCACGCGTTCATCGGCGTCCAGGCTGAGGATCCAGTCGCCGCTCGCAGCCTGGACCGCGCGGTTTTTCTGCGGGCCGAAGCCGGGCCAGTCGTCGGTCTGGATCACGGTGGCGCCGGCGGCACGCGCGATCGCCACCGTGTCGTCCGTGCTGGCCCAATCCACTATAATCGCCTCTTCGCACCAGGACACGCTTTCAAGGCATGGCCCGATATTGTGAGCTTCATTCCTGGTAATGATGACGGCGGAGACTTTCATGGAACGTAGGGGCGCGCCCCGTCCGGGCCAGGCCGGCCAGCCGCCGGCGTCGCCGCCAGCCGGGCGCTGATGGAAGAGCGCGTATTCTACCGCACCGGCGCAGTGGCCCCGCAGCCGCCTGCCTTCGATTTGCCGGTGCGCGCCGCGCGCGCCGAAGCCCAGATCTCAGTTGCCAACTTGATGACACGAGCACATTGGTCCCGATTCACAGGGATGGAAACGGTTTTATCCCTGGTGGCATGTGCCGCTTCGATCTCCGCCGCATCGAGTTATCTTCGACGCCGGACCGGCCAGCACGCACGGACGGTGGCGGCATGATCGGCGCCTATGTGATCAATCTCGAAAGCGCCGGGGAACGTCGCCAGCGCATTGCCGGTCAGCTGACGCGCCTGGGCGTGCCGTTCCAGGTGTTTGCCGCCGTGAACGGACGCGCGCTGGCCGAGGACGAGGTCGCGCGCCGCTACGACGCGCAGGGCGCCAGCACCAGCTACCGTCCCATGAGCCGCGGCGAGATCGGCTGCGCGCTGAGCCATCTGGGGGTCTACCGCAAGATGCTCGAGGACGGCGCCAGCCTGGCGCTGGTGCTGGAAGACGATGCACTGCTGGGCGATGACGTGCCGGCGGTGCTCGAGGCGCTGGCGTCCCAGATGGACCCGGCCCGCCCGGAGGTCGTGCTGCTGTCGCATGTCGACAAGTTCACCCGCTGGGGCACCAGGCCGCTGGGCCCGCAACGCAAGCTGGTGCGACGCTATGGCGAATGGTGGCGCGCGCATGGCTATGTCGTCACCCGTGCCGCCGCCGAGCGGCTGGTGGCGGGGCTGCAGCCGACCTGGTGCGCGGCCGACTACTGGTCCGCGTTCGAGCGGCGCGGGCTGGTCTCGGTCCGTGCCGTGGTTCCGTATTGCATCGGCCTGACCGAACTGGCCGAGGCCTCGTCGCTGGAAACGCATCGCGCCGACCTCGACGCCACCGACAAGGCGCGCCGCAGTGTCGGCTATTATCTGCGCCGCTATGTCTACCAGCGCTTCCTGTTCCAGGTCTTCGTCAGGCCCTTCCTGCGCGTCGCGCGCCAGAAGCGGCCGGGCTAGCGCCGCGCCCTGGTGCCGCAACGCTGCCATCACCCAGAAGAAAACCCAGTGACCACATCCAAACCGCCCATCTCGCCAGGTGCCGCCGTGCCGTCCAGCATGGCCAGCCGGCTCTGGTCTTACCTGCGCCCCGAGCTGCGCATCTTTATCGGCGCCATCCTCGCCATGGCGGTGGTGGCCGCCAGCGAAGGGGTGATCCCCAAGGTCGTCAACGACCTGCTCGACAAGGGCTTCGGCGGCGACTACGCCGGCACGCTGTGGCATGTGCCGGCGATCCTGACCGGCGTGGCGCTGATCCGCGGCGTGGCGCAGTTTGCCTCGGGCTACCTGCTCAACCTGATCTCGAACCGCGTGCTGCTGAAGATGCGGCTGCAGATGTTCGAGCGCCTGCTGCAGGCGCCGGCGTCGTTCTACCACCGCAATACCGCGGCGTCGCTGATCAACGCGGTGATCTTCGAGGTCAACCAGGTGCTGCAGATCCTGACCAGCGTGTTCATCACGCTGGTGCGCGATTCGCTGACCGTGGTCGCGCTGCTGATCTACCTGTTCTATACCAACTGGCGCCTGACGCTGATCGTCGCGGTGATCCTGCCGGTGATCGGCTACCTGATGTCGAAGATCAACCGCCGGCTGCGCAAGCTCAACCGCGATCACCAGACCTATACCAACAATGCCGCCTATGTGGTCGAAGAGGCGGTGGGCGGCTACAAGGTGGTCAAGCTGCACGGCGGCGAGGCCTATGAACTGCGGCGCTTCCGCACCGTGGCCGAGCGGCTCAAGAACTACTCGATGCGCATGGCGGTGGCGGGCGGGCTGAACCAGCCGGTCACGGCCTTCCTGGCGGCGCTGGCGCTGTCGGTGATCATCACCATCGCCATGGTGCAGGCGCAGGCCAACCAGACCACGGTGGGCGGCTTTACCGGCTTCGTGATGGCGATGCTGCTGCTGATCTCGCCGCTCAAGCACCTGACCGACATCAACCAGCCGCTGACGCGCGGCATCACCGCCGCCGAGATGATCTTCCGGCTGATCGACGAACCGGTCGAGCCGCAGGACGGCGGCAAGCCGCTCGCCCGCGCCCGCGGCGAACTGGCCTTCGAACAGGTCGGCTTCCGCTATGGCGAGGCGCCGCGCGCCGCGCTGGAGGGCATCGACCTGCGCGTCAGCCCGGGCGAGGTGGTGGCGCTGGTAGGACCTTCGGGCAGCGGCAAGACCACGCTGGTCAACCTGGTGCCGCGCTTCTTCGATCCGACTTCGGGCCGCATCCTGCTCGACGGCGTGCCGCTGACCGAGCTGGCGCTGAAGGACCTGCGCAACCAGATCGCCTTCGTCAGCCAGGACGTGGTGCTGTTCAACGACACGGTCGCCGCCAATGTGGCCTATGGCGCGCAGCCCGGCAGCGAGATCGACATGGACCGCGTCGAGCGCGCGCTGGCGGCGGCCTACCTGACCGAAACGGTCAAGGGCCTGCCCGAGGGCGTGCAGACCAATATCGGCGACAACGGCATGAAGCTGTCCGGCGGCCAGCGCCAGCGCCTGGCGATCGCGCGCGCGCTGTACAAGGATGCGCCGATCCTGATCCTGGACGAGGCCACCTCGGCGCTGGACTCGGAATCGGAGCGGCAGGTGCAGGCGGCGCTGGAGGAACTGATGAAGGGCCGCACCACGCTGGTGATCGCGCACCGGCTGTCGACCATCGAGAATGCCGACCGCATCGCCGTGCTCGACCACGGCCGCGTCGCCGAAACCGGCACCCACGCGCAGCTGCTGGCGGCCAATGGCCTGTACGCCGGGCTGCACCGGATCCAGTTCGCCAGCCAGTAAGCGGCGGGTCGCATCAAGCAAAAGGGCCGGCGCAGTTGCGCCGGCCCTTTTTTGTTTCCGTGCCGGGGTGATCAGTTGGTGGAAACGACCCGCGGCATCACTTCGTCGATGGCTGCCAGCACCTCGGCGCGTTGCGGCACCACGCCGCCGCCGCCCAGCGACACCGCGCGGCCCGGCGCGTCGACGCCGTACAGGTGGCGCGAGGTGGTGGTGAACAGGATCACCGTGGGCCGGCGCAGCGCGTCGGCAATATGCACGAAGCCGGTGTCCATGCCGACCACCAGCGACGCCTTGCCGACCATCTGCGCCACGCCGGTGATGCTCAGGCGCGGCATCACCTCGGCGCCGGGCACGCTGGCGGCGATGGTCTCGGCTTCCAGGCGCTCGGCGTCATTGCCCCACGGCACCAGCACGCGCAGGCCGCGCGCCGAGATGGCGCTGCCGACGCTGATCCAGTCGGCCACCGGCCACTTCTTTTCCTCGCTGGAAGTGGCGTGGAACAGCATTGCGTACGGGCCCCTGGCGGCGGCAGCGGGCGTGTCGGCCGGCATTTTCAGGCCGTACTCCATCTCGCGGGTCAGTTCGTAGCCGAGTGCGCGGCTGACGGCGCGGCGCATGCGGTTGCGCGCGCAATCCTCTTCCACGAAGGGCTGGAACACATGGTTGTAGGCGAAGCGCGCGCCGCTCTCGCCCAGTTCCTGGGCCGGCAGGCCATAACGATGGCGCGTGCGGGCGAGGAAGGTGACGATGGCGCTCTTGTAGACGCCGTGGACGTCCAGCACTGCATCGTATTTTTCGCGGCGCAAGGCGCGCAGGGCAGCGAAGATCTCGCGCAGGCCGGCCCAGCTGCGCGCCTTCTTGAAGCCGCGCAGCGGCGCGGCGATCACGCGATCGATATTCGGGTTCCAGCGCGGCACATCGGCGCAGTAGGAGTCGGCGATCCAGTCGATCTTGACGCCGGGAAAGGCGCGCTGCAGGTCAGCCACCAGCGGCTGGGTGAACACCATGTCGCCGAGCGAGGTCAGCTTGACGATGAGAATACGTTTCATCGGGAACAGTAGCGCGGTCAGGGGCCCGCCTGGTTCGGAAGGTGCGTAGTATGCCTGATCCGGCCGGCATCTGTCCGTGCGATGCATGGGCGACATGCGGTCCGCCGGCTTGCGCGCGATCCGGTAGTATTGGGAGCAGAAGCCTCACGACGATGACGCCAATCCCAACCGGAGACCACCATGTCTGACACGGCATTCCCGATCAGCCGCTACGCCATTCCGCCGCAGGCCGAGCTCCCCGACGATATCCGCGCGCGCATCCTGGAAGTCCAGGAAAAAGCCGGCTTCGTTCCCAACGTGTTCCTGGCGTTGGCGCACCGTCCCGACGAGTTCCGCGCCTTCTTTGCCTATCACGATGCACTGATGCTCAAGGACGGCGGCCTGACCAAGGGCGAGCGCGAAATGATCGTGGTGGCCACGTCCGCCGCCAACCAGTGCCTGTACTGCGTGGTGGCGCATGGCGCGATCCTGCGCATCTACGAGAAGAAGCCGTTGGTCGCGGACCAGGTCGCGGTGAACTACCTGAAGGCCGACATCCCGCCGCGCCAGCGCGCCATGCTGGACTTCGCCATGAAGGTCTGCACCGCTTCGCATGAAGTCGGCGAGGCCGATTTCGACGCGCTGCGCGCACATGGATTTTCCGACGAGGATGCCTGGGATATTGCCGCGATCACGGCGTTCTTCGGCCTGTCCAACCGCATGGCCAATACCATCGGCATGCGTCCGAACGACGAGTTCTACCTGATGGGCCGGGTGCCGAAGGAGAAGTAGCGGCGCCGACCGGCGCCGCGCCGCCGGAAGGCTCAGCGCACTTCGGCGCAGGCACCGCTCTTGGGATCGAACAGCACCGGCCACGCCTGCTCGTAGATGCCGGGCGTGCAGTACTTTTCGCAGCGGTTATGCGCCAGCGTGACGCGGCGAGGATCCTGCCAGACCAGCAGCTTGCACTGGCTGCCGTCGATCGCCTGCAGCTCGATATGCGGGGTCGCGCGGACCTGGCGGAACTGCACCAGGTTGAATTCGCAACTGCCGCGCCGCGATACCCACAGCTTCCATTTCAGCGCGCGCACCTCGTTGGCCTGGACGTCCATCAACGCGTCTTCGCGAAAGCCGTCTTCCTCGGTGCGCTTGCAAGCCGCGGCCAGGTTGATGACCTTGGGCGCGATCGGCGTGGCGCGCTCCTTGGGCGCCTCGGGGACTTCGACCCTGGCTTGGGGCGGCGGCGCCGGCGCGCGCCTGGCGATCGGCAATGGCGCGCACGCGACCGACAACAGGAGGGCCAGCACACAGGCCCCATGGTTCGTGGCGTTCATGCCGGACTCCTCGCTTGCCGACCGGCCGTGCCGCACCGGAACAGCTCGCGCGGACAGCCGGGCGCGGCCTCCGTGCGAAGGCCGCTGACTACCTTCGTTTAGTTATAGCGGATGGCAAACGGAAATGGGCTAGGGCCATTACCGAGTCCGGAATCCTGCGTGCGCCAGCCAGCGGACAAGCGTTGTCGATGCGTCGCGCTTACGTTCGCGCTTAGGTTCGCAGTTACGTTCGCGGTTACGTAATTAAACAGCTTGAAACACTGCAATGCGCGCGCGCGTGCTAGCCTCGCCCCAACCTGTTCTTGCCCGTTCCGACATGAAGCCCCGTCTCCTGGTATCCCTCGTGGTCCTGCCCGTGCTCCTCGGCACCTTCTGTGCCACCGCCCATGCCGATGACGACTGGGACGACGATGACCGTTACTATGGGCGGCACCATGGCCGCTATTACAAGGGCGACGACTACAAGGAAGAATTCTGGGTCGGCAACTGCAAGATCAAGCGCAAGTGGAAGGACAACGGCGAGTACAAGGAAGAGCGCAAGTGCAAGGACCGCCCGGTCGTGTACCAGGCGCCGCCGCCCCCGCCGGTGTATTACCAGCCCGAACCGGCGCTGGTGATCAGCCCGCACGTGGTGATCCGGCCGTAAAGCAAGACAGCCCGCCAGTTGGCGGGCTGTCTTGCCTTATGGTGGCGGAAAACGCGGCGAAAAAAAGCGCGCCGGACGCTTCACATCAGGATGATGTCGTACTGCTCCTGATGGAAGGTCGATTCCACCTGCAGCGAAATCGGCTTGCCGATGAAGTCGCCCAGCATCGCCAGGTGCTGGCTTTCCTCTTCCAGGAACAGGTCGATCACTTCCTGCGAGGCCAGGATGCGGAACTCGCGCGGGTTGAACTGGCGCGATTCGCGCATGATCTCGCGCAGGATGTCGTAGCAGACCGTACGCGGGGTCTTGACCTGTCCCTTGCCCTGGCACACCGGGCATTGTTCGCACAGCACATGCGCCAGCGACTCGCGCGTACGCTTGCGCGTCATCTCGACCAGGCCCAGCTGCGAGAAGCTGTTGACGGTGATGCGGGTGCGGTCGCGCGACAGTGCGCGCTTGAGCTCGGATAGCACCGCGTCGCGGTGCTCGGCGTTCTCCATGTCGATGAAGTCGATGATGATGATGCCGCCGAGGTTGCGCAGCCGCAGCTGGCGCGCGATGGTGTGGGCCGCCTCCAGGTTGGTCTTGAAGATGGTGTCGTCGAAGTTGCGCGCGCCCACGTAGCCGCCGGTGTTGACGTCGATGGTCGTCATCGCCTCGGTCTGGTCGATCATCAGGTAACCGCCCGACTTCAGGTCGACCCGCCGCGACAGCGCCTTCTCGATCTCGGCGTCGATATTGAACAGGTCGAAGATCGGCCGCTCGCCGGTGTAGTGCGACAGCCGCGGCAGCACCGCCGGCGTGTATTCCTTGGCGAACTCCAGCAGCATCTGGTAGTTCTCGCGCGAGTCGATCTGGATCACGCCGGTGGCGTCGTTGATGAAGTCGCGCAGCACGCGCTGGGCCAGGTTCAGGTCCTGGTAGAGCAGGCTGGGCGCGGGCAGGGTAGTGGCGTTCTGGCGGATCGCGCCCCAGATCTTGCGCAGGTAGGCGATATCGTTGCCGAGTTCCTCGTCGGTCGCTTCCTCGGCGATGGTGCGCACGATAAAGCCGCCGCGCTCGTCGGCGGGCACCAGCCCCTGCACGCGGCTGCGCAGCGCCTCGCGGTCGACCTCGCCTTCGATGCGCTGTGAGATGCCGATATGCGGGTCCTGCGGCAGGTACACCAGCGTGCGCCCGGCGATGCTGACCTGGGTCGACAGCCGCGCCCCCTTGGTGCCGATCGGGTCCTTGATCACCTGCACCATCAGCGCCTGGCCCTCGAACAGGGTCTTCTCGATGGCGAGCTGTGGGGTGGTGTTGTTGCGGTCCGGGTCGCGCGGGTGCCAGATATCGGCGACGTGCAGGAAGGCGGCGCGCTCCAGGCCGATGTCGATAAAGGCCGACTGCATGCCGGGCAGCACGCGCACCACCTTGCCCAGGTAGATGTTGCCGACCAGCCCGCGGGTGAGCGTGCGCTCGACATGCAGTTCCTGGACCGCGGCCTGCTGCACGATGGCGACGCGGGTCTCTTGGGGCGTGATGTTGACGAGTATGTCTTCAGTCATAGCGGGTGAAACGCGTCGCCGGCTGGCCCGGCGGTAGAGGGTGGCCCGGCGATGGGGCCGGGTCTTGTCTGAGCACGAAAGCCGCCGCTCAGAAGCGCAGGCGGGCCTCGCGAAGTAACGCGGCCGTCTCAAACAAGGGCAAGCCCATGATACCTGAATAGCTGCCTGCAATCCGCGCCACGAACTCGGCCGCGCGGCCCTGGATGCCGTAGGCGCCGGCCTTGCCGAGCGGCTCGCCGCTGGCGACGTAGCGCTCGATCTCGGCCGGCAGCAGCGGGCGGAAGGTGACTTCGGAAACCGACAGCGCATGGCGCATGCCGGTGGTCGACACCACCGTCACCGCGGTCAGCACGCGGTGGGTGGTGCCCGCCAGCGCGCCCAGCATGGCGGCGGCGTCGGCGCCGTCGGCGGGCTTGCCGAGGATGCGGCCGCCGAGGCAGACCGTGGTGTCCGAGGTCAGCACCGGCGCATCGGGCAGCGCGCGGCGCTCGCGCCGGCGCAGCGCGGCTTCTGCCTTGAGCGCGCACACGCGCTGGACATAGTCGTCGGGAGTCTCGGCGGGCAGCACCGCTTCGAGCGCTTCGGCGTCTTCGTCGTCGTCGGCCAGCAGCAGTTCGTAGCGCACGCCGAGCTGGGTCAGCAGCTCGCGCCGGCGCGGGCTTTGCGAGGCGAGGTAGAGGTAGTCGTGCAGGGTGTCGGGCATCGCGGCGGGGGCCTTCCGGCGACGGCCGGAGATCAGTCGTCGAATCAGGCCCGATGGTAGGGGTGGTTCTGCGTGACGGACCACGCGCGGTACAGCTGCTCGGCCAGCAGCACGCGCACCATGCCGTGCGGCAGGGTCAGGCTGGAGAGCCGGATCAGCGTGCTGGCGCGGGCCTTGAGCGCGGGATCGAGCCCGTCGGCGCCGCCGATCAGGAAAGCCACGTCGCCGCCCTCGCGCTGCCAGTCGGTCAGCTGCGCGGCCAGTTGCACCGTGGTGAAGTCGCGCCCGCGCTCGTCCAGCGCGACGATGCGGCACTGCTTCGACAGGCTGCCCAGCACCGACTCGATGCGCGCGGCTTCGCGCTGCATCACGGTGGCGGCGTTGTTGCTGGACGAGCGGGTCTCGGGCTTGACCTCGCGCAGCTCGATGCGCAGCTCGGGCGGCATGCGCTTGGCGTATTCGCTGAAGCCGGTTTCGATCCAGCCGGGCATCTTGTGGCCGACGGCCACGATCACCAGTTGCATGGGTCAGGCGATGGGGTGGGGCGGCACGGCCGCGGGACGGGTGCCCGACGGCCGCGCACCGGGCTCAGGCCGAGCGGGTGGCGCGCTTGCGCGCGGCCGGCTTGGCCGCGGCGGTCTTGGCGGGTGCCTTCCTGGCGGGCGCCTTCGTTGCCGCGGTCTTGGTGGCCGCGGTCTTGGTGGCCGTCTTGGTCGCGGTCTTGCGTGCGGTGGTGCCCGCGGCGGTCTTGCGCGGCGCGGCGGCGCGGGTGCCGGCGGTCTTGCTCGCCGTCGTCTTGGTGGCGGTCTTGCGGGCCGGCTTGCGGATGGTGGCGATGGCGTCCGCGTCGGTGTCCTCGTGGCCCATCGGCGGCGACGGCTCCTTCATGCCTTCGGGCAGGCGCGCCAGTGCCGGGCGCAGGTTGCTGGCGCGGCGCACGGTGCGCACCGGGGCCTCGTCCTCGTCCTGGTCCTCGTCGATCGGCTCGCTGGCCTTGGCCAGGCCGCGGGCGCCGCTGGCGAGCTTCATGCGCACCGGCTTGTCGCCCCAGATCTCTTCCAGGTTGTAGTACAGGCGCAGTTGCGGCTGCAGGATGTGGACCACGGCATCGCCGCAGTCGACCAGCACCCATTCGCCGGTTTCCAGGCCCTCGACCGCAACGATATGGCCGCCCGCTTCCTTCACCGTATCCCGCACCGACGCTGCCAGCGCCTTGGTTTGCCGGTTGGATGTCCCGCTGGCAATCACCACCCGGTCGAACAGTTCCGTCAGGTGGCTGGTGTCGTACACCTTGATGTCCTGCGCTTTGACATCCTCGAGGCCGTCGACGATGGCGCGTTGCAGTTTACGAATATCCATGGGTGTCTTCTTGTTCAGCTGAGATCGGTTTGGGGGTGGGCGCCGGGGTCGGTGCAACCCTGGTCATGCCCGGGCCGGGGCGTTGCGGTACAGCCCGTGGCTGGCAATGTAGTGTGCCACGCCAGGCGGCAATTGGTCATCTGCCGGCTCGCCGGCTGCCAGCCGCTGGCGCAGATGGGTGGAAGAGAGGTCGACGGCGAGCGTCTGGTCGATCCACATCCGGCCGGAGGGCGTGCATTGTATCAGGTGCGTGTCGGCCTGGCGCTCGGCCAGCGCGGCCAGCACCGGGCCCTCCAGCGCCTCCAGTGCAAAGCGCGGCCGTGTCGCGGTGCACAAGTGCACGTGCGCGAACAGTTCCTGCCAGCCATGCCAGGTGTGCAGGCGCAGCAGCTGGTCGGCGCCCATCAGCCAGCACAGCGAGGCCTCGGGACCGTATTCGTCGCGCAGCTGGCGCACCGTGTCGATGGTGTAGCTGGGGCCGGCGCGATCCACTTCCATGCGGCTGACGCGGACCCTGGCGCCGCTGTCGCCGAGCGCCGCCGCGGCCAGCTCGGTCATCGCCAAGCGATCGGCGGCCGGGGTCACGTCGGCGCCCTTCTGCCAGGACTGGCCGGTGGGAATCCACACCAGCTCGTCCAGGCCGAGGTGGTCGATGCACAGCCGCGCCAGTGCCAGGTGGCCGACGTGGGGCGGATCGAAGGTGCCGCCCAGGATACCGAGGCGGTAGGGGCGGGCGGCGCCGGGCTGTGGCGAGGCGCCCGCGTCGGCGGCGGGCTTGCGGGGATGCGCGGGATGGTCCATGGCTCAGCCGTCAGGCCCAGTCGCGCGCCGGCAGGAAATCGGTATACAGCGCCGCTTCGGGGCTGCCCGGCTCCGGTTGCCAGTCATAGCGCCAGGCCGCCAGCGGCGGCATCGACATCAGGATGGATTCGGCGCGGCCGCCCGATTGCAGGCCGAACAGCGTGCCGCGGTCGAACACCAGGTTGAACTCGACGTAGCGCCCGCGCCGGTAGGCCTGGAAGGCGCGCTCGCGCTCGCCGTAGGGCGTGTCCTTGCGCGACTGCAGGATCGGCAGGTAGGCCTCCAGGAAGGCGTCGCCGACCGCCTGCATCATGGCGAAGCTGCGCTCGAAGCCGAGCGCCGAGAAGTCGTCGAAGAAGATGCCGCCGATGCCGCGCGCCTCGTTGCGGTGCTTCAGGAAGAAATATTCGTCGCACCACTGCTTGAAGCGCGGATACAGTTCGTCGCCGAACGGCGCCAGCGCCTGCTGGCAGGTGCGGTGGAAGTGGGAGCAGTCGCCGGCGTTGCCGTAGTACGGCGTCAGGTCCATGCCGCCGCCGAACCACCAGACCGGTTCCGCCCCCGGCTTGAGCGCCAGGAAGCAGCGCACGTTCATATGCACCGTCGGCACATGGGGATTGCGCGGATGGAACACCAGCGACACGCCCATGGCTTCGAAGCTGCGCCCCGCCAGTTCCGGCCGGTTGGCCGTGGCCGACGGCGGCAGGGTGTCGCCGCTGACATGCGAGAAGCCCACGCCCGCGCGCTCCATCACTGCGCCGCCTTCGAGGATGCGGGTGCGGCCGCTGCCGCGCAGGCGTTCGGTGGGCGGTTTCTCCCAGGCGTCGGTCAGGAACGGCTGGCCGTCGATGGCACCGATGGCATCGGTGATGCGGTCTTGCAGACCGAGCAGATAGGCACGGACTGCCTGGGAATCGATCATGGTGGGCTGAATCGGATAAACCGACGAATGGACCGGCCGGATGGCACGCCGGCAGCCAGTCGGCTGCCGGTTGCGTCACAGCATTGTCACGATTGTACCGGCTGGGCGGCCTTCTGGTCGCCACGGCCGCCGCGGGCGGCGCGTCAGCGCTTGATGGCGCGGTAGCCGATGTCGGTGCGGTACTGCATGCCGTCGAAGCGGATCTGCTCGACCGCGGCATAGGCGGCGCGCTGCGCGGCCTTGACGGTGTCGGCCAGGCCGACCACGCACAGCACGCGCCCGCCCGAGGTCAGCAGGGTGCCGTCCTTGAGCGTGGTGCCGGCGTGGAAGGTCACGCTGTCGTCGGTTTCGGCGGGGATGCCGGTGATGGCATCGCCCTTGCGCGGGTCGTCCGGATAGCCGTGGGCGGCCATCACCACGCCCAGCGCGGTGCGCCGGTCCCAGTCCAGCTCGATGCTGTCGAGCTTGCCCGAGACGGCGGCTTCCATCACGTCGACCAGGTCGGTCTTCAGGCGCGCCAGGATCGGCTGGGTTTCCGGATCGCCCATGCGGCAGTTGAATTCCAGCGTCTTGGGGTTGCCGTCCTGGTCGATCATCAGGCCGGCGTAGAGGAAGCCGGTGTACGGGATGCCGTCCTTTTCCATGCCGCGCACCGTCGGCAGGATGATCTCGCGCAGCGCGCGCGCATGCAGCGCCGGCGTGACCACCGGCGCCGGCGAGTACGCGCCCATGCCGCCGGTGTTGGGACCGGCGTCGGCGTCGAGCAGGCGCTTGTGGTCCTGGCTGGTGGCCAGCGCCAGCACGTTCTTGCCGTCGACCAGCACGATGAAGCTGGCTTCCTCGCCCTCGAGGAACTCTTCGATCACCACGCGCGCGCCGGCGTCGCCCAGCTTGTTGCCGTCGAGCATCATGTCGACCGCCTGGTGCGCTTCCTCCAGCGTCATCGCCACCACCACGCCCTTGCCCGCGGCCAGGCCGTCGGCCTTGATCACGATCGGCGCGCCCTGCGCGTCGATGTAGGCATGCGCCTGGGCGGCGTCGGCGAAGGTCTGGTAGGCGGCGGTGGGGATGCCGTGGCGCTGCATGAAGGCCTTGGCGAAATCCTTGGACGATTCCAGCTGCGCGGCGGCCTGGGTCGGGCCGAAGATGCGCAGCCCCTTGGCGCGGAAGATGTCGACGATGCCGGCGGCCAGCGGGGCCTCGGGGCCGACCACGGTGAAGGCCACGCCCTCGCGCTCGGCAAACGCCGCGATGACCTCGGGATCGGTCAGCGGAACATTCTGCAGGCGCTTGTCGAGCGCGGTTCCGCCGTTGCCCGGCGCGACGTACACCACCTGCACCTTGGGCGACTGGGCCAATTTCCAGGCCAGCGCGTGTTCACGTCCACCCGAGCCGACAACCAATACTTTCATGATCCACTGCCAGAAAAGAAACGCATGCAAAAAGGCGGCAGCTGGGTCCTGAAAGCCGGGCTGCCGCCGTTGGGGAGCTTGTTACCGTTTTAGTCTTCGATCACCGCGTTGGTGAAGACTTCCTGCACGTCGTCCAGGTTTTCCAGGGCGTCGAGCAGTTTCTGCATCCTGGCCGCGTCGTCGCCGCTGAAGCTGACTTCGTTCTGCGGCTTCATCACCACGTCGGCAACTTCGGCCTTGAAGCCGGCGGCTTCCAGCGCGGCCTTGACCGCCGAAAAATCGTTGGGCGGGCAGGTGACTTCGATCGAGCCGTCGTCGTTGGTGACGATATCGTCGGCGCCGGCTTCCAGCGCGGCTTCCATCAGCTTGTCTTCCGGCGTGCCGGGGGCGAACAGGAACTGGCCGCAATGGGTGAACATGAACGCCACCGAACCCTCGGTGCCCATGTTGCCGCCGTGCTTGGAGAACGCATGGCGCACTTCGGCCACGGTGCGGGTGCGGTTGTCGGTGAGGCAGTCGACGATGATCGCGGCGCCGCTCAGGCCATAGCCTTCGTAGCGGATTTCCTCGTAGTTCACGCCTTCCAGGCCACCCACGCCGCGCTGGATCGCGCGCTGGATGTTGTCCTTGGGCATGTTGGCGTCCATCGCCTTGTCCATCGACAGGCGCAGGCGCGGGTTGGAGTCGGGATCACCGCCGCCGAGCTTGGCGGCCACGGTGATTTCCTTGATCAGGCGGGTCCAGATCTTGCCGCGCTTGGCGTCGGCGGCGGCTTTCTTGTGTTTGATATTGGCCCATTTCGAGTGACCGGCCATGATTCTCTCCGAAGCGGAATGCGGTGATCTGCGGTGATGTTGTGCGGGGTCGCCAGGCGCGCCGCGGCTGCATCGGCAAGGCGGGCGGGCGGCGCGCGCCAGGTGACGGATATGCCTGGCGGCTGGCTATAATCAGCCCAGGATTTTATCACGCGGACCTGCCCGCGCCGCCCGGACGCACTCGAGTCCCAATCGACCCTCACGGAACCCAGGAACATCATGGCTGACCCCATCCTCATCGCCAAGAATGCCGAACATGAACTGGTGCTGCTGCCGCAGATGGGCAACCGGCACGGGCTGATCACCGGCGCCACCGGCACCGGCAAGACCGTCACGCTGCAGACGCTGGCGCAGGGGTTCTCGCGCCTGGGGGTGCCGGTGTTCATGGCCGATGTCAAAGGTGACCTGACCGGCATTTCGCAGCCCGGCCAGCCGTCGGACAAGCTCAAGCAGCGGCTTGCCGACCTGAACCTGCCCGAGCCGGTCTGGGGCGGCTGCCCCACCGCGCTGTGGGACGTGTTCGGCGAGAAGGGCCACCCGGTGCGCGCCACGGTCTCGCACATGGGGCCGCTGCTGCTGTCGCGCATGCTGGAGCTGAACGATACGCAGCAGGGTGTGCTGAACCTGGTGTTCCGCATTGCCGACGCCAACGGCCTGCTGCTGCTCGACGCCAAGGACCTGCGCGCGATGCTGCAGTACGTCGGCGACAACGCCAGCCAGTTCACCACCGAATACGGCAATATCTCGGCCGCCTCGGTCGGCGCGATCCAGCGCGGGCTGATCGCGCTGGAGTCGCAGGGCGGCGACGTCTTCTTCGGCGAGCCCATGCTGAACCTGGAAGACTTCATCCAGACCGACAAGGGCCAGGGCGTGGTCAATATCCTGGCCGCCGACAAGCTGATGAACTCGCCGCGGCTGTACGCGACCTTCCTGCTGTGGATGCTGTCCGAACTGTTCGAGAAGCTGCCCGAGGCCGGCGACCTGGACAAGCCCAAGCTGGTGTTCTTCTTCGACGAGGCCCACCTGCTGTTCAACGACGCGCCCAAGGCGCTGCTCGACAAGATCGAGCAGGTGGTGCGCCTGGTGCGCTCCAAGGGCGTGGGCGTGTACTTCGTCACGCAGAACCCGGTCGATATCCCGGATACGGTGCTGGGGCAGCTGGGCAACCGCGTGCAGCACGCGCTGCGCGCCTTCACGCCGCGCGACCAGAAGGCGGTCAAGGTGGCGGCCACCACCATGCGCGCCAACCCGAAGCTGGACCTGGAAACCGCGATCGGCGAGCTGGGCGTGGGCGAGGCGCTGGTGTCCTTCCTCGACGACAAGGGCACGCCGTGCGTGACCGAGCGCGCCTGGGTGCTGGCGCCTGGCAGCCGCATCGGCCCGGCGACGGAGGAGGAGCGCAAGCAGCTGATCGCCAACTCGCTGGTGGCGGGCACCTATGAGAAGACCGTCGACCGCGAATCCGCCTATGAAAAGCTGCGCGGCAGCGTGCCGACGGTGGCGAATGGCGGCAAGGGCGGCGCGCCGGGCGGGCAGCCCGCGGGCGAACAAGACAGCGGCTGGCTCGGCACCGCCGGCGAAATCTTCGGCACGCTGACCAAGGGCACCGGCAAGAGCGGTCGCGGCGATTCGATCCTGGAATCGATGGCCAAGTCGGCGGCGCGCACGGTGGGCTCGCAGGTCGGGCGCGAGCTGATCCGGGGGGTGCTGGGGAGTTTGCTGGGGAAGAAGAAGTAAAGGCAGTTCAAGCTTGCCCGCGGTTTGCTCCTCTCTCCCGCAAGCGGGAGAGAGGGCAAGGGCGCCGGTCATTTGGCCGTCAACGCCGCTGCGCCGCGTCTCTGGCTTTCGCCGCTTCAGCGTCCTCGCGCATCTTGCGCGCGAACATGCGGGCGAAGAACCAGCCCATGCCGATGATGAAGACGATCACGCCCAGGCTCATCAGCCCGGTGCTGGTACTGAACAGGATCTTGAAGGCTTCCATGCGTGGCTCCCTTGGTGTGGATGGTGGCGCGCGGCGTGGTTGCGCCGGCGCTTGCCGCCAGTGTAGGGAGCCGCTCCAGGCGGGCTATTGAGGCCGGTCAAGCGCCGGCCAGCCCGCGTCCGTGCCGTCAGTTCTTGGTGCCGAACAGCCGGTCGCCCGCATCGCCCAGCCCGGGGACGATATAGGCATCGGCATCCAGGTGGCTGTCGAGCGAGGCGACGAACAGCTTCACCCCCGGGTGCGCCTTCTGGAACACTTCCACGCCCTCGGGGGCGGCCACCAGCGCGACGAAGGTGATGGCCTCGTCCTTGACGCCGCGGCGCTTGAGCACTTCCACCGCGTGCGCGGCCGAATAGCCGGTGGCGACCATCGGATCGCACAGGATGAAGCTGCGGTCTTCCAGCGCCGGCAGGCGCACCAGGTATTCCACCGGGCGATGCTGCTCGTCGCGGTAGACGCCGATATGGCCGATGCGCGCCGACGGGATCAGCTCGACCAGGCCATCGCTCATGCCCACGCCCGCGCGCAGCACCGGCACGATGGTCAGCTTCTTGCCGGCGATCACCGGCGCGTCCAGCTCGACCAGCGGGGTCTCGATGCGGCGCGTGGTCAGCGGCAGGTTGCGGGTGATCTCGTAGCCCATCAGCAGCGTGATCTCGCGCAGTAGCTCGCGGAACGTGCGCGTCGACGTTTCCTTGTCGCGCATGTGCGAGAGCTTGTGCTGGATCAGCGGGTGGTCGAGGATGAAGAGGTTGGGAAAGCGCGGGTCTTGTTTCATGGCTGGCGGCGAGGGCTCGGCGGGATGGCGAGTGAAGCGGGCGCGCGAGGCCGGTTGGGGCTCGCGCGCCGCGCCGTTGCAGCCGGATTGTAATGGAAGCGGGCCGCCCGGCCCGGCAGCGGTCCCGCTGTTGCCGCGTAGCGCCTTCGGCTAGTCGAGCGCGCGGTCCTTCGACTCGATATCGACCAGGAAGATGGCCAGCGCCGCCACGGCCAGGAACGAGGACAGCAGCGCCAGCGCCAGCGTGAACTGGCTGGTCATGATCGGCGCGACGATCGACGGTGCGAACAGGCCGCCGAAGCGCGCCATCGCGCCTGCGGTGCCCATGCCGCTGGCGCGCAGGTCGGTCGGGTACACCTCGGGCGTGAAGGCGTACAGCGCGCCCCAGGTGCCGAGCAGCGAGAAGCTCATCAGCAGGGTCGAGCCGATCACCAGCGCCGCGGACTGGCCCAGGCTGTACAGCATGCAGCCCGCGGCGCTCAGCAGCAGGAAGCCGATCAGGGTCGGCTTGCGGCCCCAGCGCTCGACGCCGTGCGCGGCCAGCGCGAAGCCCGGCAGCTGCACCAGCGCCAGCACGATCAGGAACACCTGGCCGCGCATGAAGCCGAAGCCCTGGCCCGCCAGCTTGACCGGCAGGTAGACGAAGACCCCGTAATAGGCGATCGAGATCAGCATCCACGCCGCCAGCAGGCAGATGGTGCGGCGCCGGCACCCGGCCGCGAACAGCGCGAACACCGATTTGCGCTCCATCTTCTGCGGCTGCAGCGCGCCGATCTCCACCGGCACGCGATTGGCCGCCGCCACCCGCTGCAGCACCGCGCGGGCTTCGTCCGAGCGTCCCGATTTGTTCAGGTAGAGCGGCGACTCGGGCACGAAGAAGCGGAACACCACGCCGACCAGCGCCGGGATACCGGTGACCAGGAAGATCAGCCGCCACGCATCATTGCCGCGCGACACCGCGATCAGCGCCAGGATCGCCAGCAGGATGGTGCCGACCGCCCAGAACGACTCCAGCAGCACCAGCCAGCGGCCGCGCCGGTCCGACGGCAGGAACTCGGCCATCATGGTGTAGTCGACCGGCAGGGTGCCGCCGACGCCGATGCCGGTCAGGAAGCGCAGCAGCAGCAGCCACTGGAAGTCCGGCGCGAAGGCCGAGGCGACGCCGCAGATCGCATCGATGACCACCGCCATCATCAGCACCGGGCGGCGGCCGATGCGGTCGGCCAGCCGGCCGAACACGAACGCGCCGATCAGCATGCCGACGAAGAACATGGTGCCGGTCTGCAGCGCGGTCGGCACCGGGATGCCGAAGGTCGCCGCGATCGACGGCGCGGTGAAGCCGATCGACAGCACCTGCATCGCGTCGGCAAGCCACACCAGGCCGAAGATGACGAACAGCCGGTACTGGAAGCGGCCAACACCGGCGGCGCGGATGCCTTGCTCGATCGTGATGGGTTGCGACGACGCTGCGCGCGCACTGGGCTGCGGGGCCGAGCCTAGCGTGGCGTCCGGGATGGTCGTGGTGGCCATGGATGAAATGGATGACGACATGTTTGTCTACCTGTCTCGTTATAGGCTGGTTCTGGAACTCGGAAGCGCGCGCGGGGCGAAGCAGGTTGGCACGTGATGCCAGCTGCTGCGGAATGCGCCGGGGGCGATGGCTTCCACCTGGCGAGGCTGGAACTAGCCCGGTAGCACGCCTGCAACAGCTTCCTGGGTCTGATACGACATAGTCACTCCTGGTTGTCTACCCTTGGTTTGGTCAGGCCCGCCCGGTGTCCCGGCGCGCCAGTGGTCTGGCGGAACCATGCAAGCCCCGCGCCAGCGCGTCCGGTGATGTATCGGGCCGGTTTTATGTTTTTGTATTCTTGTCCGCCGCTTGCGGCGCGCCGTCCTTGTGCGGGGAGGCACCGCTGCGTGCCCGCTGGCACTCATGTAGTGCGCACTACATGATCGTTCAGCGTAAGCTACATGAAACTGGCGGGCAAGGCCGAATTGCGTTTCTCTCCTCGGGGTTTTCCCGCGCGCCGGCCGGCTGGCGCAGGCTCGGTACGCCCACGCGCCCGGCGCCGATGCGCGAGGCCCGCCAGCGTGGTGCACGGTGCTCCGGCGGTTCAGTGGGCAGGCGCCGCGCGCAGCCGCGCGACGGTGTTCTCCAGGTCCTGCCATGCGGGTTTGTCGGGCGCAAAGCGCGCGCGCAGGTACTGCGCCAGTTGCGCGATCTGCTGGTCGTCGAGCGTGTCGGCATAGCCCGGCATCGCGCCCAGTTCGCTGTTGGGCGGTGCCGGCATGCCGCGCAGCAGCACCTGGATCACGTTGTCCGGCAGCTTGCTGTGCAGGTTGGTATTGAGCGCCAGCGACGGCTTCACGCCGAACTGCGCGATGCCCTGGTCGGACTGGTGGCAGACCGCGCAGGCGCTCTGGTACAGGCGTTCGGCGGGCCCGCCGAGCGTGCGCGCGGCTTGCTGGCTGCGTTGTTCGACCTGCGCCGCCTGTGCGGCAAGCACCGACGGTGCCGGCGCGGGCGCGCCAAACGAGGCCACGTAATGCGCGATCGCGCGCACGTCGTCCTCGGGCAGCTGCGCAAGCTCTTCCACCACCGGCGCCATTGGTCCCGCCGCGGCACCGTGGTGCGGCGCGTAGCCGCCGCGCAGGTAAGTGAACAGCGCGGCTTCGGTCCACGGCACCGGGGCTTGCGACAGCGCGGTCAGCGCCGGCGCTTCCCAGCCTTCGGCGCTGCCGCCGGTCAGGTAGCGGCGCCCGCCTTGCTCGGCGCCGAGCGCGTTGCGCGGCGAATGGCAGGCACTGCAGTGGCCCAGCCCCTCGGCCAGGTACGCGCCGCGATTCCACTGCGCCGAGCGCGACGGGTCCGGCGTAAAGCGTTCGTTGCGATGGAACAGTAGATTCCAGCCGGCCAGCAGCGGGCGCAGGTTGAACGGGAAGGCCAGCTGCGTCTGCGGCACCGCGGAGGTCACCGGCGCTGCCGACATCAGGTAGCCGTACAGCGCCTGCATGTCGCCATCGCTGATCTTGGCGAAGGCGGTGTACGGGAAGGCAGGATACAGGCGCCGCCCGTCGCGGTGGATGCCTTCGCGCATGGCGCGCTCGAAGGCGGCGAACGACCAGTTGCCGATGCCGGTCTGCACATCCGGCGTGATGTTGGTGCTGTAGACCGTGCCGAACGGTGTTTCCAGAGGCAGGCCGCCGGCGTTCTTCGCGCCGCCCGGCGCGGTGTGGCAGACCGCGCAGTCGCCGGCGGCGGCCACCAGCCGGCCGCGCTCGAGCGTGGCGGCGGAATAGAAGCCGGGCTCGGGCGGTGCCACCGGCGCGATCGGTGCGCGCCACGGCAACAGCGTGGCGCACACGCCGGCCGCGGCAGCGGCCGCCGCTGCGATCCAGCCGCGCTTCTTGCGTTGGTTGCCGGGACTGGCCTCGGCCAGTGCCAGGCGGATGCGTTCGGCGCTGAACGGGGGTTTGCGCAGGCGTACGCCGGTGGCGTCGAAGATGGCATTGGCCACCGCGGCGGCGGCCGGCAGCGAATCGGCGGGACCGGCCGCGAGCGCGTCGTGCGTGGCCAGCGTGCCGGCCAGCCGCACTTCCGGCAGGGCCTGTGCCGGCATGGCCGGCAAGTGTTCGCCGGCAACACGCGCCTCCGCCGGCCAGGTGTCGAACGCCGGCGCGGCGGCGGTCAGCTGCAGCGCGGCGGTTGCGACGTCCTGATCGATCGAGCGCGGCATCGAGCGCGTCGCCGCCGCGGCTTGCGGTGGCGGCAGCGATTCGCTGTCGTGGCCGACCGTGACGCGCGTGACCGCCAGCTCGCCGGTGGTGCCGTCGACCTCGACTTCCGCGACCCACGCCGACCAGCTCTGGCCGGCGTCGTGGTCGATGGTGTGGGCGTAGGCAAAGCCGCGGCCGCGCCGCACATTGCCCGCGGCGGAGTGGGCGCGTGGTGTTGCTGGGTTCCAGCCGGCGCGCTCGGCCACCTGTCGCACCAGCGCGGAGCCGCGCGAGTCGGCCAGGTGCGCGAGACGCAGCGCCACCGGGTCGGCGTCGCTGGCGGCGGCAAGCTCGTCAAGATGGGATTCGCGCGCGAACACCTGCGCGCGGGCTGCCGTCAGTGGCGCGGCGGCGAATGTCGCCGGGTCGCCGGACACGGCGAGTTCGACATGCGGGATGCGATACGGCGGCAGCTCAGCTTCGCCGCCATGGCCCGCATCGATGCTGTCCGTCACCGGCGCCGGCGTATGCGTCAGCCACAGCGCCAGCGGTGAAGCGGGGGGCGTGGCGCCGGACAGCGTGGCGGCGTAGGCGTCGACGGTGGCGCCGGTGCGTGCGCTATCGACGCGGATATCGAACTCGGCATCGGCCAGGCCGACGTCGGCGGCACGCAGCCGGCGCACCACCGGTTGCCCGCTGGCGTGCGCCAGCAGCGCCGCGTCGGCGGCAGCGTGCGGTGCCAGCAGCGCGGGATCGGCGCGGTCGTCCGGGTCTTGCCAGCAGACCATCTGCACTTGCGTTGGCGCGATGCCCAGCAGTGCCGCGAGCTCGGCGCGCAGTGCGCCGGGGCGCGTGGCGGGCAGCCATACGGTCAGCGTGCCGTCGCGCCAGTCGGCGACAACGGTGCAGCAGGCATCGTCGCGGGTGCCGGCCAGCGGCCACTGGTAATGCTGCGTGTGCCGTGCGCGGGCGTGTTCGAGCGCATTGGCGACATCGCCGCGTTGCGCCAGTGTGTGGCGCGCCGCAGGGATGGCGTCGGCGCGCGGCGGACCAGACCAACGCACCCGCAGGACCCGCGCCGCGTCGGCGGCCTGGGTGGCCGAGACCGCGGCCACGCCGGCAAAGTTGTTGCGGACCACCACCGCGCGGATGCCAGGCAGCGCCAGCGCGGCGTCGCGCTCGGCGTGCAGCAGGCGCGCCGCGAGCGGCTCGCTGCCGACCCAGCGCAGGCCCGGCGGTGTCAGTACATGGGCCACCAGGCAATCGGCGGCGCCCGGCGGCACGCCGGCGGCCAGTGCCGTGGCCGGCGTGGTCGCTTGCACGATGCCGGCGCTCACGACGCCACCCCTTGCGCGGCCTGCCGCTGCAGCACCGCGGCCCGCATGACCGCGCGCACGATTTCCACATGCGTGCCACAACGGCACAGGTTGAAACGCAAGGCTTCGCGGATCTGGGCTTCGTCGGGATCGGGATTCTGCGCCAGCAGCGCCTTCGCGGTCATGATCATGCCGTTCAGGCAGTAGCCGCATTGCGCGGCCTGTTCTTCGATAAAGGCCTGCTGCACCGGGTCGGGATGCTGTGCCGTGCCCAGGCCTTCGAGCGTGGTCACCGCGTGGCCCACCACGGCCTTGACCGGCAGCACGCACGAACGCGCCGGCAGGCCGTCCACCAGCACCGTGCAGGCGCCGCACTGGCCCAGGCCGCAACCGTACTTGGGCCCGTTGCAGCACAGGTCGTTGCGCAGGATGTAGAGCAGCGGCGTGTCAGGCGCCACCTCGAGCGTGTGCTCGGCGTGGTTGACCTGCAGGGTCAGGGGGCGGGGCGTGTTCATCGGGGGCTGGGGGCGGTTTGAACATCACGCATCGCGGCGCCGCGCCCCTTCCTTGGCGAGGGGCGGCGGCGGGCAGGGCGGTCAGGCGGTCAGGCGGCTTCGGACAGCGGCTTGCTCCCGGCCGACACCAGCGGCACGTTGAACACATCGTAGCCGAAACACCAGTCCGGATTCTCGTTGCTGCGCAGCCAGGTGTTGTTGTGCGAAACCAGCTGGACCTTGCCGGCGCGCTCGGCGCGGTTGGCCTCGTACAGCGCGAAGGCGGCGGCGTAGTCGTCGGTGCCGGCTTCGGTGAAGCAGCGCGTCAGCATGGCGGCATCCTCGATCGCCATCGCGGCGCCTTGGGCCATGTGCGGCTTCATCGGGTGGCAGGCATCGCCCAGCAGCACCAGGCGGCCCCGGCTCCACAGCGGCAGCGGGTCGCGCTCAAGCAGCGGCCACTTGGTCACTTCGACCGTGCCTTCGATCAGCGATTGCACGCCTTCGTGCCAGCCGTCGAAGGCCGCGCGCATTTCTTCGATGCTGCTCGGCACCCAGCTCTTGCTCATGTCCCACTCGGGCTCGGGCACGCCGGTGACGTAGTAGATCTCGTCGAGCTTGCTGGTGTCGAAGTAGACCATCATGTGGCGGTCATCGGTCCACCACTTGGTGCAGCGCTCGTGCGTGAAGCCCTTGACGCGCGAGATCGGGAACACCGCGCGGTGCGCGACGTAGCCGGTGTACTTGGGCGGCTCGGCGCCCAGCAGGGTCTCGCGGATGCGCGAGTTGACGCCGTCGGCGCCGATCACGATATCGGCCTCTTCGACCGTGCCGTCGGTGAAGCGCAGCTGCACCACATCGCCCTGGTCGGTGACGCTTTCCAGCTTCTTGTTGAAGAACAGCGTGCCCGGGGCGACGGCGTCGGTCAGCAGCTTGTGGAAGTCGCCGCGGTGCACGGTCAGGTAGCTGGCGCCGTAGTGGCGCACCGCATAGTCGCCCAGCGGGATCTGCGCGATCACTTCGCCGGTGAGGCCGTCGCGGCTGTACCAGTAGTCGGGGTGGCAGCCCATGTCGTTGAGCGCGTCCTCGATGCCGATGCGCCGCATGATCTTCATCACGTTGGGCCCGACATGGATGCCCGCGCCCAGGCGCGAGAACGCCGGTGCCTGCTCATACAGCCTGACTTGGAAGCCGGCTCGCTGCAGCAGGGCGGCCGCGGCCGTCCCTCCGAGTCCGGCGCCGACAACTGCGATTCGCGGTTTGCCTTGCACGTTATTTCTCCTGGCAATGACACAAGGTCGATGGGGGCAGGGGCGGCCATGCGGCCGACCGTTGAAAACGAGTGTACACACTCAAAATATCGAGGTAAAGGCGAAATAACCGGAACCTATGGAAAACCCTGATGATGATGTGATGGATTTGCAATGATGCGCTGCAATGGCGAAATAATGCGCAAAAACAGGGATTCATGGATTCAGTGTGCACTGAACGAGTGAATCGTGGTCGGTGCAGAATCTGTTTGCCTATATAAAGTGTGTACACTACAATCGTTCGCAGCATGCAGGCCCCTGGGCCTGCTGCAGGCAGACCGAACGAGAGCGCGACCAAAGCGCAACCAAGGGCAGACAAACAGATGACGGAGTCGACAGTGCAGAAAGTTTTCCGAATCGGCCAGATCGTGCCGAGCTCCAACACCACCATGGAAACCGAGATCCCGGCGATGCTGGCCGCGCGCCAGCTGGTGCGCCCGGAGCGCTTCACCTTCCATTCGAGCCGGATGCGGATGAAGAAGGTGGTCAAGGAAGAACTGGCCGCGATGGATGCAGAATCCGACCGCTGTGCGGTGGAACTGAGCGACGCCCGCGTCGACGTGCTGGGCTACGCCTGCCTGGTGGCGATCATGGCGATGGGCCACGGCTACCACCGCGTCTCCGAGCAGCGGCTGCAGGCGCATACCGCCGAGAACGGCGGCGACGCGCCGGTGATCACCAGCGCCGGCGCGCTGGTCGACGCGCTCAAGGTGATGGGCGCGAAGCGCATCGCGGTGGTGGCGCCGTACATGAAGCCGCTGACCGAGCTGGTGGTGGACTACATCCGCAACGAAGGCTACGAGGTGGTCGACTACCGCGCGCTGGAGATCCCCGACAACCTCGACGTCGGCCGCCATGACCCGGCCAGGCTGCCGGAGATCGTCGCGCAGATGAACACTGCCGATGCCGACGTGATCGTGCTGTCGGCCTGCGTGCAGATGCCGTCGCTGCCTGCGATTGCGAAGGTCGAGGCCATGACCGGCAAGCCGGTCGTCACCGCCGCCGTCGCCACCACCTATGCGCTGCTCAAGCGCCTGGGGCTGGAGCCGGTGGTGCCGGGCGCCGGCGCACTGCTGTCGGGCGCGTACTGAAGGAGCGGGCCATGGCAGACAGCACCTTTCTCTACGGCGCCCACGTCCACGCCAACGGCATCCGCCAGCACTACCTGCGCTATGGCGGGCAGGCTGGCGCGCGCGCGCAGCGCGATGCCGTCATCATCGTGCCGGGCATCACCAGCCCCGCGGTGACCTGGGGCTTTGTCGGCGAGCGCTTCGGCCGGCAGTTCGATACCTATGTGCTCGACGTGCGCGGCCGCGGCCTGTCGCAGTCCGGCCCCGAGCTCGACTACAGCCTCGATGCGCAGGCCGCCGACGTGGTCGCCTTTGCCGAGGCGCAGGGACTGCAGCGCTATGCCGTGGTCGGCCATTCGATGGGCGCGCGCATCGGCATCCGCGCCGCGCGCGCCAAGCCCGCGGGCCTGACGCGGCTGGTGCTGGTCGATCCGCCGGTGTCGGGTCCGGGGCGCCGCGCCTACCCGTCGCAACTGCCGTGGTACATCGATTCGATCCGGCTGGCGCAGCACGGCATCGACGCCGAAGGCATGCGCGCCTTCTGCCCGACCTGGACCGAGGACCAGCTGCGCCTGCGCGCGCAATGGCTGCATACCTGCGACGAGCGCGCGATCCTGGCCAGCTTCAACGGCTTCCACGAGGACGATATCCACGCCGACCTGCCGCAGCTCGCCGTGCCGGCGCTGCTGATGACCGCCGGCCGCGGCGACGTGATCCGCGCGGAAGACGTGCAGGAGATGCGCACGCTGCTGCCGGGCTTGCTGGTCGCGCACGTCCCCAACGCCGGCCACATGATCCCGTGGGACGACGAGGCCGGCTTCTACCGCGCCTTCGGCGATTTCCTCGGCGCGTCGCTGAATTGAACGCTGAATTGATGGATAGGGAGCGAACATGCCCGTAAGCGATTACGACCTGACGGCAGCGTGGAAGCAGGTGCTGACGCTGTCGAAGCTGCAGCGCGGACAGACCGTCACCGTGCTCACCGGCGCCGCGACGCATCCGCAGACGCTGCGCACGGCAATGGTGGCGGCGCAGTCGATGGGCGCCATCGTCAACCGGCTCGACCTGCCGCCCGTCAACGGCGAGAAGGCGCTGAGCCGCGATGCGCTGGCCTACCTGGGCACCACGCCGCTGACCGGCAATCCGGCGGCGATCGCCGCGCTGAAGGCGAGCGACCTGGTGCTGGACCTGATGACGCTGCTGTTCTCGCCCGAGCAGCACGAGATCCTGTCCGGCGGCACCAAGATCCTGCTGGCGGTGGAGCCGCCAGAGGTGCTGGCGCGGCTGGTGCCGACCGAGGCCGACCGCGCCCGCGTCAAGGCCGCCACGCAGCGGCTGGGCAAGGCGCGCGAGATGCATATCGTGTCCGACGCCGGCATGGACCTGCGCTGCCGCCTGGGCGAATTTCCCGCGATCAGCGAGTACGGCTTTGTCGACGAGCCCGGGCGCTGGGACCACTGGCCGAGCGGCTTCGTGCTGACCTGGCCCGACGAGGGCGGCACCGAGGGCACCATCGTGCTGGACCGCGGCGACATCCTGCTGCCGATGAAGTCGTATCTGCAGGCGCCGATCCGCATCACGGTCGAGTCCGGCTACGTGCGCCGCATCGAAGGCGGCGTCGATGCCGAGCTGCTGGCCGACTACATGGCCTCGTTCAACGATCCGGAAGCGTATGCCATGTCGCATATCGGCTGGGGCCTGCAGCCGCGCGCGAGCTGGTCGGCGCTGGCGATGTACGACCGCGAGGCCACCATCGGCATGGATGCACGCGCCTACGAGGGCAACTTCCTGTGCTCGTTCGGACCCAACAACGAAGCCGGCGGCAGCCGCACCACCGCCTGCCATATCGATATCCCCGTGCGTCACTGCACCGTCAGCCTCGACGGCGAGCCGGTGGTGGTGCGCGGCAAGGTGATGGACGGGCACCATGCCCCGGCCGCCTCGCTCTATCAGGCAGACAAGGACTCGCGCCATGGATGACGCAGTGCAGACTTACCAGCGCCAGGGCTTCGGCGCGGCGATGGAACTGAAGGCGCCGTACGGGCTGCTGATCATCGACTTCGTCAACGGCTTTGCCGATCCGGCGGTGTTCGGCGGCGGCAATATTCCCGAGGCCATCCGCAACACCCAGCCGCTGCTGCGCGCCGCGCGCGAGCACGGCTGGCCGGTGGCGCACAGCCGCATCGTGTTCGCCGACGACGACAGCGACCACAATATCTTCACGCTGAAGGTGCCGGGCATGCTGACGCTGAAGGAAGACGGCCACAACAGCCAGATCGTGCCCGAGCTGGCGCCCGCGGCGGGCGAGCTGGTGGTGCGCAAGACGGTGCCGTCGGCGTTCTTCGGCACCTCGCTGGCGGCATGGCTGACGCAGCGCGGCGTGCAGACGCTGCTGGTGGCAGGCTGTGTCACCAGCGGCTGCGTGCGCGCCAGCGTGGTCGATGCCATGTCGCTGGGGTTCCGCCCGCTAGTGGTGTCGGATTGCGTGGGCGACCGCGCGCTCGGGCCGCATGATGCGAACCTGTTCGACATGGCGCAGAAGTACGCCACGGTGCTGACGCGGGATGAGGCGCTGGCGCAGGTGGCAGGCGTGCGCGCCGCCGCCTGAATCTGGCCGATGGCGTCCGAGCCAGCCTTAGCCAGCCGCCGTGCGCTTGCCGCGTGCCGCCTTGCGCGGCGCGGCGGCGGGTGGCACATGCGCCTCCGGCATGGCGCCGGGCACGGCCACCGTGCGCAGCACGGTCTGCTGGATCACATCGCGCCAGTGCGCCAGCGCCGGCGGGCTCATCATGGGCTCGCCCAGGAAGGCGCTGAGCGTATGATGGTTGGAGTTATAGAAGTAGCCGAGCGAAGCGATCACCATGTAGACGTCGCGCGCGCCGGCGTCCGCGCGGAACAGCCCGGCGGCCTTGCCGCGCGCAAGGATGCCGTCGAGCACCGACAGCGCGTAGCTGGAGATTTCGCGCAGCCGCACCGACTTCTTTGCGTGCTTGCCCTGGCTCATGTTCTCGCTGGTCAGGATGGCGACGAACTCGGGATGGTCCAGGTAGTACTGCCAGACGAAATCGATCAGCTGCGACAGCGCGCGCACGGGGTCGGCGGCGTCGAGCTCATGCTCGAGCTGCTGCTCGGCCTGGTTGAGCTGCAGGTAGATGGTCTCCAGCACTTCGACGAACAGCTTCTCCTTGCTGCCGAAGTAGTAGTAGATCATCCGGTCGTAGGTCTTGGCCAGCGACGAGATGCGTTCGATGCGGCCGCCGTCGTAGCCGCGCTGGGCGAAGACCTTGATGGCAGCCCTCAGGATGCGCTCGCGGCTGTCCTGCGCCTGCCGGGCCCGGGTGCCGGCTGCCGCCCGACGGGTGGCGGGCGCGGCCGCAGTCTTGGTGGTCATGGTGGATGTGCTTGCCGTATGCCTGTTGGCTGGCAGTATAACGTTGACATGCACGGCGGCCCGGCGCGGCGGCCGATGATGAAGAGAGTAGAACGATGACGGCAACCCAGCTGCAACCCCCGGCCCAGGCCGATGCCGCCACGCCGCGCGCACTGCGGCTGGCGCTGCTGCAGGCCACCGGCGTGCTGCTGGTGACGCGCGCCCCGCAGGCGGCCGCGCGCCCGGCGCCGGGCCAGCCCGGCGCGGCGTCGGACTATGTGCCGGCGCTGCCGGACCTGTTTATCGCCGTGCGCGACAACGGCGAGGTGCTGGCCTTCAACGGGCACGTCGACCTCGGCACAGGCATCCGCACCGCGCTGGCGCAGATCGTCGCCGAGGAACTCGATGCACCCCTCGATAGCGTGCGCATGGTGCTGGGCCATACCGAGGCCACGCCCAACCAGGGCCCGACCATCGCCAGCGCCTCGATCCAAATCTCCGCATTGCCGCTGCGCCGCGCCGCCGCGCAGGCGCGCGCGTGGCTGCAGGCGCGGGCCGCGCTGCAGCTCGGCGTCGACGTCTCCGCGCTGGAAGCGGAGAACGGCGAGTTCCGCGTGCGCGGCACGCAGGCCAGCATCCGTTATGCCGCGCTGGTGGCCGGCGAGCACGTGGAGCTGCCGCTGGCCGAAGACGTGCCGGTCAAGCCGGTCGAGTCCTACCGCATCGTCGGCCGCGCGGCGCCGCGCGTCGATATCCCTGGCAAGGCGCGCGGCGCACTGACCTTCGTCCACGACGTGCGCGTGCCCGGCATGCTGCACGGCCGCGTGGTGCGCCCGCCGTATGCGGGGCGCGACAGCGGCGCCTTCGTCGGCAACAGCCTGCTGGCCATCGACCGCGATTCGGTGCGCGACGTGCCCGGCCTGGTCGAGGTGGTGGTGCAGGGCGATTTCGTCGGCGTGGTGGCCGAGCGCGAGGAATATGCGGTGCAGGCCGCGCGCCGGCTGCGCGTGCAGTGGAAGCCGGTGCCGCCGTTGCCCGCGCTGGATGATCCGGAGCCGGCGCTGCGCGCCAACCCGGCCACGCGGCGCGAACTGCTGACAGAGGGCGAGCTGCCCGCCGGCGGCGCCGGCACGGTACTGCAGCGACGCTACGTGTGGCCGTACCAGATGCACGGCTCCATCGGCCCGTCGTGCGCCGTCGCCGACTGGCACGAAGACGGCCTGACGGTGTGGTCTGGTACGCAGAACCCGCACATGCTGCGCATCGACCTGTCCCGGCTGTGCGGGCTGGGCGAGGACCGCATCGAGATCGTGCGCATGGAGGCCGCCGGCTGCTACGGCCGCAATTGCGCCGACGACGTCTGCGCCGACGCTGCGCTGCTGTCGCGCGCGGTGGGACGGCCGGTGCGGGTGCAGCTGTCGCGCGAGCAGGAGCACTTGTGGGAGCCCAAGGGCGCGGCCCAGCTGATGGATGTCTGCGCCACGCTCGGCGCCGACGGCGCGCTGCTCGGCTATGACTTCACCAGCCGCTATCCGTCCAACGACGCGCCCACGCTGGCGCTGGTGCTGACCGGTGCCGTGTCCAACGCGCCGCGCACGCTGGAGATGGGTGACCGTACCGCCGTGCCGCCCTATGCCTATGCGGCGCGCCGCATCGGCTGCGACGATACGCCGGCGATCGTGCGCGCGTCGTGGCTGCGCGGCGTGTCGGCGCTGCCCAATGCGTTCGCGCACGAGTGCGTGATCGACGAGCTGGCGCTGGCGGCGGGCGTCGACCCTGTCGATTTCCGCCTGCGGCACCTGCCGGACGAACGCGCCGCGGATTTGCTGCGGGCCGTCGCCGACGCGGCCGGCTGGCAGCGTGGCGCGGCCGGAGCGCGCGGCGTGCCGGATGCAGACGGACGGCTGCGCGGCCGGGGCGTGGCCTACGCGCGCTATATCCACAGCCGTTTTCCCGGATTCGGCGCGGCCTGGGCCGCGTGGGTGGTGGACCTGTCCGTGGACGCGGGCACCGGCCGCATCGCCATCGACAAGGTGGTGGTGGGGCAGGACACCGGCATGGTCGTCAATCCCGACGGCGTGCGCCACCAGGTCCACGGCAACGTGGTGCAGACCCTCAGCCGCGTGCTGAAGGAGCAGGTCCGCTTCGATGCCGACGGCGTCGCCAGCCGCGAATGGGGCAGCTATCCGCTGCTGACCTTCCCGGAAATCCCGCCGATCGAGGTGGTGCTGATGCCGCGCCAGTCAGAGCCGCCGCTGGGCGCGGGCGAATCGGCGTCGCTGCCGGGCGCGCCGGCGCTTGCCAATGCATTGTTCGATGCGCTTGGGGTGCGCCTGCGCCGGCCGCCGTTCGTGCCGGAGACGGTGCTGGCGGCGATGGCATCGAGGACATCGAGGACATCGGCGGCGCCGACCAAGGGCTGACTGTGTGCTCCCTCTCCCGCTTGCGGGAGAGGGTTGGGGAGAGGGCGGGAGTATCCACGAAGTGGAGCCTGCCGCTATTGCCAGCGCCGGCCCTCTCCCCCGGCCCCTCTCCCGCAAGCGGGAGAGGGGAGAAAACCCGCGCGCGTCAGTGAGCCTGCAGCGCCGCGCTAGCCGCCATTCCCCTCGTCGATCTCGCTCATCTTGCGCAGCAGGTAAGTCACCGCCACGCGCTCGGCCGGATTCAGGCTGCCGAAGGTCTGCTCCGAGATTTCCTTTGCGAACGGCACGGTCTCATCGATCAGGGCCAGCCCGGAGGGCGTGACCGTTACCACGACCTTGCGCCGGTCGTTGGGATCATGCGAGACCGCGATCAGCTTGCGTGACTTGAGCCGGTCGATGATGCCGCGCACCGTGGCCTGGTCGATCGCGGTGGCGCGCACCACCTCGTTCATCGAGCACGGCTGCCGGTCGCGCACCGCGCACAGCACCACGAACTGCGCCGCGGTCAGCTGCGAATCGGGGATGGTCTGCTGGAAGATTGCCACGTGGCGCTGGTAGGCGCGCCGCAGCAGATGGCCCACCTGCTCGGTGAAGTCATAGTCGGCGGCGGGCTTGCCGGAAGGTGTGTCGGCGGGCTGGGGCACGAAAAGGGTGCGGTGGCTGGAGGTGACCCAGAGTATACCGAGGAAGGCCGCAAAACAGGTGGCGCGCGGGCGGGGCGGCGTCCGATGCCCTCGCGCCTTTTCGAATACAATCGTCGGGTCGTTTTGCGGGACCGCCGTGCCGGTCCGCTTTCCCCGTATTCTTCGTGCCCGCCTCCCACACGTCTCCCGCCGTGCCCGCCGCGCTGCCGTCGCCGCAGCGCTCGGGCCTTGTCATCGCCGCCGTGGGCGCGGTGCTGTTCTCAGCCAAGGCGATCGTCGCCAAGCTGATGTACCGCTACAACGTCGATGCCGTGATGGTGATCACGCTGCGCATGCTGTTCGCGGTGCCGCTGTTCATGGCGATCGGCTGGTGGCAGTCGCGCCGGCTGGCGCCGCTGTCGTGGGCGGACCGGGGCCGGGTGGTGTTTCTCGGCTTTATCGGCTACTACCTGTCCAGCTTCCTGGACTTCATCGGCCTGCAGTACATCACCGCCGGGCTGGAGCGGCTGATCCTGTTCCTGACGCCGTCGTTCGTGCTGCTGGCCACTGCGCTGCTGTTGCGCCGGCCGATCGGCAGGCACCAATGGCTGTCGCTGCTGCTGGCCTATGCCGGCATCGTGCTGGTGTTCGCGCATGACCTCGATGTCAGCGGCAGCCAGGTGTGGCTGGGCGGCGCGCTGGTGCTGGGCAGCGCCATCACCTATGGTATCTACCTGATCCTGAGCGGCGAGCTGGTGCGGCGCATCGGCTCGCTGCGGCTGGTGGCGTATGCCATGTGCGTGTCGACCGCGTGCTGCGTGATCCAGTACCTGGTGCTGGGCCGGCCGCTGGCGGAGCTGGCGCAGCCGGCGCCGGTGCTGTGGCTGTCGCTGGTCAACGCGGTGTTCTGCACCGTGCTGCCGGTGTCGCTGACCATGGTGGCGGTGTCGCGCATCGGCGCGCCGATGGCGTCGCAGGCCGGCATGATCGGGCCGGTGTCGACGCTGTTGCTGGCCTTCTGGCTGCTCGGCGAGCCCGTCAGCGGCGTGCAGCTGGCCGGCAGCGCGCTGGTGATGGGCGGCATGTACTTGCTGTCGGCAAGGAAAACCTGATTCGCGGGCCCGCCCGGGGCGGGTCCGTCACAGACAACAGACTAGGGAGAAACACATGGATCTGGGACTGCGCGGCAAGCATGCGCTGGTATGCGGCGCCAGCAAGGGCCTGGGCTTTGCCTGCGCCGATGCGCTGGCGGCCGAAGGCGTCGACGTGGTGATCGTGGCGCGCGGCGCCGAGGCGCTGGAAAAGGCCGCGGCCGACCTGCGCGCGCGCCATGGCCGCCGCGTGATCGCGGTGGCGACCGACATCACCACGCCCGAGGGCCGCAAGGCGGCACTCGACGCCGCCGCCAAGCTCGGCGATCTCGACATCCTGGTCAACAACGCCGGCGGCCCGCCGCCGGGCAATTTCCGCGACTGGGAGCGCAGCGACTGGCTGGCCGCGCTGGACGCCAACATGCTGACCCCGATCGAGCTGATCAAGGCCACCGTCGACGGCATGATCGCGCGCAAGTGGGGTCGCATCATCAATATCACCAGCGGCGCGGTCAAGGCGCCGATCGATGTGCTGGGCCTGTCCAACGGCGCGCGCTCCGGCCTGACCGGCTTCGTTGCCGGCGTCGCGCGCGAAGTGGCGCAGCACGGGGTCACCATCAACAACCTGCTGCCGGGCCCGTTCAATACCGACCGCCTGTTCAAGACCATGGAAGGCGGCGCGAAGAAGGCCGGCCTGAGCGTCGAGGAAGTAGCGCAGCGCCGCGCCGCGGCCAACCCGTCGCGCCGCTTCGGCGAGCCGGCCGAGTTCGGCGCCACCTGTGCCTTCCTGTGCAGCTGCCATGCCGGCTACATCACCGGCCAGAACATCCTGCTCGACGGCGGCGCCTTCCCTGGCACGTTCTGAGCTCCAGTGTCCCGACCTTACCCGTACCCCGCAAAAGGAAGCCCTGAATGACCCGGCCCCGTATCGCGCTGATCGCCCATGACCACAAGAAGGACGACATCGTCGCCTTCGCCGCGCGCCATCGCGCCTTCCTGTCGCAGTGCGAACTGCTTGCCACCGGCACCACCGGCGGGCGCCTGATCGACGAAGTCGGGCTCGACGTCACGCGCATGCTGTCGGGACCGTGGGGCGGCGACCTGCAGATCGGCGCGCAGCTGGCCGAAGGGCGCGTCAGCGCGGTGGTGTTCCTGCGCGATCCGATGACGCCGCAGCCGCACGAACCCGATATCAACGCGCTGGTGCGTGCCTGCGACGTGCACAACGTGCCGTGCGCGACCAACGTGGCCAGCGCCGAGCTGCTGCTGGCCGGGCTAGCGCGCGAGAACGGCGCGGCGCAGGCCGGCTGAATTTCCCCGCATTCCCGATCGATGCCTCACCAAAACAAGGAGCGACGCAGATGAGCAAAGCCATCCGGATCGAGCAGACCGGCGGTCCCGAAGTCATGCAGTGGGTCGATGTACAGGTGGGCGACCCCGGCCCCGGCGAAGTGCGCGTGCGCCACGAGGCGGTGGGCCTGAACTACATCGATGTCTATTTCCGCACCGGGCTGTACAAGCAGCCGCTGCCGGGCGGGCTGGGCATGGAAGGCGCCGGCGTGGTCGAGGCGGTGGGCGAGGGCGTGCACCACGTCGCCGTGGGCGACCGCGTGGCCTATGCCGGCCGTCCCACCGGTGCCTATGCACAAGTGCGGGTAATGCCGGCCGACATCGTGGTGCGGCTGCCCGATGCGATCCCGTTCGACACCGCCGCGGCGATGATGCTGCAGGGGCTGACGGCGCAATACCTGATCCGCGACAGCTACAAGGTGCAGCCGGGCGACACCGTGCTGCTGCACGCGGCCGCGGGCGGCGTCGGCCTGATCGCGTGCCAGTGGCTGAAGGCGCTCGGCGTGACCGTGATCGGCACCGTCGGCAGCGACGAAAAGGCCGAACTGGCGCGCGCCAACGGCTGCGCCCACACCATCGTCTATACGCGCGAGTCGTTCGTCGAGCGGGTCAGGGAGATCACCAACGGCAAGGGCGTGCCGGCGGTCTATGACTCGATCGGCGCCGATACCTTCCGCGGCTCGCTCGACTGCCTGGCGCCGCGCGGCACCATGGTCAGCTTCGGCAACGCCTCGGGTCCGGTGCCGCCGTTCGACCTGTCGGTGCTGGGCAACAAGGGCTCGCTGCGGCTGACGCGGCCGACGCTGATGACCTACGTGGTGCACCGCGAATTGCTCGAGCCGATGGTGGCCGACCTGTTCGATGCCGTCACCACCGGCAAGGTCAAGGTCGATATCCGCCAGCGCTACGCGCTTTCCGAAGTGGCGCAGGCGCACCGCGACCTGGAAGCGCGCAAGACCACCGGCTCGACCATCCTGCTGCCGCACTGAAAGCGTTTTGCGCGTCCATGAAAAATCCCCGGGACACTCGGTGTCCCGGGGATTTTTTGTTGGTTGCTTCAGTGCGGCCGGACCGTGGTGGCGGTCGCGCGTGCCTGCGCCTGGCGCAGGATATGCGGCGGCAGGCGCTTGAGGATCAGGTGGACCGCGAGCGGGATCAGCACCACGTCGTCGATGATGCCCAGGCCCGCGACGACGTCAGGCACGAGGTCCATCGGCGAGATCGCGTACAGCAACAGCCCGATCGCCGCCGGTTTCAGCCATGCCGGGGCATCCGGGTGGCGCAGCGCATACCAGAACAGGCGGCCGTCGCGGCGAACCAGCGTCCACAGGGCCGAAAAACGCTTCAACATGAGAGGCCTCCTTCACATGGCGGGCGCCTGAGACCGGCGCATACGCAGAGAGGTTGGGCCGGTCTCGCGGGCTTCAAGTTCCGGAGGTGCGGCGAGATGCTCAACCCGGAATCTTGCCTTCCACGCCCTCGACATAGAACTTCACGCCGTGCAGGAATTTGTCGTCGGCGACCTGGTCCTTGGCCAGCTGTTCCTTGCCGGTGTTGTCCTTGATCGGTCCCTTCCAGATCGGCGCGGTGCCGTCGATGATGCCCTTCTTGCGCTCGTCGACCAGCGCCTTGACCTCGGCCGGCACGTCGGCGTTGTAGCTCTTCAGGTCGATCATGCCTTCCTTCAGGCCCCACCACGTGGTGCTGTTCTTCCACTGGTTGTTGAGCACGTCTTCGACCACCTTGTTGTAGTAGACGCCCCACGAGATCACCGACGCGGCCAAATGCGCCTTGTCGCCGAACTTGGTCATGTCGCTGTCCCAGCCGAAGGCATGCACACCCTTTTCCTGCGCGGTCTGCACCACGGCGGCGGAGTCGGTGTTCTGCATCAGCATGTCGACGCCCTGGCCGATCAGCGTGGTCGCGGCCTCGCGCTCCTTGCCCGGATCGAACCACTTGTTGACCCACACCACCTTGACCGTGGCGTTCGGGTTGACGCTGCGCGCGCCCAGCGTGAACGAGTCGATGTTGCGGATCACCTCGGGGATGGGCACCGACGCCACCACGCCCATCTTGCCGGTCTTGCTCATCTTGCCGGCGACCACGCCCGCCAGATAGGCACCTTCATAGGTCCGCACGTCGTACTGGGCCAGGTTGTCGGCGGTCTTGAAGCCGGTGGCGTGCTCGAACTTCACGTCCGGGAATTCCTTCGCCACCTTGAGCATCGACTCCATGTAGCCGAAGGTGGTGCCGAAGATCAGCTTATTGCCCTGGCTGGCCAGGTCGCGGAACACGCGCTCGGCATCAGCGGCGGATTCGGGCACGTTCTCGACGAAGGTGGTCTTGACCTTGCTGCCGAACTTCTCTTCGACCGCCTTGCGGCCGTTGTCATGCGCAAAGGTCCAGCCGGCGTCGCCGACCGGGCCGATATAGACGAACGCGACCTTGAGCGGCTCGCCCGCCTGCCCGGCAGCAGGCGCGGATGCGGCACCGGCGGGTTCGGCGGACTTGTCGGCCTCTTTCTTGCCGCAGCCGGCCAGGGCCAGCACGGCGGTGGCGGCCAGCGCCGCCAGGGTCTTCCTGCGCGTGACGATCATGATTTTTCCTTTTGTGAATGGTTGATGGCTCGGGGATTTCCGTCAGAAAAACGATCAGGCGTTGCCGGGGCGGAACGGCTTGCCCAGCGACGCCGGCATGTTCAGGCGTATCCACGCCGGATTGCGCGAGATCAGCGCCAGCACCACGATGGTGGCGGCGTAGGGCAGCATCGACAGGAACTGCGACGGCACCGACACGCCCACGCCTTGCAGATAGAACTGCAGGATGGTCACGGCGCCGAACAGCCACGCGCCCACCAGCACGCGGCCCGGACGCCAGGTGGCAAAGGTGGTCAGCGCCAGCGCGATCCAGCCGCGGCCCGCCACCAGGTTCTCGACCCACATCGGGGTGTAGACCAGCGACAGGTAGGCGCCCGCCAGCCCGCAACAGGCGCCGCCGAACAGCAGCGCGCCGAAGCGGATGGTGCGCACCGGGTAGCCCAGCGCATGCGCGGATTCCGGCGATTCGCCGATCGCGCGCAGCGTCAGCCCGGCGCGCGTGCGGAACAGGAACCACATGATGGCGAAGCACAGCAGCAGACTGAAATACACCATCCAGTGATGCTGGAAGAACGCCGGACCCACGAAGGGCAGGTCGGCCAGGCCCGGCACGGCCTTGGCCTGCGCCGGCATGGCGAAACCGACGAAGCGCTGGCCCATGAAGGCCGACAGGCCGGTGCCGAAGATCGACAGCGCCAGTCCGGTGGCGACCTGGTTGGTGGCCAGCACCAGCGCCAGCCACGAGAACAGCGTGGCCATCAGCATGCCGGCCAGCGCGCCGGCGGCGAAGCCGAGCAGCGGCGACTGGGTCTGGTAGCCGACCATGAAGCCGGCCACCGCGGCGACCAGCATCATGCCTTCGGCGCCCAGGTTGAGCACGCCCGAGCGTTCGTTGATCAGCAGGCCCAGCGCCGCCAGCAGCAGCGGCGTGCCGGCGTTGATGGCGGTGGCGATGAGGGGGGCGAGTTGTTCCATGTTCTTGGTGTGCTCCGCTCAGGCCGTGGTGGCGCGCCAGCGCAGGCGGTTGTCGATCAGCGTGTCGCACGCCAGCAAGAAGAACAGCAGCATGCCCTGGAACACCCAGCCGATGGCCGAGGGCAGGCCGAGGCGCGACTGCGCCATCTCGCCGCCGATATAGAACAGCGACATCATGATGCCGCCGAACACGGTGCCGACCGGATGCAGCCGCCCGATAAAGGCGACGATGATGGCAGTGAAGCCATAGCCCGGCGAGATCGACGGCAGCAGCTGCCCGATCGGCCCGACCACTTCGAACGCGCCCGCCAGCCCCGCGGTGGCGCCCGAGATCAGCAGCGCGCTCCACAGCGCGCTGCGCGCCGAGAAGCCCGCATAGCGCGCCGCCGCCGGCGCGGTGCCTCCCACCTGCAGCCGGTAGCCGGCGAAGCTGCGGAACACGAACACCGTCATCACCGCCACCAGCACCAGCATCACCACAAAGCCGGCATGCAGCCGCGAGCCCGACATCAGGTTGGGCAGCAGGTATTCGGACGAGAACACCTTCGATTGCGGGAAGTTCATGCCGTTGGGATCCTTCAGCGGTCCGTTGACCACCCACAGCAGCAGCTGCTGCGCGATATAGGTCAGCATCAGCGAGACCAGGATCTCGTTGGCGTTGAAGCGGTCCTTGAGCAGCGCGGTGAGCGAGGCCCACGCCATGCCGCCGGCGATGCCGGCGAGCGACGCCAGCACCAGCACCACGGTGCCGTTCATGGTTTGTCCCGGCACATCGAAAACCAGCACCGCCGCGCCGGCGCAGATGCCGCCGGCGATCAGCTGGCCGTCGGCGCCGATATTCCACACGTTGGCGCGGTAGCACACCGACAGGCCCAGCGCGCACAGCACCAGCGGCACGGTCTTGAGCAGCACCTCGCCGATCGCGCGCTGGTCGCGCAGCGGATCGGCCAGGAACACCTTGAGCGCGGCCACGGGATCCTTGCCGAGCGCCAGGAACAGCAGCGCCCCGAACAGCAGCGTCAGCGCCAGCGCCAGCACCGGCGAGGCGTAGGCCATTGCGCGCGAGGGCATGCCGCGCGGCGCCAGCGTCAGGGGGGAACGGGGCAGCAGGGTGCGCACATCAGCCATGGCTTGCCACCTCCCCCCCGGCATGGGCCTGGGCCGGCCCGCCTGGCCACAAGCCGCTCATCCACAGCCCGACCTGCTCGCGCGTGGCGGTCTCGGTCGCCACCGACGGCGACAGCCGCCCCTTGGCGATCACGTGCAGCCGGTCGCAGATCGCGAACAGCTCGTCGAGCTCTTCCGACACCACCAGGATGGCGCAGCCGGTGGCCTTCAGCGCCAGGATCTCGTTGTGGATCTGCGCCGCGGCGCCCACGTCCACACCCCAGGTGGGTTGCGCCACGATCAGCACCCTCGGGCCGCTTTCGATCTCGCGGCCGACGATGAATTTCTGCAGGTTGCCGCCCGACAGGCTGCGCGCCAGCGCCTGCGGCCCGCTGGCCTTGACGCGGAAGCGGTTGATCACCGCCGACGCCAGCCCGCCGGCCGCGCCCGGCGAGATCATGCCTTGCCGGACATAGGGCGGGGTCTGGTGCGACAACAGGATATTGGTGGCCAGGCTCATGCCCGGCACCGCGCCGCGGCCCAGGCGCTCTTCCGGCACGAAGGCCAGCCCGGCACGGCGGCGCCGGCGCGCATCGAGGCGGCCCGCTGGCTTGCCATCGAGCTGCACCGAGGTGGCGTCGGCGCGCGTGTCCTCGCCGGACAGCGCGGCCAGCAACTCCTGCTGGCCGTTGCCCGAGACCCCGGCGATGCCGACGATCTCGCCCGCGTGGACATCGAGCGCAACCTGGCTCAGCTCGGTCGCGAACGCATGCGCGCGCGGCAGCGACAGGCCCTGCACGCTCAGGCGCACCGGGCCGCGCTGCGCGGCCACGCGCGCCTCGCGCGGTGGCTCGCCGCCGATCATCAGGCGCGACAGCGACGCCGCGGTTTCCTGGCGCGGATCGCACACGCCGGTGACCTTGCCCATGCGCATCACGGTGGCGTGATGGCACAGCGCGCGGATCTCGTCGAGCTTGTGGCTGATGTAGAGGATGCTGGTGCCTTCGGCGGCCAGCTGGCGCAGCGTGACGAACAGCGTTTCCACGGCCTGGGGCGTCAGCACCGAGGTGGGCTCGTCCAGGATCAGCAGCTGCGGATTGGCCAGCAGCGCGCGCACGATCTCGACGCGCTGGCGCTCGCCCACCGACAGCGTGTGCACATGGCGGTTCGGCTCCAGCGGCAGGCCGTAGCGTTCGGCGGTGGCGCGGATGCGCTCGGCCAGCTGCTTCATATTGCCCTGCTGTGCGGCCGGCAGGCCCAGCGCAATGTTTTCCGCCACGGTGAGCGTGTCGAACAGCGAGAAATGCTGGAACACCATGGCGATGCCCAGATTGCGGGCGTCGTGCGGGCTGCCGATGCTGACCGGCGCCCCGTTGAAGTGCATCTCGCCGGCATCCGGACGGACCGCGCCGAAAATGATCTTCATCAGGGTGGACTTGCCGGCGCCGTTTTCACCCAGCACGGCATGGATCTCGCCGGGGGCAACGCTGAGGCTGACGTCGTCGTTGGCGACGACGCCCGGGTAGCGCTTGCTGATATGGGCCAGCGCCAGCCGGGGAGGGAGTTGTGGTGTCACTGAGGCGGCTCGGGTTGTTGTGGTGGCAGCAACGGGGATGTGTCAAAGCGCGGCAGTGCGTGGCGCAGCATCGCCGCGACGCATTGCAGCATTCATCATGGGTTCGTGATGCCGGATATTGGTGACGAATTATATAAGTGCGCGGGGTCCGGAAGGCCCGAATCGGGCCGGTGTCCAGTCTGTGCAACGGTTGGCGGGTGGTTGCAAGTCGCATGCCGGCGGCAGCATGAAAAAAAGCCGCCGCCTCTGGTGGAGGCGGCGGCTTTGGGTCTTGAGACGACGCAGTACCTGCGAGGGTTTTCTCCCCTCTTCCATTTATGGGAGAGGGGAGCACTCCGGCGAGTCTTTTACGCCTGGCTGCCAGCCACGCTCGTCGCAAACCTCCCATCGCGGAAATCCGCCAGGGTCTGGTAGATCTGCTCCTGCGTGTTCATCACGAACGGGCCGTACTGCGCGATCGGCTCGTTCAGCGGCCGGCCGGCGATCAGCAGGAAGCGCGCGTCGGCCTCGGCCCTGACGATGACGCCGTCAGCCTGGCCGGCGTTGTCCAGCACGCCCATGCGCTGCGCCTCGACCACGGCGCGGTCATCGCCGGCGCCGACCGAGACTTCGCCCCGGTACACGTAGATAAAGGCGTTGTGCCCGGCCGGCAGCGCCTGCGCGAAGTCCTGGCCGGCCGGCAGCTCGACGTCCAGGTAGACCGGCTCGGTCACCTGGCGCGTGATCGCGCCGGCCACGCCATGGCTGGCGCCGGCCAGCACGCGCACCGTGGCGCCATGCTCCAGCGCCACCGTCGGGATCTCGGCGGCGGGCAGGTCGCGATACCACGGTGCCGTCATCTTGTCGGCGGCCGGCAGGTTCAGCCACAGCTGGAAGCCTTCCATGCGGCCGTCTTCCTGCTCGGGCATTTCCGAGTGGACGACGCCGGCGCCGGCCACCATCCACTGCGCGCCGCCGTTCTGCAGCAGGCCCTCGTTGCCGGCGCTGTCCCGATGACGCATGCGCCCGGCCAGCATGTAGGTGATGGTCTCGAAGCCGCGGTGCGGGTGATCGGGGAAGCCGCCGATGTAGTCGTCCTTGCTGTCGGTGCCGAAGGCATCGAGCATCAGGAACGGGTCCAGCCGGCGCTGCAGGTTCTGCGTCAGCACGCGCGTCAGCTTGACGCCGGCGCCGTCCGAGGTGGCGATGCCGCGCACCACGCGGTCGACGGTGCGCGAGCGCTGCACGCTTTCCGCGGCGGCGGCGGGAATGGTGGCGAGGGTACGGGTATCCATGTCTTGCTCCTGTGGGGCGGCCGGCGCGGCGATGGCCGCCGGTCCGTCGTTTCAGCTACCTCGTCAATTTAGTGGTTTGGCGGGGAAAGAGTAGAGGGCGCACGGGCAACAGATTGTTCTGCTGGTGCGCCAAGTCCTGCGGCCCGGCGATCCGATTTCGGAACGATCGCGGCGCGGCGTGTGCCGCGTCCGGGGCCTCGCACAGCGGCGGCATGAAGGCCGAAGATCGGTGCCAGATCGCCTCCGGAAAGGCCAAAGATGACAAGATCGGTGAAGATCGCTATAATAGCGCTCTCTTTGTCATCCGTTGATGCGAGAAGCGGGGTGGGGAAAGTCCCGCCAGCCCTTGCCAGTCAACGGCCGATGGACCGGCGGCGCGTCGGAAAACTTCAATACTTGCGCTGCCACTGGCCAACCGTTCGCGCTGTGCTTGCACCGCCGGTTGCGCCGCTTCAGGGACCGCCGCCAACACGGCATCCCGTCAATCGAGATTCCCCGCCCACGGCGGACGAATCCACAGACCGTCCGCCGGCAATCGTGCCGGTCATGGCGGCAAGGCAATCTGAACCGGGACTGGTGGCGCCCTATCTCCGCACGCACCAGCCCATATTGTTTTCCGTCGCCGGAAAGTGGCTTGCTGCGCGCTTTTGGCCCGGAGAAGGGGAGAGTATGTCAAAGCAACCGGCACGGGCGCTGGCCTGGGCAGGACTGACGCTTGCCGCGCTGGCCGCACTGGTGGCGTGGATCGGCGTCGATGTGATTCGCCAGTACCAGGAGCGCCTGCTCTACGACATCGCCGACCACCTGCGGCTGGTGGTGCTGTCGATGGCGCTGGCGCTGGCCACCGGCATCCCGGCCGGCATCGCGCTGAGCCGACCGTGCATGCGGCGCTGGGCCGACCGGCTGATGCAGGTATTCAACGTCGGCAATACCGTGCCGTCGCTGGCGGTGCTGGCCCTGGCGCTGGCCGTGCTCGGCATCGGCGAGCGGCCCGCCATCCTGGCGCTGTGGCTGGCCTCGCTGCTGCCGATCGTGCGCAACACCTACGAGGGCCTGCGCAATGTCTCGCCCACGCTGCTGGAGGCGGCGCGCGGCATCGGCATGACCCCGGCCCAGCGCCTGCTGCGGGTGGAGCTGCCCAACGCGCTGCCGGTGATGCTGGCCGGCATCCGCATCGCGTTGGTGATCAACGTCGGCACCGTGCCGCTGTCGTTTCTGATCGGCGCCAACAGCCTGGGCGAGCTGATCTTCCCGGGCATCTACCTGAACAACCAGCCGCTACTGCTGCTGGGCGCAGCCGCCACCGCGCTGCTGGCGCTGGCGCTCGATGCACTGTTTGCCGCCGGCGGCCAGCTGTACCTGCGCCGCCGCGGCCTGGCGCGCTGAACCGGGAGACACCGACATGGAAAAGCAGATGCAATACATCCGCCGCCGCGCGCGCCGGGTCGTGCTGCTGGTGGCGGCGGTGACCGCCTTCGCCGCCGGCCTGGCGCTGGCCACCGCGCCCGAGGCCCGGGCCGCGGGCGCCGCCATCCGCGTGGGCGGCAAGAACTTCACCGAACAGCTGCTGCTGTCATCGATGACCACCAGGTACCTGCGTGCCAAGGGCTTCGACGCCGAGCTGACCGCCGGCCTGGGCAGCACGCTGATGCGCCAGGCCATGGAGAACGACCAGCTCGACGTGGTGTGGGACTACACCGGCACCGCGCTGATCGTGTTCAACAAGGTCGAGGAGAAGCTCGATGCGCAGGAAAGCTATGCGCGCGTCAAGCAGATGGACGGCGCGCGCGGGCTGGTGTGGCTGGATGCCTCGGGCATCAACAACACCTATGCGCTGGCCATGCCGAAGGAGCGCGCGGCCGCCAGCGGCGCGACCACGCTGTCGGCCTTTGCCGAGCAGATGCGCAAGGCCGGCGCCGAGGCCAGCCATCCGTTCGCCGTCGACATGGAATTCGCCGCGCGCCCGGACGGGCTGGAGCCGCTCAAGGCGCTGTACCAGCTGCCGTTCTCGCGCCGCGACGTGATCCAGCTCGACCCGGGCCTGGTCTACACCGCACTGAAGAACAACCAGGTGGAGCTGGGGCTGGTCTATGCGACCGACGGCCGCGTCAAGGGCTTCGACCTGGTGCTGCTCGAGGACGACCAGCACTTCTTCCCGCCGTACAACGCGGCGCCGGTGGTGCGCAAGGCCGTGCTCGACCAGCATCCGGAACTGGCGGGCCTGCTCAACGCGCTCGCGGCCAGGCTCGACAACCAGAGCATGACCGACATGAACTACAAGGTGGACATCGGTCAGCAGCCGGTGGACAAGGTGGCGGAGGACTTCCTGCGCGGCCACGGACTGATCTGAGGAGGGCCGCATGGACTTGTTCGCATACCTGCAACACAGCTGGCCCACGCTGCTGAAGCTGACCGGCGAGCACCTCGCGCTGGTGGGCTCGGCGGTGGGGCTGGCGATCCTGATCGGGGTGCCGCTGGGCATCCTGATCACGCGCTTCCGTGCGCTGGCCGCACCGCTGCTGGCGCTGGCGACGATCGTGCTGACGCTGCCGTCGATCGCGCTGTTCGGGCTGATGATCCCGATCTTTGCGCGCTTCGGCCATGCGCTCGGCTACGTGCCCGCGGTGACGGCGGTGTTCCTGTACTCGCTGCTGCCGATCATGCGCAACACCTATACCGCGCTGGCCAATGTCGACCCCGGCATCCAGGAAGCGGGGCGCGGCATCGGCATGACCACCTGGCAACGGATGCGGCTGGTGGACCTGCCGCTGGCGGTGCCGGTGATCCTCGGCGGCGTGCGCACCGCCGTGGTCATGAATATCGGGGTTGCCACCATTGCCGCCATCATCGGCGCGGGTGGCCTTGGGGTGCTGATCCTGCAGGCGATCAGCCAGAGCAACATGAGCAAGCTGGCGGTGGGCGCGGTCCTGGTCAGCCTGCTCGCCATCGTGGCGGACGCCTTCCTGCAGTGGTTGCAGCGGGCGCTGACGCCGAAGGGGATCCGTCTATGATCGAACTCGACCAACTCACCAAGTCCTTCCCGCAGAAGGACGGCACCGAGATGCGCGCCGTCGATGCCGTATCGCTGACGGTGCCGCGCGGCGAGATCTGCGTCTTCCTGGGCCCGTCGGGCTGCGGCAAGACCACCACGCTGAAGATGATCAACCGGCTGATCGAGCCGACCTCGGGCACGGTGCGCATCGACGGCGAGGATACGCGCGGGCTCGACGGCGTGGCGCTGCGCCGCAAGATCGGCTACGTGATCCAGCAGATCGGCCTGTTCCCCAACATGACCATCGAAGAGAACATCATGGTGGTGCCGCGCCTGCTGGGCTGGGACAAGAAGCAGTGCCGCGAACGCGCGCGCGAGCTGATGGCGATGGTGCAGCTCGATCCCAACCGGCTGCTGTCGCGCTATCCGCGCGAGCTGTCCGGCGGCCAGCAGCAGCGCATCGGCGTGATCCGCGCGCTGGCGGCCGACGCGCCGCTGCTGCTGATGGACGAGCCCTTCGGCGCGGTCGACCCGATCAACCGCGAGAGCATCCAGAACGAATTCCTGCAGATGCAGCGCCAGCTCGGCAAGACCGTGATCATGGTCTCGCACGATATCGACGAGGCCATCAAGCTGGCCGACAAGGTCGCGGTGTTCCGCCGCGGCAAGCTGGTGCAGTTCGACCACCCCGACGCGCTGCTGGCGCACCCGGCCGATGAGTTCGTGCAGGCCTTCGTCGGCCACGACAACACGCTCAAGCGCCTGCTGCTGGTGCGCGCCGGCGATGCCGCCACCATGCCGCCGAGCTGCCACCCGGGCATGCCGCTGGCGGAGGCGCTGGGCGTGATGGACGACGCCGACGTGCGCCACCTGCCGGTGGTGGACGACGCGCAGGTGGCGCTGGGCTACGTCACGCGCCGCGACGCACGGTCGGGCCAGGGCCAGTGCAGCGACGCGATGCGCCCGTTCGCCGCCACCGCGGCGTTCGACGAGCACCTGCGCATCGTGCTGTCGCGCATGTACCAGCACAACACCAGCTGGCTGCCGGTGATGGGCGCCGATGGCGCCTACCTGGGCGAGGTCACGCAGGAATCGATCGCCGGCTACCTGAGCTCGGGCCGCTCGCGCGGCCAGGCCGGCATGCCGGCGATCCCGGCGGCACCCGCCGCGCCGTTGCGCGCGGCCGCCTGATCGGGCAACCGGACTCGTGCACGCCACGAGCGCGGCCGGCGCGCTATGCTAGAAGCATGCTCCGCTGCTGCCGCTCGCCCCTGTGCCTGGTCATCGAAACCCGCTGGCTGATCCCGCGCGGGTTCGACGGCTTCACGCCCGGGCCGCTGATCCTGCTGCGTCCCGGTGTCACCCAGGCGCTGATCGAGCATGAGAAGGTCCACGTGCGCCAGTTCTGGCGCAGCTGGGGCCTGATGGGCGTGCTCTACCTGGCCAGCCGGCGCTGGCGGCTCCGCTATGAAGTCGAGGCCTACCGCGAGCAACTGCGCCACAGCCCTCCGGGCGCGGCCCGCGGGCTGGCACGCGTGCTGGCCACCAAGTACCGGCTGCGAATATCAGAGGCCGAGGCTTACCGGTTGCTGAAGCAAGACCTGCACGACGAGGCCGAATGAAAAACGGCCCGCACCAGTCGATGGTGCGGGCCGTTTTCTTGTCTGGCGGAAGCGGTGAGATTCGAACTCACGGATGGGTCACCCCATCGGCAGTTTTCAAGACTGCTGCCTTAAACCACTCGGCCACGCTTCCGGAAAAGTGCGGGCATTGTAGCGCGAAAGGACGAGGCCTCCGGCGCAGTGCCGCATGCAGACGCTACGGTCTGGCCGCGCATTATACAAGGCCCGGGCGCCCTGATGGCACTTGCGCCGCGGCAGCGGCGCGGCCGTTGTTCCTGCCACATCTTCTGCTGTGCTGTCGGGCGCTGTCTGACAAGGCGGAACCTTCATATCGCGCCAGCGCTCATATGGTCGTACCGGGCACTGCGGTGTGTGCCGCATCCCCGGCTTTCGCCTGGCAACAGAGGAGAACTCAAAATGCGCAAAATGCGAACCCCAAGCAAGACATGGCTGATCGTTCCGGTGGCCGCGGCGGCTGCGCTGGCCGGTTGTGCGGCGCCATACGGCAGCGGCTACGACCAGGGCTACAACACCGGCTACAACGCGCCGCCCCCGGGTTACCAGAACCCCCATACCTCGCAGGCACCGGCCGGCGCGGTCTACTACGGGCGCGTCGAGTCGATCGAGCCGATCACCACCACGCAAGGCAGCTCGGGCCTGCTCGGCACCGTGATCGGCGGCGCCGCGGGCGGCCTGCTGGGCCACCAGATCGGCGGCGGGCGCGGCCAGACCGCGGCGACCATCGGCGGTGCCGTGGTCGGCGCCGTGGCCGGCAACCAGATCGAGAAGCGCGCGGGCAGCAATACGCAGACGGTCTATCGCGTGAACGTGCGGCTGGATGACGGCCGCCTCGCCACGGTGACGCAGTCCAACCTGGGCAGCCTGCAAGTTGGCATGCGCGCGCGCGTCGCCAACGACATGGCCACGCCGTACTGACCGGCCAGCCTGACGTTTGCCAGAAGTCAAAGGCCACGCGCTAGCGTGGCCTTTTTTTATCGCTGCCGGTGTGCGGGCCGGTCAGTCCTTCAGGAACATCTCCTGCAGGTCGTTGAGGAAGCGCCGGCCCAGCTCGGTGGGGCGGATCGTGGTCAGGTCGGCTTCCAGCAAGCCTTTTTTCTCGGCCTCGGCCAGCTGCTTGCTGATGGTGTGCAGCGGCAACCCGGTGTAGTCGTGGAAGCTCGAGGCCGGCACGCCGTCGGTCAGGCGCAGTGCATTGAGCATGAACTCGAACGGCAGTTCGTCGGCGCCGACGTCGCGCGCTTCCTGCACCGCGTTGCCGGCCATGGCCTGCGCCATGTAGGTTGCCGGATGCTTGTGCCGCATCTGGCGCAGCACGCGCTGCGGGAACGACAGCTTGCCGTGCGCGCCGGCGCCGATGCCAAGATAGTCGCCGAAGCGCCAGTAGTTGAGGTTGTGGCGCGCCTCGCGATGCGGCTTCGCATACGCCGAGGTCTCGTAGTGCCGATAGCCCGCCGCGGCGGTGCGCGCTTCGATCCAGTCCTGCATCTCGTACGCCGTGTCGTCGTCGGGCAGTGCCGGCGGAAACTTCGCGAACAGCGTGTTCGGCTCCAGCGTCAGGTGGTACAGCGACAGGTGCGTGGTGCCGCAGGCCAGCGCGGCCTCGACGTCCGCCTGGCATTCCTGCAGGGTCTGGCCCGGCAGCGCGTACATCAGGTCCAGGTTGATGTTGTCGAAGCTGGCCTGGGCGATGTCGATGGCACGGCGCGCTTCGGCGCCGCCGTGGATGCGGCCCAGTGCCTGCAGGTGCCGGTCATTGAAGCTCTGGATGCCAATCGACAGCCGGTTGATGCCGCTGGCGCGGTAGCTGGCGAACTTGTCGGCTTCGAAGGTGCCTGGATTGGCCTCCATCGTGATCTCGGCATCGGCGTCGAGCGGCAGCAGGGCGCGGATATCCGACAGCAGCCGGTCCATGCCCGCCGCCGACAGCAGGCTGGGCGTGCCGCCGCCGATAAAGACGGTATGCACCGGGCGGCCCCATACCAGCGGCAGCGACTGCTCCAGGTCCGCGCGCAGCGCGTCGAGGTAGAGGTCTTCCGGAATTTCGTGGTTGTCGGCGCCGGGCGCGGCGTGCGAGTTGAAATCGCAATACGGGCACTTGCGCACGCACCACGGGATATGCACGTACAGCGACAGCGGCGGCGAGCCGGGCAGGCTGATCTGCCCGGGCTTGAGCCACAGCTGCTTGCTGTCCACGGGCACGGACGCGGAGGCCGGTACGATCGGAATCATCGGGTGGCAGGCTCCGCGGCCTCGGCCTGCAGCCGGGCCACCAGGGCGCGCAGCGCCTGGGCACGGTGGCTGACGCGGTTCTTCTCTTCCGGCGGCAGCTCGGCCGCGGTCTTGCCCAGCGCCGGCAGCAGGAAGTGGGGGTCGTAGCCGAAGCCGCCCGCGCCGCGCGGCGCGTCGACGACCTCGCCATGCCACACCCCTTCGGCGATGATCGGGCAGGGGTCCTCGGCGTGGCGCACGAACACCAGCACGCAGTAATAGTACGCGTGCCGGTTCAGCTTGCCGGCCAGCTGCGAGACCAGGTAGGCGTTGTTGGCCGAGTCCGACTTGGCCTGTCCGGCCATCTGCGCATAGCGCGCGGAATAGACGCCGGGCGCGCCCCCCAGCGCCTGCACGCAGATGCCGGAGTCGTCGGCCAGCGCGGGCAGGTCGGCAAGCCGGCTGGCGTGGCGGGCCTTGGCCAGCGCGTTCTCGACGAAGGTGGCAAAGGGCTCTTCGGCCTCGGGGATGCCAAGCTCGCCCTGCGTTACCACGTCAAAGCCGAGCGGCGCCAGCAGCGCGCCGAATTCGCGCAGCTTGCCGGGATTGTTGGAGGCCAGGACCAGGCGTTGCATCGCGGGCTCCGGGGCTCAGGCCAGGCCCAGCGCTTCGCGCTGGAGCTGCACCAGGCGGGCGATGCCGGCTTCGGCCAGGCGCGTCATGGCATCGAGGTCGGCGCGGCTGAAGGGCGCGCCTTCGGCGGTGCCCTGCACTTCGACAAAGCCGCCGCTGCCGGTCATGACCACGTTCATGTCGGTGTCGCAATTGCTGTCCTCGGCGTAGTCGAGGTCCAGCACCGGCACACCGTCGACCATGCCGACCGAGACCGCGGCGACATGGTCGCGGATCGGGCTGGCGGCGATCAGGCCGTCGCGCAGCATGGTCGCGACCGCGTCGTGGGCGGCGACAAAGGCGCCGGTGATGGCCGCGGTGCGGGTGCCGCCGTCGGCTTGCAGCACGTCGCAGTCGAGGTGCAGGGTGTATTCGCCCAGCGCCGCCAGGTCGAATACCGAGCGCATGGCGCGGCCGATCAGGCGCTGGATTTCCTGGGTGCGGCCGGTCTGCTTGCCGCGCGCGGCCTCGCGGTCGGAACGCGTATGCGTGGCGCGCGGCAGCATGCCGTACTCGGCCGTGACCCAGCCTTCGCCGCTCCCCTTCTTGTGCGGCGGTACCTTGGCCAGCACGCTGGCGGTGCACAGCACCTTGGTATCGCCAAAGGCGCACAGGACCGAGCCTTCGGCGTGGCGGGTGTAGTGGCGGGTAAGGCTGATGGAACGCAGCGCATCGGCTGCGCGGCCGCTGGGTCGCATGAGATGGTTTGTCCGCAAGGGGTAGAGAGGAGAGACCGCGATTCTACCGCTGCCGGCCGGTGTGCGCTGGCGCGCCGCCCCGGCCGGCCCCTGCGGGTGCCATCACCGCATCAGGTTGCTGGTCTTGTCGATGGCGGCGCGGATCTCGGCGATCGAGCGCTCGATCTCTTCCTCGGACAGCAGGTCGCTGTCGGTGCCGTTGCGCTCGAGGATCGAGGTGGTGAAGGCGTTGAGCGGCAGGGTGTCGGTCATCACCGCATCCTGGCCGGCGGTGGTGTTGTCCAGCTCCCACATCATGGCGATACCGGTGGTGTTGTCGGCACCTTCGCCGGCCTGCTGCAGCGCCTGGTCGATCAGCGCCGGCACCGCCTGCACCACCGACAAGCGCGACAGCTTGTCCACCAGCACCGGCTCGTCGAGCGGGCCCCACAGGCCGTCGGAGCAGAGCAGGGCGACGTCGCCCGGCTCCAGCCGCACCGGCCCGCCCAGGTCGATCAGCGGCAGGTTGGGCGAGCCCAGGCAGTTGTAGAGCTTGTTGCGCTCGGGGTGGTTGGCCACCTCCATCGGCAGCACGCGCTCCTGCTGCAGCAGGTTCTCGATCTTGGAGTGGTCGCGCGTGCGCGTCAGCAGCCGGCCCTTGCGCAGCAGGTAATAGCGCGAATCGCCGGCATGGGCCCAGTGGATCTGGCCGTGCTGCACCAGGCAGCAGACCACCGTGGTGCGGGGCACGTCGGCCATCTGGTTGGCCTCGGCATAGCGGTGGATCTCGCGGTGCGCCAGCATGATGGTGTCCTGCAGGAACTCGGCCGGGTTGCGCACCGCGGGCCGCGCCTGCAGCTGGAACTGGCGCGCCAGGGTCTGCAGCGCCTGCTGCGCGGCGACTTCGCCGTGGGCGTGGCCGCCCAGGCCGTCGGCCAGCACCATCAGCAGTGCGTCGCGCGTGAAGCAATAGCCCATGCGGTCCTGGTTGACGCGGCGGCCGCCCTTCCTGCTTTCCTGGTAGACAGAGAATCGCATGTTGGCTGGTTGGCTTTCGTGGGGTTCGATGGCCCGGCAGCGTGCGCGGGGGCGCCGCGGCCGGGTTTGTGATTCAGTCGACGCTCGCGCCGGGTGCCGGCTCGTCGCGCCGGCGCAGCAGCGTCAGGAAGCGCGAGGTCGCGGGCGCTTTTTCCGGCGGCATGGGGGCGGGTGCCGGGGCCTGGGTCGAGGGCGCCAGCGCCTGCTCGCCCAGCGCGTTGGTCTGCTCGCGCAGTTCCTTCTGCAGCCGGAACACGCTCTGCGGGCGGCCCGAAGGCTCCAGCCGCAGGCACCACTCGACCAGGTCGACCAGGCCGTTGGTATAGCTGCTGCGCAGCCGCATCAGCGCCTCGCCCATGCGGTCGTCCTTCTCGCGCTGGTTGGCTTCCTGCGGTGGCAGTCCGGCCATGCAGGCGTAGAGCGTCGCGCCCAGGCTGTAGATGTCGGTCCACGGGCCCAGGTCAGTGTGCTTGCCGTACAGTTCCGGCGCGGCGAAGCCGGGCGTGTACATCGGCTGGAAGCGCGCCGCCTCCATGGTCAGGGTCTGCCGCGCGGCGCCGAAATCCAGCAGGATGGGGGACTCGTCCTCGCGCAGGTAGATGTTGCCGGGCTTGATGTCCAGGTGCAGCAGCTTGTGGATATGCACTTCGCGCAGGCCGCTCATCAGGTCGTGGAACACCTTGCGGATGAAATGCTCGCGCAGCACCTTGGCGCGGCCCTGCTGCCGGGCCGCCAGCACATGCTCCTGCAGCGTCTTGCCCAGCTCGTAGTTCATCACCATGTAGACGGTGGCGTTCTCGCGGAAGAAGTTCACCACGCGCACCACGCTGGGATGGGAAATGCGGGCCAGCGAGCGGCCCTCTTCGAAGAAGTACTTCAGGCCCAGCCGGAACGCCGCGGCGTTTTCCTCGGGCACCACGGGGATCAGTTCGCCCGGGTTGCGCCGCGCCAGCGACGACGGCAGGTACTCCTTGATGGCGACCGGCGCGCCGGTTTCGTCGGTGGCCAGGTAGACGAAACTGAACCCCCCGCTGGCCAACTTCTTTACAATACGATAGTTGGACAGCAGCGTGCCGACGGGCAGCGGTGCACTCTTCGGTTGTGGCGTGCCCTTTGGCTCTGTCATGGGAATAGGACCGGAGTTGCCCCCGCGGATTTGCCTCCGGACGGATTTGCCTCCGGATTGTCCGGGCTAATCGGTCACTTGTAAAGAACACAAATACGGGCGTTATTGCCCGCCTTTCAACGTTTTGAGGGCGCCCCCAGCAGGCTGCGCCGCGCGCCGGCCGGGCGGGCGTCCGCCGGCAGGCCGCGGCCGCTTCGCGCCGGTGCGGCGCCAATCACGAGAACAACCAATGATCCACAGCATGACAGGCTACGGCCTGGCGACGCGCCAGGCGCCATTGACCAACGCGCAGGGCGAGCCCAGCGGGCGCACCGCGTCCGTCTCGGTGGAATTCCGCACTGTCAATTCGCGTTTCCTCGACCTGTTGTTCCGGGCCCCCGAGGAGTGCCGCGCGTTCGAGCCGGCGTTGCGCGAGATGCTGATGGCCGAGCTGTCGCGCGGCAAGCTGGAATGCCGCATCAACCTGCAGCGCACCGATGCCGGCGGCGCCACGCTGGCGCTCAACGACGGGCTGCTGGCGCAGATCCGCGCGCTCGAAACCACCGTGGCCGCCACCTTCAGCAGCGCCGGCACCCTGCGCATGGGCGAGATCCTGCGCTGGCCCGGCGTGCTGGTCGAGCCGGAGCTGTCGCAGGAGGCGCTGCGCGAGGCCGTGCTCGGCGCCGCGCGCGAGGCGCTCGACCAGCTGCTCGAAGCGCGCCGCCGCGAGGGCGACGCGCTCAAGGCCACGCTGACCGAGCGCATCGACGCCATGCTCGCGATCGTCGAGCGCCTGACTCCGACCATCCCGCAGCTGATCGCGCATCATCAGGAAAAGCTGACCGAGCGCCTGCAGGAAGCCTTCAACCTGGCCGCGCCCAACGGCATGCCGGCGATGAGCCGCGACGAGATCGCCGAGCGCATCCGCCAGGAAGCCACCGTCTATGGCATCCGCATCGATATCGCCGAAGAGCTGTCGCGGCTGCAGGCGCACCTGAACGAAACCCGCCATATCCTGAAGAAGGGTGGCCAGGTGGGCAAGCGCCTGGACTTCATGATGCAGGAGCTCAACCGCGAGGCCAACACGCTGGGCTCCAAGGCCGCCGCCAAAGAGCTGGCCGATGCCTCGATGGAGCTCAAGCTGCTGATCGAGCAGATGCGCGAGCAGGTCCAGAATCTAGAGTAAGACAGTCACTGAAACATCATGAGCCCAACTTCTCCAACGGCCTCCGCTCCGACCTCGCACACCGCCATCGACACCGTCTACCCCGGCAACCTCTTCATGGTGGTGGCACCCTCGGGCGCGGGCAAGTCGACGCTGGTCAACGCGCTGCTGGCGCAGGACCCGGCCATCCGCCTGTCGATCTCGCACACCACGCGCGCGCCGCGCCCGGGCGAGGAGGACGGCCGCGAGTACCACTTCGTCACCGTCGATGCCTTCCGCAGCGCGCGCGACCGCGGCGACTTCCTGGAATGGGCCGAGGTGCACGGCAACTACTACGCGACCTCGCGCGTGTGGATCGAGCAGCAGATGGCGCAAGGCAACGACGTGCTGCTCGAGATCGACTGGCAGGGCGCGCAGCAGGTGCACCAGCGTTTTTCCAACGCGGTGGAGATCTTCATCCTGCCGCCGTCGCTGACCGCGCTGGAAGAGCGCCTGAAGAAGCGCGGCCAGGACGAGCCCAACGTGATCGTGCGCCGCCTGCTGGCCGCGGGCAGCGAAATGGCCCACGCCTCGGAGTCGGACTACGTCATCATCAACGAGGTGTTCGACGATGCGCTGGAGCAGTTGCGCAACATCATCAGCGCCACGCGGCTGCGCTTTTCCTCGCAGAAGGCGCGGCACGCGGAGCTGTTCATCGAGCTTGGCATCCACTGAAACGATGCCCGCCGATGACAGCCGCGCGGGGCGCCGCCGGCGTTTCCCGCCGCGTGCTGTAAAATAGCAACCCAACGTAAGGTTTTGTCCCAAGGTGGATTTGATATGGCGCGTATTACCGTCGAAGATTGTCTGAAACACATTCCGAATCGTTTCGAGCTCGCGCTGGCGGCCACGTACCGTGCGCGCCAGCTGGTGCAGGGCCACACGCCCAAGGTCGAAGCGAAGGACAAGCCGACCGTGGTGGCACTGCGCGAGATCGCGTCGGGCCAGGTCGGCATCGAGATGCTGAAAAAGGTCCCGACCTGATCGACCAGGCGGCCCATGGCTCATCCCTGCATCGTGCCAGCACTGTTCCAGGCTCTCCAGCCGGATTCCCCGGGCCGCCGCCATGCCATCGCCGCATCCGCCCTCCAAGCCTCCATCCCAGCCGTCGCCGACCGCGGTCGTGCCGGCGCCTGGCGATGCGGCCCCGCCCGCGGCGCGTAAGCGCACCATTCCGGGCCAGTCTTCCGTGAACGCGCGCACCGGCGCTCCCAATCTTCCCGATCCGCTCGGCGACGATGTCGTCGGCGAGCGCGCCGTCGCGCCCGCGCTGGCACCGGGCAAGGCGCGCGGCGCGGCAGTGCAGGATGAACTGGTCGCGGCGCAGCAAGTGGCGCCGCCGGCAGCCGACAGCCTGTTTATCGATGCAGTGCTGGCGCAGTCATACCGGCACTTCTTCGGCCCGACCTCGCAGCCGGCGGTGCCGCCGCGCCAGCAGGTCATCTCCATCACCCGGCTGATGGAGAAGCTCGCGTACCTGAAGGCGCCGGACCTGGCGCGCGTACGCGAGGCCTTCCAGTTTTCCGACGAGGCCCACCTGGGCCAGTATCGCCAGAGCGGCGAGCCCTATATCACCCATCCGGTGGCGGTGGCCGAGCTGTGCGCGGACTGGAAGCTGGACGTGCAGTCCATCATGGCGGCGCTGCTGCACGACGTGATGGAAGACCAGGGCATCACCAAGAGCGAGCTGGCCGAGAAATTCGGTCCGAAGGTCGCCGAACTGGTCGATGGCCTGACCAAGCTGGACAAGCTCGAATTCCAGAGCCGCGAGCAGGCGCAGGCGGAAAGCTTCCGCAAGATGCTGCTGGCGATGGCGCGCGACGTGCGCGTGATCCTGGTGAAGCTGGCCGACCGTACGCACAACATGCGCACGCTCGACTTCGTGCCGCCGGAGAAGCGCCGCCGCATCGCGCTCGAGACCATGGAGATCTATGCGCCGATCGCGCACCGTCTCGGTCTCAACACGATCTACCGCGAGCTGCAGGAGCTGTCGTTCAAGGTCGGCTCGCCGTTCCGCTACGCCACGCTCGAGAAAGCCGTCAAGGCTGCGCGCGGCAACCGGCGCGAGGTGGTCAAGCGCATCCTCGAGGCCGCGCAGAAGGCGCTGGCCGATGCCGGCATCGTTGCCGAACTGTCCGGGCGCGAGAAGACGCTGTACAGCATCTACCGCAAGATGCACGACAAGCAGCTGTCGTTCTCGCAGGTGCTGGACGTGTACGGGTTCCGCGTGGTGGTGGAAACGCAGATGCACTGCTACATGGCGATGGGCGCGCTGCACGGTTTGTACAAGCCGATGCCGGGCAAGTTCAAGGACTACATCGCGATCCCCAAGATCAACGGCTACCAGTCGCTGCACACCACGCTGGTGGGGCCGTTCGGCACGCCGGTGGAGTTCCAGATCCGCACGCGCGACATGCACCAGATCGCCGAGGCCGGCGTGGCCGCGCACTGGATGTACAAGCACCAGGCCGACCACGCCAACGATATCCAGCAGCAGGCGCACCAGTGGCTGCAGTCGCTGCTCGATATCCAGAGCCAGACCGGCGATTCGCAGGAATTCCTCGAGCACGTCAAGATCGACCTGTTCCCCGACGCGGTCTACGTGTTCACGCCCAAGGGCCATATCCGCGCGCTGCCGCGCGGCGCCACCGCGCTGGACTTTGCCTACGCGGTGCACAGCGACCTGGGCAACCAGTGCGTCGCGGTCAAGATCAACAACGAGATGCTGCCGCTGCGCACCGAGCTGAAGAGCGGCGACATCGTCGAGGTGGTGACGGCCCCGTATTCCAAGCCCAACCCCGCGTGGCTGTCGTTCGTGCGCACCGGCAAGGCGCGCGCGGCGATCCGCCACTACCTGAAGACCACCAAGCTGGACGAGGCGATCCAGCTGGGCGAGCGCCTGCTGGAGCAGTCGGCGCGCCAGCTCGGCATCGAGCTGAAGGCGGTGCCGCAGTCGGTGTGGGACCGCATGATCCAGTGGACCGGCAACAAGCAGCGCGAAGACATCTTCGCCGACCTGGCGCTGGGCCGGCGCGTGCCGGCGGTGGTGGCCAAGCGCATGGAGATCCTGCTGCAGGAGTTGTCCGGCGATGTCGACAGCGCGCTGCTGGCGGCGGTGCAGACCTTTGCCGGCGAGGAAGCGCCCGCGGTGCCGATTACCGGCGACGAGGGCATGTCGATGATCTTCTCGGCATGCTGCCGCCCGATCCCCGGCGATTCCATTGTCGGCTACCTGGGCAAGGGCGAGGGGCTGCAGATCCACGTGCAGGACTGCAAGATCGCCAAGCGCCTGCACAGCAAGGATCCGGAGCACTGGATCGACGTGATGTGGGCCAAGAAGACCACGCGCGCCTTCGATGTGTCGATCAAGGTGATGGTGCGCAACGTCAAGGGCATCGTCGCACGCGTCGCGGCGGACCTGACCGCGGCCGACGCCAACGTCGCCCACGTAGCGATGGAGCAGCAGGACGCCGGCCAGCAGGAAGCCACCTACATGCAGTTCATCATCCAGGTGCAGAACCGCCTGCACCTGGCCAACGTGATGCGCGGGCTGCGCCGCAATCCCGACGTCATTCGCATCTTCCGCGACCGCAACGACAATTAGGCGGGCCCGCGCGCCTATTGTTTCTTCGCGGGGTAGCGAACTTCCAGGATATCGATCTGCTCGACGCCGGCCGGCGTGCGCAACGCCACGGTGTCGCCTTCGCGCGCCTTGAGCAGCGCCTTGGCGATGGGCGAGATCCAGCTGACGTGGTTGTGGTCGAGGTCGACCTCGTCCATGCCGACGATGGTGATGGTGGTCTCTTCGCCCGACGCATGCGCGTAGGTGACGGTGGCGCCAAAGAAGATCTGGTCGTTGTCGCCCTGCAGGGACGGGTCGACCACTTCGGCCTTGTCCAGGCGGCGCGTCAGGAAACGGATGCGGCGGTCGATCTCGCGCAGGCGCTTCTTGCCATAGAGATAGTCGCCGTTCTCGGAGCGGTCGCCATTCGACGCCGCCCACGACACGATCTGCACCACGTCGGGCCGCTCGACATCGATCAGCTGCATCAGTTCATTGCGCAGGCGCGCATAGCCGTCCGCGGTGATGTAGTTCTTGGTGCCGGGTGGCAGCGGCGCTGCGCCTTCGGGGAGATCGTCGTCCTCGTCGCCGGAGGACTCTTTGACAAATGCCTTGTTCATGGTCCGCATCACTTCTTCAGTCTGCCATTATAGGAAAAGCCCGCCGGCAGGCCGCGCCAGGGCGGGCCTGCGTCGACCCGCCGCGATAAAGATCACAAAAAAGTTGGAAGGGGGCTTCACAAAAACGAAAACTGGGTTATAATCTTTTTCTCGCGTGCGGCTGTAGCTCAGTTGGATAGAGTACTTGGCTACGAACCAAGGGGTCGTGGGTTCGAATCCTGCCAGCCGCGCCACCTATGCAGAAAGAAGAGGGCTTCCGGAAACGGAAGCCCTTTTTCTTTGCCACTCAGTTTGTGCCGCTAAGCTTGTGTGCGCCGTCTTGCCGCGCACTCGCGTTATGCCTTGCGGTCGCGCGTGGCGCCTCCTAGTCTCGAAGAACCATCACTGAAATCATCACTGAAGCGGGAGTCGCTCGCATGGACAACGCTGACTGGCGCGTCGAGGCATATCGCGGCATGGACGTCTACGTCCTGGTGTCGCCGCAGGGGCAGGGCAGCATCGGTCGTTGGGGTTACGAGGTGCGCGTGTCGCAGGAAGGAGCCGATCCGGCCGATGCCGGCGATACCGAACTGCTCGCCAGCGGACCGCAGCAGTTCGCCACGCGCCATGCGGCCGAGGTGGCTGCGTTCGGCGCCGGCTATGCGCTGGTCGATCGCCTGCTGGGACCTGCTGAATAAGCTGTGCTCGCCGTCGCCTGTGCGGCGATTTATATCACGTTGTGATGTATCAACTTGCCCGCGGCGCGAACGATTTGCTGTGCCGACGCAAATAGTGCTTGCCATGCGCCGTCGGATCACCCATAATCCATCTCCTTCAGACGCGGGGTGGAGCAGTTGGCAGCTCGTCGGGCTCATAACCCGAAGGTCGCAGGTTCAAGTCCTGCCCCCGCAACCAACACCCTGGCATAGTCAGCCGCGGCAACCGCCGCAATCTTCCTGCGTTGTTTCTCAGGCCGACCGGCCAAATCCCCTTAGTGTTTTGACAGCGGTGCCAATGTGGCCAGTGCACGCATGGACTCGCAACGCATCAATGTCATGCGGGCACGCGTTCCGCGGCAAGCCTGAAGGTGTCGCGCACCAGCGGCTGGTCTTCGCGTTCGGCCGCGTCGGCACGATCGCGCAAGCGCGCGGCGAGCACCGTCAGCGTTCCCTGTGCCTGCGGCCCGCCGGCGGCCTGGCACTTGGTCACGGCTTCGCGCATCACCGCATCGAGTTCGCCGCTGACGTCGGCGCCGTCAAAGGCGCTGACCGAAAGGGCCGAGATGCGTTCCACGTAGAGATTGACCAGCGCTTCGTCGTGTAGCGGTTCGGACATGTCTGCTCCTTGTCGATGACGGCATACCCAACCATTGTAGTGAAGGCGCCGCCTGCCCGGGATCAAACAATAATGATTCTTGTTCGGGGCCTGCGCGGGCTTCCCATACAATGGGCGCCTGCCGATTTATCCCGACGTACAAGCCATCATGATGCTGCAGATCCCCGACGTATTGACCAAGACCCAGGTCGCGCAAGTGCGCGAGATCATCGACGCGGCACCCTGGGCCGACGGCAACGAAACCTCGGGCCACCAGTCGGCGCTGGCCAAGCGCAACCTGCAGCTGCCCGAGGGTTCGCCGGCGGCGCGGCAAGTGGGCGACCTGATCCAGGACGCGCTGGGCAACCATGCATTGTTCTTTTCGGCGGCGCTGCCGCTGAAGGTCTATCCGCCGCTGTTCAACCGCTATGAGGGCGGGCGTACCTTTGCCAACCATGTCGACAACGCGATCCGCTACCTGCGCGGCACCAGCTTCCGCATCCGCAGCGACCTGTCGGCGACGCTGTTCCTGACCGAGCCGGACGACTACGACGGCGGCGAACTGGTGATCGAGGACACCTACGGCCAGCAGCGCGTGAAACTGCCGGCCGGGCACATGGTGCTGTACCCGGCCACCAGCATCCATCACGTGACACCGGTCACGCGCGGCGCGCGGGTGTCATCGTTCTTCTGGATCCAGAGCATGGTCCGCGACGACGGCCAGCGCGCGGTGCTGTTCGAGCTGGATGGGCGCATCCGCCAGGTGGCGCAGCAGCTCGGCCAGGCGGACGAATCGGTGATCGGCCTGACCGGCGTCTATCACAATCTGCTGCGGCGCTGGGCCGACGCCTGAGCGCTGCCGGCGCCCGTGCGGGGGCGCGGCGCTGGATCAGGGGATGCGGAGGGCGACTAGTCGTCGCGCCGTCGCTGGTTCTGCAGCAGCTCGATGGGAGAAGGCTGGATGCGCCGCCTGGCCGGACGCAGCGCCCGGTTCGGCCACAGCACATAGTTGGTGTGCGGGTCCAGCGGCTTGCCGAAGTACGAGACCCAGACCTGTACGCCCTGCTCGGTTTCGGCAACGATGGCCGCGACGGCGCGCGCCGCGGCGGACGGGGACTTGAGCAGCTCGGCCAGGGCTTCGACGCCCTGCACGACATGGTGCTTCACCCCTGCAAACCATGCGTACTGACGCATGGCGGACAACAAACGCTTGGTCATGAACGCGACTCGGGTTGTTTGGAAGTGCGAATGAGACTTTCGTACATCCGTTTTGTTCACAGCAAATTCGCCCGGCAAGTATGACTGAGGTGCCATGTCGAAGATGTGTCACCTGGTTGCCGCGCGTGGCTGGCGTCTCCCTGGTGCCGGCCGCATCACGCGGTGCGCGGCGGGGCGGGAGCCAAGGCAGAGAGTACCATCGCCAGCCGGTCCAGGGCAGGGTCGATATCCAGCAGATCGATCGCGCCGAAGCCCAACAGCAGCCCCGCGCAACTGGGTGGCGGACTGGCATAGCAGGGATCAAGCGTGGCGAGTTCCAGGTCCGCCAGCCGCGCCATCGACACCAGCGCCTCGGTGGCCACCGGCACCCGCAGCCGTGCCGCCAGATGGAAGCCGGCCACCGCAGGCAACGGCTCCAGCCACGGCGACAGGTCGCCCTGCAGCCGCGCCAGCAGGCGCGCGCGGCGCTGGGCATGGCGCGCATGCGAACGCCGGATATGGCGCAGCAGGTGGCCTTCGGACAGGAAGCGCGCCAGCGCCTGCTGCAGCAGCGTCGGCGTGTACCAGTCCATCAGGTGCTTGACCTTGCGCGCCGCCGGCATCAGCCACGGCGGCACCACCAAGTAACCGCCGCGCAGGTTGGCCGCCAGGGTCTTGGAGAACGTGCCGAGGTAGACCACGCGGCCGTGCCGGTCGAGCGTCTGCAGCGCGTCCAGCGCCTGGCCGCCGTAGCGGAACTCGCTGTCGTAGTCGTCCTCCAGGATCACCGCATGGCGGCGCGCGGCCCAGTCGAGCAGGGCCTGGCGCCGCGCCAGGCTCATCGGCACGCCCAGCGGCGACTGGTGCGAGGGCGTGACATAGACCAGGGTGGCGTCGTTGGGCAGCGCCGCCACCACCAGGCCTTCGTCGTCGACCGGCACCGGCACGACCCGCGCGCCAAGACCCTGGAACAAGTGCCATGGGGTAGCCGGGATCCTCCATCGCCACCACGGCGCCCGGCCCGAGCAGCAGCCGCGCCAGCAGGTCGATGCCCTGCTGCGCGCCGCTGGTGACGAGGATGTCGGTCGGCGCGCTCTGCACGCCGCGAGTAAAGGCGATATGGCGCGCGATCGCCTGGCGCAGCGGCATCTCGCCGGCGGCATCGGCCGGGCCGGGCGCGCGCGTGCGCTCGGCCGCCAGCGCCGCGCGCACGCAGCGCGCCCAGGCCTCGTGCGGAAACCGGGTGGTATCGGCCTGGCCCGGCTGGAAGGCATAGCGGGCGCCGCCCGCCGGGGCCAGGAACGGCGTCGGCACGGCCAGCCAGCGCTGCACTGCTGGCGGCAGCACCGGCGCCACGGCGATGCGCACCGCCGGCCCCGCCAGGCCCTGCGCGACATAGGTGCCGTCGCCGACACGCGCGTGCAGCCAGCCTTCCGCCACCAGCCGCTCGTAGGCGGTGGTCACGGTCTTGCGCGCCACACCCAACTGCGTGCCGAGCAGGCGCGACGGCGGCATGCGCGCGCCGGCTTCGAGCCGGCCGCCCTGGATCGCGTCGCGGATGTGGTGGACGATCTGCGCGGTCAGGTTGCCGGCGTGGTCCAGGGCCAGATGCAGTTCCATGGCGGATGGGTTGATCTCGATTGGCCTACTGATTTTGCCAAAAATTGGCAGTGTACGGAGCCAATGCGGGGGTCTATCTTTCATTCCGTCGGGCGCGAAACCAGCGCCCGCTGCATCGAACCTGAATCCAACCTGCTGAACCGCTTAAGGAGATCGATCATGGAAGAACGGATGAACTGGCAAGACGTGGCCCCCGACGCCTACAAGGCAATGATCGGCGTCGAGGTCTACCTGGCGCGCTGCTCGCTGGAAACCACGCTGAAGGAACTGGTCAAGATCCGCGCCTCGCAGATCAACGGCTGCGCCTTCTGCCTGGACATGCACATCACCGACGCGCGCAAGCACGGCGAAAGCGAGCGCCGCCTGAGCCTGCTGCCGGCCTGGCGGGAAGTCAGCTGGTTCACCCCGCGCGAGCGCGCCGCGCTGGCGTGGACCGAGGCGCTGACGCTGCTGCCGCAAAGCCAGGCGCCGGATGCGGACTACCAGGCGCTGCGCGAGCAGTTCTCGGAAAAGGAAATGGCCGACCTGACGCTGCTGATCTCGGCCATCAACGCCTGGAACCGCTTTGGCGTCGGCTTCCGCCGCCAGCCGCCGGCGCTCTGACGCCAGCACTCCTGGCTGCCTGACCAGCGCGCGCCGGCTTGTCGATTGACAAGCCGGCGCGCGCTGCTTTAGCTTTGTTTCGAGTGTGACGTCACCTCGCCAGGAGTCTGCCCATGACCGAAGACACCCTGCTGCAACTGATGACGGAAGTCGAGAAGGAGGACCCGATCGACTACGCCGACCTGCCGTTCGATGACGCCGCGCTGCGCCGGCTGGCCTGCCGCCTGATCGCCGAACGCTCCAGCGAGCTGGAAGCCTCCGGCCTGCCGGTGGAGGCACTGCTGGCCACGATGTGGGCCTCGACCGCCAAGCTGGTGCTGGAGAACCTGGTGCTCAACGCGCGCCTGCTGACGCTGCAGGGCCAGCCCGACGACGCGCGCGCCCTGATCGAGCGCATCGCCCGCCAGTCGCGCGGCGACGCCTGATTCGTCGCCGGCCGGCATGTGCGCCGGCCCCGCCATGTGCCGCAGCCGGCGCAAGCTGCGGTGCCCCCGCCGTTTCGCTAAAATACGGGTTTTCGCCCAGCCGGGCCGCGCCATGCGGCGGAGACGGCTGACCAGGAGGATTTCGGTGATCAAGTGGATAATCGTCGCGGGCTACCTCGGTGCCATCCTGTATGTGCACTTCCGCGGCAAGGTGCGCCTGCGCCTGTGGCGCCAACTGCTGGACCATTCGGCCCTGGTGGCCCCGATCAACTGCTTCATGTACGCGTTCTCGGGCGTGCCGCGCACCCCGTACATCCCGGTCGACAATTTCCCCGACCTGGAAAAGCTGCGCGCCGCCTGGCCGGAGATCCGCGATGAAGGCCTGGCATTGGCGGCGATGCGCAAGATCAAGGCCGCCGACAAGAACGACGACGCCGGCTTCAATTCCTTCTTCAAGTACGGCTGGAAGCGCTTCTACCTGAAGTGGTACGAGGCCCAGCATCCGTCGGCCGAACAGTTGTGCCCCAAGACCGTGGCGCTGCTGCGCGAGCTGCCCACGGTCAAGGCGGCGATGTTCGCCGAGCTGCCACCCGGTGGCAAGCTCAATCCGCACCGCGACCCGTTTGCCGGCTCGCTGCGCTATCACCTGGGGCTGGCCACGCCGAACGACGACCGCTGCTTTATCGAGGTCGACGGCGAGCGCCACAGCTGGCGCGACGGCGAGGGCGTGGTGTTCGACGAGACCTACCTGCACTGGGCCGAGAACCGCAGCGACGCCAACCGGCTGATCCTGTTCTGCGATATCGAGCGCCCGATGCGCTATGGCTGGGCCGCGAAATTCAACCACTGGATGGGCCGCAAGGTCATGACCGCGGCCAGCTCGCCCAACGACGAGCACGACCAGACCGGCATGATCAACCGCCTGTTCCGCTTCGTCTGGCTGGGCGGCCAGTATCGCCGCCGCTTCAAGGCCTGGAACCGCCAGCTCTACTACGTGGCCAAGTTCGGCCTGATCGTGCTGGGCGTGGGTTTGATCGTCTACCTGTAAGCAGCAAAAACCGATGGTTTGCTCCCCTCTCCCGCTTGCGGGAGAGGGGCCGGGGGAGAGGGCAGGCACTGGCATACCGGCTGCCCCTCTTCGTTGATACTCCGGCCCTCTCCCCAACCCTCTCCCGCAAGCGGGAGAGGGAGCACACAATGCCTCGCGGAGGTCCCGATGCGCACCCGTATTGCAGTGTTGCTGGCCCTCGCTACCGCTGCGGCCGCCGCCTGCACCACCACGCCCGCCGAGCGCCCCGCCAGCACCGGCGCCGCCATCGGCATGGCCAACCCCGCCTCGGTCAACTGCGCGCAGCGCGGCGGCAAGCTGCAGATCGTGTCGACGCCGGCGGGCCAGACCGGCATCTGCACTTTCCCGTCGGGCAAGCAGTGCGAGGAATGGGCGCTGATGCGCGGCGAGTGCACGCCGGGCTGAGGCAGTCCTGAAGCGCCCGGTCCTTAGTCGCGGCGGCGTTCGTTGGCGAGCGCGGCGTAGTGGTCGCGCTTGGCCTGGTACATGCGGCTGTCGGCCAGCTTGACGATATCGCCGAGGCGTTCGCCTGACTGGCAGGTGGCGTGGCCGATGGAGAAGCTGAGCCGCGTGCCGGGGTAGAACTGGTTGTTCAGCTCGACCACCTTGTCGATCTGCTCGACCACGGTGGCGGCGCCGCGCTCGTCGCGCCCGGGCAGCAGCACCATGAATTCGTCGCCGCCGGTGCGCGCCACGCAGGCCTGATCGCCCACCGCTTTCTTCAGCACCTCGCCGGTGCGCCGCAGCAGGCTGTCGCCGTCGGCGTGGCCGAACTGGTCGTTGACCACCTTGAGCCCGTTCAGGTCGACCGCCACCACGCTGACCGGCCACGGGCCCTTGCGGCCCAGCCGCGCCAGTTCGTCCTCATAGTAGGCGCGGTTGTAGAGCTTGGTCAGCACGTCATGCTTGCCAAGGAACTCGACATAGGCCTCGGCTTTCTTGCGCGCCGTGATATCGGTCAGCGACACCAGCACCTGGTCCCAGTCCGCCTCCCGCCCGGGAAATACCGACCACTGCATGAACACGTCGACGGCGCGGCCATCGAGCGCGTAGTTGATGACCTCGCGCTGCTGCCACAGCCGGCCATGCCACAGGTCGATCAGCTGCTCGGCAAAATGCACGCGCATGTCGTCGCGGAACACGTCGCCGAGCCGCGACAGCAGCGTCGCCTTGCTGTCGGCGCCGAACATCAGCAGAGTCTGCTGGTTGACGTCGAGCACGCGGATTTCCTGCATGCAGCGCGAGACAAAGTCGGGATGGACGTTGAGGAAGGTGCGGAAGTCGGTAATGCCGGCGGCGCGCACCTCGTCGATCAGCACCTTGACCGCGCTGAAGTCCTCGACCCACAGCGACACCGGCGAATGCTCGAACAGGCCCAGCGCATACTGCTCGCTGCGGCGCAGTTCGCGCTCGGTGCGCAGGCGCAGGGTAATGTCCTTGATCGACAGCAGCACGCGCTCCCAGGTCTGTTCGTGGCCGGGCATCACCGTGGCCTCCAGCTGGATGTCGAGCCGCGTGCCGTCCAGCGCGTAGTTGACGGTCTGGCTGGCAAAGCCGTTGGCGCCGTCCCATAGCTGGCCCAGTTCTTCGACATGCTGCTCGAACATGTCGTCGCGAAACACGGTGTCGAGGTTGGCCACCAGGTCGTCGAGGTCGGCCGCGCGGAACAGCTCCAGCGTGCGCCGGTTCACCGCGATCACGCGGATCAGCGCGGAACACTGCGCCACCCGCCGCGGATCGTCGCGCAGGTGCGCGCGCAGGTCGGTGATGCCCTGCTGCCGCCATTGCGCGAAGCACTCGCGCACAGCGCTGAAGTCTTCCAGCCACAGCGACACCGGCGCCAGCTGGAACAGGGCCTGGTAATCGTCGGGAAGGGTTTGGGCAGGGTCGCCGCTACCCTGGCCGGCGGCGGATGGCGCCACGGATGTACTGGTCAAGGTCATTCTCCTTGTTCTTGTCGTGGAGGTGCGCGGCGCCCGGGGACAACCGATGCGATCAGGGCTTCCGGGGACCAGCCGGGCGGGCGCGTGCACACCAGCGCACTAGGATAGGCGAGGCGCCGGCAAAAAGGGAGGGTTGTTGCAAATCGGCGTGGGAAGCGGCGCTACTCTCCGCATCGCTCAGCCCGCCAGCCGCTGCACGATCGCGGCGAGCGTGCCGAGCGCGCGCTCGATCTGTGCCGAGCGTGGCGCGCCGCAGTTGATGCGCAGGCAGTGGTCGAAGCGCCCGGCGTTGGAGAACATCACGCCCGGCATCACGCGGATGCCGGCCTGCAGGGCCTGGTCGAACACCGCCTCGGACGACACCTGCGCGGGCAGCTCCACCCACAGGTGCATGCCGCCGCGCGGCGCGCCCAGCCGCGTGCCGGCGGGAAAACCGGCGGCGATGGCCTGCGTGAACCATTCGCGCTGCGCGCGCAGCCGCGCGCGCAGCCGGCGCAGGTGGCGGTCATGCGCGCCCGATGCCAGGAACTCGGCCGCGGCCATCTGCGACAGCATCTCGTTGGGCCGCGACAGCCCGAACTTCAGCATCTCGACACGCGCCTGCCATTTGCCCGCGGCGATCCAGCCCAGCCGCATGCCGGGCGCCAGCACCTTGTGCAGCGACGCGCAGTGGATCACGTTGCCGCTGCCGTCCCAGGCCTTGGCCGCGGCCGGCGGCGCGTCGCTGTCGGCGGTGGCGGAAAAGCAGTCGTCCTCGATCAGCGCGATGCCGCGCGCCTCGCACCATTGCACCAGCCGCGCCTTGTGTGCGTCGGGCATGATGCAGCCGAGCGGATTCTGCAGGTTCGGCACCACCGCGACCGCGCGGATGTTGTCGTAGTGCTGCGCCGCCAGCTCCAGCGCCTCGAGCGAGATGCCGGTCTGCGGGCTGCACGGGATCTCCAGCGCGCGCATCCCCAGGCTTTCTAGGATCTGCAGCAGGCCGTAGTAGGTGGGAGACTCCACCGCGATCACATCGCCCGGGCCCGCCACCGCGCGCAGCGCCAGGTTTAGCGCCTCGGTGCAGCCGTTGGTGATGACGATCTGCTCCGGAGCCAGCTGCACGCGGTTGTGCAGCGCCTGCCGTGCGATCGCGGCGCGCAGCGGCTGGTAGCCGTCGGGCTCGACGCCCTCGCCGAACAGCTGCGGATGCCGGCGCAGCGCGCGCGCCGCCGCACTGCGCAGGGCCTCGGTCGGGTACAGCGCGGGCGCGCAGTAGGCGCCGCCCAGGTTGGTGTGCACGTGCTCGTGCTGGCCGCGCGCGAGCAGGCCGGAAATGCGCTGGTGGATGCCGACGTACTGGGCCGGGTCGGGCAGCGCGGCGGCGGGCTCGGACAACGCCGCCAGCGCTGCGCGCCGCGGCGCGGCCACGAAGTAGCCCGAGCGCGGCCGCGCTTCGAGCAAGCCGTCGCTTTCCAGTTGCCGGCAGGCCTGCAGCGCCGTCGACAGGCTCACGCCATGCAGCGCCATCAGCGCCCGCACCGACGGCATGCGGTCGCCGGCGGCGAGCGTGCCGGAGTCGATGGCGCGGCGGTAATGGCCGGCAAGCTGGCGATAGAGCGGGGTGGTTTCCATGGCGGCATGGTGGCGTGGCGGGCCGCATCGGTACAGATACAGAGGCGGGGGCGCTGTATCGTAACAGGCCGGAATCCCGGTTGCTGTTCCGGTCGCGGCGCTACGGCCGTGTGCCTGTCGCGCGCGCGAGGCGGCCGATAGGCTGGAGTCCTGTGCCAGCTACCGGAGTCCTGCCATGCCAAGCGATCTCGACTACACCCCGACCCTGTTGCCGCTGCCCGCCGGCCAGGCCCTGCGGGTGCACGTGGCGGCCGGCACCGTGCTGCACGCCGCCACCGGCGAGATGGTGCTGGCCGGGCCGATGCAATGGCTCGCCGGCCGCTGCCACATGCCGCAACAGCGCCTGCGCGCGGGCGACACCTGGATCGTGCCAGCGCGCGGCTGGCTGACGGTGTCGGCGATCCGGGGCGGCACCTTGTCGGTCACGGTGCCGCCGGGTTGGCTGGCACGGTTGCGGGCGCGGCTGGCGCTGCCCTGGCACCATGCGCGACCGGCCGCCCGGCCGGCTCCGCTGCGGATTCCCGACCCGGCGCGCCAAAGGCGATAAAATTGCGCTCCGGCCGGCCTGGCACATTGGTGTGCCCAACCCCCCGGCCGCAGTTCCCGGGTTCCCCATGCTACGTCTAAGTGAAGTCAAACTCCCGCTCGACCATACCGAAAGCGACCTCGACGCCGCCGTGCGCGCCGGTGCCGCGCAGATCGGTGTCAAGGGAGACGGCCTGATCGGCTATACCGTATTCCGCCGTGCCCACGATGCGCGCAAGCGCTCGGATATCAAGCTGACCTACATCATCGATATCGAGGTGCGCGACGAGGCCGCGGCCATTCGCCGCATGGCCGGCAAGCCGAACTGGAGCGTGACGCCCGACATGGAGTACCACTTCGTCGCGCGCGCGCCGCAGGGCGGCCCGCACCCGCGCCCGGTGGTGATCGGCATGGGCCCGTGCGGCCTGTTGGCCGGGCTGATCCTGGCGCAGTCCGGCTTCCGCCCCATCATCCTGGAGCGTGGCAAGGAAGTGCGCGAGCGCACCAAGGATACCTTCGGCCTGTGGCGCAAGAGCGTGCTCAATCCCGAGTCGAACGTGCAGTTCGGCGAAGGCGGCGCAGGGACTTTCTCTGACGGCAAGCTGTACAGCCAGATCAAGGACCCCAAGCACTATGGCCGCAAGGTGCTGAACGAGTTCGTGCGCGCCGGCGCGCCGGAAGACATCCTGTTCAAGGCACGCCCGCATATCGGCACCTTCCGTCTGGTGAGCATGGTCGAGAAGATGCGCGCCGAGATCATCGAGCTGGGCGGAGAGATCCGCTTCGAGACCCGCGTCGACGACATCGATATCGACGGCGGCCGCGTGCGCGGGCTGAAGCTGTCCAACGGCGAGTATCTCGAGGCCGACCACGTCATCATGGCGGTGGGCCACAGCGCGCGCGATACCTTCCAGATGCTGCACGAGCGCGGCGTGTTCATGGAGGCCAAGCCGTTCTCGCTGGGCTTCCGCATCGAACATCCGCAGGGGCTGATCAACCGCAGCCGCTTCGGCAAGTTCGCCGGCAACAAGCTGCTGGGCGCGGCCGACTACAAGGTGGTGCACCACTGCAGCAATGGCCGTTCGGTGTACAGCTTCTGCATGTGCCCGGGCGGCACCGTGGTGGCGGCGGCATCGGAGCCGGGCCGCGTGGTGACCAACGGCATGAGCCAGTACAAGCGCGCCGAGCGCAACGCCAATGCCGGCATCGTGGTCGGCATCACGCCGGAAGACTACCCGGGCGGCCCGCTCGCCGGCATCGAGTTCCAGCGCAAGTGGGAAGAACGCGCGTTCGAGCTGGGCGGCCGCAACTACAACGCGCCGGGCCAGCTGGTCGGCGACTTTATCGCCGGCCGCGCGTCGACCTCGCTGGGCTCGGTGGAGCCTTCCTACAAGCCGGGCGTGACCCCGACCGACCTGAGCACGTCGCTGCCCGACTACGTGATCGAGGCGATCCGCGAAGGCATTCCCGAGATCGACAAGAAGCTGCCCGGCTTCGCGCTGCACGACGCGGTGCTGACCGGGGTCGAGACACGTACCTCGTCGCCGCTGCGCATCCGCCGCAACAACGACGACTACCAGAGCATCAACGTCAAGGGCCTGTACCCGGCGGGCGAGGGCGCTGGCTATGCCGGCGGCATCTATTCCGCGGCGATCGATGGCATCGAAGTGGCCGAGGCGGTGGCGCTGAGCATCGTTGGCGGCAGGGCTGCCTAAGCCTGTTGCTGCAGATAAGCCGCGGCCCCCAGCGCCGCGGTGCGGCCGCTGGCGAAGCAGGCCGTCAGCAGGTAACCGCCGGTCGGCGCTTCCCAGTCCAGCATCTCGCCCGCGCAGAACACGCCGGGCAGGGCGCGCAGCATCAGGCTGGCATCCATCGCTTCGAAGCGTACGCCGCCGGCGCTGCTGATGACCTCGTCGATCGGGCGCGGGCGCAGCACGCGCAACGGCAGCGCCTTCAGTGACACGGCCAGCGTGCCGGGATCGAGCATGGCCTCGCGCGACAGGCATTCGCGCAGCAGGCCGGCCTTGACGCCGGTGATGCCGAGGCGGCTCTGCAGGTGGCTGGACAGCGAACGCGAGCCGCGCGGATGCTCGACCTGCGCGCTGACCTGTTCGGCGCTGTGCGACGGCAGCAGGTCGAGGTGGATGGTGGCCTCGCCATCGGCCTCGATGCGGTCGCGGATCGGTGCTGACAGTGCGTAGACCAGGCTGCCTTCGATGCCGTCGCGGCTGATCACGAATTCGCCCTGGCGGTAGTGCGCGTGTCCGTCACGGTCATTCAGTGCGATTGCCACCGGCTTGACCGGCGCGCCGGCAAAGCGCGCGGCAAAGTCCTCGCTCCATGCCACGTCGAACCCGCAGTTTGCCGGACGCAGCGGCGCGATCTCGACGCCGCGCTCGGCCAGGCGCGGTACCCATGCGCCATCCGAGCCCAGTCTTGCCCAGCTGGCGCCGCCCAGCGCCAGCACCACGGCGCGTGCGCGCACGACGGTGTCGCCGTGCGGTGTGGCAAAGCGCAGCGCATGCCGGGCGCCGTCATCGCCGTCTCCATCGTCCCAGCCCAGCCAGCGATGCCGCATATGGAACTGCACGCCGGACTCGCGCAGCCGGTGCAGCCACGCGCGCAGCATTGGCGCGGCCTTCATGTCGGTCGGGAAGACGCGGCCGGAGCTGCCGACGAAGGTCTCGATGCCCAGCCCATGGACCCAGTCGCGCAGCGCCTGCGCGCCGAAATCCGCCAGCATTGGCGCGAGTTGCCCGGTGCGCGCGCCGTAGCGGCCCAGGAAGGCCGGCTCCGGCTCGGCATGGGTCAGGTTCATGCCGCCCTTGCCGGCCATCAGGAACTTGCGGCCGACCGACGGCATGGCGTCATAGACAGCGACGCTGTTGCCCTGCGCCGCGAGCACTTCGGCCGCCATCAGCCCGGCCGGGCCGCCGCCGATGACGGCGACGTCGGGAGTGGCATGGGTGGCATGGTCACGGGCGGGCGTGGCGGTAGAGGGCATCGGCTGGGCTCGGCAGGGCAGGGGTGTTTCCGCCGCGGATTATAGAGCCTGCGGCAGCGCTAGAATGACGGTTTGCCGCACCTTGCCATCATGTCTTCCGCCACGCACTCCGCCAGCCAGCCCGACGATGCCGTCATTGCCGCCACCCGCCATTGGCTGGAACGCGCGGTGATCGGGCTCAACCTGTGCCCGTTCGCCAAGAGCGTGTATGTGAAGGAGCAGGTGCGCTATGTGGTCAGCCCCGTCACCGAGGCACCCGATGTGATGGATGACTTGGAGCGCGAACTGCGCCTGCTGGCCGATGCCGACCCCGCGCAGATCGACACCACCCTGCTGATCCTGCCGCACGCGGTGGCGGATTTCCTCGACTTCAACGACCTGCTGTACTTCGCCGAGCGCCTGCTCGCCAGCCTGGGGCTGGAAGGCACGCTGCAGATCGCCAGCTTCCATCCGCACTACCAGTTTGCCGGGACCGAGCCTGACGATATCGAGAACTACACCAACCGCGCGCCGTACCCCATCCTGCATTTGCTGCGCGAAGATTCGATTGCGCGCGCGGCGGCGGCTTTCCCCGATGCGGCGGACATCTACGAGCGCAACCAGGCGGTCATGCGCCGCCTTGGCCACGAGGGCTGGCGGCGCTGGATGGCGGGCGAGGATGAGCCAGGGGCCGAGCTCCCGAAGGCGTAGTTACCCCACCGCCACCGGCGCGGTGAAGAAGCGCTCGCGCAGCTCTTCCAGTCCCAGCCGCCCCAGCACCTCTTCCAGCCGCTCGGCCGGGCGGCGGCGCGGCAGGTCCTTGTACTGCGCGATGATCAGTTCGTTCTTCATCGAGTGTTCCCAGCCCACCAGCTCGGTCACGCTGACCTGGTAGCCGTGCGCCTCCAGCTGCAGGCAGCGCAGCACGTTGGTCACCTGGCTGCCGAACTCGCGCGTATGCAGCGGATGGCGCCAGATCTCGGTCAGCGGATTGCCCGCCAGCAGCTTGCCCTTGTGCTTGCGCAGCACGCTCGCCACCTCGGCCTGGCAGCAGGGCACCAGCACGATGTGCTGCGCGCGCTTGGCCAGCGCGAAGCGGATGGCGTCGTCGGTGGCGGTATTGCACGCATGCAGCGCGGTGACCACGTCGACGGTGGGCGGCAGCTGCGGCGAGGTGATCGAGTCCGCCACCGACAGGTTCAGGAACGACATCCCGGGAAAGCCCAGCCGCGCCGCGAGCGCCTGCGAGGTCTTCACCAGTTCTTCACGGGTCTCGATGCCGTAGATGTGCGAGTCGTCCTGCAGTGCCTTGAAGAACAGGTCGTACAGGATGAAGCCCAGGTATGACTTGCCGGCACCGTGGTCGACCAGCGTGACGCGGCCGCGCGCGGCCTTGACCTCCTGCAGCAGCGGTTCGATGAACTGGAACAGGTGGTAGACCTGCTTGAGCTTGCGCCGGCTGTCCTGGTTCATCTTGCCGTCGCGCGTCAGGATATGGAGTTCCTTGAGCAGCTCGATGGACTGGCCGGGGCGGATTTCGTGGGTATTTGACATGAGGACTGCACAGGCGGCGGGGCGCGGCGCGCCCCGGAATGGCGACAGTTTACCGAAAAGTCGCCCGGTACCCGCCGCGGCACCGTCGTGGGCTAAAGTTCCAGGCGCGCCTGCCGTTGGTGATGTATCGATAACAAGCAGAGCGCCGGCAGCCGCCGTCGCCGCCAGACGATTCAGGGGACGCATGACGCATGAATCGGGACTGCGCCTGGAGCTTGCCGAGCCGGGCGAACAGGTGCATGCACGCTACACGCCGCAGCCGGGCCGGCTGCCGCCGGACCCAGCCACGCTGCAGCAGTGCCTGGAGGGACTGGGCTGGTCCGGCGCGCGGCTGGATGCGCGCGCGGTGGCGCAGTTCCTGGCGCAATGCCAGCGCGCCGAGCACGAGATCGATGCCACCATCGGCGCGCTGATCGATGGCGCGTTCGAGCTCGACATCACTGCCGACGGCCTGGCCGTGCGGCTGACGCTGATGCCGCCGGAGGGCGGCCGGCCGGTGAGCGCGGACGAGATCCGCCGCGCCGTGGCGGAGCGCGGCGTGGTGGCGCCGATCCAGGCGCTCGCATTGGACGCCGCACTGGCCGAAGGCGGCTGCGAATTGCGCACCATCGCCGCCGGGATTGCGCCGCGGCAGGGTGAGCCAGCGCGCTTCATCAACCTGCTGGAGCCGCGCAAGCCGGCGCACAGCGACGACGATGCCGGCAAGGTCGACCTGCGCGAGCTGGGCAACCTGCTGCTGGTCAGCCCCGGCACGCCGCTGATGCGCCGCATTGCGGCGGTGCCGGGCCATGCCGGCGTCGACGTGTTCGGCAAGCCGATTGCCGCCGACGCGGTCGACGACCCGCCGTTTGCCGAGGGCCTGACCGGCGCGGCAGCGGATGCGGACGACCCCGGGCTGCTGCGCGCGGTGATTGCCGGATCGCCGGTGGTCGGCGTCTACGGCATCGCCGTCAGTCCGGTGGTGCAGGTCGAATCGGTGGACCTGCACTCCGGCAACGTGGCCTTCGACGGCACGCTGCGCGTGTCGGGCGACATCCGCACCGGCATGTCGGTCAATGTCACCGGCGACGTGGTGGTCGAAGGCACCATCGAAGCCGCCAGCGTCGAGGCCGGCGGCAACGTCATCGTCAAGGGCGGCATTATCGGCAAGTCCGAAAGTGCCCATGCCGAAGGCGGCATCAGCCGCGCCAGCGTGCGCTGCAAGGGCGCGGTGAAGGCACGCTTCATCGAGAATGCAGTGGTCGAGGCCGGCACCGAAGTCACCGTCGACAGCGGCATCCGCCAGAGCGATGTCGCCGCGGGCCAGCGTATCGTGGTGGGCGGCACCGGCGTGCAGGGCAGCATCAGCGGCGGCCGCAGCCGCGCCTTGCTGGCGGTGCGCGCCGCGGTGCTGGGCGCGCCGGCCGGCACCGCCACCAGCATCCAGGTGGGCCTCAATCCCTATGCCGACGCGCAGCGCGCCGCGCTCGAGGCCGAGCGCCGGCGCATGCTGGAGGAGCAGAACAAGGTCAGGCAGCTGGTGGACTTCTTTGCCAAGCACCCCGAGCGTGCCGTCGGCGACCTGCGTGAAAAGGCGCGCGCGACACTGTTCAAGCTGTCGCGCGACCTGTTCGAGCTGGAGGCGCGCCTGACCGAGCTGGGACAACAGATGCAGCCCGCCGCCGATGCCGTCATCGACGCCCCGCGTCGCATCCATGGCGGGGTCACGCTGCAGGTGGGCAGCCGCGTGCTCAAAGTGATGGAAGACAAGCCCGGCGGCCAGATCCGGCTGCTCGACGACCGCATCACCGTCGGCTGAAACGCGCGCCTTCTCGATCCCGCTTTGATCCGCGGGGATTTGTACTATCCTGCAGGTATGTCCTGGGGTGCCGCAGGATGGGCGATCGAGCTAGTGTTGGGCAATGAATGCAGAAGCGGATCAGCACTCTGTGGAAGCGTTACACCGAACCGACACACGTGGCACTTGAATGAACGGGAAGGCCAGCCATCGCGCTGGCCTTTCTGTTTTTGCGCCGGCCATTTCATACGGCAAGTACCGGAATCGTGGCAGGGCTGGCTTGCGGCTCATGCCGCCCACAGCCGCAACTCGTGCAGTCCGCTGCGCGCCACGCGTGTGCCAAGCGCGCTTCCCTGTGCTTCGAACATGGCTTGCAGCCAGGCCATGTCGACTTCGCGCGCATACGCCAGCCGGAAGTGGCTGCGCCGCAAGGGCACCAGCCGCAGGTCCGCGCTGCCGCCGCCATCGAAGCTGACGAATGCCATCAGCGCCAGGTCCGGGCGGTAGCTATCGTATCCGCCAATGCCCTCGTAATCGTTGATGAAATCGCCGCAGCCGTACAGGATCGGCTTGCCGGCATGCAGCTCGATGCCGAGCGGATGGTGCGACGAATGCCCGTGCACGATATCGACGCCGGCGTGTTCGACCAGCGCGCGGGCGAAGGCGCGCTGCGCGGGATCGATGTGGTAGCCCCAGTTCGGGCCCCAGTGGATCGACAGCACCATCACATCGTCGGGGCGCCGCAGCTGATGGGCCAGCGCGGCAATGCGTTGCTGCGAGGCCGCGGACCAGTCGTCCAGCAGGTTTACGCCCGAGTGCCCGGCGGTAGCGCGCCACGCCGCCGGCGTGCCGGCGTTGGTCATGGCGAAGGCAAGCACCACCACGCGGCCACCGCCGGGCCGGGGCAGCACCGCTGCGCCTGCCGCGCTGGCCTCGTCGGGACCGGCGCCGGCGTGCGCGATGTGCGCGCCGTCCAGCGCGTCGAGCGTATCGGCCAGGCCTGCGCGGCCCCAGTCCAGCACATGATTGTTGGCCAGGACCGCGCAGTCGATGCCGGCGGCCTGCAGGCAATCGACGTTGCGCGGATGCATGCGGTAGTGCACGGACTTGCCGGGCCAGGCATCGTCGCTGGTGGTGATGGCGGTTTCCAGGTTGACGATGCGCGGCTGCGCGGCGCGGCTTGCCAGTTCCGCCAGCGCATCGCCCCACGGATAGTCCGGCCCCGCGGGGCGCGCGATCGGGCCGGCCTTGCGTTCCGCCAGTCGCACGTAGTCGAGCGCGGAATGCACATACGATTCATGCAGCAGCGGCTGGCTGGGATACGCCAGGATCTGGTCGATGCCGCGACCGGTCATCACGTCGCCGCACAGGAACAGGGGAGGTTGGCTGGCAGGGTCCATCGTGCAGGTGCACGGCGCGAGGGCACCGTGCTGCCGTGCCTCCATGATAGGCCGCGCGGCCATGGCAGGACTTGCCCCACCCGCGCAATGCGCCGCGCACAGCGCGCATTTACATTCCCCCGGTGCCTGCCTTAAATGATGGAATCATCGGTCCTCGTGGCCATTTTTTTGCTCGTGACGCCGCGTGTTGTCCGATGTTTCCAACCAGCATCGGGAGGCAGATCATGGCCCAGCCATCGCAGGAACATATTGAGGCACTCAAAGCGCAGCTGCGCGGACGCTTGCTGCAGCCGGGCGACGAGGGCTATGACGACGCGCGCCGGATCTGGAACGCGATGATCGATCGCCACCCGCAGTGGATCGTGCAGGCCGCGGGCGCGGCCGACGTTGCGGCGGCGGTGAACTTCGCGCGCGAGCACGGCGTGCTGCTGTCGGTACGCGGCGGTGGCCACAACATCGGCGGGCTGGCGATCTGCGAGGGCGGCATGGTGCTGGATCTGTCGACGATGCGCTCGGTGCGCATCGATCCCCACGCGCAACGCGCGTGGGTAGAACCGGGCGCCACGCTGCGCGACTTCGACCACGAAGCCCAGGCGCAAGGCCTGGCCACGCCGCTCGGCATCAACTCCACCACCGGCGTGGCCGGGCTGACGCTGGGCGGCGGTTTCGGCTGGCTCAGCCGCAAGTTCGGCACCACGGTCGACAACCTGGTGTCGGCGCAGGTCGTCACCGCCGACGGCAAGCTGGTGCGCGCCAGCGGCGACGAGAACGCCGACCTGTTCTGGGCGCTGCGCGGCGGCGGCGGCAACTTCGGCGTGGTGACGATGTTCGAGTTCCGCCTGCATCCGGTCGGGCCGCAGGTCTATGGCGGACTGATCGTCTATCCGCTGGAGCAGGCCGGCAGCGTGCTGCCGGCCTATCGCGAGCTGTACGAATCGATGCCCGATGAGCTGACCGTTTGGGTGGTGCTGCGCCAGGCGCCGCCGCTGCCGTTCCTGCCGCCCGAGGCGCACGGCAAGCCGGTGGCGGCGCTGGCGATCTGCTATATCGGTCCGCCGGAGCAGGGGCCGCAACTGGTCGAGCCGCTGCGCCAGCTTGGCACCCCGTATGGCGAGCACCTGGGGCCGATGCCGCTTACCGCGTGGCAGCAGGCCTTCGATCCGCTGCTGACGCCGGGCGCGCGCAACTACTGGAAGTCGCACAACTTCGCGGGCCTCGACGACGGGCTGATCGCGATGCTGATCGAGCAGATCGGCAAGCTGCCGTCGCCGCAATGCGAGGTCTTTATCGGCGCGATGGGCGGGCAGACCAACCGCGTCGCGCCCGACGCAACCGCCTATGCCAACCGCGACGCCAAGTTCATCATGAATCTGCACGGGCGCTGGGACAGCCCCGCGGACGACGACCGCTGCATCGGCTGGGCGCGCGAGGTGTTCCGCGCGGCCGCGCCGTACGCACTGGGCAGCGTCTATGTCAACTTCCTCACGCAGGAGGAGGTCGACCGCGTCGGCGCCGCCTATGGGCCGAACTACGAGCGGCTGGTGGAAGTGAAGCGGCGCTACGATCCCGACAACCTGTTCCGCCATAACCACAACATCAATCCCGCGGGCTGAAAGGCGTATCACGTGGCGGGCCGCAGGGGCAGGGGGGCAGGGCATCCTGCCCCGCCTTCACGCGGCTGCAATACGGCCATGCCAGCATCGCCGCGACCGCGTTGTATCCACAGGGAGAGCAAGCAGATGAGACCGGGTGAAGCAGAGCTGGTGCGGCGCATCCACAACGAGGTGGCCGACTATTACGACGAAGAGATCGAACTGGAACTGGACGACCGCGAGGCCAGCGAGGCCTTCGGCGATCCCGTGCACCTGGACGACCAGGCCGAGCAGGACAGCCGCCGGAAATACTTCCGCGAGCTGTTCCGGCTGCAGGGCGAACTGGTGCGGCTGCAAAGCTGGGTCGCCGCCACCGGGCACAAGGTCGTGATCCTGTTCGAGGGACGCGACGCCGCCGGCAAGGGCGGCGTGATCAAGCGCATCACCCAGCGGCTGAACCCGCGCGTCTGCCGCGTTGCCGCACTGCCCGCGCCCAACGACCGCGAACGCACCCAGTGGTACTTCCAGCGCTACGTCGCGCACCTGCCCGCCGCCGGCGAGATCGTGCTGTTCGATCGCAGCTGGTACAACCGCGCCGGCGTCGAGCGCGTGATGGGGTTCTGTACCGACGACCAGTACGAAGAATTCTTCCGCTCGGTGCCCGAGTTCGAAAAGATGCTGGTGCGCTCCGGCATCCAGGTGATCAAGTACTGGTTCTCGATCACGCATGACGAGCAGCGCCTGCGCTTCCTCAGCCGGATCCACGACCCGCTCAAGCAGTGGAAGCTCAGCCCGATGGACCTGGAATCGCAGCGCCGCTGGGAAGACTACACGCGCGCCAAGGAGATCATGCTCGAGCGCACCCACATCGCCGAGGCGCCGTGGTGGGTGGTGCAGGCCGACGACAAGAAGCGCGCGCGGCTGAACTGCATCCATCACTTGCTGAGCCTGGTGCCATATGCCGAAGTGGAGACCCCCACGGTGGTGCTGCCCGGCCGCGAGCGCCACGAGGACTACGTGCGCCAGCCGGTGCCGAAGGAAATGATCGTGCCGGAGGTGTACTGAGCGATGCCCGGCGCCTAGGGTATCCACGGGGTGCGCCATCGGCCCCATGTCGGGACCCGGTACCTATAATGAAAACGGCCACCCCGACATCCGCGGCGGCCGTGATCGTGGAACTGCTAGCTTTCTGGGCGGCCATGCTTGCCGCCTATCTCCTGATGAAGCGTGCCGGCTGCTTCAGCCAGCCGGTGCTCTATCCCGATCTGGATCACCCCTTCCGCTACTGGTGGGCGCAACGGCTGGGGCGCCAGCCAGTGGCATTGCCGCTGCCCCCCTGCACACCGCCGTCATCGCAGGACCGCAGGCAACAAAAAACCCGGAGAGCGTGACGCTGTCCGGGTTTGTGCGGGCTGGGCCCTGGGATTCTGGTGGTGCCGAAGAGAGGAATCGAACCCCCGACCTTCTCATTACGAAGCACGGCACCGGTACGCCACGGCGCCGATTCTACTACGGTTCTACTCCGGGTCTACTCCGGCCACCAGCGAATATGGCGCCTACGGTACTGCACCATGCGAAGGGGCCTCTATTACCTACACTGAAACTGTAGCGAGGGCGATGCACATTGGGGCGGGCGAAACCGCCCACTTTTTTTGCCTGCCGGGTCGGCCTGTGCCATCCGCGCCGCAACGGCGCACTGCGAACCCAAGGGCGCACCGTGGCCGCCTATGCCTCGCGGGGCGGCCCGGTCCTTTTGACGGCGCGACATGCCGGACTGATATATTCCCCAGCGGTCAAACTTCGCCAACATAAGAACTACATGGAACACGTACAAGAAAAAGTCTTGATCGGAAAGATGTTGTTGCAGTCGTCCGCGAAGGGGGCGGAAAAGCTCGATGCGTTTTCAGGGTGGATGCTAGGCGCGTACGCGGCAGTGCTGGCCTTCTTGCTGGGCAAGATCGGCGATTTGGCTGACTACTTGAGCGCACCGACGCTTCCCATGCTGGTGCGTCTTTTCCTTGCGGCAATGGTGGCCGCTATCATTGCCAAGTTCGCATCCCTGATACTGAATGCGCTAAGTGGTGGGGGCGAGGCAGGAGAGAAAGCCTTCGCATCCATGAACGGCGTTGACTTCGATATTGAAGCCTTCTTCACCGAACTGGACAAATCCGCATGGGGGTGGAACAGATTGGGCACTCGTTGGGCCGTGAAGCGCCTGCGCCAAGGCGATTTCGCTTGCAGTGGTCGCGTTGCCGTCAAGCTCTTACACGTTCAGTCAGTAGCGACAATGGCGCAATCTATGGTCACGCTTTGGGCGGTGTGGACGCTGTATCGGGGTCTTGTGATTTAGCGGCGCGCCGGGCGCGGGCAAAGTGGGCGCTCTACTGTCCCACGAAAATAACCAAAGATAAGCATGAGCAAGTACGAAGGGTTGTCACGCGTTGCCAAGACGCTGCGGGTACTGGGTGTTATCTGGATGCTGGTTTGCACTGCGGGCGCAGTCATGTTCGCATTGGGCCGCGAGACACGCCCATTGACGCGAGATAAGCAGATCGCGCTTTACGAAAAGCAGGTGGGGCATAGCATCACGGAAGAAATTAGCCAAGGTTCAGGAAAAGCGGGACGAACAGTGGGCCTAGGCATCGGCTGGGCGCTCGGTTGGATCGTTGCCGGCTTTGCGTCTTGAACACCAATATTCCGGGGGAAAGGATATGTGCGAGCCAAATTCGCTGTGTTTCGAGCTATTGAAGGGAGCGCCCGCCGCCGCTGTCGCCCTGGTTATCGGGGCCATTGCCGGGTACGTTGCTTGGCGACAGTACGCAGTCGCAAAGGCGAAATTGAACTTCGATTTGTTCGCCAAGCGTCTTGCGATCTATGACGCAACAATCTTCTTCATCGAAAGGGGCGGCGAAAACCTACACAATCCTGCGCCATACTGCATCAATTTCAACAACGATACGGCGGCAGCAAAATTTCTGTTTGGGCCAGAAGTCGCTACGTACATAGAGAATGTCCGCAAAACCTACTTTGACATGGCGCGGATGCACCAGAATTTGAAGCCCGGCGACCCGGAAGGGGCGGTCAAAGAAATCACCAAGAAGGACGAATGGCTTCGCGCGCAATTGACTGACGCAAAGGCCGTGTTCGGAAAGTATCTCGATTTCTCTAAGTGGCCGTAGCCTGACGCCCGCGTGCGCGACGCACGTGTTCAATGGGCGGGGCGTTCGTCCCTAACAAAAGGGCGACGGCTCACAACCCGTCGCCCTTTCCCCTTACTGCATGGTTTCGCTGTCGCGGTGAATCATCCAGAATTCCGCGTCGGACAACGGCCGGAGCTGATGCCCGCGCGCGTCGGCTGCTGCGGCGGTGCTGGTGGTGACGGTTGCGGCGATGGAAGCGGATGCTGGCGCCGATATTCCACATGCGGGCGGCGGCGGCGTCCTGCACAGCTCGCGGCAATCATGCGGCCACCTTGCACGGTCGGCCTACAGGGCGCGGCGCCAGTGCGAAGGCCATTCTTTCGGCGCGGGCTTGCGCGCGCCGCTCGCGTTCGCGGCGGTTGCGTTCGTCGCGCTTGGCGTCCGCCTGCCAGTCCACGAACGGGGTGCCGGCAGGATGCACGGACAGGCTGTGCGGTGACTCGCATCCAAACAAGGCCACTTGCGTTTCGGTGTCTCCGAATAGGGCCAAGTCTTCGTCCGGCGTGCCCCGGTCGCAATCTTTGATACCCGGCCGCGCATTGAAGGGCTTCCCTTCCGGCCACCACGATGGCTTGATGGCCGATCCGTCCGAGTTGTAAGCGAATCCACCCTTTAACGTGTGGTCCGCCTGTTTCCCATCGCGGCGGGCGGACGGCACCAAGCGCAAGCGGCTTTGCTGCGTGGACACCTGTTTGCGTGTCGCGTTTAGTGCGCGCTCGCGCTGGTGCAGGCGCCGGACGTTGCCTTGGGTGGGGTTCTTGTCGGCCACCGCGCGCAGCGCCTGCACTTCGCGTTCCACGCGGCGCAGGTCCACCAGCGTGTCCACGTACAAGCGTAAGGCCGGCACGTCAGCCGCGCGGTACGTGCCCGGCCGCACCGTGCCCATGATGTTGCCCCATTCCATACGCGCGTCCGGGCTTAGGTCACGCGGCATCGTCAAGGCATCGTCTGCCATATCCACCCCATGGAAACGGCCAGCGGTGGCCGATAGGTTAGTCCCTATCGGTGGATGGTAGGCGATAGATGGGTGTAGAAAACTCCCCCATAATTGGCGTTACGCGGGGGTCACATTGGCGTGGCGCAGCGAGGCCCGCTCGCGCGTTTTTGTGGCGGTTTCGACACCGCCCCCCCCGGCCCGGCCGCGCCCGGTGCTCGCGCGCCAGACGCGTTTAAACGCGCTGTAGGCAATTTTTCTGCTGCGGTGGATGTCGGGGGGGGCTTGCACGCCGACTTCGCAACGCCACGGCGCGGCATTCAAGCGGGAGCCGCATGGGTCGCAACATCGGCCGGGCGCTTGGTCGTGCTGTAGCAGTGCCAGCACAGCAACCGCAGGTTGGACATGACCAACCCTAGTTCCGGGTGGGTGGCGCGCGGCTTGATGTGAGCGAGCCGGCAGCCGGTGTGCCTCACGTCCGCGCCACACCGGCAACAGGTGAACCCATCGCGCCTCATGACGGCGCGCCGCACTCGGCGCCACGCGTCGGACCCGTAGAAATCGGCATCGGGTGTCATGGTCAGGCGGCCTCCTGTTGTTCGTCATCGGATTGCATGGCGGCCAGCAACAGCAGCACGGCGCGCGCCGTCACACCGTTGTCCAGGTTGTCGCATGTCACGATGCGAAGGGATGGCGGAGGGTCGGCGGCGATGTCTTGGGCCAGCGCAGCAACGGCGGCCAGCAGTTCGCCGGCATCAGCACCGCGCACGCATTGCACCCGGCCGGGCCGCGCCGCTGTCGTGATCCTGCGTTCTGACGACAGGGCGAAGCCTTCGCCGCCGTACCAGTGGCCAACGCAGACATACAAGCCCGGGGCGCGTTCGGTGTATTCGCGCCATTGGAATGCGCTATGGTGGCGGCGCATCATGGTTCAGGACTCCACCGGTACAGCGGCAAGCGTGCCCCGGATTTTCGCTAGCAGGGCATCCCGGTCTGGTGGTGTAGGTACGCTGGCCACGCCCATGGCCCGCACGCGCGGCTTGACGGCTTTGATGCCTGCGGCCGCTTCCAGTGCGTCAATGCGGTCTTCGGTGTCCATGAAGCGTTCCACTAATACGTCAATCAGCGGCCCCAAGGCACGCCATTGTTTTGCCGTCAGGCCGGAAAGAATCTTGTCAGTTTTAAAAGTGTCAGTTTCGAAGGACATTTTTCGTACCCCTTTATTCGGCGAGTTCGGCGGCATTGCGTTGCGCTGCGGCCTGTATCGTGTTCACCAGTTCGGACACGTGGCGGCCCAACTCGCGCAACGCGGCGCCTTGCTTGGCGATAAGTTCGGCCATGACGCGCTGTTGTGCTTCGCATTCGCGCAAGCGTTCAGCGTAGGCGGCCATCAGTCCGCCCACGGCTTCACGTTCATGCCCATGGCATCACCACGTTGCGCCGGTAACGACGGCCACGCGGCCGGTATCGCGCAACGCCCACGTGATGGGCAACGTCGCGCGCATGGCAACAAGGTAGTGTTGCCAAAGACTTTGCACCGGGTGAGCAATGGCCCCGGCGTTGTCCGCGATGGCGGCCGGTTCGTTGTCCATATGCAAAACGGCTTGCTCGGTGCGTTCGAATCGAACGCCCGCGCCGGTGGAAACCACGAAGTCCTGCGCATCGATCAGCATCACCGCGCCCGTTTCAACGTGTGCTGATACAACGGTGGGCGCCTTGGCAATTGTTCCGTCTGCGGCCACAAGATTGGCGGCGGTCGCGCCTATGTACTGCGATTGGTTCATGACGAACACCGGGCGCACAAGGTTGGGCACAGCTTCCACCAACGATTTGATGTCGGCCACGGCATCGCCAGTGCCAACAATCGGTGTCACGCCAGCCAGCAACCCCGGGGGTTGGAAGTCAGTCCCCGGGGCATTGCCCAGCAGCACCGCATCAGCGCCAGCGGACACCGATTCACGCACCAGCGTTTCCAGCACCGGGCCAGCATTCGGATTGGCGGCCAGTTCCATGGTGGCGGGCACGATAACGGAAAGTTTCCCGTTGGTCAGCACCGGCCCGGTGCCCACGTTGCCGGAAATTACTGGGACCGGCGCCCCCTCGGCAACGAACCCGGCATTCGGTGCGCCGGATACGCGCGCCGGCACCTGAATGCGCTGCGACGCATCCATGCGCATGGCGTAGGCGGTCAGCGGCCCCAACACGCTGGCCGGCAGTTCCTGCACGAAGGCGGTCACTGTCGGTTGTACCAGTGCGCCGGCCCATTCCGGGTTCTGCGTATCCGCCGGCCCTTGCACGGCCTTCATGAAGTCCAACGCGCCCCGGTTGTCCTTGAGTAGTTGGGTTGCGTCGCGCCCGGTCGCAAAGCTACGAAGATACGCGGCGGCAATGGTGGCAATAGGGCAACGATTTTGGCCTTTGATTGCGGTCACTTGCATTTTTAGTTACTCCACAAATTGGTTGTGGTCTTATTGCTTGGCCTCGCGGCATGCTTGGTCAAAGCCGGCGCGCACTGCCACGCCGATACGAAACTGCATTTCTATCGCCACGTCCGCGAAGTCTTCCGGCATCAGCACTTCCACAGGACACGGCATGCAGCCTTCGGAGAACAGCGCCATGCCGGCCATAGGTGCAATGGCCATTAACTGTTGTTCGGTCAGTGCTTCCGTGTCCCATCGATAGCGCCCGGCTTCAACATGCAGCCAGAAAGCGTCACGTCCACAGGGATAGACCACGATGCGTGGTGGCGCTTCGTCATGAACACCTGTCATCGCTGTGACTCCGTGACATAGCGGGCCAGCGCGCCGCGCAGTTTGTCGGCCCGGTCATCGGTGGCGCAGGTGTACCCGCGTTCACGCAGCACGTTGCAGGCCATGTCAAACGCGGCCGCAAGGTCCGCCGCCTGCACCGGGTTGGCTGACTTGAAGACGGCCAGCCAATCCAAGTCCTGTTGGGATAAACCGCCAAAGGCGGGCGGTGTGGTTTGTGCCATGCCCATGTCCTCCGCTGTTGTGATCCACCGTAGGCGGTGGAATCGTGTTTGGCGAATCAGCCCCCTAGCGGGCGATCTAGCGTTCCAGAATCTTTTTTTTGGTCGGGGTGGTCCTCCACCATGTCCCGGGTCGATTCGGACGATTCTTGCGCGTCTAGCTCGCTCCCTCGCGCGTCTGTAGAGAAAGCGGGGCGATACCGGTAAAGCGGGCAGGCGTAGCAGGTGCAGTTGGCGACGTCCTTACGGCGCTCGCCAACGCAGGCAATGCAAAACGCCTTGATGGCCTGCCGGGGGCTGGCGGTGCCGTCATAGCAGCGGGCCAGTAGCGACCGGGCAATAGACTGGGTCTGTGCCAGCCGCGCAGTGCGTGCAGCGGCGATCTTGCTTTCGTTGGTCATCGATGGTTTTCCTTTGGGGGTTGGTTGGCTTCGCCTGCTACAAGGCGCTCATATCTCGCCCGGTCTTCGGGAAAGTCGGACAAGGACTTGCGTGTTCCACGCTTGCGCCGTTTCGCTGGTGTCGCGGTATCCGGCAGCGCCTTGGCGATGCCTCGGGTCGCTTGCCACTCACGCTTCCACTTCGGCTGTGGTGCCGTTGGTGCTGGTGGTGTTGCGCGTTCCAGGCGGCGGACGTCGGGAACGATCCCAAGATGCGCCCTCGCTTCGTTGGTGCGCACCCGGAAATGTTCGGCTTGGGCTTGCAGGGAAACAGCAGGTGCCCGGCGTAGGCGGTCGAGAATGTCCGCGCGTAGGTCTGCCGGCCATGATTCGAGGTCGGCCAGTTCGGCGGCCCATTGCTTGCATTGCGACAGCCACAGGCGCACGTCTTCGAGTTGGGGCAGCTGGTCGGGCACAGCATCACCCCACCATGCCGGCCGGGTCCGGCGTTTGGTCGTCCGGTGCGGTCGCCTGTTGCGCGGTGGCTGGCGAACCCGTTCCTGCAAGCCGGCTTTTCGCTTCATCGGCTGACGCGACAGCGGAGGGCGAGGACGTGGAATGCGCGACGGTCAAATGCTCGCGCGCGACTACAGACGTATCTGTAACCCTATTGTTTTGTTTGTAGTTTGTAGTTGGCTTTGCTGTAGGTTTTTTTGTCGGAAAGCTATAGGTTTCCTGTAGGTTTCCATCAAACCCAGTCCCGTCAAAACCGGTAGCTTTTCCGGTCGCGCGGTCGGTGTTGCCACCTTTGGAAACCGGTAGGTTTTTTTCCTTGCGTGGCCGGCCACCCTTCATTCCGTTTGCCCGCTTGGTTTCTCGGTACGCGCGCTGCGTTTCGATCTGCTGGACGACACGATGATTCACCCATCCTTCGGGCGTCTGGACGAAGTACCGGTCGAGGACATCGGCCACCGCCCGGCGCTGTAATTTGGTGGTGGCGCCGATGCGCTTGCACAGACTACGTATGTCCGGCTCCAAGGGATGCTCAGCGTCGTAGTGAATTTCTAGTAGGCGTCTTAGTGCAAGGTCTTCGGTCCAAGACAGGCCGCGCGTGTCGGCTGCATAGTCCCGGTGGAACCACATGAAGTAGTTCATCACTGTTCCCCTACGGGCTGGACTGGGCCACCGGCATAGCGTGGTCGATTCCGCCACCAACCCCATGGCAGCGGCCGATACTTGCCAACGGTCGGCAGCAGTGCGGCATGGGTCAACCCAAGCGCGTGCAGAATGTCCGACGGCTGGCATGGCCGGTTGGTCATGCAGCGAAAATCCACTTGCGCCGCGCTGTTGGTTCGGATCAGTAGGGCGCGGCCGCAGCATGGGCACCGTGCTTCAATCTCGCAGCAGTTGCGCCATTCAGCGCCGACCAAATTTTCCGCATCTAGAACGTCACCAAGCGGCATAACCAACTCCTATGAGTATTTGGACAAAGCTCCGCTCATCCCGCCCGGCCAATGCCGGGCGGGTCGTCCTTGGGGATGGTTCGTTCCTCTTATTGGTGATGCTGCGCTGGCGCGGTCTATGTCGCGCTTCAGCGTGGGGTGTCGTTACGCAGAGGGCTGTTCGCGCGCTGCGCGATAGGCGGCTTCGCGTGTGGCATGTTGCTGTGAGCGCCGGCGCATCTGTGACACGATGGCGGCATACAGCCCGGCAGGGTCAGTCGTAACGTATTTTTGGCGAATGCGAAAAATCAGTCCCTGTTGCAGTAGTTCGGCACGGAATTCGCGGTCCCGAAGGTGCCATTCCAATCCGTGATCGGACGCAAAGAGGACTGCCCCCGTGGTGTTTCGCCATGTTTCGCCTTCGCCCATGACCGGCTGGACTTGCGGGGGTGGTGCTGTCTTGCTGTTGTTCTCCATGGTCTATGTCCCTGTTGGTTGCCAATACCGGCGCGGCCCGGTGCGCCTGCAATCCATCAAAGGAAACAAAAAAGGTCACCACAATGGGGTGACCTCGATAATTACTTGCCCGTGTTCACTTTTTTGCGGGGGCGGTGACGTTTGCTGTAGGCTGCCACCGCCCCCTTGATGAATGTAAGGGCGCGCGGCGGGTCATGCTGCGCAATAACATCGGCATACAGCACAGTTACCTTTGGCTTTCTGCCGGGTGTAATACGCGTCTCATGGTCATATAGCCGGTCGAACAGACTGGCAACGGCGCGCTTCTCGTCCTCGTCAGAAGCCTTACCGTTTCGCGTTCTGGTCGCGTCCACGCGCTTATCCATTGCCTGCCGCATCAACTCGCCGCCAGCGCCGTCAAAAAACCGGCGCAGCGGCTCACCGATTGCGTTGCGGATTCGTTCGCGGTTGGCCGGACTGTTGGGCAGGCCAAGGGCATTCAAACAACCCGCAATCTGTTCGCGCTCCAGCTGTCTGCGCATCACGTCAAGCGGTTGGCCCAATACCTGCGCAGAGTCATCCGCCATCACGGAAGCAAGCAAATAATGCCCGTCTGCCCCGCGTCTTGGCTTGTCTGATTTCATGCGATATTTCCGAGAACCCGGCCGACAAGCGCGGCTTTCGTGTCCGTGGTCAAGTGGCTGTACCTGCGCGTCACGTCCAAGGTCTTGTGTCCCAGCACGTCTGCAATCTCCAGTAGCGATGCGCCGGACTGCGCCAGATACGACGCGCAGGAATGGCGCAGGTCGTGAAAGCGGAAGTTTTCGATTCGCGCGGCTTGGATAGCCACGGCCCATGCCTTGGTTGGCTGAAACGGCTTGGCGCCGTCCGCCGTAGTCGCGGGGAACAGGAAGGCATCCGGCTTGCCCTTGCCGAAGCGTTTAATTTCCGTGACGACAGCAGGCACGAGCGGCAAGACGCGTTGGTCCCCGTTTTTGGTCGCGTGTAAGTGCGCGGTGCCGGCCTCCAAGTCCAAGTCCCGATAGCGCAGGTTGAGCATTTCGGATTTGCGCGCGCCCGTGGTCAGCGCCAGCAGGACCAGCAGATAGAGACGCGGCCATGTTGAAGTGCGGCACAGGGCTAGCAAGCGGCGGCGTTCGTCGTCGGACAGGAACCGGGTGCGTGCGTTGTTGGTGGGCAGGCCGGGGATTTCACGGCATGGGTTGGTCCAGCCGCGTGGCATCATGCGGCGCTGTTGTGCCCACGTCAGCAGGGCGGATAACACGACCTTGGCCCGGTTGATGGTGGCGGGCTTGGGCAAGCCGCATTCCTTGTACCTGGGTGTGCCGTCGTCGTGCTTACCAAGGTATTTCATCACCGGGGTGGCGGCGATGTCGTCCAGCACATTGTGGATAACGTCGGCATCCAGTTCGGATGCAATTTCGTCGCCAAGGTAGCTGGTCCAGCGGGCAAGTACGGGGGCGCGGGTCGCGTCACGACCGGTGTAGGCAGCCATATACGCGTCCGCAAGTTCGCGGACGGTCAGGCGTTGGCGCGAAGGCGCATCGCGCAGGGCGCGCACCTTGGCGGTGGGGTATGCCGGATGGGCAGCCGGCAGCACAACATTACGGCTTGGGGTGGAAGTCTGGATCGTCATGGAGCACCTCATTCGTTGTAAGGTGTGACGAACCGGAAAACCGCGCCGGTATTGGCTTTGGTGCCGAAGAGAGGAATCGAACCCCCGACCTTCTCATTACGAATGAGCTGCTCTACCGACTGAGCTACTTCGGCAACATGTTCCGGCGATCTGGAACAGCCCGCAATAGTAGCAGCGTTTTCCGGCCTTGTGAAGCCCTTTGTGTCGCCGATGCCATCCGGCGCCGGCACGAAAAACGGGGCGCGGCGCGCCCCGTTTCAGGCAAGTCCGGCCGCGATCAGGCCTTGGCTTGCGCTTCCTGGTGGTAGCGCGTGACGCGCTCCACCTCGTTCTTCGAGCCCAGGATCACCGAGACGCGCTGGTGCAGCTTGGTCGGCTGCACGTCGAGGATGCGCTGCTCGCCGTTGGTGGCGGCGCCGCCGGCCTGCTCGACCAGCATCGCCATCGGGTTGGCTTCGTACATCAGGCGCAGCTTGCCGGGCTTTTCCGGCTCGCGCTTGTCCCACGGGTACATGAAGATGCCGCCGCGGGTCAGGATGCGGTGCACGTCGGCGACCATCGATGCCACCCAGCGCATGTTGAAGTTCTTGCCGCGCGGGCCTTCGTCGCCGGCCAGGCACTCGTCGATGTACTTGCGCACCGGCGGGGCCCAGTGGCGCATGTTCGACATGTTGATGGCGAATTCCTTGGTGTCTTCCGGAATCGTGACGTTGGACTGGGTCAGCACGAAGCTGCCGGCCTCGCGGTCCAGCGTGAACATGTGCACGCCGTTGCCGACCGTCAGCACCAGCGTGGTCTGCGGGCCGTACACGGCGTAGCCGGCGGCGACCTGGTGCGTGCCGGGCTGCAGGAAGTCGGCCTCGGTCACGGTCTGGCCGGGCTTGGGCATGTGCAGCACCGAGAAGATGGTGCCGATCGAGACGTTGACGTCGATGTTCGACGAGCCGTCGAGCGGGTCGAACATCAGCAGGTATTCGCCCTTCGGGTAGCGGTTGGGAATCTCGTAGAACGATTCCATTTCTTCCGACGCCATCGCGGCCAGGTGGCCGCCCCATTCGTTGGCGTCGAGCAGCACTTCGTTGGCGATCACGTCCAGCTTCTGCTGGGTTTCACCCTGGACGTTGCCGGTGCCGGCCGAGCCCAGCACGCCGGCGAGGGCGCCCTTGCTGACGGCGTTGGAAATGGCCTTGCAGGCGCGCGCGACCACTTCGATCAGCAGCCGCAGTTCGGGCTGGATGGTGTTGTGCTTGCGCTGTTCCTCGACCAGGTAGCGGGTCAGGCTGATGCGAGTCATGGTTGGTTCTCCTTGGATGGCCGCAATTCTACATGCCCGGCCGCGCCGGGGCCGGGCATCGGGGGGCGTGGGCCGGTCGCGCTCAGCCTGCCAGCGCCTTGCCGACGATCTCGCGCACGTCGCGCGACAGCGTGCTGCAGGCGGCGACGCGTTCCAGCTCGGCGCGCATGCGGTCGCGCAACGCCAGTTCGTACTTCTGCCAGCGGTCCATCACCCGCGCCAGGCGCGCCGCCACCTGCGGGTTGATGGCGTCCAGTGCCAGCACCTGGTCGGCCCAGAAGCGGTAGCCCGAGCCGTCTTCGGCGTGGAACTGTGCCGGGTTGCCGGAGCAGAAGCTGAAGATCAGCGAGCGCGCGCGGTTGGGGTTGCGCAGGTTGAAGGCGGGATGCTCCATCAGTGCGCGCACGGTGTCGATGGTGCGCTTGCCGGCGTGCGGGCCACCGGGCTGCGGGCCGACGCTGCCGCGCTGCATGCCTTGCAGCGAGAACCACTTGTCGATCACCAGCGCGTCGTCTTCGAAGCGCTGGTAGAAGTCCGCCAGCGCATGCTCGCGGCCGGGGGCGAAGCTGTTGACCAGCGCCGACAGCGCGGCGAAGCGGTCGGTCATGTTGTCGGCATTCTGGTATTGCTGGTCGGCCAGCGCCTGCATCGCGGGGTCGCCGCTGTCGGCGAGGTAGCCGAGCGCGAGGTTGCGCAGCGCGCGCTTCGCCGCCGAGGCGGCATCGGGCGAATACGGGCCCGGCGTGGCATTGGCTTCGTAGGCGGCCAGCCAGTCCGCCTGCAGCGCGCGCGCCAGGCCTTCGCGCATGAACTGGCGGGCGCGGTGGATGGCGGCGGGATCGGCCACGCCCATGCGCTCGGCCAGGTAGGCCTCGGCCGGCAACACCAGGGCCTGCTCGCGGAAGGCGGGGTTGAGCGTGTCGTCGGTCAGCACCGCGCGCATGGCGCGCACCAGCGCGGGATCGAGCCTGAGCTCGCGCCCGGCCTGCACGTCGGCCACCAGCTGCAGCAGCGCGCGCGTGGCCAGGCGCTGGCCGGCTTCCCAGCGGTTGAAGGCGTCGCTGTCGTGAGACAGCTGGAAGGTCAGCTGCGCGTCGGTGTACTCGGCATCAACGATCACCGGCGCGGAGAAATTGCGCAGCAGCGACGGCAGCGGGGCCTCGGTGCCGCGCGGCAGGTTGATGAAGCGGAAGCTCTGCTCGGCCTGCGTGAAGTCGAGCACGCGCGTGGTGCCGGCGGGCGCGCTTTCGCCTTCCAGCTGCAGCGGCAGGTCGTTGCCGTCGGCGCCCAGCAGGCCGAGCGCGAACGGGATATGGAAGGGCTGCTTGTCGGGCGTGCCGGCGCGGGTCTCGATGCCGACCTTGGGGCAGCGCTGCGACAGCGTCAGCGTCAGGCTGCCGTCGTCGCCGTTCCACGCGGTGCGCGCGGTTACCACCGGCGTGCCGGCCTGGCTGTACCACAGCCCGAACTGGCTCAGGTCGCGGCCATTGGCATCGGCCATGGCGGCGCGGAAGTCGTCGCACGTCACGGCCTGGCCGTCATGGCGCTGGAAGTACAGGTCCATGCCCTTGCGGAAGCCTTCGCGGCCCAGCAGGGTCTGGTACATGCGCACGACCTCGGCGCCTTTCTCGTACACCGTGACGGTGTAGAAGTTGTTGATCTCTTCGTAGCTGTCGGGGCGCACCGGATGCGCCATGGGGCCGGCGTCCTCGGGGAACTGCACCTGGCGCAGCACGCGCACGTCCTCGATGCGCTTGACCGCGCGGCCCGATTCCGAGCCCATCATGTCGGCCGAGAATTCCTGGTCGCGGAATACCGTCAGGCCCTCCTTCAGCGACAGCTGAAACCAGTCGCGGCAGGTCACGCGGTTGCCGGTCCAGTTGTGGAAGTACTCGTGGCCGACCACCGCCTCGATATTGGCGAAGTCCGTGTCGGTGGCAGTTTCCGCGTTGGCCAGCACGTACTTGGTGTTGAAGATGTTCAGGCCCTTGTTCTCCATCGCGCCCATGTTGAAGTCGCCGACGGCGACGATCATGAAGCGGTCGAGATCGAGCTCCAGTCCGAAGCGCTGCTCGTCCCAGCGGATCGAATGGACCAGCGAATCCATCGCGTGGCGGGTCTTGTCGAGGTCGCGCGGCTCGACCCACACTTGCAGCAGCTTGTCCTTGCCGGAGGCGGACTGGATCCGTTGCTCGATGCATTGGAGCTTGCCCGCTACCAGCGCGAACAGGTACGACGGCTTGGGGAACGGGTCTTCCCACACGGCCTCGTGGCGGCCATCGGGCAGTTCGCGCTGGCTCACCAGGTTGCCGTTGGACAGCAGCACCGGATAGGCGGCGCGGTCGGCGCGCAGCGTGACGCGGTAGGTCGCCATCACGTCGGGGCGGTCGAGGAAATAGGTGATGCGGCGGAAGCCCTCGGCCTCGCACTGGGTGAAGAAGTTGCCATTGGAGACATAGAGGCCCGACAGCGTGGTGTTGGCCGCGGGCTGGCACGCGGTGGTGATTTCCAGCGTGCCCTGCGCCGGCAGGCCGGGCAGCGTCAGCGTGCCGCCGTCCTGGGTGGCGTTGGCCACCGGCTTGCCGTCCAGGCTGACGCCGATCAGTTCGAGCTCTTCGCCGGCCAGCACCAGCGGCGCGTCGGGGGCGCCGGCCGTGCGCGCGAAGCGCAGCGTGCTGGTGACCACGGTGCGCTGGGGGTCGAGCTCGAGCACCAGCGCGGCGTGGTCGATGGCGAACGGCGGCGGGGTATAGTCCTTGCGATAGACGGTAACGGGCGTGTCGGTGCGCAGCATGGAGGGATCCTGTCTTCGGAAGACCGTTAGGAAAAGGGACGGCCGGGAGCGGCCACGCGCGTGCAGGCAAAGCATGGCGCTGAAGTCCTCATTGTAGCCAAGGGGTCGGGGCGCGGTCTGGCGGGCGCCGCACCAAGCGGTGCAGGGGAATTCCCCGGCGCCGGCGTGGTCTCAGAGACACGCAGGGTTTCAGCAGACAGAAGAGCGAGGTAGCACTATGTGGCAGCGCGCAGGCGGTGTCGGCAATCAAGGGGCAGCGGGCCGGTGGCCCGGGCTGCGCGGGATGTGGGGCGCGCTGGCAGTGCTGGCGGCGCTGCTGCTGACGGGGTGCGCCAGCACCGTGACCACGGATGTCACGTCGTTCCGCCAGCCCGGCTGGCAGAACGACGCGCCGCGCACCTACAGTTTCGAGCGCAGCGCCGAGCAGGCGGCCCAGCTCGACCGGCAGACCTATGAGCAGTGGCTGGCGGCGGCGCTGGCGGGCGTCGGCTTCGAGCAGGTGCCGGCCCGGCAGGCGCGCTATCTGGTCAGCATGGACTATGACTCGGCGCCGGGGCTGGTGCGCGTCGCCGAGACGGTCTACCCGGACCCGTGGTACGGCCCGTGGGGCCCGTATTGGGGTCCGTACTGGGGACCGGGCTACTACCGGCCGTGGGGGCCATGGGGACCGTGGGGTCCGGGCTACTGGCCGCCGCAGACGGTGGTGCGCGACGTGCCGGTGACGTTCTCCAGCCTGCGGGTGTATTTCAAGGACGCGGCCAGCGGCAAGCGGGTCTGGCAGGTCACCGCGCAGAACCAGGCCGAGAACGGCAGCTTGCCGGCGATGATGCCGTACCTGATCCGCAGCGCCTTCACCGACTTCCCGTCCGACAGCGGCCGTCCGCGCCGGGTGACGCTGGAGGTGGAGAAGAACGCTAAGTAGCGCGACCGCCATCAGCTGCCACCGGCCGTCCCAGGCCCGGCAGTGCAATGCGTGCGGATGCATGCAGGAGCATGCTTCTGCACCGCCATTGCATACCCAATGGTAAAAGCTGTTTAACGGCCAGAATCCGCGCAAAATGCCGCCCGCAGGCGTGCCGCGGTGGTACTTTGCGCGGGCGCGTGGGCTAGAATAGCTGCTCGATTTTTCCGGCCTGGCTGCCGGAGTCGTCAGTTTCGCTGCCAGAGCTTGTCCTTCGCTGCCGGCTTGTCGCTTGAGCCGGGCCGAACCATGGCGGGAGAGGGGCGCTTCCGGTCCGGGCCATTTTCCGGACGAGCCAATGAGCAGCAAGAACGGCGGTGATGCACCGCAACATGCCCCGAACAGTCCTGAAGCGCAGCTGCGCCTCGCCGCGCTGGAATACCACCGCAGCCCGACCAAGGGCAAGATCCAGGTCACCGCGACCAAGGCGCTGTCCAACCAGCGCGACCTGTCGCTGGCCTATTCGCCGGGCGTAGCCTACGCCTGCGAGGAAATCGCCAAGGATCCCGCCACTGCCGCCGAGTACACCTCGCGCGCCAACCTGGTGGCCGTGGTCACCAACGGCACCGCGGTGCTGGGCCTGGGCGACATCGGCCCGCTGGCCGGCAAGCCGGTGATGGAGGGCAAGGGCTGCCTGTTCAAGAAGTTCGCCGGCATCGACGTGTTCGACATCGAGCTCGACGCGCGCGACCCGGACAAGATCGTCGAGATCGTCGCCGCGCTCGAGCCCACGCTGGGCGGCGTGAACCTGGAAGACATCAAGGCGCCGGAGTGCTTCTACATCGAGCAGAAGCTGCGCGAGCGCATGAATATTCCGGTGTTCCATGACGACCAGCACGGTACCGCGATCATTTCGACTGCAGCGCTGCTGAACGGCCTGAAGATCGTGGGCAAGGACATTGCCAAGGTGAAGGTCGCCGTATCGGGCGCCGGCGCGGCTGCGATTGCATGCCTCGACACGATGGTGAGCCTCGGCGTGACGCGCGAGAACATCTCGGTGGTGGACTCGAAGGGCGTGATCTACGTTGGCCGCGACGCCAGCATGGAAGCCAACAAGGCCCGCTACGCGCAAGACACCTCGGCGCGCACGCTGGCCGACATCGTCAAGGGCGCCGACGTCTTCCTGGGCTGCTCGACCGCCGGCGTGCTGACCGCCGAGATGGTCAAGACCATGGCCGACCAGCCCATCATCCTGGCGCTGGCCAACCCCGAGCCCGAGATCCGACCGGAAGTCGCCAAGGCCGCGCGCCCCGACTGCATCATCGCCACCGGCCGTTCGGACTACCCGAACCAGGTCAACAACGTGCTGTGCTTCCCGTACATCTTCCGCGGCGCGCTCGATTGCGGCGCCACCAAGATCACGGAAGCGATGAAGCTGGCCTGCGTCAAGGCCATCGCCGAGCTGGCCGAGGCCGAGCTGAACGATGCCGTGGCCGCGGCCTACGGTGGCCGCGAGCTGAAGTTCGGCCCCGACTACATCATCCCGACGCCGTTCGACCAGCGCCTGATCGAGAAGATCGCACCGGCGGTGGCCAAGGCCGCCGAAGAGTCCGGCGTGGCCACGCGGCCGATCAAGGACTTGGAAGCGTACCGCCAGCAGCTGTCGACCTACGTCTACCATACCGGCCTGATCATGAAGCCGGTGTTCTCGGCCGCCAAGGCCGCGCCCAAGCGCGTGGCCTATGCCGAGGGCGAGGAAGAGCGCGTGCTGCGCGCGGTGCAGTCGGTGGTCGACGAAGGCCTGGCGCGTCCGATCCTGATCGGCCGCCCGCACGTGATCCAGATGCGCATCGACAAGGCCGGCCTGCGCCTGAAGCCGGGCGTGGACTTCGAGCTGATCAACCCCGAGGACGATCCGCGCTACCGCGCCTACCACGAGGCCTACCACGCGCTGCGCGGCCGCGACGGCGTGACCCCGGACATGGCCAAGGTGGCGCTGCGCCGCTCCAATACGCTGATCGGCACCATGCTGATGCACATGGGCGACGCCGACGCGCTGCTGTGCGGCACGGTGGGCCGCTTCGAGGCCCACCTCGAGCACGTGCGCGACGTGATCGGCCTGGCGCCGGGCGCGCATGTGTTCGCCGCGATGAACGCGCTGATGCTGGAGAAGTACACGCTGTTCATCACCGACACCTTCGTCAACGACGACCCCAGCGCGGAACAGCTGGCGGCCATCACCCAGCTGGCCGCGGAAGAGATCGCGCGCTTCGGCCTGCAGCCCAAGGTGGCGCTGATGTCGCACTCGATGTTCGGCTCGTCGACGCGCCCGTCGGCGCGCAAGATGCGCGAGGCCGCGCAGATCCTCGCGCGCGAGGCGCCGCACCTGGAAGTCGAAGGCGAGATGCAGGGCGATGCCGCGCTGGTCGAGGACGTGCGCCGCCACTTCCTGCCGTCGACCAAGCTGGCCGGCAGCGCCAACCTGCTGGTGATGCCGACGCTGGACGCCGCCAACATTGCCTTCAACCTGCTCAAGATCACGGGCGGCCAGGGCGTGACGGTGGGCCCGATCCTGCTGGGCGCGGCCAAGCCGGTGCACATCCTGAACCCGCAGGCCACCACGCGCCGGATCGTCAATATGACGGCCGTTGCCGTGGCCGAGTGCAACGCGGTGCGCTGATCCGCTGCGTAGTGTCCGCCATGCAAAAGGCCGGGTCGCGATGACCCGGCCTTTTTGTTTGTTGCCCCGCCGCATTCGCGCGGCCAGGGGCGGTTGGGGTGGTGCTTATTGCAGCACGTTGTACTGCTCGCGCATGACCACGATAATTGATTTTGCCGCGGCGAGCTGGTGGCCCAGGTTGTCGACGGACTCCTGCGGGAAATCGACCTCGGCGCTCCAGTTGCATCCGGTATGGTCAGGCTGGTGCATTCGCACCGCGTGCAGTTCGCATTCGCCGCACTCGGGGTTGTTGTCGAGGCACTGGTTCAGGATGGCCATCAGTTCAGACCGGGTCTTCGCGTAGCGCCGCATGTGTCACCTCGCTGTCATGGGTTTATGAGGCTTGGAACACCAATCTAGGAAGCGCGCCGGGGCCAAGCCAATTGAATCCGCCTATGGAGCGGCAGCTTTCCATCTGGCGCGGGGCCGGGTTCGGCATGGCGCAGCGCAGCATTGCCACGCCCGGCCGGTGACGCACGATGCGCCTTGCCGCCCAATGAAAAAGCCCGCCGGAAAGGCGGGCTCCAGTGCTGGCGGTGACGCGCTCAGCGCATCAGAACTTGTGGCGCACGCCCACGCCGAAGGTATCGCCGTGCTCGATGCCGGTGATCTTGTCGTAGTAATAGGCGGCGTACACGTCGGTGCGCTTGGACAGGTTGTAGTCGTAGGCGACGGCAAAGGTATTGCGCTTGAAGTCGCCCAGCGAGTTGTCGACCTTGCCGTAGGCGTACGACGCCAGCAGGTTGCCGGCGCCGATCGGCACCGAGGCGCCGAACTGGCCGTCGATGTGCTTGATGTCGCCCGACGGCGCGGTGGTGGCGCGGGTCTTGATGTACTGGCCCTGCGCGAACAGCTTGACCACCTTGAAGTCATAGGACAGGCCGATCTGCGCGGCGTCCTGGCGCGACAGGCCGATGTCGGACATGTCGGTCGGCACGCTGTTGAAGCGGACCTGCTGGTAGGCCACGGTCGCGGCGAACGGGCCGTTGAAGTACAGCACGTTGCCGCCGAACTTCTGCTTGCCCGCGGCGCCCGGCTGCTCGCCGAAGCCGTAGATGAAGTTGGCGGTCAGGCCGCCGAAGTTCGGCGTGCTGTACACCACCGAGTTGTTCCAGCCCGAATCGCCGATGATGCCGGGATCGGCGACGGCGCCGCTGACCGCGCCGAAGTAGGTGTGGAAGATCGTCGGCGAGAACACGTACGAGTCGACCAGCGGGTTGAACAGGATGGTCGAGATGAAGTACGGCGTGGTGTTGCGGCCCAGCTTGATGGTGCCGGCCTTGTCGTTCTGCAGGCCGACATAGGCGTTGCGGCTGAACATCGAGTCGCCTTCGAAGCGGCCGCTGCGGCCGGCGTCGGTGCGGAAGAAACCGTTCAGGTCGAAGATGGCCTTGGTGCCGCCGCCCAGGTCTTCGGTGCCCTTGATGCCCCAGTAAGACGTCTGCATGCCGCCCGAATTGGCTACCCAGGCGCGCTCGCCCGAGCCCGGGCTCTTCACGCCGCCGACGAACATGTCAGCCTGGCCGTACAGCGTGACGCTGGACTGGGCCATGGCCGCCCCGGAAAAAAGGGTAGCCGCTACCGCCGCCAGCTTGAGCGCCGGCTTGTACTGCTTCTGCATTGTTAGACCTCCGTGGTTTTGATCCTGCTTGGAACGTTGTGTACTGGGTCCCTGACGGGTTCTTATCATGTCTTTGTGCTTTTATTCGTGCCGCCTGGCCGGGGCTCGGTGTGGTCTTGCATGGGGAGGCCGGCGGCATCGGGGTACAGCGTTTTTTGTTATACAGGTGACGCTTTTTTGCTCAGGCGGATACTAAGTCGTCAAGACGGAACTGTGCAATGCGATGGATCTGGTTGATGCAAGTTTGCAACTCTTGCTGCGGCGTGTTTTCGATGCGGCGCGCGAACTCGGCGATGATGCCGTGGCGGTCGTAGCCGCGCACCGCCAGGATGAACGGGAAGCCGAACTTCTGGTTGTACGCGGCGTTGAGCGACTGCAGGCGGTCGAACTCCTCGGGCGTGCACTGGTTCAGGCCGGCGCCGCTTTGCTCGCGCGTCGACTCGGCGGTCAGCTCGCCGCGCACGGCGGCCTTGCCGGCAAGTTCCGGGTGGGCACGCACCAGCTTCAGCTGCGCCGCCTCGCCGGCTTCATCGACAGCCTGGCGCAGCGCCTGCGCCAGCGCGGCGCCATCGGCGAAGGGCCGTTGCGCGGCGGCAGTCTCGGCAAACCAGGGCGAGTGTTCGTAGATGCCGCCCAGCACCTGCACGAATTCCGCGACCGGCATGGTGTTGAGTTGGGCGATGGTGTAGGTCTGGCTCATGCTTGATTCCGGGGAGTGTAGGGGTGGGTGGCGGCCCAGTGCCGGGCGATATCGACACGGCGGCAGATCCACACCTTGTCGTGCCCCTGCACGTAGTCGAGGAAGCGCTGCAGCGCGCGGAAGCGGCCCGGGCGGCCGAGCAGGCGGCAGTGCATGCCGATCGACAGCATCTTGGGGCTGTCCTCTCCTGCGGGATCGCCTTCTTCATACAGCACGTCGAACGCATCCTTCAGGTACTGGAAGAACTGTTCGCCGGTGTTGAAGCCCTGCGGCGTGGCGAAGCGCATGTCGTTCGAGTCCAGCGTGTACGGCACCACCAGGTGCGGCTTCTTCTCGCCGCCGGTGACTTCCACCTCGGTCCAGAACGGCAGGTCGTCGCCGTAGTAGTCGGAGTCGTACAGGAAGCCGCCATGCTCGACCACCAGGCGGCGCGTGTTGGGGCTGTCGCGGCCGGTGTACCAGCCCAGCGGCAGCTCGCCGGT